>NZ_JBIWGZ010000001.1:0-972494 GCF_044763875.1 Rummeliibacillus sp. NPDC094406 | reverse complement strand
ATTTTTTCTATAAACGTAATCTGCATTTTTATTTCCTAACGAATTACTAATAGAGTCCAAAATCAGCATAAAAATTCCAAATAAAATAAACGCCACAATGTAATGACCTAAGAAAAATAAAACAAACGCCGCAACCAATAGTAATATCATTAAAACAATTACCGAGACTTGTAATTTCCCCTTCTTCTTCTTATCATCCATATGTTCAACCTTCTATCAAATCGCCAATATTTTTCCGTATCTGTTAATTTGTTTTTAGTGGTTTATTTTACCATATATCTAATATTTACAATACCAGCCAGAATAAACCTTCTTCAACTAAACTGCCCCGTTAGCTTAATTACAGATTTCTCCTCTAGGCAATGTACTTTATTCATGAAAAGGGCCAGATTGTTGAATAACAGTCTTTTAAGAAATGTTATCTAACGACGCTTGTACAAAAATAATATTGTTGTTTAATTTACAATAAAGTCATTTGAAAAATAATATTAGTTGTTTAAAAATCCTTATTCCACGAACGGAGCAGGTTAGTGAAAGCAATAGTAATTAGGTTTGACTGGGAAAATTGTCGATGATATTAAAAAAGGCACCGAAGTGTCTTTTGTTTTTCAAATTAAGCATACCGATAAATTGAAATTTAATTACTTAACATTATGTTTATCTTGGGAGCTAGGTATTTTATCGGTGAGTGTATACAAACCATGTAATGCTTGCTGTAAATAATGCTGAAGAAATCAAAGCTGTAAGAACACTATATGTTTGCCAAATAAGTATCGTTGACCAATCGAAAGCACAGCACAGTATACCCAGGGCAATCGTAGCGATCAGGAAAATAACTGTTACGATTATTCTCTTTTTTGTCATTGGCTGCCGCTCATTCGTTTTCCTTCTGCGTAATCCTAAGAGAAATAGGAGAACGGCCAATAGGCAAAGAATAATAGTGATAGACGACAAAATGATATCCAAAAGCTGTGTGCCGCTTATTTCATATGACTGAGTTAGATTGCCGTCTAATATATCTTTAACTTTTAGTACCAGGTTTATATTGGTATTTGCGCCGTTGCTCAGCAAGCAGACGGCTTTTCGTTCATTTAGCAGTATGACTACTTCGGTTCTGAAATTTGGATTGCCCCCAGTGTGTTCTATAATCGTTTGGTCGGCGTTTACCGACCAGCCTGCCGCATAATACATATCGTTGACAGCCGAAACAGACATATCACCCCTATGTGATTTTTCGATAACCGTGTGAAATATTTCGGGTATGTCCTGCACAATACCCATCTGTATGCCCATCCAACGCGCCATATCTTTTGTATTAGAAATGATGTAGCCTGCGGGCTTATTCCCAGCATAATCCGGAGCTTTAAATGGAGTTGTCATAAAAAAGGAAGAACGGTAGCCCTGTGCCAACTGTCCAGTGGCTTGAGCATCTTCTTTATAAACATACGTCTGGTGAAGACCTAACGGCTGAAATACCTGTTCCCTCATAAAGTCTTCATAGCTTTGTCGCGACACAATCTCAATAACCAAACCCAATACGTCATAATTAACGGTTCCATAGTTATACTGTTCACCGGGAGGGAACGCCAATTCAGCATCTACGAGCATTTCCACAGTCTTTTGCAACATATCCGGTGTATTGCCTTGTGGAATACTTTGAGTATGCCTAATATTTGTTAGACCACTGGTATGGTGAAGAAAGTTATTTAGTGTAAGGCTTTGCATATCAACAGGTTTCCCTTGATACTTTAACGTAAACCAAGGTAAATATTTTTGGACAGGGTCAGTCATTGAGAGCAGCCCTTGCTCTTCCAACAGCATAATACCCATACCGGTAAAAGCTTTACTGACCGAGGCTAACTCATAGAGTGTATTTTCACTTGCAGACAACCCCTTATCACGGTCAGCATACCCTGAAGAAAAGTAGAACACTTCATCATCAGCAAGTATTGAGATTGACATTCCCGGCACACCTGATATACGAGAGGCATCATCTAGCAACGCTTGTATTGCCGCAGATTTCGAATCAGACAACGCATAACTTTGTGTTGCGAATCCTGAGAATAATATAAATATCGTGAATACAAAAACAATAATCTTTTTCATAAACTCTCCTTTTTGAAAAAATATAATAGAATAATATAAATAACCTACTTTTACAACTACTAAACTAAATTTTAATTTATCTTTCTATTCACCTATATAATATCAAGTAATTGTGAAGAGTTACACTTAACGAACAGATGCGTTAGTTCAATAAGAAAAACGATCTTCAACAATCGGGCCAGATTGTTGAGTAACAATAGTGAGGTATACATTGGTATGTCGCATCCGTATAAACAATTTGAAGTACACCTTTATGGGAGACCGTTTATAAAGGGATAGATGACCTTGTAGAAAAAAACGATATAGAAGAAACGACACGTAGAGAATACATAATCGGCTATCTTTGCAAGTTGATAAGTGAATCTGTAACCAAAAATAAATGATGATGATTGTTCCACAATCGGGTGCTATCCTTGATAAAAGTATAAGCGCTCATTTTTTATTAAAGGGCCATATAATTGAACACCAACTTCTTTATGAAGCTGTCAATTTATGTTAACATTTAGTCGGGATTGTAAATTAATGTGCCTAAACTATCGAGACAGGCTAGTTGAATACTTATACTTTTTTTAAACGCTAAGTTAGACATACAAAAAAACTGTAGGTGGATACGATGAATAATAATGGTTCTATAATAATTTTAATATTCATTGCTATATGTGTTGTCTTTTTTGCTTTTGATTTTTTTATGAGGAAGCTATTGAAAGTCGAGAACAAAAAGTGGTTTTCATATAATCATATCAATCATTTACATAAGATAGTAGATTGGGCGATTCGAATTACGTTTACGGTATTAATATTAGCGAGTACATTTTATCGAATTAATATAGATTCCACAGAAATTATCTGGTATTTAGATGTGTGGTTTATATTAACAATATTTATAATTATATCAGAGTCTGTCAGAGCCTTTATGGAATGGAAATATGAAACTAATCGTAAGACATATATTTTAACTATTTCTGAAATGGCACTCATGATTGTTGTATTAATTTCAATAGTGAAAACGAATTTTTTTAATTTATTAATCTAACGGGGCGTTAGTTAAAGAAGAATTCATGATTTTAGGTTTGGGAACTTATTATAGTTATTCAATTATCGGGCGCTTTTCTGTAACAGGGAACAGCGCTTATTTTCATTAAATGCCATTTAGTTGAAGGTAATCAGAAATGAATATGATTTACTGTATTGTAAGGAGGTGCATCAATGAGAAACGTAAGGGACGCTGCGGTCATAGCTTTGGCTATCATTTTCATCAAGTTAGTATTTAGACTGATTCCACCATCAAAGAGCTTCTTTAGCCTCTTTGAGGAGGGCATATGGGTTGGACTGGGAATTATTTTTACTTCTTACATAGTTATCTTCGTTATCGTTTTCCTGATACTTGTAATTAGAAGGCGTAAGGAAAAAGATGTAGAACGTTAACTTTTGCTTATTATCGCTATCAGAGGGCGCAATTCTTGAAAAAGAATTGTTCCTTCTTTAGCTAAAGGGCCATTAAATTGAATAAAGATTACTAATACATATTAATCGGGCGTTGACAGATTTTTGAATCCTTCTTCTTTGTTCAATCGTATAGCTGTTAAGATGATTGGGGGGATACGATGAAAAAAAGTATTATTTTCTTTTTAGTGACAGTGTTAATCCTAGTAGGGTGTCAAAATTCAACCTTAAAGGAAAGAGATCATAATTCATTAGACCCTGGACAGACAAACAACAAAGATTCTAATGATGCAGATGTAAATAGTGAAAAATACGTAACAACCACAAAGAATGAAAAGGGCCAGCTATTCCATGTGATTTCTGCCTATAAGTGGGTCAATCAGTATGTAGAAAAGACAAAAGATACGGACAGCGAAAGTGAACGTTCGGAGTTATGGAAGAAAATTGTAATGGATAACATTCAGGATCAATGTTTGAGCGGGGAGTATTCACACCTTGTGAAAGAATATGTTTCTACTCCACCAGGGAATTTGGAAAACTTAAAAAGGGACGTTGGAATACTAAACTCTTCAAATCTAGAAGAGGCTACAATTGAGGCATTAGAGGCATCAGCAAAAATACTTCCTGGTCCAGAAACAACTGTCTGTCTTTTACCACGGGGAGACAAAGTGAACTTTTTAGGGGTGAATTTAGATGCAGGGAAAATTTCAATTTTTAACTCTCCGTCCCAAAACGAGTCAATTTTAAAAAGCACAATAGCTCATGAATACCACCACAGCACCTGGACAGCAAAATACTCAGATAATTACAATTGGGATTTACTTGGTGATATTATATTCGAAGGGAAAGCAGAATATTTTGCTTCGTTAGTATTTGAACAATCTGTTGCAAATAATATGAATGCAGAGCAAGAAAAAAGGCTATGGAGTAAAGTTAAAGACTCACTTTATTCTACGAATAGAGACGAAATAAATACTGTACTATACGGAGGCAGAAATGATTTTCCGTACATTTATGGGTATCTTCTAGGCTATCAAATTGTTAGCGAGTATGTAGAAAATCATCCCGAGGCAACGACAGAAGAGTGGTCGAAATTATCGCCAAAGGAGCTTTACGAAAAAAGTGGATATGAGGATTCATTGTAACTGTTAGGCTTAACTACTAGTTTATAGTTTCGCATTTTGAAGTAATGTACTTAAAAAACATAGCGCTTTTCTGAAATAAGGAAAGCGTCTTTTCTTCATGAAAAGGGCCAGCGTGTGGATTAACATATTTCCTTATTCAACTAATGGATGCGTTAGTTGAATAAAAATTAAGTGATATTATGAGTGAGGTCAGATTTAAGTTATTTCATTAAAAGGGCGCTATCCTTGAAAAGGATAAGTGCTCATTTTTCATTTAAGGGCCAGATTAATGAATAACATTCTTTTATGAAAAGTTACCAAACGACGCTTTGGAACATATGTATTTTAACTGAAGATTAGTGGAAGAGGTGTTTTTAGAAGTATGTTGAAATAGTTAATATATGGAGATAATTCAGTTCAATTTGTTGGGAGAGTGATTTCAATAAAAAAATTTCTAATTACCTTGTCTATTATACTAATATTAATTTCTTCAATTTTTTTGTATATTCAATTAAAAAAACAGTTATCCGCTAATACAGTAATGGATTATTTAATTGAAGAAAAAGGCTATGAGGAATCAGAAATAATAACTCTTGAAAGCAAGTGGAACTTTTTTGGCATACCCAAGTATCATGTAGAAGTGACTTTTAAAAACGAACCAAATGTCGTCTATCTTTATTTCGCTAATGATTTAAAAGGGCAGTTCGAATATTATGTGATTGATGGGGAAACGATTCCTCCCGAGGATTTAAAAAATTACGATCCTACGACAAATGCAAATTAAAAGAGTAAAACCTAAAAGACCTTTTGTCAATTTAATTGATTTCGCAGCAATCAATAAAATTACGAACTGTATTGCCGGGTATTCTTATTCAACAAACGGGCGCTTTTCTAAAATAAGAGTAGCGTCTTTTTTCTTGAATAACGCTTTTAAAAAAAGCCTGTATATTTATGAGAATGTTATTGTGGAGTTTGTGAAGATATAAATATAAACTATAGGGCAGTTTAATTGATGAAGGAATTTTGTTTAGTTAGTCGAATATAAACTTGGGTGTCCTTAAAAATAGTGGAACCCCCTTAATTTGGAAAGAAATTAATAATTAGATTATGAAATGATGAAGGAGAAAATAATGAACATTTCAGTTTTAGGATGTGGTCGATGGGGAACCTTTATGGCTTGGTACGTCAATAAAGTTGGCCATAATGTAATGCTATGGGGAAGGGAAAGTTCAAAGAATTTTATAGGATTAAAAGAAACTAGAAAAAATGATTATCTGTCATTGCCAAATACTATAGAATTAAATAGTTCATTGGAGAAAGCAACTTCATTTGCAGAAATAATAATCATTTCAATCAGTGCTCAAGAATTACGGTCATTTGCTAAACAATTAAGCTTATTAAAAGGAATACAAAACAAAATATTCATTTTATGCATGAAAGGACTTGAAGCCTCTAGTGGAAAAAGACTTTCTCAAGTATTTAGTGATGAGGTCGGAAGAAGTATAAATTTAGCAGTTTGGGTAGGGCCAGGACATGTACAAGATTTTGTAAATGATATTCCGAATTGTATGGTTATTGGTTCTGAAAATGTTGAAATAACAAAAATGATTGTTCAAGAGCTTAATAGTGATTTAATCAGGTTTTATTATGGTCAAGACCTTATTGGTAATGAAATAGGTGCTGCAACAAAAAATGTTATGGGAATTGCAGCAGGTATGTTAGATGGATTAAGTTATAGCAGTTTAAAAGGTTCACTTATGGCTAGAGGGACAAGAGAAATTTCTCGTCTAGTAAGATCAATGGGTGGAAATGATTTGACGATTTATGGTTTAAGTCATTTAGGAGATTATGAAGCAACATTGTTCTCAATGCACAGTCATAATAGGAAATTTGGACAAGCATACGTTGAAGGTGAAGGGTTCGGAAAACTGGCGGAAGGCGTTTCTACAGTTAAGGCATTAAGGAAATTATCTATACAGTATGGTGTAGAACTTCCAATCTGTAATGCCTTATATGAGATTTTATTTGAGAAAAAAAATGCAAAAGAAACATTAGAAGATTTATTCTTAAGACCTGTAAAATTTGAGTTACAATAAAATACTAATAAAATATCTTGTTCTACCAATGCATTATAATCAGAAGAATTGATTGATTTGGGATAGAATCCATATTTTATTTCTTCCATTAAAGGGCGCAATTCTGTAGCAAGAATTGTGCTTTTTTTATGTTAAGGGCCAGATTGTTTAATAAAAATTTTAAAACAAAGTGGATATTGTGAAGGTTTATATTGGAACTATTGGGCAGAATAGCGAAAAATGCTTTATATTAAAGATAGATATTTTTAATAAAGTAGAGGGAGAGAGCTTTTATGTTTTCTAATGAAGAAAGAGATTCTATTTATAAAGTTATTTATAACAGGAGAGATATTCGAAGTTTTTTGTCAACTCCTATACCCGAAAATACGATATATAAAATATTAAACGCTGCACATCATGCACCTTCAGTAGGATTTATGCAACCTTGGAACTTTATTTTAATTTCCTCTGACGAAGTAAAAGAAAAATTAGCTTGGGCGGCAGAAAAAGAAAGAAAAGCATTAGCTATCCATTATGATGGGGAAAAAGAAATGAAATTTCTTGATTTAAAAATTGAGGGCTTAAAAGAAGCTCCTATAACTATTTGTGTAACATGCGACCCTACAAGAGGAGGCTCCCATGTATTAGGACGAAATTCAATTCCTGAAACAGATATTTTATCAACAGCATGTGCTATTCAAAATATGTGGTTAGCATCTTGTGCTGAAGGATTGGCAATGGGATGGGTAAGTTTTTATAAAAAGAATGATATTCGAGATATTTTAGAAATACCACCACATATTGACCCTATTGCTCTTATATCTATTGGTTATACTAATGACTACCCGGATAAACCCATTTTGGAATTAGCTAATTGGGAAAAAAGACGTTCACTAGAACATCTTATTTTCGAAAATAAATGGGGAAAAAACTAAAGGTTTATTAAAGTAACCAATAGCTTTAGTAAAATTACCGGAGAAGTCATTTATGCATTTCTTTCGTATTTTCTATATTCCACAATCGGGCGCTTTTCTGAAAATAAGAATAGCGTCTTTTTTCAATTAAACGGTGATTATAAATAGGAATAAAGAATATAAAAATGGTAGTATTTGAGTTACAGGGGGAGTGTAAATGAGTAAAACTAAAGTTGGCTTTTCTGTTTTATTAATCATCGTTCTAGCATTTACAGGTTTTTATTATGCCAACGCTTTAAAAACGGAATCTTTAGCTAATGATATTTTAAAAAATGTTAATTTTGATAAAGTTAAAGCAGACTTTGTATATGATAGACAAACTGATATCATACAAGATTTTGATAAAAATGAATCAGAAAAAATTATGCAAATTTTTAAAAAAGTTGAACTAAAGGGAGTTATAAAGACTCCAAAAACAAAAAATGATTATTTAGTATACGTCGGCGGGAGTGGCGGTTCATTCCAATTTGAAGTATCGGATGATGGTTTTGTACGTCTCGATAAAACATTGAGTAAATATTATAAATTTGTTGATAAAAAGTTACTTGATGATTTATTAAAAATTATTAAAAAGCAATACCCATAATAGTATTTCCAGAACACATTACTTATTTGATGGCACAAGATGTATGGGGTTTATATGTAAGAGGAATATAATAAAAAAATTAAGTAAGATTTTTGACTGATGGATGGTTTACCTTAATAAGGTCTTCGAAAATAGTCTTCAACAATCGGCGCGATTTTTGAATAGAAAATGATCAAACTTATTTATAAAACCGATATTTAAATCTTTTGGATATGAATCTATTTTGATCAATCTTTTTTTCAAAATGGATTCTTTTTTATTTATCGTAAGATACTGGTTTGTGGGGTGGTTTAAATCAAACTTTATTTCAAGGAAGTAATAAGATGAAATGCATAATAAGAGTGCTGATAATTTGACCTGTAAACAATAGGCTGTTTAAACTTAGGTTAATCTATGTAAAAAGGGGGCTTCAATTATGTGTGGTCGATTTTCACTATTTACCCCATATGAACAAATCATTGAAGAATTCGATATACAACAAGCATTTGATGAAGATTATTATATGGAAAGCTATAACATTGCGCCTACACATAACATTGTTTCTATAATCAATGATGGGGCAAAAAATCGCATGGGATATTTAAAATGGGGCCTTATTCCATCTTGGGCCAAGGACAACAGAATGGCTTCTAAGATGATTAATGCACGTTCTGAAACAGTAGATGAAAAACCTAGCTTTAAAAAGGCTTTTCAACAAAGACGTTGTATCATCCCAATGGATTCATTTTTTGAATGGAAACGTGAAGGAAAAGCGAAAATCCCAATGCGTATAAAAATGAAGGATGATTCGTTATTTGGAGTCGCTGGATTATGGGATACTTGGAAATCTCCCGCTGGTGAAGCAATACATACATGTACTATTTTAACAACGACACCAAATGAATTAATGATAGATATCCATGATAGGATGCCTGTTATTATACCTGAATCGTCTCAAGCAATTTGGCTTAATCCAAATGTCCATGATAATAAGCAATTAAAAACATTGTTAGTCCCATACCCTGCAGAAAATATGATGGCATATGAAGTATCAAATAAAGTAAATTCACCTAAAAATAACTCAGAAGAGTTAATAAAACAAAGTAGCTAATAGGGGTTCTGACGTCAAAACGCTGATATTGGACGCTAAGCAAATCTAAACATAAAAAAGTCAAATTCCCGTAAGCTGCGAATCCGACTTTTTTAGATTGGCTTGTTCTACTAAAGCACTCATTAACTTCTATTTCCCGTTAGATTTTATTGCCATATTAATCGACCAGGGGTATGTTCATTCCAAATACCAAATCCTTCTGAATGCTTTTTATCTAAAAACATTGGTAATCTTTCCTTCATTCCTTCTGCAAGATTAAGTGTAGATAACTCATTTTTATGTACCCAAAATATACTACCTTCCTCTGTTTTATCTAGCAGCTCTCCATTATATACTTCTGTCCTATAATTAAAAACAAAAAATTTTTCACCAGTTTCATTATTAAACCAATAAATAACTCCACATGATTCTAAATTAGAAATTGTTAATCCTGTTTCCTCTTTTACTTCTCTTATAACGGAATCAATTAGACTTTCCCCATCCTCCACATGTCCTCCAGGAAATGAAATTCCTTTCCAAGATTTAATTCTATCTTGATGTATCAGCCGCAGCAACCACATGTAACAATTGGAATTGTAGCTTTTGAAATAAGTTTGATAATTTGTAATATAGTTTGATCAAAATCCTGATGTGATAATGCAGAATTATTTCTTGTTCAGCAATCGGGCCAGATTATTGAATAACATGATAAATTGTATAGTGAAGATTGTGAGGAATTCACTTAAACTAACGAAGTATTTAGTTGAAGAAGGAGAAAGACGAAAGTATCTATAAGAAAAACAAAAATAGTTTAATGTGGTATAATTGTAAATATATTCTTTATATAGTAAATATAACTGTTAATGGAGAATAGCAATTGCTTTAAATAAGGGGATTTAAAATAATTGGTATATAACTAAACAGTAGTTTGGTATGGGATCAATCCTATTTTTTATAATAGATAAGAGGAGTGAAGGGAATGAAAGAAAATCTAAAAATTGCTTGGATAACTTCATGGTTTGCACTTGTGGGGCAGTTAGCAATTTTCATAGGAGTGGCGATATTCACAACAAATTGGCTGTTTGTAATGTGGAGTTTTATGGTGAGTATGATTGTAGGGGTTCCTAGTATGATTAATACTTGGCGAGCACAGAAAAAAGCGAACAGCAATAAAAACAACGGAGCTGTCTTTTAAGACGACCTTTTTTATTGAACTAAACCAAGGACTTAGAATATTGTTTCGATATGGACGCAAAGCAATGGGGGGAAGTAGTATGTTTTTAGTTAGAACAGTTATTTTATGGATTATTATATCAACTATCATAAATGCATATTTAATGACATTACCCATACCTGTTTTACGTAAAAGAGATTATCCGGCTAACTATCTAATTAAACGAAATAATAGGATAGATATACAAAAGAATAGGGAATGTGCAGCATTTTCAACAGCATATGTGTTGCGTCATTTTGGAATGGAGGCCGATGGTGAAGAGTTATATACTAATTTCCCTAGTAAAGTGAGGTCAGGCAATGTATATCCAAAGGGAATCCGTACGGTGTTAAGAAAAAAGGGATTTAAAACAAACTATTATAAAGGAAATATAAATACATTAAAGTACGAAGTTAGTAAAGGAACTCCCGTAATTGTTTTTATTAAAGTACATAAGGATAGTAATGATTTGCATTTTGTCCCTGTCGTAGGATATGACAAGGAGTATTTTTACCTTTCAGAATCATTAAGGCAACTGGTGAATTGTAATGATGATAACAATAGCTATAATCGAAAAGTTCCTATTAATGAATTTAGGAAATTATGGAATATAAAAAACATTAATATGCTTCTTTATAGCAATACTTATATAACCGTAGACGCCACACAGAGCTAAAATTAATGACGAAGAATTTTATCTGGATACATGGGGGAAAAATAACAAAAATTGAAGGAGTCTTATTAGTCTTCAATATTCTGGAACTTTTGTTGAAGATATTTTTACTCTGGCTAGTTGTGCTAACGGGTGCTTAAAGCAATCGAGAAGAAATCTTCAGGAGACATATGTGATAAACTTAGGAAAATTGGAGGTATGAGATATGAAAATCCATAGAATAGATCATGTGGGTGTAATCGTAAATGATCTTCCTGCCGCTAAAGCCTTTTTTCTTAACCTTGGACTTGAAGTGCTAGGGGAAACAGAAGTGAAAGGAGAGTGGGTGGAACGAATAATTGGGCTTACTGATGTTAGAGAAACAGTTGTATGGTTAGGGATGCCAGACGGCCAGACAACTTTGGAGCTGGTCAAATTCCATACGCCGTCAGATGAAAAAGGTATTCAGCAATCTTATGCAAATACCTTGGGTATCCAGCATATTGCATTTGCTGTTGAAGATATTGAATCAGTTGTTGCCAAATTGAAAAATAAAGGCGCAGAACTTTTTGGTGAGATACAAAACTACGAAAACGCTTATAAGTTATGCTACGTTCGTGGACCAGAGGGAATTATTTTAGAGTTGGCGGAGCAAATCAAGTAAATTAAGGATATTTCATAGGTATCCGGCCGATAATTGATGAGCTTTGACATACTGCCAGTGAAATATGTAATCACGTCGATAAAGTTAATCCGCAATCGGGCACTATCCTTGAATTGAGGATAAGCGCTCATTTTTCATTTAAGGGCTATATTGTTGAAAAACCGAATTAAGTCAGAAATAAAGGTGCAATTTGTAAAATTAAATCACTTAAGCAGATAAAATGAAAAAGAGAAATTTCTTGTTAAGGTTTAATTGATATGAAAAAGGAGATAATGACAAAGATAACTACATTGCACGAAGAAATTAATGCTAATTTGTAATTTATCTTACATTAAAACTAAAATACAAAATAAAACAAAAAAGTACAAACGGAGGAAAAGTATGGCTACATTTAATTTAGGTGACAAAGTACCCGATTTCACACTTCCAACAACTAATGGTGAAAAATTCTCTTTTGTATCTCATCAAAATCAGCATAGAAGTTGGCATCTCATTATCTTTTTCAGAGGATCATGGTGTCCAGTTTGTAATCATGACTTAAAAGAGCTTGAAGAAAGCAAAAGTTTTTTTGAAGGCAAGAATGTACATCTTATTTCAATTTCAACAGATCAATTGGATAATTTAAAGGAAATGGTTGATAAGAATAACCTTACCTTTACTGTTTTAGCTGATGAAGATTTAAAGACATTAAAAGCATATGATGTTTTTTATCATGATGAAGATGCTCCATATGAGGATCATGGCACGCATGGAGAGCCAGCTTATTTCCTTGTTGATGAAAATGGACAACTTCTATATCAACAGAGACAAACAAGTCCATTTGGGCGCCCGTCATCTACTGAACTTCGCAAGATTGTCCAATATATTGGAAAAAATTTAAAGACAAATTAATAATTATAAATGTTATTCAACATAAGGGCGCTTTTCTGAATAAGGAGAGCGTCTTTCTTCATGAGTAAGGTCAATTTAATGGAGGAAGTCAAGATAAATTGAATCCTTATGGTAATGCTAGTGTGGTGTTTGTGAAATATTGTACATAAACTATAGAGAATAGGTCAGGAGGAGGTTAAATTATGGATAAGAGAAAAGTAGGAAGTATATTAGGTGTTTTATCCGTATTATCAGCGATAATCAGTATAATTATTTTCTATACAACAAGAGGGCCAAATGTTGATATTTATTTTCTAATTGAAATTTTTAGCATCTTATCAATTATTGGTTTTTTATTTGCCATATTCTCTTGGTTGATGTCTAAACGTATAATTTTTTTAATTATTGGAGTAATAGGGAACGGGTTCGTTTTGGTTTGCACATTTTTCTTATTATTAGCAATGGGAATTAGTGAACCATAACTCTTTAACGACAAAGATTAGGTATAACAGATAAACAGTTTTCTTTAAAAAATATAATTTATTTGAGATAACATCACCATACTTGGTGGTGTTTTTTTGAATTTAAATAGTAATATTTAGAAAATTATACAAATACAATACTATTTGCATTATAATTCTATAAATACTTAAAAAGGGGGTAATTCAAATGAATGACTGTTTTATTTGTAATAAACACGCTGGGAATATTGAAACTTCTGGAGTTATGATTTATGAAGATGAATATTTGTATGTGGGGCACATTGATAGAAATGGTAAACCCAACTATTTAGGTCATATTATGATTGACCTAAAAAGACACGTACCGACACTTGCCGAAATGAAAGTAGAAGAAGCAAAAGCATTCGGTGTCATTATGTCTAGAGTTAGTAAAGCACTAAAAGATTCAGAAAACGCTGAGCATATCTACTCGCTTGTTTCGGGGAATTCTGTTCCGCACCTTCATATGCACCTAGTTGCTCGTTATCCTAATACACCAAAAGAACATTGGGGACCAATGGAGGTTTACGATTGGGAAGATGCACCTTTGGGTGAAAATAATGAGGTTATTGAACTTTGTAATCGTCTTAAAACATATTTAGAGAATAATCAATATGAATAATAATTTCAAAGATTTTAGTTGGGTTGGTAGTCAAGAAAACTTCGTGGATAAAGTAATAATCCAGTATTTAAATCATATAATTGTGGGACGATATGGTGGGAATTCGAATGCAGGGCAATATAAGAATGAAGATGGATGTCTAGTATGGTTTAACGAAAAAGAAGATTGGGAGTTCGTTATTGCTTTAGATGCACATAACACAGCCGAGAGTGCCGAAAGAGTATTAGGATTGTTTGAAAATGAAAAGGCTCAAATAAAGCATTTATTATCTATGGCGACAACTCAAAAAACTTTTAAGATGCTAGAAGAAAAGATATTAAGTATGTTTCAATCAAGGGAATTCTTATCTACTTGCAGAAATATGAAAGGAGAAACTGCTTGTTTAATTGTTGTTAGAAAAGATAAATATATTTGGTGGTTTTCTGTTGGGGACTGCGTTCTTTATTTATTTCACCCAGAATTATCTGCATTAGGTCAATACCAAATAAATCAAAGACAATTCTATGAATGGATAGGACAAGTCAATACTTTTGAACAAGAAGTACCTTGTTACAGTGTGGGGATAAAAGAGTTAAGACAAGGAGAAAATTGCCTTTTTCTGACCACAGATGGTCTAATTGAATGTCCTAATGAACCATATTCAAAACCAAAAAACATTTATAATTCTTTCGTTAATTCTAAGGATGAAGAAAGTATTAAAACAATGTTTCAAAACATCCGAGAAAACAATGTACGAGATAGCACTACCATAATTTCTTGGAAAGTAAATATTTTAAAGGAAGTTACTATACCAAGTAATCAATAAGCGAACTACTGATTGGTATGCTAAATGCTTTACAAAAGAGGTGCGAATTGCACCTCTTTTTCTAATGCTAATTTAAGTTTTCTCCCAGTGGACCGAATCCATAACCAATAAAGGAAGGGCTTTTCTTACTCCACAAAACCAGGTAATCGTTAGTTTTTGAATAAATGTTCTTAGTTAAACTGCTTAACATCTGTTATGGCTACAGGTGACTAAACCGTATCAGTTACAGGTCTTTCAGAAGCGGATCTAACAGGTTCTAACAATAAAACGAGTTTGGTTCCATTTTTTTAACCATACCCGTTTTCGAGATTATTAAGAGCCTATCCTTAAAATAAAGGTTTAGAAAGGGAGAAAAAGTAAAGTCTATTAGTAAAAGAACAAAGTTAAATGAGGTGTTAAAATGCCTGAACATTTTGAGGTTGTTTTGAGGTCAATCACTTCTTTTGGACTGTTACTAATAGGCACGCGAATACTAGGTAAACAAACGATCTCTCAAATGACGATGTTTGATTTTGTTGCAACCATTTCTTTAGGAGCCATTGCAGCGAACTTAGCCTTTAATACATCTATAAAAGCACATCATATTATCCTAGCATTTGTCATTTATGTCATTATAATTTTTACGATTGCTGTCATTTCCTTAAAAAGTAGGAAAGGCAGAAAGTTTTTAGCTGGTGACCCGACGGTTGTTATTCAAAACGGAAAAATACTAGAGAAAAATATGAATAAGATGCGCTATACGTTAGATTATTTAAATCAACAATTAAGGGAAAAGGACGTCTTTAATATTGAAGAGGTACTGTTTGCGATTATAGAGACAAATGGGACATTAACAGTCTTAAAAAAGCCTCAATTCAGAAATGTAACTAGACAAGATTTAATGATACCGATAACTCCTGAAATTAATTTACCAATTGAACTTATTATGGATGGAGAGGTAATAATGGAAAATCTAGAACAGAATAACTTAACGGAATCATGGTTACATTCGGAATTAAAGAGACGTAACTTAGTTCAAGATGATGTATTATATGCAGTCCTGTCCGGTAATGGAAATATGTATGTTGATACATATGAGAATCATATTCATTCGCCAATTGATAAAGAATAAATGATTTTTATACAAGGATTATGAGCATACAAAATTACGGAAAGTCCTTTGGATTTAGTTGATGAACTAGTTGAAAATGAAGATTTAGATGAATTAACAAGGAGGGAGTATATTGTAGGGTATCTTTGTACAAATTTGATTAAAAACAAAATTTTAAGTGAAAATGACTGATAATAGTAATAGAATTCTATGAAGATAAGTGCTTTTTACGATATGTTAAGTCCTAAAAGATTTTAATCCACGATTATTAATGCTACCGTTCCTAATTTCGGTGGGCATTTGATTTGTAGTTTCATTATTTTTAATCCATTAACTGTGCTTTTTCAGTAAACAAATAAGAAAAATCTCGTAACTAAAGTAACGAGGTTTTTCTCAACTTTTTTAGGGAGAATGCTTAGTCATCAAGATAGAGGATATTTCGAAAGAATTTTTGATAATAATTGCTATACATGCTACTTAATTTCATAAGTTTCGAACCATCGAGATTCAGAATGGGAGAGATTGGTCAATATCGATAATAAAATCACAGTTGTAATAAATAAAAGAAAGAAAGGACGTAGTAAAAAGAAAAGGCGTATCACATAAAAAGTGACTACACCTGTGAGATAAATTAATACCAAATAACTATTATTGTACACTTGGGGTTCTTAAGCCATCAAGCAATTGGCCGGAATAAATGATTCATGATAGGGACTAGTGTAATGAAATTATTTTTTAATATTCATAGGAAACCTTTTTCATTAGTCGCTTTAATTTATTTTCTGTATCTGTTTCATCTATTGGTGTATAGATACTACACCGTAAATCTATATCACCTTGAACTTGAAGAGAAGTTAAATTAAACAACATTTTGCCTGCTTTAGCATGTCTAAATTCAATTGTCATTTCTGGAGCCTTACTTACTTGACTTTCTTTCCAAAATTCCTTGAATTCCGGATGAGAAGCACTCATTTCTTGAATAAACTGATTGTACCATTCATCGCCTAAATAGTGTCCATAATAGGTACGGAATATGGCAAGAAATCCTTTCACAAATTGTTCCCAGTTAACGGCCAATGATTTAAATTCTTTTCTCTCGAATAATAAACGAATCAAATTTCTCTGTTGACTCGGTATTTGTTCAAAATCTAAAAAAACATAAGCGGCTGCGGGATTCCACCCCACAATATGACAATGTCGATCTGTAATTATAGTCGGGCAATATGTTAATTCAGCTAGTATTCTCTTTAAAGAAGAGCTAAGATCTGAGTGATCATTTTTGACATTTGAAATTTCTGTTTTTGTTTCTAATGCTAAGTCATATAGGTAGTCTTTTTCATCATTATTTAATTGTAAAGCTGTAGAAATACAATCAAGTACATTTGATGAAACCTTTATATCCCTACCTTGTTCCAACCAGGTATACCAAGTAGTACTAACACCTGCTAATTGCGCAACTTCTTCTCTTCTTAATCCTTGTGTTCTTCTCCGAGATCCAGCGGGTAATCCAATAGACTCTGGTTTTATTTCGGCTCTCTTAGCTTTTAAGAAAGCTGACAAAGCTTCAAGCCGAGTTTCTTTCTTCATTTAAAAACTCCTGTTCATTTTAGTTTAACCTAGAAGCGCTTATACTAGTATAACTTATAATCTTGTAATAGGATAAATGATTTGTAGAATATAAGTATATTATTTAATTGGAGGTATTAAAAATGGAAAGAGTAGTGATTACTGGTATGGGAGTTGTTTCTCCAATAGGAAACAACGTTAAAACATTTTGGAATAATATTAAAAATGGAGAATCCGGTATATCCGTTATTGAAACCTTTGATGTCACTAACCATAAAACAAAAATTGCTGGCATTATTCAAGATTTTAATGCAGAGGAACTTTTAGGGATAAAAGAAGCGAGACGTTTAGATCGTTTTTCTCAATTTGCTTTGGCTGCGGCAAATCAAGCGTGGGAAGATTCTAGATTAGATATTAATTGTGTAGATTCTGAAAGATTAGGCGTATATGTAGGTTCAGGAATAGGTGGACTTGAAACTTTGATTGAAAATATTGATGCTTTTAGACAAAAGGGACCAAGGAGAGTGAGTCCGACTCTCGTTCCTGCTATGATATCTAATGCCGCTGCTGCCCAAATTAGTATCAAGTGGAATGCAATGGGACCTTCTATGTCTCCAGTTTCTGCTTGCGCAATTGGAAATACAGCTATTGGGGAAGCTTTTAGACTAATTCGCTCTGAAGAAGTTGACGTTATGTTTGCTGGTGGAACAGAGGCAGCTATAACAGACTTATCAATAGCAAGCTTTGGTAACGCCACAGCATTATCAATAAGAAACGATAATCCCACTAAAGCTAGTCGTCCATTCGATGAAAATCGAGATGGATTTGTCATGTCAGAAGGAGCTGGAATATTAATCTTAGAGTCTTTATCTCATGCTTTAAGTAGAAAGGCAAAGATTTATGCAGAAGTTATTGGATATGGTGCAAGTTCAGACGCTCACCACATCGTAGCTACACATCCGGAAGGTAAAGGTGCTTATCTTGCAATGAGATCAGCTTTAAAAAATGCCAATATATTGCCTGAAGAAATTGATGTTATTAGTGCCCACGCAACAAGTACAAAAGTGGGGGATATCTCTGAAACGATGGCAATTAAGCAGTTATTTGGAAAACAAGCTTATCAAATTCCAGTAACAGCTAATAAATCTATGGTGGGTCATATGTTAGGGGCAGCTGGTGGAGTAGAAGCAATTGCTTTAGCAATGAGTTTAAAGGAAGGGATAATTCCTCCAACAATTAACTTAGAAAATCCTGATCCTTTATGTGATCTAGATTATGTACCGTCTGTTGCTCGCCAAGTGAAAATAAATACAGGTATATCTAACTCATTCGGTTTCGGAGGTCATAATGCAACGATTGTTCTAAAGAAATACGAGTGAATAAACTTTCAATCATAAATCTAACCGTTCCACTTTAAACGGTTAGATTTATTTCATTATAGCCCGATTGCTGAACTAGGTTAAACGATACCCATTGGCTATCTTGGTTAAGATTGAACCTTTCATGCACTATAAAAAAACACGTAAGACATAAAGCCGCACGTGTCCGGATTTAAGTATCGTTTTATTTGTGAAAAAGTTACGAAATTAATCTTGCAATTAAAAAGGCGATACCTGCTGCTAAACCGCCGACCAATGTCGTTTGAAAAGCACTCTTAAACGGCTTAGCTCCAGTAAACTGTCCTTTTACAAATCCGAAAATAAACAATGCGATGAGTGTCATAATGACGGAAAGAAGAAGGGCTGAGTTAGCATTTGGGATGATCATATAAGGGAACAAAGGAATGAGACCACCAACTATATAGGATCCACCAATTGTAATGGAGCTCGTTATTGCACGCTTTGGTTCTGGCTTCTCAAGTCCAAGTTCGTATTTCATCATGAAATCTGCCCATTTTTCAGGATCTTTACTCATTGCAGCAACTGCCTCATTGATTGCGGATTCAGGTAGATTCCATTCTCGTAATATTTCAGCTACTTCTTCTCGTTCTCGATCTGGCAATTCCACAATCTCTCTTCTTTCCCGGTCCAGTTCAGATGCATAGTGCTCTTCGTCCGTACGTGCAGCAAGGTAACCGCCAAGCCCCATTGCAATTGACCCCGCAGCAATTTCCGCTACGCCTGCAACGACAACTAAACTTGCATTTGAAATGCTACCTGATAACCCAGCGGCGAGTGCAAACGGAACTGTCAATCCATCAGCCATACCGATTACAATATCACGAATTAGATCGGATGCCATAAAATGCTGTTCATCATGTGTTGGTTTATTCATATTAGTTTGAGACATAGAAATCTCCCTTCTTTATTTAAACCATCCCTACATAAGGCGAAAATGTATCGTTCCCCATAAAATGACACATGGTGATTTACTGATCGAATAGCCATGTATTAAATTTAATAATAATATTTAACTATTTTTACTAATCATACGAAAATAAGATATCCGTCCTGCCTTATCCAACATTTTTCCCTTTAGGGATTTTCTTATGCATTCCTACACATTTCAACAGTGGTGCAGTTACTTCATAACTTCTCAGGTGAAAATCCGATGGTGTATAAGTGTTGAAAAAGAAGTTTCTGTTAGAGTGTCCTGCGATAATGTGTTCTTCTGCTTTTTAATTTTATATATATAAATCTTTCAAATTTTAACTCAGTAAACTAAGTATAATTAAGTCTGATATTCATATATAAATAAAGGGTTTAAGACAGTGGAAGCGCTCAATATGTCGGAAATATCCTTGTTGATTGATAGAGCTTAATCTGATTCTCTAATTATGATAATACTTAAATAAAGGAAGAGTGAATCATGCATAAAATCAATTGATAATTCAATGAATCTATTATTAAAGGTTTATTACCTATTTTTTATTATAAGGGATTTTTATTAACAGACCTGTGGAGTTTTAAGGTTAAAAATAGAAGTAAAGGGGAGGGCTTTTGTTGAAAACATTTTTTAGATATAACTGGATGGTAAGAGAAGACTGGTATCGTTGGTGTGAAGAGTTAAGTGAAGAAGAACTTCTGCAAAACCGTACGGGAGGTATGGGAAGTATATTGCATACACTTTTCCATATAGTTGATGTCGAATGGAGCTGGATACGTCACTTACAAGGTAAAACTGACTTTCAGGAGAGTTTCGATGGATATAAAAGCTTGAATAGAGTTCGAAAATTGGACGCTGAATTTCATTTTGAAGTGGAGGGATTTGTGAACAACTGGGATGCTAGTATGGAAAATCGTTTATTATACGATACTTTACCAGATGGGAAAATGGAGACATATACATGGGGTGAAATTATGCGACATACTATTGCTCATGAAATTCACCATATAGGACAATTATCAATTTGGGCAAGGGAAATTGGAAAAAGACCTGTTTCTGCAAACCTTAAGGGTAGGGGGCTTTACTCTCATTCCGATAAGTAATTCAATACTCAGTTTGTGAAGCTTAAGATAACTAGCAGTTTAGTTTAAGAAGGAATATTCAATTACTATATCGAATTAGAGATAAAACTAATAGAGTTCAAAGGTATTTTTTTATAAAGAACTTACTCTTTCAAACCGTAAAAAAATAAAATTAATAATTGAACGTTCAATCGTAATTGAGTTCATAACTTTTTAGGGGGAATAGCTTATAAAAAAGTCCAATATTATTTTCTTTGAAAGGCAATTTCCAAGTGCAAACATGATCCTTATTAAAGATCAGCTCCCGATTCTTATTGATACTGGTTTTGGAAGCGATGTGAAAAATACAGAGCAATTAGTTAAAGATGTAGGCGTTTCACCAGAAGAATTACACCTTATTGTGAACACACACTATCATAGTGATCATGTAGGTGGCAATTATCATCTTCAAAAAAATTATGGTGTCCCGATTGCTGCTCATAAATGGGACGCCGAATTAATTAATTCTGGTGACCCTGAATCCTGTAGTGCAGAATGGTTAGATCAACCTGTAGAACCTTATCGAGTTGATAGAAAACTATCGGATAACGATGAGATTCATGCAGGAAGCAGAACTTTGAAAGTGTTGCACACACCAGGACATACCTTAGGACATATTTCTTTATATAATCCAGAAGAGGAAATCTTAATTTGTGGAGATCTCTTTCACAAAAGCGATATTGGGTGGTTAAATATCTTCCGAGAAGGTGTTTCATCTATCCTACGTTCGCTAGAAAGTTTGGATCGGTTGTCCACGCTTCCGATTCAAAAAGCATATTCAGGACATGGACCTCAAATAGATAATCCTATTGCTTCTATTGATTCAGCAAAGAAACGATTTGAAAAGTGGCTTAAGAATCCAGAAAAAATTTCATGGCATGCCCTAAAAAGGATTTTTTCATTTACATTAATCATGAAAAACGGATTGGCAAAAGAAGAAATAGATGACTACCTACTAAACTGTGGTTGGTTCCAAGATTTTGCACGCTACTCCTTCCATCGTCAGCCTGAAGAATTTATACAAACCCTTTTAGATGAGATGATTCGTTCTGGAGCAGCAACCTGGTACAATAATCATTTAATGGCTACCGCCCCATACCAAGCGCCACAAAAAGAATGGCTGGATAAAAACATAATGCCAAAAGGTTGGAAACATCAAAATTTGTTCACTTAACAAACAAAATGCACAGATTTTTAATGAAAATAACACCTTTAAGAGAGGGAGATTTATATGTCCTTAAAAGTAGGAGATATTATTTCGTTCGAACGGACATTTACAGTAAGTGATGTTAAATTATTTACAGAAATCTCAGGTGATGAAGGGATTCACCATAGAACCCTAGATGAGCAGGGGCGACTTGTTATTCAAGGACTTCTAACGGCTACCCTCCCAACAAAAGTAGGTGGGGATAATAACGTACTTGCTCGTAACATGAATTTTGAGTTTTTAAAACCTGTGTTTACCGGTGATACTATTATTTGTGAAGTGAAAATAGAAAAATACGAATGGCAAGAAAATAAAAATCGAACTGCTATTTATACGTCTTTTTTATGTAAAAATCAGAATGAAATAGAAGTCTTAAAAGGAGACTTTTCAGGTGTAATTCTATAAATTCTTGATTTTCGAAATAAAATAAGATCGAATAAAAAACGCATCAAACTGAATGCGTTTTTGTTTGTATAATTACTTTATAAAATATATTCCTACTATTGATAGGAGTAGACAAAATAGTCAAGTTGTATGTTACAATTAACAATAATGCATAAAAATGTAAATTTTATTTACGCTCAATATAATTGGTAGAAATATTAGTAATAAAACGGGAGGAGATTGCAAAATGAAGTATTTCCAATCTGGTGAAGTCGCTGACATACTCAATATTTCCACGGGATCCTTAAGGTCATATGCACAACTATTAGAACATGTGGGATATGAGTTTAAAAAGAATGTAAATAAGCAGCGACAGTATAGTGATCATGATGTTAATATTCTTAGCGCTATGCTAGCTCTAAAAAATGAGCATGGTTTAGCGCTAAAAGATGCAGTAGACAAGGTTTCGAGTGCTGACTTTGCGCCTTCTAGCGTACTTCAAACAATCGCAGAGCACCAAAGCGAATTACCTAGCGTGTTACCAAATGATATCAAAAGTAACGAGTTTTATCAGATACTAGAATTATTAACGAACGAAATGGTAGCGCTGAAAGGCGAAAACCAAGAATTAAAGGCGCTAATAAGTGCGCAAAACGGTGCTATAAGAGATTTAGAGAACAAGCAGGATAGGGCTTTAAAAGCAATTGAACATCCTCAAAAAAGTCCCGAGTTCAAGCACATGGAGGAACAGTTAGATACAATGCTAAGGCATCAAACAACGTTAGCTGAAACTGCACCAAATACTAACTTTTTAACTGCTGAAATTCGTATATTAAATTCTAAGATTGCCGAATTAGAAACATTGGCAACAACCGATGGAAATAAAGGTGGTTTTTGGTCAAGGTTGTTTAAAAAATAGGCTTTGTTAAATTTGTATGTTGAAAGTTGGCCGAGTGAGCGGTAGATAAGCCATCCAAAATCTAGAACTTATCTAAGTTCAAGTTATAAACAATTTACTTCTTCATCTATTGCGGTAGTTTAGTTTAAGAAGTAACTGGGAGAGAACACTTTTAAGTGGATTGCTAGGAGAGGATACCAAAATGAGAAACGAAGAATATCGTTCTTTAAGACAACTGTTCGGCAAGGTAATTAAAGGTAATTCTAAAAAGCAATCCACTTTCTTGATTGGAATAGATGGTTGTGGCGGCTCTGGAAAAAGTACATTTGCCGATAAAATAAAAGAGGATTTTTTAGATGTAACAATTGTTCATATGGATGATTTTTATCTTCCTTCCTCTCTGATTATGAAAATAGAACCTACTAAAAAGCCTATTGGAGCTGATTTTGATTGGATACGATTATTGAATCAGGTGTTAGAACCTCTAATCCAAGAAAAAGTGGGATGTTACCAAAGATATGATTGGAAAACGGATTGCCTAGCTGAATGGCATACAGTTCCAATTGGTGGCATTGTAATAATCGAAGGTGTATATACCATTCGAAAAGAACTGGCTGACAAATATGATTTGAAATTATGGGTTGATTGCCCAAGAGATATTCGTCTTTTAAGAGGCTTAGAAAGAGACGGAGAAGAAGCTCGTGAAATGTGGGAAAGTAATTGGATGGTTTCGGAAGATATGTATGTTGAGGAGCATAAACCATTTGATAGAGCAGACCTAATTGTGAGTGGGGTTAAATAAAAGCCTTATTCAACTAATAGGGGCTTAGTATAGAAGACGATAGCATATAAAATAACTTCCACAAAAATGGAATTTATTTTTCCTGTAGTATCAACATTAAGCTTTAATAGAGTCAAAAGATAAGATGAATGTAAAAAAGGCAGGACTTTGGCTATTCTTAGCTAAAGTCCTGCCTTTGCTTTTAATTTATCCTATTTATCTTTACCAAAATAGGGAACTCCAATAATAGCCGTTAATTCAGTATCTGGTAATTTTACGGCTGATATGCTGAACCTTATGAAGGTTTATTGTGTAAAATGTTTTCACACTCTCTTTTGACTTCAGAAAAAATAATACTTGCGAAATTGGGTGATTTACTTGCGACTTGGCTCTGTTTACTTGCGAATTTTTAAATTGTATTTGCGTTTACAGCAAATTACGTCCTCGATAGATCCATATCTATTCTTTAAATTTTAGCAATCTTATTGCATTTAAAATAACAATTAATGCAGCTCCTGTATCACTTAAAACAGCCATCCAAAGTGTAAGCGATCCTGTAAAGATTAAGACTAGTGCTATAACTTTAATGATGATACTGAACCAAATATTTTGTTTAATAATTGTTAAAGATTTTCTACTTAACTTCATTGTGTGAGGCAGCTTATCCAGATTATCCGCCATTAACACGATATCTGCAGTTTCCATTGCTGTGTCAGTTCCTGCACCACCCATAGCAATTCCTAAATCTGCAGTTGCGAGTGCTGGAGCATCATTAATACCGTCTCCAACCATTGCCACTTTATAGCCTTCATTTTGCAAATTCTTGATAGCAGATACTTTATCTTCAGGTAGTAAATCTGAGAAATAACGATTCACATTCGCCTCTGAAGCAATCATTTTTGCGGTTCCCTCGTTATCCCCTGTCAGCATAACTGTTTGCCTTACTCCACTTTGTTTTAGAGCATTTAAAGCCGAAACTGTTGTTTTACGGATTGTATCTGAAACAGTAATAATCCCGATAATCTCACTCTGTTTCCCTATAATTACAACGGTTTTCCCTTTGTTTTGCGTCTCTTGAACTTGATTCTTTAAAGAATCGCTAATTTCTTGGAATAACTTTAAATTACCAGCGTAATAAATTTCACCTTCAATGGTTGCTTGAACGCCTTTACCAACAATATTTTTGAATAACTCACCATTCTTAGGTTGAATTCCTTTTTCGTTAGCATATCGAACGATCGATTTAGCGATAGGGTGTGTTGAGTAATCTTCTAAAGTGAAAGCTATTGAAAGTAATTCTTCTTCTGTTACTGTTAAAGCCTTAATTTCTGATACTTTAGGCTTTCCTTCAGTCAAAGTTCCTGTTTTGTCAAAAGCAATCGCATTGATGACACCTGCTTTTTCTAAGAAAGTACCGCCTTTAATTAAAACCCCGTTCTTCGCAGCGTTACCAATAGCGGATACGATCGCAACAGGAGTGGAAATAACTAAAGCACAAGGACAAGCTACAACTAGTAGTTCTAAACCTTTATAAAACCATTCTCCCCAAGCACCTAATCCAAATATGGGAGGTAGCACCATCATTACTAACGCTAGAATGAATACAATCGGTGTGTAAATACTTGCAAATTTATCTACAAACGCTTCTGTTGGTGCTTTTTGTTCTTGAGCATCTTCAACCAAATGAATAATTTTGGAAATGGTTGTATCTTCAACTAGCTTTGTGACTTTGATTGTAAGGGAACCATGCTCATTGATTGTTCCCGCATACACAATATCCCCAATTGTTTTATCAACGGGAATCGATTCTCCTGTTATAGGAGCCTGGTTAATACTTGATTCACCTTGAATGATTTCACCATCTAATGGAATTTTATCTCCAGGCTTAACAATGATCATTTCACCAACTGTAACGTTGTCAACTGGTTTTTTGATAATCTCTGATCCAATTTGGACCCAAGCTTCTTGAGGAGCTAGATCCATAAGTTTACTGATTGATTTTCTAGTTCGTTCAATTGATTTTGTTTGTAAGAAAGTACCGATTGCAAATAACCAGACAACAGTAGCTCCTTCAAACCATTCTCCTATAATAGCAGCACCAATAGCTGCAGCAGACATGAGAACATTCATATCCAGTGAACGACTTTTTATGGAATAAAATGCACTCTTTACAGGTTTTATTCCACTGATGATCATCGCCATTGCATATAGAATTGTTGACATCCATGTAGAAATATCATTTAAAGCTCCAATAAAACCAAGAGCAATTAAAATACCTGAAAAAATGATTAAGTTATTTTCACCTTTAATTTTTTTCTTCTCTGCCAATTTATTTACGGAGGGTAATGAAGCCTTGTAACCAATTTTTGATACCTCAGAAATAATGTCATCCACATTTCCCGAATGTTCGATTTTCAGTTTCCCAGTTGAAAAATTAACACTGGCACTTTTTACGTAATCAAGGGTTTTTAAGTGGTTTTCAATACTCTTAGCACAGCTACTACAGTCCATACCTGCAATATCATACGTTTTAATATTGCTTTTCTTATTTACAGGTTCTGCAGAATAACCAAGTTTTTTAATTTCACTCTCTATAGGGATGAATGCATCAAGGTTAGTAGCGGCCACCTGCATTTTGGCTGTACTGAAGTTAACTCTAACCTCATTAATATCCTGTAGTTTACTTAAACCTTTTTCAATCGTTTTAGCACATGCTGCACAATCCATTCCGTACACTCTATATGCCATCTTTTCACCAGAAGAATATGAATTAGAATTTACTTCTTCTGTGGATTGTTCATGATCATGAGAAGTGCTACAGCAACTTGATTTTTCTAATATATTTACCGAATCCTTCGATGGATTATTGCTACAACAACTATCTAATTCTCGCCTTATATTAAGCTTTGGAGATGTGGTGGTATGATTGGAGCAACAACTTAAATTCTCTTGTTTTGATTTTTCAGAAGAGCTACAGCAACTATCTTTATTATCATTAGATGCATTATTTGAGCCACAACATTGATCAGCCAATTGAATCACTCCTAGTATATATGATGTTTACAACATGCTACGTCACTTTGAACATCCTCAAGAACTACATCGAACATTGTTAATAATTCTCTAATTTCTTGATTTCTTAAACCGTAATAGCAATATTTCCCTTCATTTCTTCCAACGATAATTCCGCAACCTTTTAAACAGGCAAGGTGTTGTGAAATGTTAGACTGATTTCCTTTAATTTCTTCTACAATTTGAGAAACCGTTTTTTCTTGATTTTTGATACATTCTAAAATTTGAATCCTTGTTTTATTAGAAAATCCATGAATTAGTTTGACTTTCATATCTATATTGATATTTTTCATTTTTTTCCTCCAGACATATTAGTCGAATCTAATATGTTTTGTTATTATTATATTAGTTATGACTAATATGTGTGTCAACAAAAAGTTCAAAACTAAGTTGGAAAAGAAAAAAAGAATGAAGGAGAGAAAGAAGGATGAAAAAAGGATACATAACATTATGCCTTTTATTAATTGCTACCGTACTGTTAACTGCGTGTGGTAAAAAATTTGAGGCTGAAACAGACTGGAAAGTTGAAAATTTTAACTATACGAATCAAAATGGCGATGAAGTTTCTTTAGACAACCTAAAAGGGAAGCCTTGGCTTGCAATGTTTATCTTTACGAATTGTGAAACAGTTTGCCCACCTATGACCGCGAATATGATGGATATTCAAAAAGCTTTTAAGGAAAAGGGTTTGAAAGACTATAATATCGTTGGATTTAGCATCGACCCTGAAAATGATTCACCAAAAGTATTAAAAAAATATTTGGCACAATATCCAGTACCTGATGATTCAAAATGGAATTTACTTACTGGTTATTCGCAAGATGAAATTGCTGATTTAGCAAGAAAGTCCTTCAAGACAGTAGTAAAGGATGATCCAAATTCTAACCAGGTAATTCATGGTACTAGCTTTTATTTAGTCAATCAAGAAGGGGTAGTAGTGAAAAGCTATAATGGCTATCAAAATGTATCTACTGATACTATTGCATCAGATATGGAAGCATTAATTGAGGATGGTAAATAATTTATATTTTCTCAAATGAACTCACTAAAAATTACTATTATTAGTCAAACGAACGAAGGCATTGATCCAAGAAGGATTAATGCTCTTTTTCGTTGAAGTTATTTAACTAAAGGGTGTAGTTCAAAGGAATAATATTCCAAAATAATATTTATTTAAAATATAATTATTAGAATCTATTGAAAACAGGTGAAGTTATACATGAAAGTATTAATCATAGATGATGAAGAAAAGATAACAAATGTATTGGTTTCTTATTTTGAAAAGAATGGGGATACCACGTATGTTGCACATACAGGAGAATCAGCAATTCAAATAGTGGATAAGGTACCTCTGGATGTAATTGTTTTAGATTTAATGTTGCCAGATATGGCAGGGGAGGATATTTGTGAATACGTAAAATTAAATTATGATATTCCAGTAATAATGCTTACGGCAAAGATCTCAATTGAAGACAAATTGAAGGGATTTGAGATTGGCGCTGATGATTATGTAGTAAAACCATTTCACCCTAAGGAAATATTAGTGAGAGCAGAGAGGCTATTACCTGATTCACACAAAAAACAAGTTATACAATTTGGACAGCTAGAAATTCACAAAAGTGAAAGACGGATATTATTAGATCATGAAAGTATTCAGTTAACTCAACATGAATATAACATTTTACTGTTATTAGTCGAAAATCCTAAAAAGGTTTTTAGCCGTGATGATATTATAAAAAAAATATTTGGGTTTGAGACTGATGTAAATCCACGTGTCATTGACCAACATATTAAGAATCTCCGTAAAAAAATTAAGGATAAATATATTCAAACCGTTTTCGGTCTAGGATACAAGATGAATGAAAAGGTTGAAGAAAATGAAATTTAACGTCAAAGTTGCGTTCATTATAGCAATTTTTACTTTAAGCATGCTTTTAATTATTACTGGTATTTTGCTTTATAAAGGTCATGAACATTTAATGATGCTTCATATAACAGATTCGCAAGAAGTTATTCATCATTTTGATCTGGCATTAAGAGAAACTGCAATTTGGTCTATAGCCTTATTACTCATCGTCATATTAATTTCTAGTTTATTAATTGCTAGAGCATTGGCAAGACCTATTCAGGAAATGAATAATTTTGCCTTATTCCTTGTTCAAGGAAAACGTAACTTACAAATTAAATATACAACCGATGATCAGATTGGCCAATTAGGTCAATCATTATTAAAACTTGATGAAACATTAAGAACCTATGAGATTCGTCGGAAGGAAATGACTCAAGATCTTGCTCACGAAATTCGAAATCCGCTAGCATCGATTAAAAGTTATTTAAGTGCCTTCGAGGATGGTGTTTGGAAAGCTACTCCAGAACGTTTACAGGCTTGTGTAGAAGAAATTGACCGCCTAATAATCCTTGTTGGTGAATTAGATACTTTTAATGATATTAATAATCCTTCATTTAAAGTTGTGAAGAAAGAACAGTCAGTAGCAAATCTAATCGAAAAGTCAGTTTTAGGAATAGCAAGTGAATTACTTGATAAAGAAATACAGCTAGAATTGGAATTAGATCAAACAATCCATGCATATGTAGATGAGCTTCGATTGAATCAAATTCTTCATAATATTATTAAAAATGCCATGTACCATGTTCAAAGAGAAGGATATATTTTTATCAAATTATTTGAAGAACAGAATTACTTTAAAATTCTTATACACGATAACGGAATAGGTATGGATTTAGAAACAAGTAAGAAGATTTTTGATCGAAATTATCGGGGGAAGAACCTCTATACTGGAAGTGGAATTGGGATGACAATTACCAAAAAACTTGTTGAGGCACATGGAGGTACGATTTCAGTAAAAAGTCATGTAAATGAAGGAACAACTTTTTATATAAAAATGCCTCTTTCTACATAATTTCTACACAACTGTTTCGTATGATGATTGCGAAAGGACGTGTTGATGTATGAAGAAAGTGGCACTTGCGGGTATTATTGTTAGTTTAGGATTACTCGGTGCTTGTAGCCAGGGTAATAGTGATATCTCTTCCAATAAGGGCATGAAGGGAATGGACCATTCGTCTATGAATATGGAGGGCATGGATCATACTAATATGAACCATGAAACAATCACAGAATTAAAAAGTAGTCTAGGTGAAAATGAATTAACGTATCCATATGTATTGAAACCAGATCAGATGAATTACAATACCATTTCATATACAATTCGAGCTCAACAAGGTACTTCTGAGATATTTGATGGAATTAAAACAAAAACATATGGTTATAACGGTGATTTTCTAGGGCCTGTAATTCGAGTACAAAAAGGAATGAACGTTACAATTCATTTAGTGAATGATTTACAAGAAGATACAACTTTTCATTGGCATGGACTTGAAATACCTGGTAACGAAGATGGAGGGCCACATAAAGTGTTAAAACCAGGAGAAACAGAGACCATTCACTTTACAGTTCAGCAAGATGCAGCAACACTTTGGTTCCATCCACATCCAATGCATGAAACAGGAAAACAAGTATTTAAGGGATTAGCTGGTTTGCTTTATATAGACGATAAGAATAGCGAAATGTTGAATATTCCTAAAACATATGGTGTAGATGATTTACCAATTATTCTACAAGATAAAACATTCACTGATGATAAACAACTTGTTTATGACAAAGTGATGAACGAAGACGGTACTTCAGGGGATACGCTTTTGATTAATGGAGTAGTCGATCCAAAATTAACAGTAGATCGCAAAAAAGTTCGCTTACGTATTTTAAACGGTTCTAATATGAGAAGTTATACGCTGCATTTTAATAATGATATGGAATTCCAACAAATCGCAAGTGACGGAGGCTTTTTAAATGAACCTAATACAACAAAAGAGATTGAAGTTGCACCTGGTGAACGAGCTGAAGTGATTGTAGATTTAACAAAAGTGAATGGAAATGAAGTTTCTTTAGTAAATGAAGACAACAAAACAATTTTGCCCATTCATTTAAAAGGAACAGTAAATAATTCCAAAACAACAGAAACTGTATATCAATTAAATTCTGTTAATGCTACCGATGAAATGAAAAATAAAAAGGTTACTAAAACAATAAAATTGGCTGGAATGATGAACAATGTGACCATAAATAATAAGAAATTTGATCCGAATAGAATAGATTTCATCCAAAAACAAAATGAAACTGAAGTTTGGGAAATAGAAAATGTAAAAGATGCAATGGGGGGGATGAACCATCCATTCCACATTCATGGAACACAATTCCAAGTAGTATCAGTTGACGGCAAAGAACCACCAGCAAATTTATCTGGTCTAAAGGATACGATATCATTAAAACCAGGACAAACAGCAAAAATTGCTGTTAAGTTTACGCATAAAGGAATCTATATGTACCATTGTCATATTCTTGAACATGAAGATAATGGTATGATGGGGCAAATTAAGGTAGAATAAATTAATATTTATATCACTCGGCTGTGAAATCAAAGCTAATTCCAACTTATGCAGAAGGTTATACTATTAATATTTGGATTTAAATACTTTTACAGTATCCAACGTTTTCTTATTGTTGTTGAATACTTCATAAGAATTTGCAAAACCTATTCTTATGGAGGTGGAAAACATGAACAAAGTCCAAAAAGTAAGTAAGCAATTGGGTAAAGATTTCAGTGATAAGCAAGCGACTCGTCAGCAACAATCGAGACAATTTAATCAGGAATTTGCAAATGAGCCATTAACAGCAACAGAAAAGTTAAATAATAAAAAGACAAAGAAAAGACAATAGGTGGAAGTAGAAGGGCTAACTCAAAAGTCATTAATAAAGAAACCGACACTATAAATTGTGTCGGTTTCTTTATTATATACGTCCAAAAAATAGATTGGACAGTTGTATCATGAATTTTCTAATTTCCCAGTATCTGTTGTTCCATATGGAAGAATCACGTAGATTTTTGCAGTAAGTGCCTGGGGAGATTCCCTTGCTCCACTTTTCAATTTGATATGGATTTTTATCGAAACTCTGTATTAATAGTTATCCATACCCGCCATCTGATCAAGTTCCAATGGCAAAAAAGCATAATCTCCGTCTTTGATAATCTCACATTTACGAACTGGAATAGGGCGTTTAAAAATGGGACCATCTATCACTGTGGTATGGAACTCTCCACCTTCTCCGCAGGGGTCAATACCACGAGCTTCAAGCTCCTTCACGTATTCATGGGTTAACGTTCGCCCTAAATCCTCCTCTCGCATGCCAAGTGATAAATTAACAGTTACAATGATCGTTACAAATCCTAGATTTATGAACTCTTCGACAGCTTCACGATGGTTCATTTCCCATAAAGGCATCCCAAGCTTTAATCCGGCATTCTTCGTGACCTTTTCATGCCAACAGCCATGAGCAGGCATATCTAAGTCTCCAGTTACTAATACTTCTGCACCTTGATTTTTAGCTTTGTCTAAAAGGCGCATAAATACTTTTTCATAATCTGCCCAACTTGCAGCTGCTGTATATACGGGCAAACCTATAGATTTAGCTTGAGCACGTATAAATTCCAGAGACATTCCATGGGATCTGGAACGTTTCCCTTCATCCTCCAGCATCACGATCAATCCAATCGCTTCTCCCGCATTCGCTGCTTTATACAGAGCTAAGACACTATCTTTTCCTCCGCTAAAAGAAGCTATAAATTTATGCCCACGAGCACTATTTTTCCAATCCTTTATTTCTGCCATTCGTATCTTTCCCCTTTATTTTAACGACTTTTCCACGATGCCTGTTATTAGCCGATTTCATATATGAGTTTTCATAGCTCTATTTGTTTGATTTTATCACGATTGTACCTTACAGATAGGATATTATTGCATCCTGGTACAAAAAAACTTAAAATTCTAATGATGAATAAAAGAGAAGTTCATCTCAAAGAAAATGCTAGTGGTGCTGTAATATATAGAACAGGAAGAAATTCAAAAATAAAATATAAAAACATAAAAGAAACGCCATCCTTTCCTATAATTCTACAGAAAGGATAACGTCTTTTTTTACTTTATGGATAGTCCAAAACTTTAGTTTTATAGCGATGTGACGATACCTAATATAGCCGTTTAATAATTATTTCAGTTACCTTTATATATTTACATAATCATCTTTATCAAAATGTTCAACTGTTGGAAATGGATCATATGCCCAATACCAGAGTGGCTGCGACCAAGGGCATACAAACGTTTAAAGGTCCTGTATTACAACAAAGAAAGTGTTTATCTTAATGGAAAAACGGTCGTAACAAAATACTGTCACATAATTATCTTGTAACAATATTCGTTTTCACCCCTTAATAGAACTTACGTGTAACTACTAACTACATAAATCTAACACATTTCATTATTATTATTATTATTTAAAAAGCCTTTTCCATGTCTCAGGTCCTGGATAACCATCAGCATCTTTGCCCTTCCACCCTTGGGCTCTTTGGAATGCTGCAACCGCTTGTTTGTCTGCATTACTCCACTTAGGACCAGGACCAACCTTATAGTATTTACCGTAGCCTTTTTTTACAAGTTGATTGCCAAGCATCGTGACATATTTGTTATTTGCACCCGGCTTGAAATATTTGCTTCCTGGGAATGGTGGTGCTTTAATAGGCTTAGTACCGCTCCCCGGAACATGAATAAAATTACTTACACTAGATACGGAAACCGTTCGTACACTGTAGCCGTGTCTATATACATGGTTATATTCTTCAATCTTAATTTTTTTATTATCTTTACTTACTTCAGCTACATAAGCAACATGACCAAACTTACCACCAGTGAATTGAGCAATTGCCCCAACCTTTGGGGTATGATTAACTAAGAAACCAATTTTTTTTGCATTAGTGGCCCAATACTTTGCGTTATCAAAATGACCACCCTTCATATTATTGGAGAATTTTTTACCCGAATGATTCATTCGCCAAGCAATAAATGAGGTACACTCTCCCTTATAGAACAACCATGGATCGACTCCCTGTTGGCCTTTGTAAGGATAGTCATTTCCAAGAACTGCAGCAGAAACATTAGAAAAAGGGGCAACTACAAACAAAGCCAACAATAAAAGAGCTGCAAGTACTTTTTTCAAGATGATACTATTTACTTTTCTAATTTCAATCATCCTTTCCATTTAAATATTATATTTGGGTCTTACTTCTGAATATTTCTATTGGCTTAGATATATAAATGGTTATAGATACTAATTACTCATGGTGGAATAAAGATAAATGGTGGGGGACGTATAAGATAAAGGGTAACAGCTATTTCTTTATAATTCCTTGAGATAATGTCATTAAATCCACTCCTTTATACGTGTTATTTTTTAATACCAACTAGTTGGTATTTATTAATGTATTATATGGATGAGGTATGCGTTACGATTAATTAAATACTTAGTTCTTTAAAAAAGGGGGGTTTTATGTTAAATCATCATCAAAAACAATCAGAAGAAACCATTAACAAATTAATGCGATCAGGAATTGAATTGTTTTCTAAGCAAAGTTATTCTAGTACAAGCATTGATCAAATTGTAAAACATGCTGGTTACTCTAAAGGTGCTTTCTATGCTCATTTTTCTACCAAGGAGGAGTTCTTACTGAGGTTGATAAAAGAAGGTATTGATTTCTATTTTGAGGATTTAAAGGAAGCCCTTACTCAAAAAGATTGTGATTTACTAAATACATTTAAAGAATACTCTATACGTTTAGTGAATGAGGCTTATGAAAAGGGGTCTTCTCCTATGCTTCTCCAAGGATGTATGGTTTCGAATGAATTACCTCAGATAAAAGAAAAGCTCATTCTCCAAATGGAGGAATGGAGGTCATTCCTTACACATTTATTTCAGAAAATGAAGGACGAAGGTATTGTCGGAAGTCCATTGGATGCTAGAACTTTAGCGACGGCTAGCATGGCTCTTTTTAATGGATTTAATCTGCAACATTTTGTTGATAATCGAATTCAAATACAGGACGTAGTAAGTGTTTTTGTTGAATTACTTCAAATTCAAGAATCCAATAAAAAAGATTAATAAGTGCATTCTTTCTGAATGATAACCAATGCAAGGATACGCTGAGAATTTGAGTTTTTAGCGGCAATAGCATAATACCGAGGAGGAAGACATGGAAGTTTTCGAAAAATATTTAGCAGGTATCGATAATCCCGACCATCGCGACCGTACAGAGGAAATTTTAGCGTGGATTGTTAATAAATTCCCGAATTTGGAACCGCAAATCAAGTGGAATACACCAATGTTTACCGATCACGGTACATTTATCATCGGTTTTTCCACAACGAAGCACCATTTGAGTGTTTCCCCCGAAGAAGTAGGCATTGCTCACTTTGCCGATGAAATCGTCCAAGCTGGTTACAGCGCTACCAAAGGCTTGTTTCGAATTCCGTGGAATGGGACGGTAAATTACGAACTGCTTGAAAAAATGATTGAATTTAATATTAAGGATAAAGTAGACTATACGAATTTTTGGAGGAGATAATACAAAAAAGCATGACACGAAAAAATGTCATGCTTTTTTGCATCTAAAGCGCCAACAGCTGTTGTACCTATTGCATACGTCTTTGCACTTGAGTTTAGTTCTTTATTTGTTGATTTTGCAATTTTCCGGATTCCAATATATTAAAGCAGCATGAAACAGATATTCGTACTCATATGTACCGTCTTTTTCTGACACATATTTATTAATAACGGTCTCCACTTCTTTAACATTATAGTGTTCATCTAAAATCTTTGTGGTGTTATCACGAATCAATTCCTCATAGGAAGAATAGCTTTTTTTACTTTGTAATTTCACCATCTTACAGTTTGCCAGAATTCCAAGCTGATATAGTACGTTTAAGATATGAATATAATCTCGCCGTCTTAAATTGATATTATATCCCATTTCATGTAATTCCATGTAGTGAGGCTTTTCTGGACCTGTTGTCATTCCAGCAATAACTAGACGGTTTGCTGCCTCATTCATTTTTAATAATGCTTTCCCAATATCATACATACGGTAGTAACAATTGAATCCAAACACAACATCATATTTTTCACTTTCTTTTTCACTTTCAAACTTGTCGTAAATCAGTTCTATGTTATCCAAACCTTTAACAGCAGCCTGTGATTCCAAAAATTGCACAATACTTTTTGAACTATCTATACATGTAAGCTTATGAACATTATCGGCGATTGAAAAGGTATAATTTCCCCATCCAGGGCCGATTTCCAATACATGATCATCACTATTTAAAAGAGGGAGGAGTTCTCGTTGTACGACTTGTGCATATGGATCTGATTTATGCCGCTTTTTTCTCTCCAACATAGAAGACCAAAAGGCTTCTTCTGCCTCATCATCTACTAATCTCTTCGGTATATTTCCATTATGATCGATCATGGATTCTTTCCATAGATCAATATAATCAAAACCTTTTTTTATTCCAGTCTTCATCATTCTGTTCTCTCCCGAACTATAAAATAGTATTTTTTCAACATAATAATCATTATTAAATCTGCTTTAATTTTAATACAAACATAGATAAAAGATTTAACAGTCCATGTTTACGGTATTTGTGTTACCAGGAAAGTATATTATTAATGATAAAAGAACTCTGGCACTATAAAATGTCAGAGCTATTTTAATTAATTTGTAGTATTTAATTCAACGTATCTATCAGGATGTAACTGAGTTTTTAGTTATTTGGTAATCACCATTGCACTAAAGAATGAGAAGAGTACAAATGCGAAATTAACAACCACACCAATATCGAAGTTCACATTACATTAATTTGTAGATAGAAGTATCTATGATTCAAGTCAGGCTTCATTATTTCAATAACTTTCAGAAATTGGTTGTTTATGTATTAGAGAATAATTATAGCACATAAATCATAGACATTTGACACATTGTAACTATGTTAATGCATTTTTAACTATTGAAAGAAATCTATTGGTAACACATGTTTAGCATTTGAGTAACAATTATCGCAGGAATATATTCATCCGAATTTGAATTGTATTAGTAAAACACTTTATTATTGGTTTGATAATGTTTTTTTAATAAATAGAATCATCAGTGTTCACTAATATATTTTTATTATCATCATTTATTAAAAAATAAAACAGACTATTGTTCGATTAACATGTTCCACGATATAATGGTGAGAGTTTGTACCTAAGAAAATATTTTTATAAGCAGTGAGGGATTGTATGAAAAAAAGAACCACAGACATTATTTTTATCATTATTGGTGCATTTCTTTTTGCACTAGGTGTTAATTTATTTGTTATTCCAAATGAGCTTGGTGAAGGTGGAGTAACTGGTGTCACGATTATTACCTACTATTTATTTGAGTGGTCACCAGGTCTAGTCAACTTAATTCTGAATGCGCTTTTGTTAATAATTGGTTATAAATTTATGAATAGGATAACATTGATTTATACGATTATTGCTGTAGTTACTAACTCGCTTTTTCTTCATCTGACAGAAGGCTGGCATATTACTTCTGATGAAATGATGGTAAATGCCATTTTTGGAGGAATATTTGTAGGGTGCGGGATTGGCCTAATCATTCGGGTTGGCGGAACAACTGCAGGTACTACCATCTTAGCAAGGATAACACATAAGTGTTTAGGCTGGAGTATGAGCTATGGTCTATTGTTTTTTGATTTAATAGTTGCTTTTTCATCTTATTTTATCATTGGTGCAGAAAAGCTGATGTTGACAATTATTATGCTATATGTAGGAACGAAAGTGATGGAATTTGTAATTGAAGGCTTGAATACGAAGAAGGCGATTACGATTATTTCTGATAAACCGGATGCCATTGCTAAACAGGTGACTACATCAATGGACAGAGGGGTAACCGTATATTCGGGTCATGGTTATTACACAAAAACCCCTAAGGAAATTCTTTATATTGTGATTAGTAAACAAGAAATTATAAAGCTGAAACGAATTGTTCAATCTACTGATCCGAATGCTTTCGTCGCTATACACGATGTTCGTGATGTGTTCGGGGAAGGATTTATTGATATTTCTAAGGCTTAAAAAGAGGTTTCTAAAAGAGTTACTCGTTCCCGATCCATAGTGCTCTTCATCCGTACGTGCGTGCAGCAAGGTAAGGGCTTCCTCAACAATCAACCGACACTATAAATTGTGTCGGTTTTTTATTGATGAGGAGAGAAAGAATGTAGTTTCGACCAAAACGGAAGTTGAGATCTAGAAAGCCCTTTCTCTGCATGATTTGTATTATCCGTAACCAATAAAAATTAATTAATTGACAATATGATTTATATGTATTAACATTATCTCGAATTCAAGATAAATTAAATTGAGATTTTAAATAGAATTACAGTTTAAGAGGTTTTTGCCTTTAAGAAAATTTTTTTAAACTAATATCTCGAATTCAAGATAAATTAGGAGGAATTAAATATGATGAATATAGGTTTATTAATAATCCGCTTAGTTATTGGATTGTTATTTATTGGTCACGGCGCACAAAAGTTGTTTGGTTGGTTCGGAGGTTATGGAATAAAAGGTACCGGAGGATGGTTTGAATCAATCGGTATGAAACCCGGAATAGCTATGGCTATTTTTGCAGGACTAGGAGAACTGGTTGGAGGAATTTTATTTGCTACAGGATTCATAACACCAATTGGGGGGATTTTGATTGCGGGAACTATGCTAATGGCAATAATTAAGGTGCACGGGGCAAATGGTTTATGGGCAACATCTAATGGCTACGAATATAACCTTACAATCCTTGCGATTGCTATCGGTATAGCATTGATTGGCCCTGGCGCTTATAGTCTTGATGCTTTATTATTCTAAAACACCTTTTTGAACATAATTATATAGGAGAATGAATTAGAAGACGGATATCGTAAACCCGTTAATGAATTTGTTACGTTCATTTAGACAAATTTAATAGGAGGAATAGAAATGAAAAAAACAATGGGAATTCACCATATTACAGCAATCGTCGGTCATCCACAAGAAAATTTAGACTTCTATGCAGGAGTTTTAGGTCTGCGTTTAGTGAAAAAAACCGTAAATTTTGATGATCCAGAAACTTATCACCTTTATTTTGGTAATGAAAGTGGAAAACCAGGGACTATCATTACATTTTTCCCTTGGGCTGATGCGCTTCCAGGTATTATAGGAGATGGTCAAGTAGGGGTTACTACTTATGTTGTTCCTAATGGATCAATGGCTTTTTGGGAAAAGAGATTAGCGAAATTTAACGTTACCTTTACAAAAAAAGAACGCTTTGGAGAACGATATTTATCATTTGATGATCCTCATGGTCTCCATTTGGAAATTGTAGAAAGACAAGAAGGCGAGAATAATTTATGGGTATATGGTGACGTTACACCAGATGTAGCGATTAAAGGATTCGGTGGAGCAACTCTATTTTCTACTCAACCAAACAAAACAGCAGACGTATTAGAAAAGGTGTTAGGTCTTGAAGTTATTGGTGAAGAGGGTGAATTTATCCGTTTCCGATCTTCTGCAGATATAGGGAATATAATAGATCTGAAAAAGATTCCAAGTGTAAAAGGTGTAATTGGTGTTGGAACAGTTCATCACATCGCATGGAGAGCAAAAGATGATAACGATCAATTGGAATGGCAAACTCATGTATCAGAGAATGGACGACATGTAACAGAAGTAAAAGATCGTAATTATTTCAAAGCTATTTATTTTAGAGAACCTGGTGAAATTCTATTTGAGATTGCAACAGATCCCCCAGGATTCGCACATGATGAATCACTCGATACAATGGGTGAAAAGTTAATGTTACCTGCTCAGTATGAACCATTTAGAAAACAACTGGAACAAAGCTTGATACCGATTAAAGTTAAAGAATTAGATTAACTAATCATAGATAAGAGTTAGAAGAATATATACTGTAAGAGTCATTTACTGGAGGGGAAATCATGAAACATATATTCAAAAAAGGACAAGATTCAAAAAAACCAACACTCTTACTACTTCATGGTACCGGTGGAGATGAATTAGATCTATTACCTATTGCAGAGAGAATAGATCCCACAGCTCCCGTATTGGGTGTAAGAGGTAACGTTTTAGAGAATGGAATGCCTCGTTTTTTCCGAAGAATAAGTGAAGGAGTATTTGATGAAGAGGATCTTATTTTTCGAACAAAACAATTAAATGATTTTCTTGACGAAGCAGCTGAACAATATAACTTTGATAGAAATAATATAATAGCAATTGGTTACTCAAATGGAGCCAATATAGCTGCTAGTTTGTTATTTCATTATCAAAATGCATTAAAAGGAGCGATATTACATCATCCAATGATTCCAAGAAGAGGAATCAAGCTTCCTGATTTATCAGGGAAGTCTGTATTTATCTCTGCTGGTACAAACGATCCGATTTGTATACCAGAAGAATCATCTGAATTACAATCATTATTAGAATCTGCAAACGCAAGTGTAGAAATTCATTGGGGAAATAAAGGGCATCGATTAACGGCTGAAGAAGTGGATGCTGCTTGTCAATGGTATAAACACCTTTAAAAAATATAAAATATTTTATAGAAAAAGAAACAGAAGCCCTTCAGAAGTAGATCTGAAGGGCATTTTTATATAGTTAATTTAAATTCGATTATTAATAGGGGGGCATTGTTATTTAATGAATGTTTAGTTAGGAGCTTTTGCTTGCAGTAGCTTAATCCCCATACCGATAAAAATCGTTCCTGTAATTTTGTTTAAAACCATTCCTACTTTTTGGTTTCCTCTTAGTTTTTTTGTAACATAAGAAGAAAAATAAGCAACAAATAAACACCATATTAGACCGGTGAATGTAAAGGTCAATCCCAGGATGAGAAATGGAACGGGACCTGAAGCCTTTGTATCTATAAATTGTGGAAGAAACGCAATAAAAAATAAGGATACTTTTGGATTTGTTAGACTCGTCAAAAGTCCCTGTACGTATAGTTTTCGTATATTTAGCTTGTCGTTTGCAGCTGCCTGAAACGTTACATTGGACTTATCAAGTAGCATACGAATCCCTAAATACACTAAATAGATTACACCAATAATCTTAATAGTATTAAATAAGAAAACAGATTTTACAAGAATCATTGATAAACCAAACGCAACGAAAAACGTGTGAATCAAAGAACCGCTAATAATACCTAAAACAGAATATACACCAGCTTTTTTGCCTTGTGACATGCTGCGCCCAACTATATACATTGTGTCTGCACCAGGAATTAAGTTTAATAAAATACCAGTTAATAAAAATACTTCATAATGAATTACACCAAACATAATAATTATGCACCTCTTTCTTTTTGGGTGCCCTTATATATATTACAGAATCAAAGATGTAAATAGAAGTTTTTTTCGACCTATCATGCTGCTTTTGAAAAATTGGAAGTAAAAAAATGAAGCATTTGATAATAAATTGATAACTGCTAATTTGCTAAGACAAAAGAGTTCGTTTTAAGGACACTTTGAGAATCTTCTCAAAAGTGTCTTTTATTTTTTCCATTATAAGAGCTGAATTTGCTAATTTTTAAAATCAAATGATTTCACAGGTGGCTAAAAGCCATTAAAAAGGGAATTAGTTAGAGACCAAAAAAGGTTTATGTCTCTTTTTTTGAAAGTATAAAAAATAAAACTTAATACAAACTAAGTTATCTTAAAGTGGGAAGGTCAAAAAATGGATATCTTGATAGCGGTTTTACCAGCTCTATTCTGGGGCAGCATTGTACTGTTTAATGTAAAACTTGGTGGGGGACCTTATAGTCAAATGCTCGGGACTACCTTTGGTGCACTAATTTTTTCTATAGGTATTTTTATTTTTGTACAACCTGTTTTAACACCTATAGTTATAACCATTGGAATTATATCAGGTCTATTTTGGGCAGTAGGACAAGTAAACCAATTGAAAAGTGTTGATTTAATGGGTGTTTCCAAAACAATGCCTATTTCAACAGGAATGCAATTAGTTTCAACTACTTTATTTGGAGTAATTGTATTTCATGAATGGTCGACAACAACGTCTGTCATTTTAGGTGTTCTTGCACTTATATGCATCATTGTTGGTATCGTTCTTACATCTATCCAAAGTAAAGAAGAGAAAAACGAAGATCAATCAGGAGATTTCAAGAAGGGAATTTGGATTTTATTAGTTTCAACTCTTGGTTACTTAGTGTATGTGGTAATAATACGCCTATTTGATATAGATGGATGGGCTGCCTTACTGCCCCAAGCAATTGGAATGGTGCTAGGTGGAATTTTATTGACATTTAGACATAAGCCATTTAATAAATATGCAATTCGAAATATTATACCAGGTTTAATATGGGCTGCTGGAAATCTGTTTTTATTTATTTCACAGCCACGCGTAGGGGTAGCTACAAGCTTTTCACTTTCTCAAATGGGGATTATTATTTCAACTTTAGGTGGAATTTTTATATTAGGTGAAAAGAAAACAAGACAGCAATTCATTGCAATTATCATTGGAATTATTTTTATCGTCGCAGCTGGAATTATGTTAGGAATTGCAAAAGGATAAAAGGAGACATAAATTATGTATAATGATTTAAATGGAAAAGTGGTTGTTATTACTGGTGCTGCAACAGGCCTTGGAAGAGCGATGGCAATTCGCTTTGGAGAAGAAAAAGCAAAAGTTGTGATTAACCATTATTCAAATGAAGCAGAAGCAAATGAAGTAGTAGAAGACGTTAAAAAAGCAGGCGGAGAAGCCATTGCTGTGCAAGGAGATGTCAGAGTGGAATCAGATGTGATTAATCTGATTCAGTCAGCTGTGAAAGAGTTTGGAACACTAGATGTCATGATTAATAATGCGGGTATTGAAAACCCGGTAGCTTCTCATGAAATGCCTCTAAGTGATTGGAATAAAGTAATTGACACGAATTTAACAGGTGCTTTCCTAGGTAGTCGAGAAGCAATCAAATATTTTGTTGAACATGATATTAAAGGTTGCGTTATTAACATGTCTAGTGTTCACGAGATGATTCCGTGGCCATTATTTGTGCACTATGCAGCAAGTAAAGGCGGTATTAAGTTAATGACAGAAACACTAGCACTAGAATATGCACCAAGGAAAATTCGCGTAAACAATATTGGTCCTGGTGCTATCAATACGCCAATTAATGCAGAAAAATTTGCGGATCCAGAAAAACGTGCAGATGTTGAAAGTATGGTTCCAATGGGGTATATCGGAGAACCAGAAGAAATTTCGGCAGTTGCAGTTTGGCTTGCTTCTTCACAAGCTAGCTATGTAACGGGAATTACTCTGTTTGCAGATGGCGGAATGACTTTATATCCATCATTCCAAGCTGGTCGAGGCTGATTGGTACAGATTAAGTTAGATATTTGCCTTAGAAAATCCTAAAAGATGCTTATGCAACTAACGCATAAGCATCTTTTCTTTTATTTCTTAGCAAGTAGTGTTCAAAAAGAAGAAAGATGTTGAATAATTTCATTGTTAATCGCTATTTTTTTGTTTTGTTCTCTTTAATAAGAAATATAGTAGACTATAAGAAAAAGTAATCGACATGATACCTTTAATACCCCGCATCACAAAGGTATCATGAGGAATGTCAAAGAAAATATATCCTAAACAGTATATGTATGAACTAACTATAAATAATTTAAACAATGTTTTCTTAGTGGTGTATCCTCTTTTATAACTAAAATACAAATATTCCACAATAAAAGAAGTGATCAATGCAATTACGACTGGCATCAGCGGTTCAATCGATACATAAAATCCACTCTCACTATTTTGCTTAGTATAAGTAAAAGCTAGCCAAGAAATCGAATACTCATGCCCAATAAAAACTAAAGCAATAGTTATAACTATAAAACTTATAAGTCCCACTAAAAAGGCTTTTAGTTTTACATTTAGTTCTTTTGAATAATTTATCATAGCCCTTACTGACATCTTTCGCAAAATACACTGTTAGCAGTTCTTGCAATTGCGTTATCTAATCTTCCTACTAACATTTCTTTTTCAGAGGGCATTGTTATATTAGCGGTAAATCTTTCACCTTCTTCAATTTTTCTACCACAATTAGTGCAAATTAATTGCTTAGATGTAAATGCATCCTTTATTTTATCTAACATCTTTACCAAGCCCCATCTTTACTTTATTTTTGTAACCCCTTTATTATTATATTATGCCACAAAAATTCCCAAAATATTGTAAAGTGAAATGAATTAACTTATTAAGTTTACAAATAGGAAATCATTGTTTCTGTAGTTCATATGTTAATGACCAACTCAACATCCGAATGTCCTACTCAACATATAAAGAAGGGTTGCCACTTATGTGACAACCCTTCTTTATTGAATTATTTAGCTTTTCCGTAAAGGATAGCTGCTTTCTCAGATATAGAATAATAACCAGCTTTTTCATACCCAATATAGAGTGTGCCACCATTATCATCTAGGTCCGTTGGAATTTTAATGGTGCCATCCTCACGAATAGCTTCTTTCTTTACGTCCACTCTACGATATTGATCGTGGTTAGAGTAATAAGCGTAAATTACATCTCCTCTAGAAACATTCTTTACAAGGATATAATCATCTTTTCTGTCTTTTTTATTATAGAAGACAATGTCTTTACTTGTTAACTTTGGCGTGACTTGGAATGTTTTTGGCTCGATTTTGTAGTGAACTCGGTTACTTGTATGTCCTAATTTATTAGTGAATTCTACATACACGTCTTTATATTTTTCATCTATATTAGTGAATCGATATTCCCCCTTATTAATATCATTTGTGTTAAGGGTATATTCATCAAATGGCTCAGTACTGTCTTTAGAGTCATAAAATTTAAACGTATAAGGGAAGAATGTATCTACTGGGAACAGCAATTCAAAGAAATTATGTTCTGTATAGAACAGCCTGTCTTTCGTTAATGTTAGCTTTTCCTTTGATACAGAGTAGTCATCTGTTACCGTATAGCGCCGAATTCTTTGATTATAATGTTTATTCATTTCATTATTATCCACATCTAATGCTGATATATATTGACCTTTAATTTCAGGAAGAATAACCAGTCTTAAATAATGCTTTTTAGTTGGTGGTAATGTAAAACTATAACGTTTTTTCCCAGTTGCTTTGACTTCTCCTAATTTGACAAGGTTATTTCTGTCAGTTGCATACCAGGGGAAAAGTGGTGGCTCATATGAATAAATAGTATACTTTGTAAATTTATCTTCATTTCTCATCCCATCCCATTTCAGTGTTCCTTCGAATACACCTGCATCTTTATTGATATCTGTGAAAGAACGGTTTTTCGGATAATTCGTCATTATATTTTCTGTATTAGAAAGTGGTACAACGATAGGGTCTTTTGAAATCTTATTTCCTTCGATCGCAAAGATTTTTAATGATTTAGCATCTGCTGGAATTTTTGGCATTTCAATAATTTTGTTTTTAAACGTAACATTAGTTACGCCAATATTCTTAATGGTTTTTCCGTTCTTATCGGCATAAGATAAGAAAACATTAAAGGAGCGATCATTTGAAATTAAAGAAATGGTTTTTCGTGGATTAATTCGGACATTAAATCCATCTGGAAATTTCACTGAGCTACTGCGAGTAAATTTCTCATTATTTACATTATCGATGACTGGGAAATTATAAGAATAACCTTCCATATATTTCTTAAAGTGATCATGATAGCCATAGGTCTTCACAGTTAATGTTTCGTTTTTTGTAAGCTTTGTATTTTTTGGAACTGTATATACAAAACGGTAATCATTGTGACGGTATCCAGTATAAGTTTTTAATGCTTTCGTCGACCCGTTATTTAAGAAAAGCTTAAATTGCATGGGATCGTTACCTGGATTATGATCTGACTCATCATCATACCAGTACGATTTGTCCCAATAAAAAATCACTTTTCCTGACATTTCTCCCATATCACCGTCTGTATCGACAAATGATCCTTTGGCAGGGAAGCTTGTTGCTGAAGCTGGTAATTGTGCTCCGATGACAAGAATTACTAGGAGAAAAGTTGAACCTAGTAAATATTTGATGTTCTTCACTTTTGTACACCCTCTCTCATTTATTACCAATCTATTATAAAGGTAAATTCTCTCTATGTTATTAAAAAATACTAAAAAGGGTCTAATTGATTGCTAGATTGATTAATACCTCCTGTAATGTATGGATTTGTTTGAAATACCTAAAATAGTAAATTAGTATGGCGTAACAAAACATTTTTACTAGTGAACTTGAAAGCTATATGGCTAACTTGTTGTTCAATAATGCGGACTGATTGTTGCATAATAAGATTTCAAATAGGTTGCTAAGGGTACCAGCAGTCTTTTTCTTATTGAACTAAAAGACCGATTTTTTCAAGATAAAATAATATAGACAGTATATTGACTAAAATAAAAAATATGATACTCTAAAATTAGACAGTATATTGACTAAAGTGGAGGCTGAATATGGATATTTACAGAGAACTTTTTTTAATGCAGCAAACTTACGGTACCTTATTTTCTTTAGCAAATAAAATTCAGGTAAAAGGTGACAAGTCCCTTGAACTTTTAACATCCAGACAGTATATGGCAATGGTGGCAATTGCGCATTTACCTGAAGATGAAACAACATTGAATAATATAGCTAGAAAATTAGGTACCACAAAGCAGAGCGTAAAACAGTTAATCACAATTATGGAGAACAAGGGATTTGTTAATGTGGTTCCAAGTAGGAAAGATAAACGTGCGATTAACGTGAAAATAACTAAAACAGGAAAAGAAGTATTGCTTGTTGTTTCAGAAAAAGGAATCTATTTTTTGGAAGAACTTTTTAAAAAGTTATCAACTGAAGAATTAGAAACAATGTGGAACCTTTTAAAGAAACTTTATAGTTTTGACGGTGAAGAACAAGATGGATTTGAAGAAGAGGGTAACATAAAAATAGATGAAGATAACAATGGATTACAATTAAGAGTAATGAAGGAGTTTGAGAGACGAAGAATTCAAGCAATTAATAATGAAAATAAAATGTGAAAAATAAATTGGATAGGCTAATTTATCTTGGATATATATATATCCATTATTTGAAATGTCTTCAAAATGAAGGCTAATGGGGGAGTGATCATTATGTTTGAAATCAGTGATGAAACATTACGATTAATTAAAAAGACTTGCAAAGGAAAAGAACATATAAAATTAACTGTTGGCTATTTGACAGATAATAATTCTGAAATAAAAATTTATAATGAAAACGGTGAAGTTGATTCATCAAAAAAATATCATTATGAAATTGGGTCTATTACAAAGACTTTTACTTTATCTTTGCTATCAAAATATATATTTGAAAATAAGATGTCCATAAACGATTCAATACAAAAGTATATAGAAGAACTTAAGGAAGAAGAGTATTATCCTACATTGCGCCAACTTGCTACTCACTCTTCTGGATATTCAGCAAGAATACCATTAAATAAACGGGAATATTTCAACTTAATTTTAGGTTTGATTACTGGCGGCGATGGTTTTCATAAGAATAATCCTTTAATTATGGACTTTAACAAAATGAAAATGCTAATTGAAAAAAATAAATTGAAAGAAATGGATTATTCATGTAAATATTCTAATTTCGGTATATCACTTATTGGGTATGGGTTGGGGATTGTATCAGGAAGGGGATATTGGGAAACTATGAATGACTTTCTTCATAATGAGCTAGGTCTAAGTGATACTTATTTAGGCACATCAAATAATAATTTTCATGGTTATAACAGAAAAAATAATGATTGCGGCAACTGGAAATGGACCAAAGAAAATCTTATATCACCCGCGGGTGCAATAAGTTCAACTGCTGATGATTTACTTAAATATGCCAAAATAAATATTTATGAAGATAAATCATATTTGTCTCTTTGTCATAAAAAACACGGAAATGGAAGAAAGAAGTATGATATGGGTCTTGGATGGATGCTTTTAAAGAAAAACAATAATGTTATTATGCATGGCGGTGGAACAGGATGCTTTAGTTCATTTTTAGGGATTGATAAAGAAAAGAAAGTTGCCGCAGTAGTATTGGCAAATTATCAATTAGGTAGAAATGATGATGAAAATATAGGGATTTCCTTATTAGAGAGTCTACAAAAATCAAAAGATATATAAGAAAAGCCAAATAAATGGCGAGATTTAATTTTATCATGATTGCACCACGCACAGCACTCACCACATTGTGAATACTGTGAGTGGGCTTTTAAATAAAGTCGCGATGTTTTGCCCCTCGGTTAGAGCAGCACCATAAATTTGACATCTGTTATTTTCTCTATCTTAGTATTTGGGTAGTCCTCTTATCAGAACAATATTTTCTCTTCGAATTCATTCTTTAAAACAATTAAAGGAGACGATAATCCAAATTTCATTAAAGAATCTAAAAAAATAGCAAGAGAATCCATCGAATCAACCATTACCTTCATCATATAATTAAATTCCCCGCTAATTCGATATAAATCCGTTACTTCAGGAGCAGAATTACAAAATTGTACAAACTCAGAACATTGGCTTGTTTTAAACATAACGAATGCTTGAATGTTTTTATTAATTTTGGAAGGTTCAAATTTCGTTCTGTATGCAGCTATAACTCCATGTTCTTCAAGCTTGTTAATCCGTTCTTTTACAGCAGGCTGTGTCATTGATATAATCCGTCCTATTTCTGAAACAGGAATTCTCGCATTTTCATACAACAAATTCATAATTTTATGATCTATTTCATCCAATTTTACTGTATTTTTCATTGTCTAACCTCTTTTTTTGTTTTATAAAGTAAATATTGATTTTTACCTATAATATCATAAGTTATCTGATTAATTTACCTATAAATAAGCATTTAAAATTTTTGATATATAAATGAAAATATAAATATAGATTTTTATTAAACAAAAATATGAAACGAAAGTTTGTGAAGGGTGGAAAAAATGAAGAATCTTGATGGGAAAATAGCGTTAGTTACAGGGGCAAGTCGTGGAATCGGCCGTGCCATTGCAAAGAGATTGGCACAAGACGGTGTATTAGTTGCCATCCACTATGGGCGAAATAAAACAGCTGCGGATCAAACGATTAGAGAGATTGAATCTAATGGAGGAAAAGCCTTCTTAGTTGAGGCTGAACTCAATTCAATTAGTGGTGTAAAAAAACTAATAGAACAATTAGATAATGAACTGCAAACAAGAGTTGGTACATCAGTAATTGATATTCTAGTAAACAATGCAGGCATAGGTACTCAGGGAACTATTGAAGATACGACAGAAGAAGTTTTTGATGAAATTATTGCAGTCAATATTAAAGCACCATTCTTCTTAATCCAGCAAACATTACCGCGGCTTCGGGAACAAGGGCGTATTATTAACATTTCATCAGCCGAAGTACGAATTGGTTTAACTGGGTCAATTGCATATGGTTTAAGTAAAGGCGCGCTTAACACTATGACTCTTCCTCTAGCTAAGCATCTTGGAGAAAGAGGTATAACAATTAATACGATTATGCCTGGATATACAAAGACAGATATTAATACGAAATTGCTATATGACCCAGAAATACGAAATTTTGCTACTAAATCTTCTGTTTTTGGGCGAATAGGGCAAGTTGAAGATATTGCAGATGCAGTAGCATTCCTTGCTTCTTCTGATAGTCGTTGGATAACAGGTCAAATTCTAGATGTTTCTGGAGGTTTTCGTTTATAGAAGGGGGAGCATATAGAAATGGTTGACTTACAATAAATCGAAGCGGCCGCGTGGTTGAAATTGGTATAATAGAAAAGCAGTTGATATAGAAAAAAATCTATACCATCTGCTTTTTTGTTTATAAAGATACCATTCAGGGCAGTTTTTCGTTAAAATAAACATTGTCGATTCACATATCATAAATGTGCAAATGTACTTGGGTTTGATAATAAGTTATCCCGCATTAACGGGCAGTAAGACTCCCACCTCAAGGCTATAGAAAATTCGAAGAAGCATAGGTGGGAGATAACTGCCCGTAAAAGCCCGATTGGTTCGGGCCAACAAGATGTTGGTCACTCAGGTGTTGCCACAGGACGTGGCGTTTTTAACCTGAGTTCCTATATTTCAGTGGGGGATGAAGAAAACCCCACTGATTAAAGTTTCACTTTATATTTTTTGCCCGAGAGTTTGAAGTTGTATCCATTAGAGAGGAATTGAGTTTGAAATGATAGATAATTTTTGGCGTGATTTACCACGACCATTTTTTGTACTTGCACCAATGGAAGATGTGACAGATGTTGTATTTCGTCACGTAGTAAGTGAAGCAGGTCGACCGGATGTATTTTTCACAGAGTTTACAAACTCGGATAGCTATTGTCATCCAGAGGGTATGAAAAGTGTGCGTGGTCGTTTGATGTTTACAGAAGATGAACAGCCAATGGTAGCACATATTTGGGGGGATAATCCCGAATATTTCCGTCAAATGAGTATTGGCATGGCAGAGCTAGGATTTAAAGGCATCGATATTAATATGGGCTGCCCTGTACCGAATGTGGCATCGAGAGGGAAAGGTAGTGGCCTTATTCTACGACCAGACGTTGCGGCAGAACTTATTCAAGCAGCAAAAGCGGGCGGACTGCCTGTTAGCGTGAAAACACGACTTGGTTTTAAGGAGGTAAATGAGTGGGAGGAGTGGCTAACGCATATTTTAAAACAGGATATTGCGAACCTTTCTATTCATTTACGTACTAGAAAGGAAATGAGTCAAGTAGATGCGCATTGGGAGCTAATTCCGGAAATCAAAAAATTACGTGACCGTATCGCACCAAATACGCTACTAACAATCAATGGAGACATTCCTGACCGTCAAACTGGGATGCAGCTTGCTGAACAATATGGTATTGATGGCGTGATGATCGGGCGCGGTATTTTTAAAAATCCTTTTGCTTTTGAAAAAGAGCCAAAAGAGCATAGCAGTAAAGAACACCTTGATCTTTTAAGATTGCAGCTTGATCTTCAAGATCAATATGCGGAAGCACTGCCACGTTCAATCACAGGGCTTCATCGCTTTTTCAAAATTTATGTCAAAGGATTCCCTGGAGCTGCTGATTTAAGAAATCAATTGATGAACACGAAATCAACAGATGAAGTGCGTGCATTGCTTGATAACTTTGGAAAAGAATGTTGATGAGACAGGGACAGTGAAAAGATGTAACTCTCAAAGAGTTAGAGGGGAAATGAATACATCAATGTAATAAACCCACCGGCACACTTGTGTTTCCACATACACTTACCACATTGTGAGCTGCGTGGTTGAGATATCAATTATATTAAAAGAATGAATTCCGATTGGTGGAATTCGTTCTTTTTTTGCTTGTTAATGAGAATATATCGCTCAACTCGTTATAGATAGAAGCTTATAAATGTGAAAGGAAATGAAGAATATAAAATAAATTTTTTGCTCAGTAAAAAATTGAAAGGAAATAGAAACCTATTTGTCGAAATAAGTGAATATTTCGAAAAAAACAGGGGTTGGTGAATAGAAATGGTTTTTAAAGATGCACGTATAAAAGAAGCAACTATTTTTAGCCATATTGGAAATAAAATAAAAACAGAAGACAAAGAGATTAATATCATTGCTAGATTAGAAGAACCACTTGTCGTAGTTTTAGGCTCGGTATTGGACGATGAGGAATGCGATGTATTAATTCAGTTGGCAAAAGACCGCCTTCAGCGTTCGAAAATCGGAGGAATCCGAGAAGTCAGTGATATACGAACAAGCAGTGGTGCGTTTTTAACAGACATCAACAATGATATTCTTGCGAGGGTGGAAAAAAGGGTATCTGACATTATGGGGATTCCTATAGAGCACGGGGAAGGGCTTCATATTCTGAACTACCAACCGGGTCAAGAGTATAAAGAACATTTTGATTATTTCTCTTCTACAAGCAAAGCGGCGAGTAACAATCGAATCGCAACGCTTGTGATTTACTTAAATGATGTGGAAGAGGGAGGAAGCACCTTTTTCCCAAAACTAAACTTTTCTGCTAGTCCACAAAAGGGTATGGCGGTGTACTTTGAATATTTTTATAACGATCAAATGATAAACGAATTAACGTTACATGGAGGAGCTCCAGTTGTAAAAGGAGAAAAGTGGATAGCCACACAATGGATGAGAAAGCAGAAAATAAACTAAATCGACCAATTAAACGAGTCGTTCGTAGAATAAAGTTAGAATCGATTATGATAGCTATGAAGCTCATAAGCCTTGTTACATTAAGGTGCATGAGTTTTTTCTATAGATGCACTAGAGGGTCATAGCTTACAAGGAGTTTTCACAAAGTATGGGAAACGTACAGATACTTCAAAATGAACACTGGCGGCTCTTATAATTTACGATACAATAAAAGTAAGGATTTTCATTCAAAAAAAGAATTGAATTATTGAATAGTTAAAGTAAGGAATGATTTTTTACGATTGAAGGAGGTACATATTTTGGTAAAAGTAAGTATAAAGCACATTGATGCGTTTAGTTCCATTCCAGAGAAAGGGAATCCGGCTGGTGTCGTATTGAATGGAGAGGATTATACAGAAAAACAGATGCTCGCTATTGCTGCAGCGGTTGGATTTAATGAAACAGCTTTTGTTGTTCCTTCGAATGTTGCTGATTTTCGCATTAGTTACTTTACTCCTGGACATGAAATGAATTTATGTGGTCATGCAACAATGGCAACGGTTTATGCTCTAAGAATGAATGGATTATTAGAAAAATCAGCTTTTACAATTGAAACAAATGCAGGTGTATTGCCGATACAGATCCATGAAGAAAATAATCAATTACTTATAAATATGCAACATGCGAAACCACTGTTTCAATCATTTGGCGGTTCAAAGTCTGATTTAGCAGCTTCCATTGGTTTACGAGAAGAAGATTTACATTCAGAATATCCAATTGTTTATGGAAGTACAGGCATTTGGACCTTAATTATCCCAATTAAAGAGTTATCAAGCTTTTCAAAAATGACACCAAACACCGAAGAATTTCCGAAGGTTTTATTAGAGATGCCAAAAGCTTCAGTACACCCTATCTGTTTTGAAGTGCGGGATCATGAAAATGATATGCATGCTCGTCATTTTTCTTCTCCTTATTCGGGAACGATTGAAGATGCAATTACAGGAACAGCTTCAGGCGTGATGGGAGCGTATTATAAAAAGTATGTAAATAAAGATATTAGTTTGCCTGCGACACTTATTGTTGAGCAAGGACATGAAATCAATAAAGATGGACGAGTATATGTACATGTAAAAGAAGAAGAGCAACTAGACATCTCTATTTCAGGTACAGCTGTATATGTAAAGGATATTGAGGTTGAAATAGGATAATTCTACATAAGGGGCATTCTTTAAAGAAGGTTTCCCTACTAAATTCAACAAGATAGACCTCACACATACTATAATTCGGGGGATAAGTTAACTCGTCTGAGTATGACAATATATTACCCAGACTAATCCCCATATGGGATATTTGGATCAATATAAAGAATAGTATGTTCTAAAATAAGACGGATAAGTGATTTTATGATTGAGACCATATTTTATTTATTTCATAGGGCGCTATTCTTGAAAAAGAATTGTGCCTTCTTTAGCTAAAGGGCTATTATCTTGAATAACACTCAGTAAAAAAAATTGGATGTTTATATTAAAATATCGAAGAGGTTATGAGGGGAAATACTTAAGCGAAACGGGACAGGTTAGTTAAAGTAAGAAAGTTTAATAATACAAAATTTATATAAAAATCGTCGCATTAATAGACGATTTTTTTCTTTTGAAAAAATTTAATATAATTTAAGCCAAAACAGTCTTTCGTTTGTCTAATAGATATAAGACATACATAGAAAGGATGAATAACCATAATCCATTTAATAAAAAGCTCAAAAAGGGACAACCCGTAATGGGGATACAAAAATACTATTCAGCAGCCACTCGAATTACATAAATCTTAATGAGTTAAACTCTTATCTACGAAAAACAATGTACAATCGCTTAAAGAATCTTAGAACAGATGTAAAGTTCCATAATATGACAATGACCCTACAAAAAAGGTATAAATTAAAAGAAGTTTTCTCATGCTAAAGAAAATGAGAATCTATATCTCATCAACATACTTAATAAAAAAGTTAACGGATCAGTCGATATTCTCCTAATTAGCAATGGAATAAATAAAATTATAAATAAGTACGCAAAAATTATAAATTAATTGTGAGGTAGTCTATGGGCTTTTTCAGAAAGAAAAGTAATTCTAAAATGCATTCCAATTCTATTTCAACTAGCCCAATGATGATGACAAGTTCAACAAACGAATTAAAAACAAATCTTCAAGAAAATATACAAATAATAAAAGATTCCCTTGGAAAAAGCTCAGATATTATCATTCGAGAAATTCGAATTGGAAAAGAACAAACTATCAAAGCAGGTATTATCTATACAGATGGATTAACCGATACAACCACATTACAAAATTTCATTTTAGAAACGCTCATGCTAGATATCAATGGGACCGAATTACAGAAAAAGCTTTCTTCTGATCAGAATCTTATTAGCGTATTAAAAGATTCTGCCATGACAGTAGGAGAAATTGAAGAACTAACTAATTTTGAAGTACTTTTTACTGGACTTCTATCCGGGGATACGATTTTTTTAATCGATGGATATGCCCAAGGTTTAATCATTTCCAATAGGCATTTGGTTGAACGTGGAGTAACGGAAGCAACAGCCCAGGTGGTAGTAAGAGGACCCCGCGAAGGATTCTCCGAAAATTTGCGTGTAAATACCGCCTTAGTTCGTAGAAGACTGAAAGACTCAAATCTTTGGATGGAATCAAAAGTTATTGGAAAACGCACGAAAACGGATGTTGCCATAATGTATATCAACGGAATTGCAAATGACAAAATAGTGAAAGAAGTCCGTTTGCGTTTGGATAGAATAGATATTGATGGAATTCTTGAAAGTGGAAATATAGAGGAATTGATTCAGGATGCACAATATTCACCTTTTCCAACCATATTTAATACGGAACGTTCGGATGTAGTAGCTGCAGCATTATTGGAAGGACGCATAGCCATTTTTGTAGATGGAACACCATTTGTCCTAATTGTTCCAGCATTATTCGTTCAATTTTTTCAAACGTCAGAAGACTACTATCAACGTGCAGATATTGCGAGTCTTATTCGACTCCTTCGATTTTTTTCATTCGCAATTGCATTGCTTGCACCGGCATTATTTATAGCGGTCACAACTTATAATCAAGTAATGCTACCTCCTGCACTCCTTATTAGTCTAGCATCCCAACGAGAAGGTGTTCCATTCCCAGCATTTGTTGAAGCAATCATAATGGAAGTCACCTTTGAAATCTTGCGTGAGGCAGGCTTAAGAATGCCAAGAAGCATCGGTTCAGCCATGTCTATTGTAGGGGCATTTGTAATTGGAACAGCAGCGGTTGAAGCAGGTATAATCTCTGCTGCGATGGTTATCGTGGTTTCAATAACCGCTATTTCTAGTTTCGTTTCTCCTACTTACGACTTTGCTATCTCTGCCAGGATACTACGCTTTGGATTTATGGCAATAGCTGCTTCTTTTGGTTTAATAGGAATAATGATTGGATTAATTGCTCTAATTCTGCATTTATGCAGCTTGCGTTCTTTTGGCGTGCCTTATATGTCTTCACTAGCTCCTTTTAATCTTTCCGACCAAAAGGATGTGTTTATTCGCTTGCCTATATGGAAAATGTTTAATCGACCTCGTTTAATCAATCAACAAAATACCGTTAGTCAACAAGATTCAGCCTCTGCAAAACCAGAACCATCAAAAAATAAGGAGAATGAAGAGGTTTAAACGATGAAAAAGTGTATGTTTGTTCTCCTGATTCTCAGTCTCTTTCTTACGGGGTGCTGGGACCGGAGGGAATTAAATGAGCTAGGCATTACGTTGGCAATAGGAATCGATAAAGTAGAAGATGAATACCAAATAACTACTCAAGTGGTTGTACCTTCGGAAATATCCATGAAAACAAGTACTGGGCGTTCACCAGTCACCCTGTTTCAGGCGAAGGGAAAAACGGTATATGAAGCCTTGCGAAAAATTTCAAAGCTCTCGCCTCGAAAAATATATGCTGGACATCTTCGAATGCTTGTACTTGGTGAGGATTTGGCTGAAGAAGGTATAGCCAAATCCTTAGATTTACTGTCAAGAAATTGGGAACTTCGATCTGATTTCTTTGTTGTTATTGCTAAGGATATGACCGCAGGGGAAGTACTGAATGTCACAACACCGATTGAAAGTATACCTGCCAATAAAATGTTTAGTACGCTTAAAATGTCAGAAGAAACCTGGGCTGCAACGCAAGGCTTTATATTAGATGATTTGATAACCAATCTTACAAGTGATGGTAAGGAAGCCGTATTAACAGGGATTCTAGTTACAGGAGAACAAGAAATGGGATCAAACAAACAGAATGTGGAATCGATTACTCCTGCTGCGCGAATTAATTTTGATGACTTAGCGGTGTTTAAAAAAGATAAATTAGTGGGCTGGTTAACTGAACGAGAAAGCAAAGGGTATAATGACATCGTCAACAAAGTGAAAAATTCTGTAACTGCTATATCTTGTCCTAAAGAGGGGAAAGCCACTATAGAGATTATTCATTTGGATTCTAAAATGAAAGGTAAAATAAACAAAGGTAAGCCTGAAGTGGATATCAATATTAAAGTAAAGGGAAATGTTGGGGAAGTAGATTGTCAAATTAATCTTAATGACCAAAAAACAATTGATAAGCTAGAGAAAAGTACTGAAAAAAAGATGAAAGAGAACATTAATCTGGCCATTGAAACGGCACAAAAACAATATAATTCAGACATATTTGGATTTGGTGAAGCCATTCATCGATCTAATCCGAAAGAATGGAAAAAGCTTAAAAAGCAGTGGGATGTGGATTTCCCTGGGATGAAGGCGAATGTTAAAGTAGACGTAAAACTTGAGCATACAGAAACAGAAGGTAATTCCTTCTTAAAAGAGGTTAAATAATCATGATAAAAAGTATAGGAATACTCTTGGTTTCAGCGACCATTCTGTGGATTGAAGTTCCACCTCTCTTGGAAAAAAAATATAAAAAAGAGTTACTTGTGTTTTCAATTCTTCTTGTAATCGGGGTAGGTATAAGTATTACACTTGCATTAGAAAAACCTATTCCAAATCCATTTGATTTACTCACTTTTATCTTTAAACCGCTTAATGACGTTATTTCTCTTTTGTTGAAATAAAAGAGAAGTGTAGAGGGGAAGGTATGATATGAAATGATGAAAGACGTTAAAATAAATTCGTACCAATTTCTAGTTTTAGTTATTTTATTTACGATTGGTACGAGCATCTTAACTGTACCATCTGCACTCGCAACCGGTGCGAAGCAAGACGCCTGGATTGCCGCAATAATTGGTACAGGAATCGGGTTTTTGATCATTTGGCTATTCGTCACTATAGCTCTTTGGTTCCCTCACCTCACTTATGTCCAAATCCTTGAAAAACTTTTTGGGAAATGGGTAGGTAAAGCCTTTTCTATTTTGTTTGTACTCATGTCTCTTCTTTATGCTTCAGAACTTTTGTATTATTTTGGGGTATTCCTAAACATCCATATGATGCCAAATACTCCAATGGTAGCCCTTAATATTCTTATGGCGGGGATTGTGGTGATGGGAGTGCGTCTTGGATTGGAAACTTTCGCTCGTACTGCAGAAATCCTAATTGTCGTGTTTTTCGTTATTTTTTTCGTTTTAGTGGTGTCTATTTCACCTGACATGAAGTTTGAAAACATTCAGCCTATATATGAGATGGGGACAAAAAAGATCGTTCAATCATCCATTTTTTATGTTATTGTATCTTCAGTAGATGCAATTGTTCTCTTAATGATTTTTCCTTCTTTTGTTAATAAAATGAAACAAGGTAAAAAATCTTTTTTAATTGGAAACTTAATAGGCGGCATCGTCATCATCGTTATTACATTTTTGAGTATTACGGTATTAGGTACTGAGAAAACAACAGGAGAGATTTATCCAAGCTATGAATTGACCAAAAGGATAAATATCGGGAATTTTTTACAGCGTATTGAGGGATTAATGGCTTCACTTTGGGTTATCACCCTCTATTTTAAGTCGACCCTTTATTTTTACGCTTCCGTTTTAGGGATGGCACAAATTCTTAATTTGAAAGATTACCGCCCTTTAACATTACCTTTAGGGATGATAGCTGTTGTCCTTTCTCTCGTGATTTATCCTAATGTCATGTACCAAAAACATTTTGACGATACAACGGGTAATTCCTTAACATTATTAATCGGACTTTTTTTACCTCTTTTGTTAGTAGTCGTATATGCAATAAGAAAAAGAACGATAAAGAACGAAATAGAAATAAAAGAATAGAAGATTTTTTTGAAAAATCTATAGATAAGCCTTTAATGTGGCTAAAAACATAGATAGAAGCGCTAAAACCAAAGAGAATATAATTTAGATTTAAAAAATTTGCATTATTCACTTGGAATGGAAATCTATTTTGATCAATCTTTTTTCAAAATGGATTCATTTTATTTAGCAAAATACTGGTTTGTGGGGTAAATCCTGATGTGATAATGCTGAATTTTTTACTAACGAAGCATTTAAAGAAAAGAAAGAAGGGAAAGTTGATTGTGTTTGTGTTTGTTGGGTTACTTCTCCTTTTGATAGGTTTGGTTTCTCTTATATTCTTATTGGTTTATGCGTATAAAGAGTTTAAGGAAGATGATGATGAAAAATCAAAAAAAATATTTTTTTTGATTTTAGGAATACTTGATATTTTGTTTGGTACAGGCGGTTTTGCTTTAATATTATCACTTGGGGCTATCCTTATTGGTATTGTACTAATATTTTATTAACTGTGGCTTTGCTATAAAGTTCGATTATTTGAAAAAAAATTTGATTAAAAATCCTGTATTGCCGGATTTTCTTATTCAACAATCGGACGCAATTATAGAGTAGAAATTGCGCTCCTTCTTTATGTATTGGACCATTTTGTGGAATAAAACTTTATAAAGGAAATATTGCGAGATAAGTCGAATTTTATCTGTATAGACAAAAAGTAACCGATAGAATGGCGTATTAGTGGAGGAAATGTTGAGTAAAAAAATACATATTTTTGGTGCTGCTGGTTCAGGAACTTCGACACTTGGAGCCTCGTTATCAAAGAAACTTTCTCATATTCATCTTGATACGGATGACTATTTTTGGATAACCAAGTTTACAGAACAAAGACCTATACCTGAAAGAATGGAAGTGCTAAGGCACGATTTATCAATATATCAAAATTGGATTCTTTCGGGAGCAGTTTGTGGTTGGGGTGACAACTTTAAATCCTATTTTGACTTGGTTATTTTTTTATGGATTCCCCAGAACGTAAGACTTGTGAGGTTGCAACAAAGGGAATTTCAAAGGTATGGTAATGATATATTAGCTGGTGGTAGTAAATACGACCAATCAAAGGCTTTTTTGGAGTGGGCTTCCTTATATGATGAAGCAGGAATGGAAGTTAGGAGTAAAATGTTACACGAACATTGGATGTCAGACTTAGTACGCCCAATATTGAGGATTGAAGGAGATTATACAGTTAAAGAACGAGTAAATATTGTCCTAAATTATTTAAGTTCAAACTAAAAATGTTATTAAGCTACCGGGTGCTTATCTTCAATAAGACAACATATATGATCTTCCATAATCGGCGCTATCCTTGAATAAAGATAAGCGCTCATTTTTCATTTTAGGGCTATTTTCTTGAGTAACACATTTAAAGAAAATCTTTATGGAGCGAAGAATTGTGAGGTTAATGGAATAAGCAGGTATTTTCAGAAGGTTGTAGAAGCATATAAAATATGAGTGTCATTTAAGTAAACGGACTAAATTATAAGGAGTTGAAAATGAATAAAGAAATACAATCTCTTTTATATATTTAGTATTGTAATCGTGTTAATTTCTTAACAGAATTCGTGTAACGGGAAGGGAATATTCCAAACCTTGAAGAAGGAATAACGATAATTTATGGGGGGTGCTTTAAAATGTTTATCGTAAATGTTGAAGGTGTTATAAGGAAAAATGATAAGTGGCTTATTATTGAAAGAAGCAAAAAAGAGGAACATGCTGGTGGTCTGCTTTCTCTTGTTGGAGGTAAGGTAAATATAGAAGGGAATTCATCAGACATATTAGAGAGAACAGTGAAGCGAGAAATATTAGAAGAAGTCGGTGTGAACGTAAAAGACAGGATAAATTATGTACATAGTACATCATTTCTAACAGATAAAGGTGGAAATGTTGTAAATATTGTTTTCCTTTGTGAATATGATTCGGGGGAAGCATTTTCTAAAAGCACCGATGAGGTCGAAGCGGTATTATGGTTAACTACTGAAGAAATATTAAGCCACCCCAATTCGCCAATATATTTAAAGGAAAGTATTAAACATGCGGAGGCGTTGATTCAAATTCATTTGTCATCACTGCTTTAAATTAATATTATAAGTAAAGTTGTTATAGTTAAAAGGGGGAAACTTTGAATGGAAAAAAGGATATATATTGTAAGACATTGTGAAGCACAGGGGCAACCTCCGGAGTCACAACTTACAGAAAAAGGATTTACACAAGCAAAATATTTATCTAGATTTTTCTCAAATACTAAAATTGACCGAATTATATCAAGTCCTTTTTTACGTGCAATTCAGTCAGTAGAACCAATTAGCGAGGAAACAAACATAAAAATAGAGATTGATGAACGTTTATCAGAACGTACACTAAGTACAATGGATTTACCTGACTGGCTTGAAAAACTTAAAGCAACATTCAATGATTTGGAGTTGAAATTTCAAGGTGGAGAGTCAAGTAAAGAAGCTATGAACCGAATAGTAAGTGTTGTAGATGAAGTTTTTAAAAGTGAATCCGAAAACACAATAATCGTTACCCATGGAAATTTAATGTCTCTACTGCTAAAGAATTATGATAACAGCTTTGATTTTGATTGTTGGAAGAGTCTTAGTAATCCTGATGTGTTTGTATTAAATTACACAAACAATGAAGTAAATATGGAACGTTTATGGAAAGAAGAACTAATAGAAAAATAGTGAATTTGAAATTTATCTTGTTCAATTATCGGGCGCTATCCTACAATTTACTTATTAATAAAAATGGCTTGGAATTTTCTCCAAGCCATTTTTATAGTAGTAATAATCGGAATTAGCTGATAGTTTTAATATTATTCTTTTCTGATGATTTTTTGTGCAACCATTCATAAATTATTGGAATGATGATGAAACTATTAAGTGTTGATGTGATCATACCTCCAATTACAACAATACCGAGAGTTTGAGAAACAACTGTATCGGCGCTATGAGAAAAGGCAAGTGGTAACAACGTAAGGATTGTTGCAGCTGCTGTCATTAAAATAGGTCTGATCCTTGAAAGACTACCATATAGTACAGCTTCTTTAAGCGGCATTCCCTCTTTTCGATTTCTTTCAATTTTGTCGATTAAGACAATACCGTTTGTTACAACAATACCAGTTAGCATCAGAATACCAATCAATGCTGCTAAATTCCATTCTCCATGGAATAGAGTGAGTGCAATAACTACACCACTTAAAGCAAGCGGGATGCTTAAAAGTACAGATAATGGTGCTCTCCATCCTTTGAAAATCGAAGAAGTGATTAGTAATACTAAAAGGATTGAAAGTCCAATGGCAACTGACATATCGAAGATCATTTGTTTAACTTGTTCAGAAATTCCTCCCAATGAGTACGTTACATCTTTAGGAAGTTTCATGCTACTTAAAGTTTTGTCTGCTTCGTTTGATACTTTACTAATATCATTTGAAGTAATCTGTGCTGTGACAAGAGAGTATGGTTGACCATCTCGTTCACTAATCGTTGAAGGAGACGAATCTTTTGTTATTTTAGCTATTTGGTTAAAACGGACTAATTCGCCATTTTTTCCTTTAACCGTTTCAGATGCAAGAGAAGATAGAACATCCTCCGCTGAAGCATTTATCGTAATCGCAGAGTTTACTCCTGATGCAATTTGATCTAAATATTGGTCAACAGGAAGTGCTTTATGATCTACCGAAATGGTTGCATCTTTTGATTGAGACATATAACGATTGATGACTGTTAGAATATCTTCAACTTTTACACCTTTATTTTGAATTGCTTTTTGATCAAAAGTAACTTTGTATTTAGGTGAACTATTTGTTAAATCAACTTTCCCATCTACACTTAGGTTCGCAATTTTTGATAAGTTTGTTCTTGCTTCTTGGGCTACTTGATCTAAAGTTGCTTGATCTGAACCCGTAAACAATATACGCATTTGTGAATCATCACCAGAAATGTTCTGGCTGGTTACTGTATAAGTGACATTTTTTGATAATGTCGGAAGTTGATTTTGTAACTGTTTGATGACAGTATCAGCATCCTTGTCGTTCTTCAACACAACAGAAAGGTTGGCGACATTTGGATAAGTGATAAAGCCTCCACCTTGGTCAAAAACATCATCACTTTGCGGTGTCATGGTAGAGCCAAAGTTTGATGAATACGCCTCGACTTTCGGATTAGATTTCAATGTTTTCTCAATTTTTTGTACTTCAGAATCGACTTGGACTAATGTACTTCCTTTTGGTAATTCTGCTTTAATGGCAATTTGTCCAATCTTAGCACTAGGTAATAAACTTACTGGAAGAAAAGCAGAATAGATACCAGCAGCTAAGAATACTAAGATAGAACCTATAAGCATTGCTTTTTTATGTTTAAAAGCAGATTGCAAGATTGGTTTCATTTTTGAATCGAGCTTGATCGATTGTTTTTCTCTGTTTCCACCTTTCCATCCCAAAAATGCAAGAGCAGGGATGACAAGCATTGCAACAAAGAATGAAATGATTAATGCAATAACGATTGTCCACGCAAATCCACTGTAAGATGCGCTAATTACGCCTCCAACAAAGGCAATTGGAATATAAACGGCAATCGTTGTTAAAGTAGAACCTAATATCGCAGGAAGCATTTCAGTAACAGATGATGCAAGAATGGAAAGCAAAGGTTTGTCTTTCGATTCTTCCCGTTTTCGATACATGTTGTCCAAGATAACAATGGAATCATCGACAATACGTCCCATCGCTACAATCAAACCAGAAACCGTTAAAATATTTAACGTAATCCCCATTGACTTTAAGAAAGCCGTGGTCGCTAACAATGAGATTGGAAGCGAAATAGCAATTAATAAGGTAGATCTTACATTTCGGAAAAAGAAGAATACACATATCATTGAGAACAAACAACCAAGTAAACCTTCTCGAATCAATCCGAAAAGAGAGCTGTTTAATTCTTTCTCGCGATCAAGTAAAAGTTGGAAAGAAACGTCTTTTGGATTTACTGTATCCAAGTGTAGATGTGAAACACGGTCTTTAACTTGATCAGCGACATCAGTGATATTTGCTGAAGGAGTTTTGATTACATTTAACGTAACACTTGGTGATCCATTTGTTCTGGAAACGGTTTTAACGTCATTTAAAGAATGCGTAATGGTCCCAAATGCTGAAACAGGAATTGCTTTCCCATCCTTGTTCTGGATCGTTGCGCTTTCCATTTGTTTCTCAGTTAATGGTAATCCATCAAAAGAAACAGGTATTGATAGTTGGTTATTTGCAATATTCCCTTGTGGCATTGATGGAACAGCTAAAGCAAAAGATTTATTTACATCATCTAATGTTAATCCGTTTTTCACAAGGTCTTTCATGCGGATTGTTAATACATATCCATCTTTTGCTCCGCCAAATACGGTTACATCTGCTACACCTGGAACAGATTTTAACTGTTTAACAATTTCTTGTGTTGCAGTTGAACGTAGTGTTTGTTCATCTAATTTTGAACTTGTTATACTGTAAGTCAAAATTGGAAATGAACTTGTTGTTAATCTGGTTACCGATGGAGTGGTTGTTATTGTTTGTGGAAGATCTGCATTTGCTAAAGCTTTATTTACTTGATCTTCTGCTTGTTTCATGTCTGTATCCATCGGGAAATACAGACTCATATATAACCCACCGTCATACGATGTAGTTTCCACATTGGATAATCCATCCACTGTTTTGACGGCACTTGCCAAATTATCGGTCACTTGCTGTTTTACCTGAGCTGCTTGAGTACCAGGTACCCGCATACTTACCGAAAGCGTTGTATTATTTATACCTGGCAAATAATCGCGTTGCATTTGGAATGCAGAAATACCACCCCAAGTCAAAATGAGGACAACACACACAATCATTAGAATGGCTCTTTGCATGGCTGCCTCTACAAATTTTTTCATTCGTATACCTCCCTTATTATGAATCCACTAATCATTATGAAAAAAAGCTAATCTCTTGGCAGTTACATAGTGTCATGAATTCAACTATGAAACTTATTTCCAAAAGGGTAGTCTAAGTATACAAAAGGAAACTTTTCAATCTATGAATAAATGATTAAAAATTCATTAAGATGCAAAATGAATAATTTTGAAAAGAGTTTAGGTTTTTTATTTTTGTTTGTTTACCTATTTGTTCCATTAATATAAGATTAAGAATTCATTAACTTAGCTCATTCGAACATTTATCATGCTAAATTGTAATTAAATCTAGATTTGAAGGAATACTTACTCTGAGTTTCTTTTATAAAACGTGGAGGCTTGTATATGGACTACTTATTATCTCTATTTGAACAGCACAGTTATTTGATATTATTCATAGGCATTTTTCTAGAACTTATGGCTTTACCTATTTCAGGTGAATTTTTAATGAGCTTTGCAGGGTATTTTATATATCAGGGAAAAATGGATTATTCTTTGGCACTTCTGACAGAATTTCTTGCAGCTGGTGCGGGAATTACCGTAACCTATTGGATTGGTAGGTTAGGGGGGTATAAACTAATTGAAAAATATGGAAAGTATATCCACTTAGGTCCAGAGAGATATAAAAAAATATCTGATTGGTTTGACCGTTCAGGCAGTAAATTGTTGGTCTTTGCATATTTTATTCCAGGAGTTAGACATTTCACTGGTTATATTTCGGGGATATCAAAGATGTCATTCCAAAAATTTGCTATTCTCGCTTATATAGGATCATTTTTATGGGGAGTATGTTTTATTACTCTAGGAAAAGAATTGGGTCCTCACTGGGAGAACTTCCATCAAGCAGCAGGTAAATATATTGTTATTTTTATTGTCATTTTGGCGATATTGCTAATTGGATATTTAGTTTTTAGATTTTATAAAGTTCAAATTAAAAATGCATTTATACATTTAATTAATTGGTTGACCAACAGATTAAAGGTCATAAGAAAAACAGAGATTTTTCTTATTTTTCTCACTGTAGTTTTGATCGGTATGGTTTCTTTAATGCTGGGAATGGCTCAAGACTATTTATATAATGAGTTTACTCAGTTTAATGAGATTACTGAATATATAGTGAAGTCATCAATATATTTAAGTTGGATGAAAGGGTTGCTTGTATTTCAATCCCCTTATGTACTTGGAGTAATTATTGGGGTAACGATGATATGTATTTGGAAAAATAATAGAAATAAGTTACTTGAGTATCTTCTACTTTTTGTTTCTATTTTTGGAGCATGGCCATTTCATGAATCAGTTATAAAGATCTTTTCTTTCCTTCAATCAAAAGGATTCGTAGGAGAATTTTATTCCACAAAATTTCCTGATCTTAACGCTACTTTTCTAATAATTATATATGGAACTTGCTTATTTTTACTTATTCGTCATTCGAAAAATTCATATACTTCCTTATTCGTTTTTATCACCGGGTTGCTAGTATTAATTGGCTTAACAGTTGTCAATATTGCAACAAATAATGTACTTCCAAGTGATATTATGGGGGGATATGTATACGGTGGTGTCTGGATGTTTTTCAATTTCTTATTGTTTGAAATGTTAAGACTTGTAGTAGAAAAGGAATAATTTGAAAAAGGGCTAATAGAAAAAATGGTTAGAAGGGATGGGGGAAGTTGAAAACACATATTCTTGTAATCGAGGATGAAGCTCAGATTGCGCGTGTCTTAAAAGTAGAATTGGAGTATGAGGGGTATCAAGTCACAGTAGAACATGAAGGTAAATCAGGATTAGAAACTGCCTTACAACCTGGTATTGACTTAATTTTATTGGATGTTATGTTGCCTGGGTTAAGTGGAATCGATATTCTTAGGAGAATAAGAAAGGAAAACAGTAACACTCCTGTTATTCTTTTAACCGCTCGAAATTCTACAATTGATAAAGTAGCAGGATTGGATCAGGGGGCTAATGACTATGTTACAAAACCTTTTGAAATTGAAGAATTATTAGCCCGAATTCGTGCTTGTATTCGTAATCAATCTGATAAGGAAGAATCAAAGGATGGAGATTCCTTATTGACTGTTGCGGACTTGATAATAAACACAGATGCAAGAGAAGTGAAAAGGAATAAAAAATTCATTTCGTTAACGCCAAAGGAATACGAATTATTGGTTTATCTAGTAACAAATAAAAATAAAGTAGCTACACGAGAAAACATCATCATTAATATTTGGGGCTATGAGTATGAGGGTGAAACCAATGTAATTGATGTGATGATAGCCCATCTAAGAAAAAAAATTAATCAAGGCTTTTCTTCTAGTCTTATTACGACCGTAAGAGGGATTGGTTTTACTATAAAGGAGAAAATAGATGAAGATTACAACAAAAATTAATCTTCTAACAACTGCATGGATGCTTTGCATACTAATGCTCATCAATTTCGCGGTCTATTTTTTATTTATGAAAACTACAGTAAACATGGAAGAGAATGTTCTTTTTCAAAAGGCAGAAGATATTCTAAAAAACTACGATACAAATCAACTCTCTCATGATGGAAAGCTAAAATTAAGAGACTATTTAACTGACCATTCATATATCAGAATCTTACAACCCAATAACAAAGTAATTTATGAAGTAACTAATGATCAGAAACTCTCAAAAAAGATTAAAGGAAAATACCAGAACAAAAAGACTGCGCAAACCCGTTTGATCTCGGCGGAAAACGGGGAAGAAGAAGTATTAATTGTTCGAGTTCCGATTAATAATGGAAAAAATGAGAGCTTGGAAATTGGGGAAAGATTAACGGGTCTAGAAACGAGAAAAGAAATTCTTCGAGGGATCTTAGTGCTTTGTACAATAATAGCAACTTTATTGTCCTTACTTGGAGGTAGATGGCTATCTAATATAATTATGCGACCCATTTCCAACATGATCAAAACCATAGAAGAAATTGAACAGAGTGGTGTTCTTAAAAAAGTTAATACACAAAATAAAACAAACGACGAACTTCAAATCATGGCTAGGACTTTTAATCGTATGATTGATAGGATTCAATCTAATATGGAAAAACAAAAACAGTTTATTTCTGATGCGTCTCATGAATTAAAAACGCCCTTAACTGTGATAAAGAGCTATGCAAATTATTTAAGACGGCATGGGGCGGAAAATAACCAAATGGCGGGTGAGGCTATTCAGGCTATTCATTCAGAGGCTACTAGAATTCAAAAGATGACTGATACTTTTTTAGAATTATCTACTCTAGAAAAAGAAAATGTCTTAGAAATGAAAGAGGTTAATTTGATTGCTTTGTGTAAAAACACTCTAAATGAACTGAAGTATGTTTATAAGCGTGAAATAACATGCCATTCTGAAGATGATTCATTCATTATTCGTGCTGATGAATTAAAGATTAAGCAAGTAGTTATCATTTTGTTAGATAATGCAATGAAATATAGTAATGAAAGAATAGAAGTATTCTTAGAAAAAAATGACCAATCAGTACTCATTTGTGTAAAAGATTATGGTATTGGTATCCCAGAAAATGAAATGAATCAAATTTTTGAGCGTTTTTACAGGGTAGATAAGGCCCGTAGCCGTGAAACAGGAGGAACTGGTCTTGGTTTATCAATAGCAAAAAGTATTATCACACAGCATAATGGAGAAATTACGATAAATAGTAAAGAAGGAATAGGGACCGAGGTAAAATTGTTATTACCTAGGGGGGGACGTTTAAATGAATAATGTTTGGTTAATGAGTTTGGTTAGCTTTTTTACAGATATGGGGACGTATATGGTTACTCCTCTTATACCGATTATTCTAGCATCATCTGGTCCTATTATCATTGGAATGATTGATGGCTTATCTGAAAGCTTGGCTAGTTTATTGAAATTCTTTTCAGGTCGGTATTCCGATCGGATAAAAAAGAGAAAACGTTTAGCAATAACTGGTTATGGATTATCAGGATTGGGAAGGGTATTTTTGATTTTTGCCAGCAGTTGGGGAGGAATCTTTTTATGGAAGCTAATTGATCGAACAGGTAAAGGTATCCGAACTGCTCCTAGAGATGCACTTATTTCAGAATCAGGTGGGAAAAATAAACAAGGGAGAATGTTTGGATTACATTCAATGATGGATATGTTGGGTGCTGCTCTTGGAATTGGTGCTGCATATTTAATAATCCGATTCAATGGTACAGAGAGTATGCCTAAAGTCTTTCTTTATTCATTAATTCCTGTCATTATTGGATGGTTAATTCTATTTGCAGTTAAAGAGAATAAGTTGAATCCGTTGGTGAAGAAAAATCCCATGCCTACAAAGGACAAACTTAGCTGGAAGCAATTGAATCCAACTGTAAAAAAATTATTAATTGTTGTATTTCTTTTCACCATAGTAAATTCCTCTAATTCGTTCTTATTATTAAGAGCTTCAGATTTAGGCGTTTCCGCAACTAATGTATTATTATTATATTTACTTTTTCATCTTACTGCTTCACTTCTATCTTATGTGTCTGGTGTGATTTCTGATAAATTCGGACGAAGAGGTATATTGACTGCTGGATATGCAATCTATGGAATTGTTTATTTAGGTTTTGGAGCAATCCATTCTACTCTAGGTCTTGTATTTTTGTTCATCCTTTATGGTTTATATTCGGCATTAACAAAAGGTGTGGAAAAAGCATTGGTAGTTGATCTTGCAAATCCGGAGTCCAAAGGAACAGCACTTGGATTCTATTCAATGGTAACAGGAATAGCATTCTTTCCGGCATCATTACTTACAGGATGGTTATGGGAGACTTTTGGTGCAGAGATTTCATTTTATATAAACGGTTTAATTGCAATCATTGCTAGTATTCTATTATTTATATTTCTTGCATCACTAAGAAATCATAAAATTAAATCTGTTTAAATTGATTACTAAAATAATAATTTGTAATAGCAATGTTTTCTTCAACTAATTGGTTGGTTTCTTCACTTTTAAATGGTGCAAAGGATTTTAATGTCCTATAGGGTAACTACAATGAAAGAGTTTGTCCTGATTGTTCGAAGTTTCAAGGCTACACGGCAAGTGTTGCAGATGCAGTCATAGGAGTAAATCACCCACCATTTCATGATGGTTGTCGTTGCATAGCCCTTTACCAAATTGATGGCATAAAGCCACAAAATAAATAGATAGAGTTAAAGCGAACCATGTAAAGTGGACCGCTTTTTTATTTTTCTTTAAATACCCATAACTTAAAAATATTGAAGGGGTGCGATAAAAATAGTGTATAAGGGTGGTGGTTACTAAAAGTCGAAATAGGAGGTGTGTAAATTAGAAACTAAAGAAAAAGGCTATTGACAAAAAAAGTAAATAGACTTTAGAAAAATAAACATCTTACTATCAAAACAAAAGCTTCGTTTAGATAGTAGAAAAGATCATGGCTGAATAAGGAAAAGACAGATGTCTACTTCACACATCCTTATACGTCCTGCAAACGTGGTAAAAACGAACGTCATAACGGACTAATTAGACGCTTCATTCCTAAAGAAAAGTCTATTTTCACCGTTGCAAATGAAACCATTTCACATATATATCGTTCTTTTTTTTGATGACTTTTAGCCACACCATCACGGATTCCTTCTCAATAGGTGTAAGGAAATTCTTCCGCAAAGTTTATGTAAATTAAGTAAATAGAATTTAGATGATAGTATTAGCTGAAGGAATGTTTGGCTATTATCAATAGGGGAGAATTTGCAGTTGGATTAAGCTTTTGTCATTAATGGTTATTTGGAGGCAAATCGTGAATATAAACAAATCTTTATCAGTCAACATGAATCAAACAAAAGAAATTTTTGCTAAGGTTCCGGAAATTACATTCTACTTTTGGATTACTAAGCTACTGACTACTGGAATGGGTGAAGTGGCCTCCGATTATTTATTCGAGAATCTAAATCCATTTATTTCGGTACCTTTAAGTCTTCTTATTTTTATAACCGCCATGATCTTGCAGTTCAAAGTACGACGATATATACCAAAGATTTACTGGCTAGTTGTTGTTATGGTCAGCATATTTGGCACAATGGCTGCAGATATCGTTCGTGTCGGACTGGGCATTCCCTACATCGTTTCAACCATTTTCTTTATGGTGGCACTTGCTGTTGTCCTCATAACTTGGTATTCAAAAGAGAAAACTCTGTCCGTCCACAGCATCTTCACCCGTCGCCGTGAGATCTTTTACTGGCTCACCGTGTCGGTAACATTCGCACTTGGTACCGCCGCAGGAGATATGACCGCGACAAGCATGCACTTGGGTTACTTCTCTTCAGGCTTATTATTTACCGTCTTGCTTGCTATCCCTGCTTTGGGTTATCGATTCTTTGGTCTAAATGAAACTTTTGCTTTTTGGTTCGCTTATATCATGACGCGTCCAGTAGGTGCCTCGTTCTCGGATTGGTTAGGGGCGGCTCATAGCTCTGGAGGTCTGGGGCTAGGCAAAGGTTGGGTTAGCCTTGTTTTAACAATCTTTATTATACTCCTTGTCATCTTTAAGGGAGGCTCACCTGCGAAAAGTATGGAAGTTGAGGATAATGTGGAATAACGATGCTACAAAGGGGCTATCTAATTAGTCCCTAAAAAAATAAAATGCGGAAAGAAAAACAGTTTGTTTTTCTTTCCGCATTTTTCGTTTTCTTCATAATTAGTTAAAAAATAGCAATATTTATAGAAAGAAAAACAAAAATGGCTCATGGATTACAGTTTTAAGAGCTAAAGGATCTGTTAATGGAAAGAAAAGAGTCTTTGAATATATTATGAATAGTAAAGGCCATGTAATTCATCAGCTCTTTAAACCAGGAGGTAAGGACTTTTTTACTCTATTATGAAAGGTTTATTACTGTTTTTTATAATAGGATCTATTTTTTATCTAATTATCGTAATCAAAGAAGCATAGTTTGAACCATTTTAAAACTCCAGATAAATTATTTACTAATCAAGATGCTAAAAATATAGAATGTAAAATTAATGAATAACTTTCTCGGTGGGAGAATCCAGTATTGAACAGGGATCTTGCCGCCGAGTTTTTCTTTTATTTTATTGATTGTTGTTATAATGAATCCATTATTTTATCGCTCCATAACTTCTTCATATTTTTTTATACACTTCAAACGTACAGATACATCAAGTAAAACTATAAGATGATGAACCGGGTAATAACAGCAGATTTTCGGATATTTTAAGTACTCTTTTTAATTTTCAAAAAACAATTCTGTTTGAAGCTTTTAATGTATCTCTATATTAAATAAAATTTAATATGGTTAAAATAAATGTGAAGTAAATAAAAAATGAAAGAGGGTGATCCAATGCCTAATACAAATAAACCTAATAAACTTATTCACGAAACTTCACCATACTTATTACAACATGCATATAACCCTGTAAACTGGTACCCATGGAGTGAAGAAGCTTTTAAAATCGCCAAGCAAGAAGATAAACCCGTTCTTGTCAGCATTGGATATTCAACTTGTCACTGGTGTCATGTTATGGCGCACGAATCCTTTGAAGACGAAGAAGTGGCTGCATTATTAAATGAACTTTTTGTCTGCATCAAGGTTGATAGAGAAGAAAGACCAGATATTGATTCGATTTATATGAATGTTTGTCAGATGATGACGGGGTCTGGTGGCTGGCCATTGAATGTTTTTTTAACACCGGATCAAAAACCATTTTATGCTGGAACTTATTTTTCAAAACATAGTAAGTACGGCAGACCTGGGATGCTGGAGGTTATTCCAAATTTAGCGAAGGTTTATCATGAAGATCCTGAACAAATCACAACAGTAGTGGATGGAGTCATTTCAGCGTTACATGAAATGGTACAGCAAGAAGTGGCGACAATACCATCAACTAGAACAAAAGAAGCTTTCCAAAACTTGCAAGCTCAGTTTGATGATATATATGGCGGATTTGGCACAGCACCGAAATTTCCAACTGCTGGTCAAATATTATATTTACTCCGTTATTACGTAGCTACAGGTAACGAGAATGCATTACTTATGGCAACGAAAACTTTAGAGCAAATTCACCTCGGTGGAATTTATGATCATATCGGTTTTGGTTTTGCACGTTATTCAACTGACCAAATCTGGCTAGTACCTCATTTTGAGAAAATGCTGTATGATCAAGCCTTGTTATTGCATTGTTACACAGAGGCTTATCAAATTACCAAAAGTGAGACGTTTAAGCAGGTTGTCTACAATACGATTCGCTTTTTAAAACGAGAAATGCAACATCCTGAAGGTGGATTTTATAGTGCGATTGATGCGGATAGTGAAGGGGTAGAAGGAAAATATTATTTGTGGGATTATGAAGAAATCCTAGAGATTCTTGGAGATAAACAGGGGAAAGTCTATGCTACAACCTATGATATTACTCCAAAAGGGAATTTCGAAGGAAAGAATATTCCGAACTTAATTGAAACTGATTTTCATGTACTGTCCAAAGATGAACTTGAACAATGTCGGCAAAAATTACTTCAATACCGAGAAAAACGAGTATACCCTCATGTAGATGATAAAATACTAACAGCTTGGAATACATTGCTGATAAGTGCATTAGCAAAAGCAGGCGCAGTATTTGAAGAAGAATCTTTTATAAACATAGCTAAAGAGATTGATGAATTTGTACAAAAGAATTTAGTTAATGAAGGTAAACTTCTTGTTAGCTACCGTGATGGACAAGCAAAACAAAATGCGTTTATAGACGACTATGCAAATTATTTATGGGCGTTAAATGAATTATATTTAGCAACAGGAAATATAGATTACATTGACCGTGCAGAACAATTAACAAAAGAAATAGTAGATCAATTTCACGATACCGAAAATGGTGGATTTTTCTTAACCAATCATACTGCAGAGACATTAATCGTTCGTGAAAAAACAGCACTAGACAATGCCTATCCGGCAGGTAACAGTACAGCTGCAATGCAACTTTGGAGACTTGGGAAATTAACTGAAAACGAAGATTATATAAAATTAGCTGATGAAATTCTTGATGCATTTTCAGCAGATATTAATCGCTATCCTTCCGCAACATTATGGCTATTACAACTGATGTTGGCTCATCAAACAGAGTCGAGAGAAATCCATCTGACAAACCCAACAGATGAAATTCGTAGTGCACTTTACTCACAATATCGTCCATTTGATGTTTGGCACATAGAAGAGCAGGGTACTTTTGAAATGCAACTATGTCAAAATTATAGCTGCCAATTGGCAATAACAGACCCAACTGAAGCACTTAAAACATTGCAAAAATAATAATGAATAAAAGCAATGTGAGAATCATAATTTAAAGTAACGCGAACATTAAATTGGCTATTGTTTTATGCCATATCTATTAGAACATTGTCTATGAAGCGGAAGATGGCGAGTCCTCGAAAATGCATTCGCATTTCCTTCGTGCGATGTTAATTCAGAGAGGGCCATTCATAGTCCTGCGGGAAAGCGAGACAGGTGAGACCCCGCAGTGAAGTACGGTACGTACTTCCGAGGAGGCTCAACGATCGCTTAGCACGAAAGCGCCATCTGGAGTGGTATAATAAGTAAATTCTGGAAATCGGATATTATCCGAAATCTTGAATTGTTTATTTAGAAAATATCCGTATTTTTTAACTAGAAAAGCATTTATGAAATTGATTTAATTGCCTTCGACTTTTCTTGAGGCAATTTTTTTTTTGTGAAAACCTAAGACATGTGTGAAAATAGAGAAGAGAATCCTATTTAAAGGGGAAGAAAAAATGAAATCGAACTTACATATGAGAGAAATCAAGCAAACGGAGATATCACAGTCAATTGAACTACTGAATTATGTGTTTCAAGTTAACTTATCCATTAACAAAGATCGTTTATTTGTGTCTGCAAAATCCACACAATTTGATGAGGGAGTAGCACTCGGGTGGTTTGATGGAGATCAACTAGTAGCTCAAATTTTGAATTTGCCTTTTGAAGTGAATATTCATAATCGAATTTATAAGATGGGCGGAATCACTGCTGTTGGTACCTATCCGGAATATTCAAAACACGGTTTAATGCACAAATTGATCTATGCAAGTCTTGAGCAAATGAAAAAAGATGGCTATCATCTTTCTTATTTGTTTCCATATTCAATTCCATATTATCGTAAAAAAGGGTTTGAAATTATGAGTGATATTGTGGAGTATCAAATTAGAGATACCCAGATCCCACATTATGATGAAATTCCTGGACAAGTGCGAAGATTATCAACTACACATGATGACATAAAAGATGTATATCATCAATTTGCAATGCGTACTCATGGTGCAATGATCAGAAATGACATCTCATGGAATGAAAAATATCAAGAAGATTATTGGGAAGAAAAATTTATCGATAGTGATGCCAATTTACAGGCGGCAGTTTACTACGATGAAGATGGCAATGCACTGGGGTATATGTTTTACCGTATCATGGAAGAAAACTTCTATATTGATGAGTTGATCACTATAAAGGAAGTAGCACGAAAAGCGCTTTGGAATTTTGTTTACGCACATCAATCAATGGTATATAAAGTGTTTGGTAAGACAACTGGAAATGAAGCGGTTGCTTTTTTGATGCAGGATAGTGAAATTAAACAAAGTCTGTCCCCATACTTTATGGCACGTATCGTCGATTTGAAGGGATTTGTAGAACAATTCCCATTCTTGAGAGAAGATTTTCATATGCACTGGGCAGTGAAGGATCCGTTGGCAGAATGGAATCATGGCACTTTCGAAGTTATTTCAAACAAGGGCGTTATTCAAGTTCAAAAAATAAGTGATAAATTAGAAGAAAATGCAGTTCAAATGACAGTACAAACGTTAGTTACGATGTTGCTGGGGTACTTAAGACCAACATACCTTCATAATATCGAAAGACTAAAAGGAGATGCAACATCCATTGCATTATTAGAAAATATCATTCCAACAGGTGTACCAACTTTTGTAGATTATTTCTAATAAAGTGAAACTTCCATCAGTGAGGGGCTTTATCCCTACTAAAAAAGAACTCAGTTTAATTTCGCCACGTCCTGTGGCAACAACTGAGTGTACAATATCCTGTTGGACCGAACCAATCGGGCTTTTACGGGCAGTAATCCCCACCATTCTTTTCGCTTCTCTCAATGAGGGAGTACTGCCTGTTAATTAGGGTAAAATTTAAAAAAACCATTATATTCCATATCAATAAAATACCAAAATATTTTTGGATAAAATTCAAAAAATTAACCAACTCCTCTTCTTTTTTCATGTATACTAATGATTAAGGAGTATAAAGGAGAATTAGCGCGAATGGAAAAAGACCTAACAACGATTGATGATTTAAAAGAAGAATTACCTATTCGTTGGGCACAAGCAGAACCTGCAGAGTTTTTGCAAAAATTTGTTGCGAAGCTGCAGTATTTAAATCAATTACTTTCACAAAACTCATATATTAGAGGTACATCAAAAGTATTAAATTACATCATAAAGGATGCAACGAGTAACACAATGGTTTTACTTGCAGGAATGACTGGAACTGGTAAAACAAATTTAATCAATGCATTACTAAGTAGACCTATTATGAGTCCTAGAATCGAAGTAACGACAGCTATCAATTCCATTATTTGTTATGGTGAAAAAGAAGAAGTTCGTGCTCATTTTTTGGATGGTCAAATCGCATCATTTGATATCGATAAAGTTGAATTGTTTACAGCTTTGAATACATCGAGTGCAAAAATTTTGCGTGAAGGTCTTGATTTTATAGAAATATTTGTTCGAAATGATCTCTTGAAAATGATCACATTAATAGATACAACTCCTCTACAGCTTTCTGGAAATGAAACAGCATATATAAAAGAGACCATTCTTAATCGAGCAGATGATGTATTTTGGATATTTAAATATGGGCAAGAAATAGTGCCAGAAGAGATAAAATTGATTGAAAAATTAAATAGAAAAAACGTTATTCCACTTGGCGTATTAAATGGTATTGATTTAAAGGATTTTAATACAAACAATCTGATGATCAAATATGAGGATCAATTATCCAAGTATGTCCGAGAAATAATCGGTGTATCTGCAAAAGATGCACTTGAATCAATACAAAATCATGATGATGAGAAATGGCAAAAGAGCCAAATGGATTTACTTTTAAAAGAATTAGAAAAAACGGCTAATAATCATGCGAAACGTTTAGCCTATATTACAGAACGGTTCATTCACTGGCTAAAAAGATTTCAAACAGAACTTGAAATTATACAAGAAAGAGAACCCTATTATACTTCTTATTCAAACCTAAAAGAATATGTAGAAAATTTTGATGGTATAGAGCTAAGAGAAGCAGCTCAAAACGAACATCTTAGTGAACTGACAACACTCTATAAAAGACATAGTATCGTCTTTAAACAAGTTAGTACGTTATATCAGCTAATCCAAGTAATCGAAACGAAGCCTTTTAGTGAGAACCAAGATATTGTTTCTTTTAAAAACCAAGCAAAACAGTATCTTTCATCAGTAAGAGAATATCGAAAACTGCATCTAGAATATAATAATCTATATCAATTAGTAGATAAAAAGCATCGAAAAATAAATGGTATGGCTTTATTAAAACATATCTTTGGGAAACACGATGGAAATGAGTATTTTAGTGAACAAGTAGAAAAGTTAAATGAACAGCAACAACATATAGAAAAAAAATATCATGTACTTAAATCAGAAGAACAAGAATTACTAAGTTCTTTCAAGGTCGTAGAAAAACGATTAAACCAATTCGTCCAAAATCAATTAGCTTCTATTTCAAAAGACTTCTCTACAATTGAATTTCAAAGAAATTCACAGAATTCAAAGATTCAAAATGCCATTATCAAACTAAAAGGCTTTGATAACATTGTAGAGGCTCAAGCATTCATTATTAAATTTGTAAATGACTATGTATTAAAAGAAGATTTCATTTTGACAAAAGATGAAAAGAAACAATTAGAACATACATTGCAAGTAATCAAAAACGTAAATTTTGATTATCAAAAATATATCAATCAATACCAACAAGTGAAACCATTAAGTAATGCTCAAATTCAAACTATGGTTGAAGAAAAAAATCCATTCTATCCACTTAAAATGACTGAAGATGACGTCAGAACACAGTTAGAAGAACCACCAAAATTAGTAGAAATTAACAATAAGTAAAAAGATGCCCAATAGGCATCTTTTTTTTATAATAAAAAGTTACAATATAATTTTAAATTTTTTCCATAAATGCGATAAATATATCTTATGTATTTAAATGGGGAATTTCTATATAATATGGATGTAATAAAAATTTAATAGAATTGAAATTTCCGTGAAATAAGAGGGTGTAAGAATGGGACATCCAATATGTACATTACATAAAGTAACCTCAGCTAAGGTGGTTTTAGATCAGAAGATTATTGTTTTTTGTCCAGAATGTGCAAAAAATAACATGGATAAAATTGTAACTCTCGAAAATCAAGCATTTTCTAAAGAATTTACTGAGTTAGAAATGGAGAAAAAAGTAGCCTTTTCAGAGTTTTGGAAAGGAATGGTGGTAAGCATCTATTTAATGATAATCCCACTTGTTATTGCAATGTTTTACCCGTTTTCTTACAGTAACCAGTATATTGATCGAGTAGCCTACATATATCGAACATACTATTTACATCCTATTAGTTATTTAGTGATTGCTGTTTTCTTTATTTTTGGACTGTTTTATATCGTGAAAGCAATAAAAAATATTTCCTTGATCCAACAGAAAAAGCAGGATCTTATTGAATCTACTAAAGAATTAACATACATTCTCAATCAATTTTTGTCGCCTAAAAGAATTGAAATCTTAAATGACTTTATCCAAGGTCTACGAAATCGATTTGACCGTGCATACTTACAGCAAACGCCAATGTCTGAAATGTCGATTCGTGAATTACAAGTTTTTGCTGTAAAATCCTTAAAGAAATTAGGGTATAAAAACATTCAAATTAATAATCATTTCGATTCATTTGGCATTCACTTTTTTGCAGAGAATAAACAGATGAAACACGCGATTAGTGTAGTAAAAGATGAATTAATGATTACGATGGATGATGTTCATAAAATTGCTATTGGTAGGGCGTATTTTGACTGTAGCCAATGTATACTGATCACTGCATCGAAATTGACAGAAGATGCAAAACGGTTAGCAGATGAACTATATGTTGATGTTTGGAATCAAGAGAAAATGGATGAACTATCAGATAATAACATCACAGCCGAGTGGAACGAATATTTGGGAAATTACTATGACTATTCTGATAGCAATTTAAATCACTATACAAAATATGAATTACAAAGATTAAGCAAATCTTCATAGGGAGATCTTAGGAAAAGGAGACGCTGTTTTGGGCGCTCCTTTTTAATTTTTTGAAATTCTTTTAAATAACCGTGGCATGAAATACGCAACAATAACAGAAAACATAGCAAGAATTAAGGATGGCATAAAAGTAGAATTTCCAAAGCTGATTGATTTAGGTAAATGTTCGCTTATCATCCATGATTCAGAAAGATCTGGGGTGTATAGGGTGGTAAGTAACATACCAGATAAGATTTGGGTTACTGTAAACAATACGACAAAACTAATAATGAATACGATAAAATTTTTCATAATATCATCTCCTTTGCTTGACTATATTTACGGTTGGTTTCTTATGAAGTTTCGGAAATTTCAGTATTTAATTTAATAAATTTCATATTTCAAAGATTTGATAATAAACACGAACATTAAATGGACCATTATTATAGGCCATATCTATTAGAACATTGTCAATCTAGCGGAAGATGGCGAGTCCTCGAAAATGCATTCGCATTTCCTTCGTATGATGTTGATTCAGAGAGATCAATTCATAGTCCTGCGGGAAAGCGAGACAGGTGAGACCCCGCAGTGAAAATTCTTTTTGCCCCACAAAAAGAATTTTCTGCGACGAAGATAGCGAAGCGATGCAGGAGCAATCTTTTAACTGCGACGAGTAACCGCAGGGGCAAAGGCTTCTGAGGAGGCTCAACGCTCGCCCGCTGGAAAGCGCCCTCTTGAGCGGCATACTAAGTAAATACTAGAAATGAAAAAATTAGCCGAATTATTGAACTGACGTAATTCCATTTATTTCAATGGAATGTCTAAATTAATTTTTCCATCTAAATAATTAGGGTAGCTATCAAAATAAATTCGAACCGGGTTTTTCATTTTGTTAGTATTAAATGAATAGGTAGTGTTTATATAATCGTCATTATGAGTACCCGAACTATTTTCAATAGTAAATGATTTATTGTTACCATCAACTGCATAAGAAAATAGATATTTTATTGTACTTGTATTTTTCGTTTGATAATTTACAGCAATTGTATCTGGTGAATAAAAGCTAAAATTTAATTTGGCTAAATTTGGTTTTTGGATAATTTCTTTTTTCTTGAAATCCACTACAATGTACTCTTCGCCTTTAGGTAACGCTTCTATTTTATCCAATACTAATGTTAATTTCTCGGGCTTTCTAAAATAGTTGCTTTGTATAAATAAGCTCCGGTTGCCGTCAGAAAATGAACCAAATCCAGTAACCCCATTCATTTTATTGCCCCATATTTCGCCATTTTCATCTATCAACTTAATAGAATTAATTCCTAAAATTTGTTGTGTATTGTTTTCATCGTATGCTAATTTAATCTCTGCTCTTAGTGGTGAAATTTTCAATGTTTTTAAATGAATGATTTGACCATCGACGGTTATATTTTTATTTAAGTTATATGTTTTAGTTGGCTGAATTTTTTCCTTCAACGAAAATGGAATTGAAAAAGTCGTTTGTTTTGTATCTTCAAATGACATATTGAGTTCGAAGTTTGGGTGTTCATATGATAAGGAATTCTTTGAAACGATTTCTATTTTGTTTTTCATGATTTTTGTTTTTGGTTCATGTGGCCATCCATATTCAATAGATCCATTTTCTATAGGTTTACTATTTTGTAATACTTTCACTTCTTTTGTTGTTAATTTTGAAATATCGTAGGGTGCTTCCACTTGATAGAAAAGAATCATACCACTCTCATCTGCAACAGTACCTAGAAGCGTGAGGGTAATATTATTTTTTGTTTTGGAAATATTTAAAGTTTCATAGTAATCTTCGTTTACTATATCTTTGACACCTTTATCATAACCAATCATTTCGACAATGGGTGCAAAGCCAGGGATTTTCTCAATTGCTTGAGCGAAAGTAGGGGATACACGAATACATGTGACAAAAAGCAACATCAAGACGACAACTACACTTGCTGCTGTGAAATAACTACGTTTTTTCCGTTTTACTATACGAAATTGCTGCGCCCCTTTTTTCCGAGCAACGTGTAATGCATCCCTTGGGACATCTATCTGTTCGAGTTCTTGAATAAGTTTTTTCATTTGTTGGTCATTAAAATCCTGCATCTAGATCTCCTCCTTTCCAATAATTGTTCGCAATTTTTTTAAAGTCGAATGTAATCTGGATTTTACCGTACCTTCAGGGATATTCTGAAGTTGTGCGATTTCTTGATTCTTTAAGTCTTGAAAATATTTAAGATAAATTAATTCTTGCTGATCTTTTGGAAGCTGTTCGATTAAATTTGCGATTTCAAATTGCTTTTCGTCAGGTACACTTGGTAATTCAATTGGCTCTTTGAATATTAGTTTTTCTTGTTTCTTTTTCATATCGAGACAAATATTGATAAGGATACGAACTAGCCAAGTATTGATATAAGCAGGATTTTTTACTGTATGTATTTTTTTAAATGTACGATATGTCAATTCTTGAATGGCTTCAATTGCATCATGTTCATTACGTAAATAAGCAAATGCCGTACGATAATGTATTTCTTCATTTTCTTTTAATAATTCTAATATCGCTTCTTCATCGCCTTCGATTGCACTTTTTGCAAGTTCAATTCTTACCACACTTCCACCCCCTTGTTACTTATTAGACAATTCAAATGCAGAAAACGTTCAAATTATTTTTATATTCTATATTTTACAGGATTAATTTCCAAAATCTAGATGATAATGCGCGTTAAAAATAGACAAAGCAATAAACCGGATTCAAAAGGCAATAAACTACACCATGACTTTAAATGGATGGCTAAATAAGAAAAAATAAGTTCTTTCTGCTACTAAAGAATTTCCCGAGAAATAATTAATGAAATATTCAGATTGTTAGAAGAGGGTAAAAGAAAAAAGTTCTGAAGAAAATAAATTATTCTTCAGAACTTTTATGGTTTTTTATTAATAAAAAACTTTATCTGTATTGTACTTTGCACGCAATTCGTTAATTGCATATGTTTCGTAAATTTCACGTTCCATAGGATCTTCAACGACAAATGCTTCAATTTTATAAACTTCATCGCGGTGGTCTTTTAATGGAGAAACATTATCTTCGAAGTGCTTTTTTAAACGTGGGCGCATTTTACGTGCTTTCCCAACGAATAGAAGTTCATTTTCTTTATTAAAGAAAAGAATAAGACCACCCTTATCACGTGGGACTTTATGGAAATCAATAAACCCGTAAATTGAAGGGATGATTGCTTCTCCTTCTTTTGGTTGTTGTTCGCGTTGTCGAATTACTACATCTGGTTTTGGCATTTCAATTTTAATCAAAAAATTCACGTCCTCATATTCATATAGATTTCATGCTAACATAAATCTAGCGGAAAAGCCAGTACAGCTATATTATATGAATAGAGTAGTTGTACTAAAAGGGGAGGGTGTTTCAATGAATGAATGGCCAAAAGGTGTAGCAAAGCCAGGGATCCGAGCATTAAATTCTGCAGGATTATATTCGATTGATGATTTATCCAAAATTGAGGAAAAAGAATTAATGGCATTACACGGCATGGGGAAGAGGACTTTAGATGTATTGAAAGAAGCAATGGAAGAGCAGGGGATTCAATTTAAAAACAGCTAGAATGAAAAAAGGAGCAGAGAATGCTCCTTTTTTTGGTTTACATAGATCAAGAATTCGAAGATGTGTTTTCAGATCTTTCGATTAAACTGTTTGGCTTTTGCTCATAAAATAATTACTGTCTATAACGTAATTCTATTTTTTTAATTTCATTATATAGTAAATTTAAGGTGTCACTTGGATTTTCAATTGTTTCTTCATCTACATCAGCTTCTTTTAATAGCGTTACTTCATTATTTAACTTTTCCATTTTTCGATCAAGATTAGCAGCAACTTCTGCGGCTTCTTTTAACTCATTCGTTAAGTGGCTAGGAACTTTTTTATTGTATTTATAGTAGATTTTATGCTCTAAACTAGCCCAAAAATCCATAGCAATTGTACGAATTTGCATTTCAACAAAGACGTACTCTTCACCGTAAGTCATAAATACAGGAATTTTAATAATGATATGAAGGCTTTGATAACCATTTGGTTTAGGATTTTCAATATAATCTTTTACTTCAATCACTTCAATATCTTCTTGTGATTGAATCATATCTGCAATACGATAGATATCCGATACAAAAGAACAAATGATACGAATTCCAGAGATGTCATGAATGTTTTCTTGAATGGACGGAATCGATAGAGGAAGCTTTTTCTTTTGAACTTTTTTTAAAATACTCTCTGGTGATTTCACACGTGTATTCACATGTTCGATTGGATTGTATTCATGAATAAGTTGAAATTCTTCCTGTAAAATATTAACCTTCGTTGTGATTTCAGCTAGTGCAAATTTATAAAGTAACATGCAACGAGTAACTTCATGTCTGAACTTTTTCAATTGCTCTCTGTCTATTTTGTGGTCATTTAGCATCTATGTCACCTTGCCTTTTTGTAATCGTTCTAAGTGTATTTTCTCAAATTTAAAAGGATATCGCACGTGAATTATTAAAAAAATTAAAAGTATTATCTCGTACTGTTTGAATAATAGTTGATCATAAAAAAATAATATACGATAACGATCTTCTTGACAACTTTCTTAAATCAGCTATGTTTTATATAGAAAGGAAGTTTTAAAGATGAATATAAAAGTATTTGCCCTCAGAATCATTGCTATTATTATTTTTATCATGGGAATTAATATGGTACAAGTAAAAAATGGTGCAAGTTACTATTATCTATTATCACTAGCAGCCTTTGCAGCTTTTTTCTACATTGACGATTACGCAAAAAGACAAAAGAAAAATCTTTAAAAAGCTATTCGATTGTTTTATTAAAAGTCAATAATCAATCTACGAATAACTAAATAGCGAGCAATTTAATAAGATGTTGCACATTTAATGTTCAATCTAAGGCAGAATCATAAAGATCCTGTCTTTAGTTATTATTCGATGATTCATCACTTATAATATTAGATTAAAATCCTGATGTTAAAATGCAGAATTTTTTCTTGTTCAGCAATCGGACCAGTTTATGGAAGAAGAACTTAATGTAGATTTGAAATAAGGTTGTACCATTTGTAAAAAAAATAAATCGTTTAAAATAAAGTTATACCGTTTGGAAAAAATTTGATAAAATTGTGTCGCAATCCATTACATTTTGCTACGGGGGTACTTATGAAAACTCACTATTATTTAGGTTGGTTTAACAATTTTTTTCCAGAGAATCTGGGCAGGGTGTTACAGGAGGATATAACTGATAGAAAATCGCTTGCTATGATTAGCTCGAATCCATTTTTTTATGAAGATGATGGTACTACTGAACGCTCATGGCTTGACCAGGCAGGAATTATGTTTGATGAATATCATTTAATTAATTATCGCGTACAGAAGGAAGATGCCCAAACCTTAATTCAAAATGCTTCAGTTATTTTCTTGTTGGGTGGAAATACTCTTAAACAAAATGTGTTTTTGATGGAATATGAATTGTCGGATTTGATTAAAAAAAGCAGAGCTGTCGTGATAGGAGCAAGCGCAGGTGCAATCAACATGTCCGCTAAATGGTTATGCTCGAAAAACTTTGGCTATAAAGTTGAAATAAGCTCTGTTTACGATGGAATCGGCCTTGATAACTTTTCTGTCCTGTCTCATTTTGATCTCGAAAATAACATTGCGTTGGTTCAAGACGAACTGTCTCCCTTATCTGAAGAAATGAATATTTATGCGTCAAACAAAGATTGCGCTGTACGTGTAAAGGAAGACAAAATCGACATTTTAGGCAATGTATTTTTAATTTCCCACTCAAAGATTCAGAAATTGGATGAGACGCTCTAGTTGTGGTGAATGGCTATGGCTTAAATAGCTTAATTTTGATACATTACGTTTACGGTTCCAAAACAACTCTATTGGGCTTTAGCAAAATAACCGAGTAACTATTTTACAACATTCGTTTTTTTCAATATTCAACGATCGGGCGCGATCCTTCAACAAAGTTACAGGAATACCTTGTTCAACGAGATATTCAATTGTATCAATCCCAATGGATACAGTACGCTCTTTACGTAGTGATGATGTAGTAAACTATCATGTACATTTACTTGTCTTTAATTTTACAAAGTAGATAGCTTTTTTTATGAATTTGAGCAAAAAAACATATCGAATCATCTCAAAAATATTTAAAATTTAAACTAAAACTACATTTCTCGCCCCAAAAAAATCAAAATCATCAACATAAATTTTCGCCCATTACCTATTAATAACCATAAATATGGCTATTTTGTTTCAATTCAATGGATTTTTGATAATTTTAGAGAAAATAGCATTGAACGAAGAAAAAAAATACATATAATAGAGAAAGTGGAGGCGAGAAAATGGAATTGAAATTTTTGGTGGAAGATGGAGATATATTAAGATCCCCGTATTATAATGACTTTTTCTTTGAAAAAATAAAAATATTCGTGAAAACGGTGAAGTATGAAAAAATCGAGCTTTTCCATTCAGCAGTACATGGCAGCTTTTTATTGAATTTGGGCGATGCGATTATTGAACTGTTGAAAACTGGTAAAGAGCAGAGTGTAAAATCTATTGGTGAATCCCATTTATATAAAATTTCCCTACAATCCGATGAAATTATTATAAAAAGTATAGAAAAACAAGAGGTCATACAGAAGTTTAATTGCTCAAGAGAAGATTTTTTAAATGCTTTAGCAATTGAAAGCAAACACTACTTGCAAAGCATAAAAAAGGTTAATCCTCGAATTGTATTAGAAGATCAATATCAATTATTAGCAAGCTGTTATGTATATTTTGATAGTTCACCAATAATTGAATTTAATAGTTAGAATCTTTGACCTCATCTCTATGAAATTATATAATGACAACATGAATCATAAGGAGTGGGTCTTTTGGAGAAAGAATGGACATTTATGATTGATGGAACTGAACATTTTCGTAAAACAATGGAAGAAACATGCACTCAACTACCAATTGAAAATAAAGACGGCGAAGAATACGTAACAATAAAATACAAAGATTTTAAAAAGCTTGTTGAATTTTACATGAAAGAACATTCTTCAGATTTCCCATTTTAAAAGTAAACTTTGAAAAACTCATCATTCAGATGGGTTTTTAGTTTATTTACATGTCTCAAAAGCTACTAATTAATATTATCTTTTTTTCAATTGAATCAATTTCGTAATGCAAAATTTATATAATATATACGAATATTTAATAATAACAATTTTGTTCATTGTGGAGCGAAAGACGGCGACTCCTACGGGATAAGCTTGAGCTGAAAGCCCCGCAGGAACGATTTTAAGGAACAAAGCCTAAGAACGCCACGTCCTGTGGCAACGGCTTCGTGACCAACATCCTTTTGGCCCGAGGAGATTGAAGTCAAGCCCGTGGAAAGCGCCGTCTGTAGCGGAACAAAATCTGAATAGTGAAAAGTTAACGTGTTGAAATGTTTAATAACAGGAAATGATAATCTATTTCCCTCAAAATTAGAAAGGAAGTTGTACTTGAAATACCAAATTACCGATATTCTAGCAATGTCAAATGCTGAACGCAAACTATTAATAGAAGAGGATGCAGCTCCTATTTTGCAAGAAATGTTAATACATATAGGGCATACGGATGAAACAATTCGTGACCATCAAAATTTACGATTATTTTTGGAATTCATACAGTATGATTTATTGTCCTTATCAAATAAACAGTATTTAGTTTCACAATTAACACAAACTTCATACTTTTACTTTAATATTGGAGAAAAGGACACAGATTCGATTTTCCAACGCGCTTTGTCAGCTTTGTGGCTTACTTACCTAATCAGAAGTGATGCCGGACAAGCATTCTTAACGCAAAATCAATATGATGAAATATTGGGACTTGCCACTCGCTATTTATCAAAAGAGAAGGATACAAGAGGTTATATTGAAGGAAAAGGGTGGGCATATGGCATTGCTAATGGGGCAGATCTAGAACTTGCACTGATTCAACATCCTAAATTTGATATACATGACGCTGCACCGATTTTGCAAAGCATTCGAGATTGTTTCTGGAAAGGAACAGTTTATGTTGATGATGAAGAAGAACGATTTGTGGAGATCATTGAAGCACTTATTCGTAAAGGAATAGATGAAAAACTACTTATTGAATGGGTGGAACAAGTCTTTGACTCCTTAGAATATAGTAAGCAAAGTAGCGGCTACAGTCCGTTATTTTTAAAAGCGAGAACCCAAACTCTTCATTTTATGAAAACCTTTTATTTCGCATTGAAATTCAGACAAATAATGCCAGAGTTACAAGGTATTGTTTCACATTTCATCGGGCAATGGATGAAAATTAGATAATAAAAAAAGAAAGTTTTATTTAAAACTTTCTTTTTTTACGCAACAATTTAATAATTGGTTCGTCTACCTAATTATGGATGTGATAAGATGAAATTTGGAAAAATAGATGCAAATATTATGGGTCTTATCCTTTTGTTTGCAATTATTAGTTGTTTATTTATATACTCGAGCAGCTCTGTATTCAATCAATATTCCGGAGCATTTATATGGAAACAATTAATATTTTATTTAATAGGCATTGCATTGATGTATTTGATTTCGCGAATGGATCTCAGTCAACTAAAGAAGATTGCTTGGCCATTTTATTGGGTTGTCATTTTTTTATTAGTTGTTTTAATAGTTGCTCCCGAAAGTATTGCGAGACCAATAAATGAAGCAAAATGTTGGTATCAAATTCCGTTTATAGGAACTTTTCAACCTTCCGAGTTTTTAAAATTTGCATTGATCCTAGTTGTTAGTTTGACCATTACAGAGCATCATAGAAAATGGCGAAATCAAACAATTGGTTCAGATTTATGGCTTTTATTGAAGATTGCAGGAATTACGTTACCTCCAATGCTTATTGTTTATAAACAGCCCGATACAGGTATGATTATGTTGTATGCTGCATTACTCGTTGCTATGATATTATTTTCCGGTATACATAGGAGCATTCTATTTGTTTTAACCATCATTCCTTCAGTAATGGTGACAGCATTAATTATTATCTATATTAATTTCCAAAGCTTTTTCAATAATCAAATATTAGGTAGTCTATCATCACATCAAATTTCTCGAATCAATGGGTGGTTAAAGCCTTTTGAATATGGTGATTCATCTTTTCAAACGAGAAAAGGCATATTAGCAATTGGATCAGGGTTAAAGACGGGAAAAGGTTATCTCGGTAATGATGTTTATATCCCTGAAAAACACACGGATTTTATCTTTGCTGCAATTGCTGAAGAAATGGGTTTTGTTGGGGGGGCTGCGATAGTAATACTCTTCTTTTTCCTAATTTATCGTATTGTCATCATAACTATAAATGCAGATCAACATTTAACAACATTAATGGGAGTAGGAATTATCGGTTTATTGTCATTTCAAATTTTCCAAAATATCGGTATGACAATGGGATTGTTACCAGTTACTGGCGTTACATTACCATTCCTAAGCTATGGGGGAAGCTCGTTATTATCGAATTTTATGTTATTAGGAATCGTGTTAGTTATAAAAAACTCTTATGATGGATATATGTTTAAAACTAGATACGGGGATGTAAGCTATGAATTCAAAAATTAACAGTAGAATGCGTTTCTTATTTATTATTTTTACGATTTTGTTAGTTATTTTAATGGTAAGATTAGGCACAATCATGTTATAAAAAGTAAGACCATTAGAATCAATTTCAGAATGTAAAGTTAATATAAAAGATATGAATATTTAATTGTATCCAATCTTGTAATTGTGGAGCGAAAGACGGCGACTCCTACGGGAAAAGCTTGAGCTGAAAGCCCCGCAGGAACGTAGTGACGAGGAGATTGAAGCCAAGCCCGTGGAAAGCGCCGTCTGTAGCGGAGCATACAAATCTCAGTATTAAAAAGTAAATGTGTTAAAATGTTCGTATTTAAAAACAAATAAAGGATATATAAAATTGCTTCATATAATTAAATAAAGAAAGAAGTTGACGATATGATTGAAAAGTTATTTAAAGAATCTATTTTGCAACGTTTTACTGAAGTTAAAAATCAAGGGGATGGTACAATTTCACAATTATCAATTGAAGAAATGCAATGGATTCCAAATTCAGAATCGAATAGTATTGCCATTTTAATGAAACATATTTGTGGAAATATCAATTCAAGAAGTACTGATTTTCTTACAACCGATGGTGAGAAGATATCAAGAAATAGGGATGATGAATTTGTAGATGACTCCGATTCAAAAGAAGATCTTATAGCGTCTTGGGATAAATCATGGAATTTGTTATTTCAAACGATCGATCAGTTATCACTTGAAGATTTCGAAAAAAATGTGCGATTAAAAGGTAAAGAAATATCAGTTGTTGAGGCACTGCATAGACAATTAGCACATTATGCAACGCATGTTGGGCAAGTAATGTATATTGGTAAACTGATTAAAAAAGAACAATGGAAAACATTAAGTATACCGAAAAAAGCATAAAGAAAAGCTCGTTTCCATTCGTGGAAACGAGCCTTTTTTAATGAACTGCATGTGTAGCGTGTTGGTCTTTTTTGTTAATACATATTTTTAGTAATGGCGGTGTGATAACCGTTGTGAAGACAACCGCAATGATCATTGGGGTGTAATATTCTTGAGAGAATAATCCAGCATTGTAACCTATGGATGAAGTAATTAATGCAACTTCCCCTCGAGATACCATTGCTGTACCAATTAATGTGGAAGATAGCATATTAAATCCTGTGATTTTCGCACCAAATCCTGCGCCAATAACTTTCGTAAGAACTGACACTACACATAAAATGATGATCAACCAAATATGATCTCCGATTCCTTTAAACGTGACGGATAGACCGATACTTGTAAAGAATACTGGAATAAAAATCACACTAACTGAAGGTAATAGTTTGTCTTCGAATTGTTCGCGATGTTTATCACTTGCAAGAGATAGACCCGCAAAGAATGCACCGATAATATTACTGATTCCCATAAACTCAGCGAAATAAGCATATGAAAAGCAAAGAACCACAGCAAATACCATTGAAAGATCAGGGATTTTAAATTTATCAATTGTTTTTGAAATAGCAGGGACAATCTTCCAGTTACAAATAACTATAACTGCAAAGAAAGCCACTTGTTTCATCAACACCATTGGTATCGAAGTATCCCCACCTACAGTAATACTCATAACAATTGCAAGTAAGATTAAACCAATAATATCATCTGCAATTGCAGCGCCAAGGACAGTTGCGCTTTCTCGAGTATTCATCTGACCAAGTTCGCGGAATGTTTGAACAGAGATACTAACAGAAGTAGCTGTTAAAACGATCCCTAAAAACAATGAATGAGATGGATCCATTCCAAATCCAATTCCTACTAAATATCCTCCTATAAGAGGAAGAACCACACCAAATGAGGCAACAGTTAATGCTGACTTTAAATTTGATGTTAAATCTTTAAGATTGGTTTCAAGACCCGCAAAGAACATAAGGAAGATTACCCCAAGTTCACTAAAGGTATGTATTAAATCATCTTTACCGTTACTTTCTACAAGCCCCAAAATAGCAGGACCGATTATAATCCCTACTATAATTTCACCTAGAACACTAGGTTGTCCAAATTTTGTAGCTATATATCCGGCAATTTTAGTTGCTAAGATGATAATAACTAGCTGAATAAGTAACTCCATAAGTAAGCCCTCCAATAGCACAAAAGAAAAAAGTTTAAACATTCTAACAATTCAGAATCCTATAATACCATTTATTATATATATAATTATGGACACTGACCCTTTTCTCTAAACAGTATGTTTCTATGATAACACATTTTTTATGTGATAGTTACATTAAACTACTAAATATTATAGTAATAGAAGTTTTTTTACAAAAAATCTTTGGAATGACCAGTTATTATATATTTGAATCAATTTGGCAAGTCCTCGAAAATGCATTCGCATTTCCTTCGTGCGATGTTAATTCAGGGAGGTGCATATATAGTCCTACGGGAATGAGAGGACACTGAAGTAAAATAGATGTAAATTTATGATAAAAATCTGGTATAGCTATCTTAGTTGAAGTGGAATTAGCGGAGAGTCCTCGAAAATGCATTCGCATTTTCTTCGTGCGATGTTAATTCAGTGAAGTTCATTCAATGTCCTGTGGGAAAACGAGCTAGACGAGACCCCGCAGCGAGATTTTCTCTGCGACGAAGCTCGTCAGTTCGCCCACGGAAAGCGGAGCTAATTCCACTTCGTTCAATAGCAGATAGTTTATTAAGAAAATATTTGTATTGTTTAACTAGAAAAGCATTAATGAAATTGACTCATATATAATTAAATTTTGGAATATTTTTTAGATTGGATATAAAAAGAAAACAATTTATAGAATAATCTGCATACAATACATGGAAAACCATTTCAAATCATTTTCTCAATCATTCTTCTGTCCAGATGTACAGGGGGGGTCTAGATGAAGTTTGGAAATAAGAAACAAATTCAAAAGCTTTATCGAGAACAAATTCGCAATAAAAGAGAGAAAGAAATAAGCTTCATCGAAATGATTTTCATGACTCTTATGGTTGCTATTCTGATTTTCATAAACCATTTTTACATGGGATAAGAGATAAAAGGGGCTAATTCATAAGTTTTACCACTTATGAACTAGCCCCTCTTCTATAAAAAAAATTTATACTTAGAGTTTTAACTCAGATAAGAAATTACTCAAGCATTCTTATAAAAGATACCGAATAGCAGCCATTGAAATGACACCTACCACTACAGTAGTTGATAAACTTTTGGTCCATATTGCAACAATTAGAGTAGGTATAAATGCGGCAAAAACTGGCCAATCGAGTGATACGAATGATTGATCTGTATTCAGTAAATTCTCAACAACTAAAGCACTTAAAATACAAATAGGTATAAATGACAACCATTTTAGTAAGATATCCGGCAATTTTACGTTACGAACAAAGATAAACGGAATGATTCTAGGAAACCATGTCACAAGCGCACAACCAACAATAATCCAAATAATCGTATTCGTACTCATCGATCAATCACCACCCCGACGGTAGCTACAACAACTGTTGAGATAAGTACTGCTAAATGCGAGGGCATAAAGTAAGAAAAGACATACATACATAAGGCAATTAATCCGATTAGCAATAAATTCTTTGCAAGCTTTGATTTACCAACACTTTGAAGTTGTAGTACAAGCAATGCAACAAACATTGCTGTCAGTGCAAAGTCGAGACCCCATTTTTCAGGATTTGCAACCCATTTGCCTAAAAAAGCCCCAGCAATACATGAAGCAATCCAGACTAAATAAGCAGTTATGTTTAATCCATCCATCCATTTTCCACTTAACTTTTTCGTTTGCATTAATTTTGTCACCGCTACCCCAAATGTCTCATCAGTAAGTAACGTACCGAAACCAATATTTCTCAATAAAGAATACTTTGTGAAGTGTGGTGCCAGCGTAAGACTCATCAAAAAATGGCGCAGATTCACTATGAATATCGTTAAGATGATTGCTGATGGCGGGCTGTTCGTAATGATTAACGCACAAAAAATAAACTGAGCAGAACCAGCATAAACTAGCACTGTTAGAAGAGCAATTTCAAACAAGCTTAATCCAGATGCCGAACCAACAACGCCAAATGCTAAACCTATACTTATGTATCCTAATAATGTCGGTATACAATCTTTAATACCTTGAAGGAACGAATCATCCTCATGGAACCTAACTTGATCGACAGTTTCCGTGGGCGTATTCAAATAAATCACCTCTTGCAAAATTATATTCTAATAAGAATACACTAATATTAATAGAATTTACAGTACTTTCAGATAAGTAGAGAGAAAACTATTATTTTTTGAGTTTTACTTACAGGCAAATAAAATATTTCAAATCATCAATCGATAATTGATTAACATAATATATTTTAAATTCTGTTAGGAGATATAAATAAAGGGGGATTGATGAAAACTTAATAATTACATGTGGAAGGAAATTTAAAATTCATGTTTAAATATTTTTTATTAACAAAAAATGAAATAACAAATATTTAATCCTTTGATTAAAATCAATACACAATTTAATCCAAGTCATGTGATTTAAAACTCTTTTTAAGTTGGAAGGTGGACAGATGGCGTTTAGAAGAAGCAGAATTATCATAACAGCTATTGTCCTATTAATCGTAATCGCAACCCCAATTTATTTCCATTATGAAAAAATAGGAAAATACGAAGATACATTAGATTATTTAATGAACGATCGAGAGTATTACGAAAGTGATATGGAAAGTATTACTGTTAAACACACACTCTCTGGAATTTGGTTACCTTATAAGAATGAATGGATTGTACAAGTCGTCTTTAACGATGAACCAAAGGCCAAATATTTCTACAATGTAATTGATGGGAGAGTCATTCAAATAAGTTGGTCAGGCAGTACCGAAAATAATATTTATATGCATTCTGAAAGTGTGGAATGTATCCCGCAATAATGATTATAGGGAAGGTAACAATTGCCTTCCTTTTTTAGCTATTTTTAAGGGATGTACGAATTTATAGTGAATACGAACGTTAATGTCTGTATATGTAATCTTATCGACTAAAGTGTGAAGTACTTCAGGTGACAATTCCTTATCGAGGAGTCGATTGAGGAGGTTATTTGGAACATCGTATGCGGTAAAAGTCGCACTTACGGTGTGAGGTGGGGGAAAAGTTGGAGATAACCTCAAAGGCTTACTTATCACTATAAGATTGAAATGATAATCTCTAAAAATAAGATAATAATAGGAAAAAATTTCGATATTTTTTTATACAAGGGGATAAACTCTAATTGGCAATTAATGAAATGATCCATACTATCGGATTTTATTTAGATAAAGCTGTCTGAGAATTACTTCAAATGGGGGGTTGATGAAAAGTACAGTGTTATCCGTGTTTTAAATATCAAAAATCTCGCCAATTCACAATCGACTGACGAGATTTTATATTTTTCTTAATGTCCCATTACGTAGGACACTTTTATTAAATTCATATATTCCAGCAATGATATTAAGGTATAATCACGTCTGTTTCAATCAATCGTGGATGAATACTTTTCGCTTTTTCATATGCTTCAGCAGAGTTAACTGAGTATACATGCAGTTTTAGGCCTGCTTTTTTAATTTCTTTGGCAGTTTCTTTATCTACATTTTTAATTGAAGTTGAGTAAATAGCGTTATCATATTGTTTTAATTCTTCAATATCAGCTTCTACATTGTTCAATGCATTTCCAAGGAATGTAACAGTTGCTTCTGGGTACCATTCGTTAAATTGATTTCGAATATCATCATTACTTAGTACAAAGAATGAATGATTTAATACTTTGGCTTCTTCAGCTTCTTCCATAATATCGTCCACGAATTCCTTATCATGCCAGTCGCCTTTTGAACCATCAAAATTAATACCAATATTGTATTTATAAGCTTCCTCTAACACTTCCTCAAGTGTTGGTACTTTATAATCCGTTACATTTCCCTCTTTATCTTCGATATCAAAACTTTGAATTTGGTCTAATGTTAAATCTTTTACCTTACCAGAGCCTGTAGTAGTACGGTCGATCGTTGTATCATGCATTAATATGTATTGACCGTCCTTTGTTTTTTGGACATCAATTTCAACAAAGCCATATCCTAATAGTCCAGCCTGAGTTATCGCTTCTAATGTGTTTTCAGGAGCGGCCACTTGTGCACCACGGTGAGCACTTAACTCCGTTTTGCTGCTTTGTAACCAGTTATCATTCGGCGCTGCACTTGCAGCACTTCCAAACACAGATGTTGCCAACATAAATGGCACAGCCAACGAAAGGATGCTTTTCTTCACGGTTCTCCACTTCCTATTCTTTAATATTTGCTACGCTTTAACAATACATAATCAGTGTTAATAGAACATTAATCTGTTGTTAATTTTTGGGAAATTATTGTTATTTACTTTTAAAAACACTGCAAGTCACATTGACTATGTGTTTCAATCTACTATTGACTTGTACGTTGAAAAGACTATCTCTTCACGGGTGCATGATCGATTTATTTGGTTCTTGTTAAACGGAACTTTCTCTCAATAAAAAGAATATAGTATCTTCTACAATTGGACGCGATTGTTGAAGGTTATCGGTAGAAAATATTCAAGGTTATACCAAAACTGAATTTACCTTTTTAATGGAAAGTGCAATTGCGGGAAGCTATAAAAGTACCACCGTTATAAAACAACTGAATGACACAAATTAATCCCGTAAACTTCACCAAAACTTCGTGTGTTGTCACAAACTACGCACATTTAGATTTAATAGAATTGCATTTACTTTAATGGAACCGTCTGTTGTGTCTAACTTTTAGGGGTCACTTCATAGAGGGATGTTGCCTTCTTTTTAGGGGAATGTCTTATACAAGAGATACAATGCAAATTAAGAAAATGGATATTTTACAATAAGGCTCTGTTAAGTGTTACAACAAAGTATTTGCAGCATTATTTAGCATATTTTAATTTCCTAGATACGCTCTCTTTTGATTCAGATAATCAAAGTGTTAGAAAGTATGCTGTTGAAAATTACTTTTATCCTACCCAAGAAATAAATGAAACAATTCGTTTAAGAAAAGTTCTATAATAAGAAGGATGGATTTTACAATTATAGAATAATAATGTTAACGGGTTTGGTAGATATTAATTAAAATGGAGGCGATACTTATGAGGTTATTCATTGCAGGAGTTCTGTCATTTATTGTTGGAATTATGTCTTATATTCTAACCTTGAAACTTGTTTGGAATGAATCACTGGGTGGAGATACTTATGCCGTTTTATATTGGGGTGGATTTGCTTTTTTTGTAATTGCTTTTCCAATATATTTGTTAACAATCAAATTTATTGATTTTATTTCGTTTAAACATAAATACATCTTTTATCCGTTAAGTTGTATGCTTATCTTTTTTGTACCTACGTCTTTTATTACGATTAGTCTAGGTGGAACTTTTAATATTTTTTCCGCAGAAGCAATACTTTTCCATTCATTTTTCTTATCAGCAGGGTTAGTCTTTGGTTTAACAATTTGGATTTTACGCAGAAAAAAAGGTCTGGTAAACATTTTAAAATGAGATTTATAGGAATAGAAGAACTAAAAGAAGAAGTAATGATTCATTCGGATTTTGAAGTATCGATTGCGCATAATTTTAGATAAGTCGTTTTTATATTTTAAGGAGTTATGGATGTTTAATGTTGGTTGGTCACAGGTTAAAATCTTATGATGCGAACATTTAAACTTTCATTAATTTTCATATTATTTCTAGCAACTTTCTTCTCCATAACTCCAAAAGATAATGCTAAAGCTGCTAATACATTTAGTGGCATATTAAGCTCTTAGGTAATGACAAAAAAAGTATATACGGGGATAAAATATGGATCCCTTAAATTCTTTATCAACTCCCGATATATAAATTTGTTGTCTGTTATTATTGTGTGTCTTCGTCACTTTTGTATTCCAAAACATCACCTGGCTGACACTCCAAAGTCTTACATATCGCTTCTAATGTTGAAAAACGAACCGCTTTTGCTTTCCCATTTTTCAGAATAGAAAGATTCGCCATAGTAATTCCAACCCTCTCCGAAAGCTCGGTTACGCTCATTTTTCGTTTTGCTAACATCACATCAATATTAATAATAATTGCCATATCCTCCACCTCAGACCGTCAAATCATTTTCTGATTTTATGTTAATCGCTTCTTGTAGCAGCCGTTGGAGGATAGCAGCAAAAACGGCGATAACCAACGAAGTGAAAATGATGATGATTCCCATTAATCCAATTGGAGGGTCAACTTTCTTTGCTATAAAATGGAAGAGTGGCAAACCTAATACATACAAACCACTAATTGTAATCGCACAGCACTTTATGTTCTTTAACGCCTTTACAGATAATTCCGAGAACGCTTTGTTCTCGTCAATGTACCGTAAAAGATTGAGAGTCTGATAGAGAGCAAAGTAAAAAGGCACAGCTGCACCATACATCACGATGAAAACGAGATATTTCATTGGGGCAATATTTGGATACAATTTTGCTGCGAAATTCGCCATATGGGGAACTAAAAATATACATAAAGCAAGAACCGGTAGTCCTATAATAAAAACAGCAATTTTTAAAAACAATGTTGTGACTTCTCTCAAAATAAACACCTCACATTTTTATTTCATTTTTTTCTAGGCAATTTTTAATTAGTTTTTGAAGAACACTTACAAAAGTTGCAATGGTACTTGTCACTAAAATACCCATTAGACTTAGTGATATTGGACCTGCTGCATCGTCACCTGTAACTTTAGCAAGTATCATTAAGCTTACTATCCCTAACACAATGAAGAAAATGACTGCAAAAGTACATTTCTTTATAACCTTCAAAGATTTAAGGGATAACTCAGAGAAAGCATTGTTCCTTTCGATATAGGTTAATAGTTTAAATGTTTGATACAACACAACAGAAAACGTAATAAAGAATCCGTATGCGCATATTAAAAAGGGGATTAGGAAGTAAGCCGTATCTGGATGTACCCTTGCATCTCTAACGGCTATCCCAGGCAACCAATAGATACAAAAAGCAAGCACTGCAATTCCAGCAAAAAAAACAATTACCTTTAAGAAAGTGGTTGAACCTCGTTTAACATTTATTAAAAACACCTCACATATTTAATGACAACATGATTTTAACACGCTATTTATCGTTTCACAATAAATTCATATTGTTTTTTATTATATTATTATTGTTATTGAAATATCCTTTTAATTTTGACATAAATAAAAAGCATTTCTCATTACAAAGAAATGCTCTTACTTTAAAATGTTAAATTTACAACTTGATCAACAAAACTTTCAAGTAAAACTTCCAAGTATTTTAATTGAAATAGGAATCGAGGGCTATATAATTAAACCCACCAATATCCTACTGTAATAGAACCGTTCGTCTATTGTCTATAAACCACGCCAACATCTATTTTTGCCAGATATACACCACAAGTGTGGAGTGTATCCCGCAAAATAATGATTATAAGGAAGGCAGCAAATGTGGAAAGGTGATAGTGGAACAGCTTATAGTGGGAGAGTGAATTGGAAATACATTGAGGTAAAAATTATATAAAAAATGATACGACTCATTTGTAATGGAGTTATGTAGATGATTTAGAGCTTACTCATTTTGATATAGAAGTGTATGACCAGACCTTCGTAAATGGGTAAAAGCAGCTGGCCGTAATGGGATAGTTGCAAAGTAACCCAAAATCGGTTGTAACTCTTAATAAGATAAATTAAAATGCACCACTTATTGGGTTCACTTCTGTTTGACTAAATGTAGTGCATTTTTTAATGATAGTTTGTAAATATAAAAGAATTGATATAAAATTCTAATATATTAAAAAGTTGGGAGTTTTAGTAATGAAAAGAATTATTTCTTCTCTTATCGCTATTGGCATTATCATTACATTAATATTTTCTAATAATATAAACAGCCAAGCTGCAAGTTATGACAAAGCATATGCTTCTAAAAATCTTACAGTAAAAACATCACCAGGTACATCATATAAGACGTTGGGGAAAATTAAGTTAGGCACATCGGTTAAAGTATATGCAGGTGTTCCAATCGGTAAAGATCAAGAAAATTGGTATTCTTATCAACAATATGGTTGGTCTAAAATTAAGTATGGTAAGAAGTATGGTTGGGTAAAAACACATGAACTTACGTTTACTAATCCTTATAGTTGGGTACCAGGAGTAAAATCGAAAACCATTAAAGACATTAAGAAAAACCAGAATGTATCTAATAAAGATAAAACGAAATTAGTGAAATCTAAGTATGAAACAAATTTTTATATTATGTATATCCAATTTGATGGTAAGGGAAAATGGTATCCATTTGAGAACATAAACTGTAAAACAGGTTGGTATCATGGTTAATTGAAGGGATAGGTGAAAACCTATTCCTTTTTAGTCTTTAAAGACTAGAGATATTTGAGAATCAATGCTAAAGGATATTGAAAAACGTGGTCTGGATCAGATATTTTGTTTGGGAGATTTGGATGGGAAGGGTCCGCGTGGTTCAGAATGTATTGAACTTATTAGAAAGTATTGGGATGGAGACGCTCGGAATTAAAAATATTAAATGAAATTGACAATGAATATCATTTTCAATTATTATGAAGTAGTCACATTTAATTGGAGATAATTTTTGTGAAAAAATCTACTTTTTTATTAATGTAATAGATTTTCATTAAAGTGACACTTTCAAGAATTATCACTGATTTTTTTATGAATTTAAACGTAGGAAGGAATAAAATAAATAATGAACTGGAAAAAAGGCGGGTTATGGATTGTTATTTTTTTCATTGTAAAAGGTACGATTTCTACACTTTTAATTGTTACAGGTGCTAAATATTTTAATTTATCATATATGCAAATTTTAGTACTAATACTGATCTTATTCCTGATTTCTCTAACAGGTCGTAAACTTCTTTATAGACATAAACAAACCAAAAAGAAAAAAGAGGTAAATATATAATAAAGCCCTAGAGACCTTTGGATTTCTAGGGTTTTACTTATTCAATATTCTATTACATATTAAATAAAATTGAATCAATAATACTTAAAATCTATTAGTAAAACTAAACTTTTATTTAAGATTATTTTTCTCTTTGAAGGGCTTGTAATTATACTAAATATTTGTCGCTCTATGCTAATTAGTTGACATAATACATCCAATCTGAATATACTTAGAGTGTAAAAATTTTTACTCCACATTAAAAACCTCAGGTAATCAATACGTCGACAACAAAATAATTTGGGCTTTTAAAAGATTAAATTGTTGTTTTTTCCGCTATTTTATTATCCAACAATGTTTTTCAAATCTTTTGCAGTCCTCGAAAATAGCAAACCATTAAAGGAGCTGTTCTAGAGTATGCAACAAAACAATTTAGAAATTGAACCTCAAGATATTAATATAGTAAGTTCAAAGAAAGCACGAAAGGCTGTAGTCGCCACAAGTATCGGTAATGCAATGGAATGGTTTGACTTTGGTCTTTATGCATATTTAGCTGTTATTTTAAGTCAGCAATTCTTCGCTGGCGTTGATAACAGTGGACTTCAACTAGTCTTAACATTCGGTACATTTGCTGCCGCCTTCTTAGTACGCCCTCTTGGCGGTATATTCTTTGCTAAAATTGGTGATAAACACGGTCGAAAAATAGTGTTAAGTACAACTATTATTTTGATGGCTGTTTCAACTTTATTAATTGGTTTACTGCCAACGTACCAACAAATTGGCGTTTGGGCACCAATTCTATTATTGGCTGCTCGTATGATTCAAGGTTTCTCAACAGGCGGTGAATATTCAGGTGCGATGGTTTATATCGCTGAATCTTCTCCCGACAAGAAACGCGGTACACTTGGTAGTGGTTTAGAAATTGGTACATTAGCTGGTTTCATTGCCGCTTCTGCTTTAGTAACGATTTTAACTTTTGCATTATCTGATGCACAAATGCACGCTTGGGGCTGGCGTATTCCATTCCTAATCGCTGCACCAATTGGTCTTGTTGGTCTATATTTACGTCGCCATTTAGATGAATCTCCTGTTTTTGAAGAAATGGAACAGGCGCAACAAGAAGGTGAGGAAGAACCACTTACATTTAAAGAAATCTTAAAACATTATAAAAAAGATTTACTTTTAAGTGTTGTGATCGTAGCGTTCTTTAATATTACAAACTATATGGTATTGTCGTACATGCCATCTTACTTAACAGAAGTATTAGGTGTAGATGATACAACAAGCTTAATTATTCTACTAATTGTTATGACACTAATGATTCCGTTAGCGTTGTTTGCTGGTCGTCTTTCTGACAAATATGGTAACAAGCGGATTGTTCAATTGGGCTTAATTGGTTTAACATTCTTGTCAATTCCAGCCTTTATGTTAATTGGGAATGGACATGTTGGTTTTATTTTTGCTGGTGTCTTCTTACTTGGTTTCTTATTAAGTTTCTATGAAGGGACACTACCTTCTCTATTACCAAGTCTGTTCTTTTCAGACGTTCGTTATCGTGCCTTAGCTTTAACATTTAATGTTTCTGTTTCAATTTTCGGTGGTACAACACCACTTGTAGCTTCTTATTTGGTACACATCACAGGCGACCCACTTGCACCAGCTTATTATTTAGCTGCTATAAGTGTTATCGGTTTAATCGTCTTTAGTCTATTATTCGTTCAAACTTCAGGTCGTGCTTTAAAAGGTTCGTACCCTACAGTCGAAACGAAAAAAGAAGTTCGTGAAGTCATGAAACAAGATCCAGAAGAAGCTCTTTGGTGGCACGAAGAGTTACCGATGTTAAAAGAATCTTCTCAAACAAAAGAATCAATGTGATTTTTTATATAAATGCATCAATTTCATAATGCAAAATCAATATAAAATATAAGAACATTTAATTTTATCCGATTTTGTTCCTTGTGAAGCGAAAGACGGCGACTCCTACGGGAAAAGCTTGAGCTGAAAGCCCCGCAGGAACATAGTGACGAGGAGATTGAAGTCAAGCCCGTGGAAAGCGCCGTCTGTAGCGAACATTCAAATCTGAAGTTTGAAAATAAATTATATAGAGTGAAATAGAAAGAGCGCTCCTTTTGCTTTTGAATTTGGTTTGACAGCCATTTTCTATTAATGCGAAAGGAGCGCTTAACTTATACTGCAACAAATTTATAATCTAATATGTTAAAACCTCCTATTCGATAGGAATAGCTTACATATTTCTTCAAAATAAGTTTTCATGCCTAATAAGATTAAAATCGACGAAAACAAGCTGATTTCGTTGATTTTTTTATAGATATCCGGATTATTTATGTAATTATATCAAAATAATAATCTGAATAATTTGAATATTTAATCAAATTTGACTATGATTATATCAAAAATGACTAGGTGATGAATATGAAGGGAACTTTGAATGATTCAATTCTTTTAAATTATGTATTAGCGCATTCGTTTGATGAAATATTTATAGCAAATGCATCAGGAATGGTTCTATATACGAGTCAATCTACTGAAAAAGTGTTTGGTATTCCTTGTGATCAAATTGTCCATCATAATATTTTCGATTTAGAAAAGAAGGGAATATTTTCGCCATCCGTCATTGCTAATGTCCTGCGTACCAAGAAAAAAGATACTTTCATCCAGGAAACGAAGCATGGCAGGAAACTCATTATTTCTGGTTATCCCATTTATGATTCTTCAGGCGAATTGACAGGGGCAATGAGTGTTTCCAGGGACGTTACAGAATTTGAATACCTAAAAAAAGAAAATGAGCAGGTGGCCAAAGCACTGCAATCCTATCAAAAGGAAATCGCCGAATTAAAGAAGCAATCGGTAAATACCTTCTTACTAAGGAACAGAAAAATGGAAAAGGTTTTTGATGTCGCGTCCAGGGTGGCAAAACTGGGCGTTACTGTGCTATTGGATGGGGAATCAGGAGTTGGCAAAAACCATATTGCACAAATGATTCATCAAATGTCAGACAGAGAAAAAAATCCTTTTATTGAGGTGAATTGTGGGGCAATCCCAGAATCTCTATTTGAGTCAGAGCTTTTTGGATACGAAGAAGGTGCCTTTACCGGATCGAAGAAAGGTGGCAAAAAAGGTTATTTTGAGGCAGCTGGGGAAGGGACTTTGTTCCTCGATGAAATTGGCGAACTGCCTATGAATCTTCAAGTTAAATTACTCTCCGTTCTGCAAAATCAAACGTTAATGAGACTAGGGGGAAGAAAAAAAATTGAGGTGAAATGCAGAATCATTTGCGCGACGAATCAAAACCTAGAGAACTTAATCAAAGAGAGAAAATTTCGAGAAGATTTATATTATCGGATCAATGTCGTAAAAATTGAGATTCCACCACTTAGGGAGCGGAAGGAAGAAATTATTCCTCTAATATACGAGATAACAGAAGAGATGAACCGTAAATATAGAATGACTAAGTATTTCACACCGAGAATGATTGCATGGCTTAATCAACAAAGCTGGCCAGGCAATGTTAGAGAATTGAGAAACTATATTGAAAAAAAAGTGATCACTTCAAGCAGTAATGAAATTGAATTTGAGGAAGAAGACGAAGGGGATGGTAATGTCATGAGCTTGAATTCAAAAGAATTACTGCTAGACGATTATATCGAAACTTTAGAAAAGGAATATATTAATAGAATGTTTCAGAAATATCCCAGTAGCATTAAGCTTGCTGAAAAATTAGGAATTAGTCAGTCTACTGCCAATCGGAAAATTAGAAAATATGTTCAAAAGGGTAGTCATTATTGACTATAATTTTTCTACTAGTTGTAATAGATACTTGGCAAACTCATTGCTAATCACTCTCTTAAGTGTTTGGCATGAAAGTTGCAATAAAATTTAGCAGAAAACTTAAAGGGGGCAATTTACATGAATAAACAAGATGACAAGCAGTTTTTAAACTTACCTTTTACGGGAATCTGCACATTTGGTAAATATCCCGTTTGTTCCGATTTAGAGCAACTTGATGCCGATGTAGCGGTTATTGGGGTTCCAAATGATATGGGTACCCAGTGGAAATCGGGTGCAAGGATGGGACCAAGAGGAATTCGTGAAGGCTCAACTCTTTATAGCTTTGGGTTAAACGGTGCCTACGATATTGAAAAAGATATTATGTACCTGGGACCAAAATGGAAAGTTGTGGATTGTGGTGATGTTGATATGGTTCATGGTGACATTATGCAGTGTCATGAAAATACTGAAGAAGCAGTTAGAAAAATCGTCTCAAAAGGTGCCATGCCCGTTGTGTTAGGTGGCGATCACTCGATTACAATTCCTGTTGGAAAGGCCTTAGAAGAGTTAGGGCCTTTTCATGTAATACAAATTGATGCTCATTTAGATTGGGCGGACCATCGTTCTGGGCAGCGATATGGACACGGTAGCTGTATCCGTAGGCTATCAGAAATGGATCATGTTCAAAAAATTTTTCAGTTTGGTATCCGAGGAATTAGTAGTAGCTTAAAAGAAGACGTGGATGCAGCTCGTGAATATGGAAGTGTCATCTTATCTCCTAGGAAAATGAGAAAAATGGGATTTGAGAATGTTTTGGAGTTGCTTCCAAAAGGCGAAAAATATTATATCACCATTGATATTGATGGTTTAGACCCTTCTGTCGCACCTGGAACGGGTACCCCTTCGCCAGGTGGGTTTATTTACGATGAAGTCAATGAATTGCTTGAAGGAATTGCGGAAAGAGGAAATGTCATTGGTTTTGATTTAGTTGAGGTAGCCCCTCCTTATGATTCTTCAGGAATGACTGGTCAAGTAGGAGCAAGGCTGGCATTGGATTTGCTCAGTTTTGTTTTAAAGGAAAAAGAAATCAAAGAGGAAAATAAGACGAAAAAGGAAGCGGTTCATAAGTAAAACTCATTGCTTCAAATAAAAAAAACGGAGGTATGTAGATGAAAATAGAGACCAGAAGCATTGAGTATATTCCTGCTAATGAACGTCATGGTAAAGCAAAGGGCTTGTTTCACGTTTGGTTTGCAGCCAATATGCATTTGACCACGCTTGTAACAGGGGCACTTTGTGTCAGCTTTGGGTTAAATCTATTTTGGAGTGTGGTAGCCATTATCGTTGGCAATTTACTAGGAGCTATTTTTATGGCTTCACATTCTGCACAAGGACCAAAGCTTGGCATCCCTCAAATGATTCAAAGTCGTGCACAATTTGGAGTGATAGGAGCCGTCATTCCGTTACTCCTAGTTATCTTTATGTATTTAGGTTTTTTTGCAAGCAGTGGATTGTTAGGGGCACAAGTTCTGAGTAGTACCTTAGATCTAGACTTAACCTGGAGCATAATTATCCTTAACATAATCACATTTATTGTGACCATGATTGGTCATGATCTGATTCATAAAATGCAGAAATACTTATCATGGTTCTTTTTCATCGTTTTTCTTATTGCAACCATTATTATTATTCAATTGCCTGTTCCGGAAGGAAGTTGGTCTCCTACACATATTGATATTCCGGCATTTTTGCTGAGTGTTAGTGTTGTTGCAACATGGCAGCTGTCATTTGCCCCCTATGTTGCAGACTATTCAAGATATCTTCCAGTAGATACGCCTTCAGCTCAAACCTTTTGGTATACTTATGCTGGGGCTGTTTTAGGAACTGTTTGGATGATGCTTCTAGGTGTTATTTTAGCAACAGCCATTCCTGGATATCTAAATAATTCAGGAGATCATTTAGCCCATCAGTTTGGCAATTTTGCCCTTATTATGTTTATCGCTATCTTTTTGGGGCAGCTCTCGATTAATGTATTTAATTTATATGGCTCATTTATGTCTACGGTTTCTACAATTGAACCGTTTTCCAAATTGAAATTCACCCCTAAAGTAAGAATGTTCTTTGTCTTAGGAATTACCATCATCGGTACGCTATTGACGATATTGGGAAAAGGAAACTTTTTAAGTAACTTTACTAACTTTATATTATTTATCAGCTATTTTTTAATCCCATGGACGGCTATTAACTTAGTAGATTTCTACTTACTTCGTCATGGAGAATATAGTATTAAAGATATTTTTGATTTAAACGGAAAATACGGAAAAGTTAATATGATCACCACAATGACCTTTGTCGTATCCATTCTCGCGGAAATTCCGTTCATCAATACATCGCTCTATATGGGGCCGATTGCTAAAGCACTGGGGGGAGCAGATCTTGCTTGGATCTTGGGGTTGGCCGTGCCATCCTTCATGTATTATGGGTTGATGAAGCGAAAGTTGAGATTAGGGGAGACGGTTGAGATTTCTATCAATCATAGTAATGATAAGACGGCATCTAACTAATTTAATATTTGGATAAAGGGTAAGAAGCGGGGATATAAAGTCCCTGCTTTTTATCTTTTTTCAAAGAAAATGTAAGTCATATATTAATCAAACACTGTTAATCCTACTTATTCGCATCTTTTTGTAATGTTTGCTTAGTACCATAGACAAAAGGTTTGTTTCCTCAGCCTCACGCGCATTCTATTTATTAAACTAATCCCTAACGTTCCAACTCTCTGCCATACTAACAATCCCAGGCTTCATAGATGAAAATAAAAAGAGCGCTCCTTTCGTTTTTGAATTTGGTTTATAACCATTTTCTATTAATGCGTAAGGTGCGCTTAACTTATACTATTTTATAGTTATAGATTACATATTTCTTCATAAAACTTGTATTATATAGGTTGGAAGGGCGTTAGTGATTTAAAGTGAGGTAAAGAGAATACTAAATAAGTGTCGAGCAATTACAGTGTAAGTTGCAGTTGAAATGGTCTCATAATGATTGTTAATGCGAAGCACTTAAGATTAAAAGATTATAAGATCAAGAAGGATGTGCTACATATGATAGATAATAAAAAGATGTTCTATACTGCAATTATTATTTTTGTTGCAGTATTAATATTGAACTTGCCAATTCCAAACGAAGGTCCTTTAGGTGAGACTGTTGCATCAGATTTGAACATTCCTGTTCGCTCTACAAATGGAATCTTATATGTGGGAATTACTTCATTAACCTTATTGTTGGCAGGTTTATTTTTCCTTAACAATTCGTTGAATAAATATCATGTTCGTGCAACATTGATTGCAATTATGGTCGTCAATTTTGCACCATCAATGATAGTCAGTTCATATCAAAAAACATTTGCAACAGGTATTTACGCAGTATCTTATGAAAGTGGATCAAGTAGTTGTAATTTCAATATGATCAATAAAAAAACTTTACATGGAGAATGTAAGCTTCCGTTTAAAAATTATAGTAGTACTGATATCAAATTCAGTATTGAGTTTTATGATAAATATGATGGGGGAGTACCAATGGTAACACTTATGAACAACAATGGTCCTTATGAAGTAGAGTTAAAAGGGAATCAGAGAAAAACTGAGAATATTGAGACGAATATAGATGTATCAAAGATAAAGAATCACATATATGGTGGTAATGCGATGGGAGTAAATATTATCCTGAAATCAGGAAAGAAAATGCGAAAATTATAATTTTGTGTGATAGAGAAAATCCAATATGATGAAATAGATTAATTGTAAAAGGCTTAGAGAAATTTCTACTCTAAGTCTTTTACTTTTAAAAGTTATTAAAGTTCTTTATTAAAAACAGCAATATTTACCTTAACTTTAAAGTAGTTAACTTGTAGAACCATGGAATCGCATTGAATTATATGCGGTTTTTCGGTTTTTTTTATTTAAGAAGAAAATTTTTCAAAAGTTGTATACTTTTTTACATTAGAATTGTTATATAGGTGAGTGATCGCTAATTATAAAAAATGGATATCCAAAAGTTGGTGAAGTTTTGAAATATGAATGGGAACAATTACTTCTTGAACATGCAAAAATTATCTTCAAATATTTGATTAAAATAGGGGCTGCTAAAGAAGATGCAGAAGATATTACGCAAGAGACGATAATAAAAGCAATTGAATGTCTCCAACAAATTAAAGCAGATAAAATGCGGGCTTGGATGTTTAAGGTGGCGATTCATCGTTATTATTCTCTTTATAACAAAAGTAAATTAGTTGTTAAGCTAGAAGATGATGATTTAGAACTTTTAATGCCTATTCTTGAGCATGTAGAGAGTGATTTATTGACAAAAGAGAAAGCAAAAGAATTGACTGAAGTACTACAGGAACTTCAGCAAACCTACCAACAACTACTCATCCTAAAGTATTATATGGAACTATCATATAAAGAAATTGGTGAGATTCTTGGTGTCAAAGAAACGCATGTGAAGACGTATTTACAACGGGCTCGCAAAAATTTTAAAAAGATTTGGGAGGATAAAGGATATGAGCAAAGATAAAATAGATGATATTTTCGATGTAACGAAAATGGAAAAAACCATTAAAAAAGCAAAGCGACGTGCCAATTGGAAAACAGTATTGATTACGCTTATAGTTCTAATTGTCGTCACAGTTATAGGTATGATTGCAAATAGGGAAATTAATTACCGTTTAGAGATGCCAGTACTAGAATCATCTGATGATTTCCATGAAATATCAGCACCAGATGAATTTATTGGAAAACTTGAACGTTATCAAGAAATATTAGGAGGGGAAAATCATTATACGACTTATAAGATAATTGAAGGGAAAGTCGTTTATACGGGGCAAGAGAAGTACGGATTTGGTCTTTTCCGTGATGAATACTTAAATCGAATATCGACAGAATCACCCAGCATAATTGGTGATAGTTTTGCTGAAGATGATTTACAAAAACAGCACTATAACGAACTAGGCCAACGTGAAATGGTTTTTTTCTATCCTTTTTTACAATATAAAACATATCGTAATGATTTAGCGTCGCTTGATCATATTGGGAAAGAAAAGGTAATGGAAATCGCCCTTTCTTTTGACCGAGGGTATACATTCAAAGAGGTACAGTCATTAATACCAAGTAAAATGACACTTACTTGGCTTTGGGTGGATGACGTCAATGAAGATAAAGATAATTTTAAATTTAAAAAGTTTGATAAAAAAAATGATAAAGTAATCGGAACAGAAAATGCTCTTCGTTCGGAAAAGACTGTCTATGGGGTTTCCTTACTCGATGAAAATGGCGATACAAAAGAAGAACCTGTCCAAAGTTTTATTAGCGCAATAGAATCTGGAAAACAATATAAAACGCGATGGCAAGGGGAATTTAAACGCTTAGATGAGACGTTAAGTGGGAAAGATGGTCAGTTAACAGATGATGATTTACACTACTACGGAGCAGTTGTAACAGGAGACGCTAAAACATTATCCCAATTAAAAGGTCTACCATTTATTAAAGCAACATCAATAGGAGTTATTACAGATAAATACTAAAAATAAGCAAATGAAACTAACGTATTTGGCTTAAACTGGGGCTTGGGAGATATATGGAATACCATTAGAAAATAAGTATTTACAAAGTAAGAATACCCTAGAATAAGTTATTCATTACAACCTAATATTCTTCATTTTATAAATAAAAGGCTTAGAGAAATTTCTACTCTAAGCCTTTTCATTATTGAATTTCTTTTTAAAAGATTAGCTGTGTTTGTAATGCTTGCCCAACAGTCGAGAAAGTTATTGATTGGAAGATGTGTAGCACCAACATTCTAATGCGTGTTCGTTAATAATCGCTTGATAATCTTCTTTTGGTTTGCCAGTTAATGAACCCACTTGCACTTCAACAAACTTATAGTCGTAGATGGAAAGACTTCCAATTCTTAAGTTTTGGTTGTACATATGTCTATACGAATTGGAAGAATATAGGTTTAGCCGGTTGGAATAAAAAAATTTTGCGACTTGTCCCTGTTTGTCCCTTTACTTTCTATTTAATTAATAAAAGAGTAGAAAGCAGGGAGATTATGGCACGTTTTGACTATTTAGCACCTCATGTATCATTTGAATCCGTACAAGAAATGGACGAGCATGTGGAATGTCACATTCGAAGACATTTTTACAATTTAACAGAGTCAGATAAAGTAGTTCTATATAAAATCGCATCACATGCACTTGATTATCCTGGGGCATGTCATTTAAAAGCGAAAACTATTGCCGAAGTGCTAGATATTTCGGTGAGAACGGTTTTTCGAAGTTTAAAGCATTTAGAAGAACTTCAAATTATTCAACGCATTCACACGAAAAAGATGAATGGCATTAAAGGAGCGAACATTATTTCTATTTTAGTTAGTCATGACACATCGAGCGTGTCACATCAAGAAAAAGCTGAAAATGCTTGTGAGAGTAAGGAAGAACCAACAAAAATTCAAAAGGAACCATCTTATTCTCTTAATCAAAAACATCAATATGTAAAACATACATATCCGATCCTAAATTCATCATTAAGAAATCGTATATTCCATCATCTTGCAGCAACTACTGGAAATACAAAAGAGACTAAGAGGTTCGTAGATGTGATTCAAAAGCAATTAAACCCGTTATTAGAATGGGACGTTTGGAAATCACAAAAAAGACAGCTAGAAGACATTAGTTTTGAGACCTTTAAAGACATCATTCAAAAAACAAAAAAATTCCCTATCCAAAATTCATTTGGCTACCTGTATAACAGATTAAGTAAAAAATTGGATGAGTTAATGTTGGATATGATTGAAACTTATGCAACTGAATGAATAGCTGAATGGTAGAGGAATAAGGTTTAAATTATGAAGTCATACATGACTATTATATTTAAGGTTAATGACAACTAAAAGTAATAGTAAAGATTTTGATATATGGTGGAACCTTTTAGCTTTATATTTATATTATTTATATAATTTTACAAAATAAGAGGTTTTTATTTTACTATTTTTACAAAAATAGCATATGATTAATATAACATTACAATTATTTGAATATTCAATAAAATGAGGAAGGAGAATTTTATGAAATTAGCGAGACATATCTTAATAGCACTGATTCTGGGGGCAATCGTGGGTCTTGTGATGAATTTTACAATACCGAGTATTTTCCCGTATATTGACAAATACTTCTTTTCTCCTCTAGGATCGATCTTCATTAACTTGATCAAAATGCTCGTTGTGCCACTTGTATTCTTTTCCATTGTTTTAGGTACTGCTAATATAGGTGATCCTAAAAAACTTGGTAAAATTGGTGTGAGGTCAGTTGCATTCTTTTTATTAACGACAGCAATTGCTATTACAATTGCTATTATACTTGCTTCTATTATCAAACCTGGTATGGTCGGTACATTTAATACTGAAGGGTTGAGCTATGAATCTCAAAAAGCACCTGCAGTTACAGATACTTTGTTAGGTATTATTCCGACAAATCCTGTTGCCGCATTTGTTGAGGCAAATATGCTGCAGATTATTTTCTTCTCAGTATTTATTGGTATCGCCTTGGCATTTTTAGGTGAGAGAGTAAAGACGGTCTTGAAAGTCATTGATGAGGGTAACGAAATTATGATGTATTTAGTTACTTTAGTTATGAAGTTTGCGCCATATGGTACTTTTGGTTTGATCGCTTCGGCAATTGGTAAGCAAGGATTCGATGCAATTAAAGCTATGGGACTTTATATGATTGTCGTGATTTTAGCATTAATCGTTCATTTTATATTGGTTTACGGTGGAGCACTTAAATTTATGGCGAAAAAAGATCCTATTCAATTTGTCAAAGATTTCTTCCCTGCTATGACAATTGCGTTCAGTACTTCAAGCAGTAGTGCTACATTACCTGTATCAATGGATATTGCACAGAAAAAAATGGGTGTCCCTAAATCCATCAGTAGTTTTGTACAGCCACTTGGAGCGACGGTGAATATGGACGGTACAGCTATTATGCAAGGTGTTGCGACTGTATTCATCGCACAAGTTTACGATGTCAATCTTACATTAACTCAACTTGCAATCGTTGTTATCATAGCAGTTTTAGCAAGTATTGGTACAGCAGCAGTGCCTGGAGCAGGTTTAATTATGTTAGCGATGGTATTAAATGCAGTCTCATTACCAGTTGAAGGGATTGCTTTAATTATTGGGATTGACCGAATCTTAGATATGGCACGAACAGCAGTGAATGTTTCAGGGGATGCAGTTTGTGCAGTGTATGTCACTCATGTCGAAAAAATAAAAGATGAGGAACATATAGAAAACGATCGATCATTACCTCAAGCTCAATAATTATTTGAACAGTTTATGGTTAAATATTCTTACAAACTTGCTTAAACATTTAATTCAATTTGTATTTAGGACAGGTAACGTAAATTTTTTAACCGTGATTCCAATAAAATAGAAAACAGCGATACGACTTAATCGAAATTATGTGTCATTTTCACATAGTTCCAGTTAAGTCGTATTTTTAATTTTGCTGATTAGTGATTAGCTAAGTATGATTCCAATATTGATCGTCATCTGGCATTTCGTGATTATTTGATGTCACATCCTGATGTCGAAAAAAAGTATGGAGATTTTATGTAAAATTGTTTAGGGGGTATGAAAAATTGTAATTAAAATAACTGGCAGGTTACTTGAAGAAGGAATTAACAAAATTAATAAATACATAATATTCCACATATATATTAGAGCCATCCATAAAGTTAATCTTCTAAAAACAAATATCCCTTAACTTAGTTAATATAAGCAATGTAAAGGTAGGAACAGAATGAATTTTTATCAAAACTCAAATGTGAAGGAGAGCCTATTATGAAAGCAATGGTATACAATAAATACGGAACGACTAACGTTCTTAATCTAAAAGAACTAGAAATACCTACTCTAAAACAAAATGAAGTATTGGTAAAGATTCATGCAGCTTCTGTAAATTCTTGGGACTGGGACCTCCTTAGAGGTAAACCATTCATGAATCGTCTTGGGGGTCTTCTTAAGCCAAAATACAAAATCCTGGGTGCGGATATTGCAGGAAGAGTTGAAGCAATTGGTAGAGAAGTCAATCATATCTCTGTAGGGGATGAGGTATTCGGAGACATATCCTGGTGTGGTTGGGGTGGGTTTGCGGAATATGTAAGTGTGAATGCAGAGGCATTAACGATGAAGCCAGCCAGTATGACATTTGAGGAGGCTGCTGCGATACCACAAGCGGGAGTTCTAGCTCTACAGGGGCTTCGTGATATAGGACAGATTCAAGAAGCTAAAAAAGTCTTAATTAATGGTGCGGGTGGAGGCGTTGGGACATTTGCATTGCAAATTGCTAAATTATATGGAGCTGAAGTAACTTGTGTGGACAGTAAGAAAAAATTAGATACTCTTAAGTCCATTGGTGCAGACCATGTTATTGATTACACTGAAGAGGATTTCGCACAAAAAGGACAGTTTTATGATTTGATTCTCGATGTTGTAGGAACTCGGTCTATTTTCGACTACAAGCGGGTACTAAATCCTAAAGGAAGATATGTTATGATTGGAGGCTCCACGTCTCGAATCTTGCAATTGTTGATACTGAGACCCATAATTTATAAAACTGAAAATAAGAAAATGGCTCTTCTTATTCATAAACCTAACAAAAATGACCAAAATTTTTTAAAAGAACTTTTCGTTGCTGGATAAACTTGTACCTATTATAGATAGACGATACTCGTTACATCAGGTTGAAGAGGCTGTTCTTCACCTTGGCGAAGGAAACGTCAAGGGAAAGGTGGTCGTCTGCATGGCAAATAATCAGATTTAATCAAAGATACTATGGAATATATTAAGAGTGTTACCAGTCCTAGCAAAGTAAATTTGTGAACTATTGTACTTAAAGTAACGGGGTGCGTTAGCTTAATAAGAATTAAGTGATATTATGAGTGAAGTCAGATTTTAGTTATTCAATTAAGGGGCGCTTTTCTGTACCATGGAACAGCGCTTATTTTCATTAAAGGGTCAAATTCTTGAATAACACTCGGTAATTAAATTGGATATTTATGTTAAATGAAGTTCATGAAGGAATGCACTTCAAGCAACGGTTAAATTTTATAGTAAACATATTTCAAAAGGTAATCAAAATCGCAGACCTATTCGCAATAGCGGGTAGGTCATTTTTATTGTTATATAAGGGTTTACATTAAATTATTTTAAAAAATAGCAGTCATTTTTTACAGAAAAAGTTTTTACAATAGAAGATATTTTATATTTAAGATGAATCTGTCGTTTAAAAATTATCCCTCTTATGTAAAATAAAGGGTATAATAGAATGAATAGTAAAATATAAAAAGGGGGTAAACAATTGAAACGATTTATTGTACTTTTAACTTTAATATCAGTTATAGCAATTTTAACTGCTTGTTCATCTGAACCATCTTTGGAACTTATAAATAAAAAAGTGGACATTATCAACGATAAAGGTAAGACTGGTGCGATGATTTTACAACAAGGCGAGAAAGCTGGGAAAGAAGTTGTCCCTACAGCATTGTATTACACTTTTACAATTAAAAACGAAGGAAGAAGTAAGAAAACCAAACCTTTGATAGTTAAAATTGAACCAAACGAAAAGTTATTGAGTGTTTCCAAGGAAGTGATGGGGTTTAATATTTTTAATCCAGAGGAATATAATAATAGTGGTTTGGGTTATGGAGGAAGTACCTATGGTACTATTCTTGAACCTAATACAGAGGGAAAATTTATTCTGCATTATGATTTAGGTGTTGATGAAGAAACTACTGAGGCTCTTCTTGTCCCATCTAAAGAGCAATTAAAAAAACTGGAAGATAATGCTTTAGAAGCAACTTTAATTGTATTATTGGACAACGAAGAAATAGCCCGTTTTGATTTGAATAAAAAAGAATAAGTATTTACTATTAAATATGCTGAAAAAGTAACATTAATATAAAAGCATCGGTGCTAATACCGATGCTTTTTTGTGTGTTAAACTACTTACTATTTTTGATGTTTTTTTTACTTTTGTCCCCCAAAAGAGAACCCGTTAGAATTCATAACGGGTTCCGTTTCCTATCGCAAAACAGCGAATTTACAACGAAAAATGTAAGGTAAAATCCATACCAAAAAGCTCCGCTATATGCGGTGCCTTTTGTTTTTCGGTTATAAAAATTTGTCAATTAATTTCGATTAAACTATTCCATTGTTTTAACGATATTTTGAAATAGCTTAAATTAATTAAAATGATATTCATTTTTATTGTATAATTTAATGGATATATATTACATATAAGGGGGGGCAAATGAAGCATCTTATTCCATTGGGTATTGTTTTCTTAACTATATTCACTTTATTGGGGTGTTCAAAAGAAAGCGATGTAACAACAGAAACAAACAAGAAGGCTCTACCAGGGGAAACTCCTCCTACGTTAACAATAACAGTTAATGGAGAAGAAACGAAACTAGATGTTTACGATTTTTGCTGGAACAATTGTGAAAGTGTTGGTTCATTAGATCGTTTAAATAACGATTCAATAAAATTAAAGAACCCTAAAACATTAAATGTAGCTGGTGGTTCAGAAGTGAGCATTTCAATAAATAATCCGAAACCAACATCGTTGTATTTTGACAGTTCCTATCGCTATGATACTGGACTTTCAGAAAAAGAAAACTATGAAATAAAAGATAAGAAAATAATAATTCCTAATGAAGAAGGGATTCATTATTATTTCATAGGCGCGGACTGGATTGACAATCAACATGCTTCAACTTTAGTACGGAAGGGCGAAAGTTATTATGGACCAATTGCTTTTCAAGTGACAGCTAACTAATAATTCTTGGCATTTGGAATTTTTAATGGTACTAATATTCAGGGATAGTCATTGGAGTAACAAGTATCTTACATCCAAAAATTAAACAACTATATTTTTAACCCCGTCTTAAATTTAGAACGGGGTTATGCTTGTTTGACCTTTTAAAAATAAATAACTTTATTGTCTTTTTACAATTAAATTAGCCAAACACAGGATTCTTCAAATTATTGTTAAGAACTACAACATCCGCATGAAGCTCAGGTGCATGTTGTTCCAAATAAAGTTTGGAAGCAGCATGATACCTATTGTTGAACATGTCTTCGGCCTTTTCATAAAAATAAGCGAAAACATCTCCAAAAATGACAGACACATTTTTATTATTGATTAATAAAAAATAAAGGTATAATATAAGTATATTCTTATATATAAATTTATAGAGGTGAATTATGGATATTCAATACTTAGAAAAACAGTTAAAAGCAGTTGCTGATGCAAATCGTTTAACTCTTTTAAGCTGTTTGAAGTCTGGTGAAGTATGTGTTTGTGATTTAGTAGATGTTCTAGGGCTATCACAGCCTGCAGTAAGCCAGCAATTAAAAAAATTAGAAGAGGCGGGGATTATTACAGCTCGAAAAGTCGGTACGTGGAAGCATTATCGGCTGGTTGAAGAACAAACTCCTATCATTCGAAAAGTTCTTGAAGAATTAGATGATAAACCAACTTGCCAATGTGGAACTTGTGGGGATGAAGCATGAACAAACAATCATTAACAAAACAACTTTCTTTTTTAGATAGATATTTAACTCTCTGGATTTTTGTCGCAATGGCAATTGGGATTGCAATTAGTTTACTAATTCCCAATTTTAAAGAGGTATTAGATGCTGCGAGTGTTGGTACAACAAGTATTCCGATTGCGATTGGATTAATCATTATGCTGTATCCACCACTTGCCAAAGTAAAATATGAAGAAATGTGGCGAGTCTTCAAGGATGTAAAAGTTTTAGCACTTTCCTTATTCCAAAACTGGATATTAGGTCCATTTTTAATGTTCTTCTTAGCCATCATTTTCTTACATAATTATCCTGAATATATGTCGGGATTAATCATGATTGGCTTGGCGCGTTGTATTGCGATGGTTATTGTATGGAATGACTTGGCAAAAGGTGACCCTGAGTACGTGGCTGGCTTAGTTGCATTTAATTCCATCTTTCAAATTATCATGTATCCCGTATTTGCATGGCTATTTTTAAATGTAATGCCAGGATGGTTCGGACTCGATACATTCAATGTGTCGATTTCTATTTGGGAAATTACAAAAAGTGTATTGATTTATCTGGGTATTCCTTTTGTAGCTGGTATACTTACTCGTTCGATTGGTATCAAAATAATGGGTAAGGATGCTTATGAGAAAAAATTCTTACCAAAGATTTCACCATTAACCCTTATTGCATTATTGTTTACGATTGTAATGATGTTTGCACTAAAAGGCGACAAAATCGTGGAATTGCCAATGGATGCACTTCTCATTGCGGTACCATTATTCATTTACTTCATTATTATGTTTGTTGTGTCTTTCTTTGCATCTAGAAAAGCAGGGGCAGGCTATCCAGTCACAGCAGCTCTTTCTTTCACAGCTGCAAGTAATAACTTTGAATTAGCCATTGCTGTCGCGATTGCGGTATTTGGTTTACATTCAGGAGCAGCTTTTGCAGCTGTCATAGGGCCTCTTGTAGAAGTGCCAGTACTAATTGGACTTGTAAGTGTCGCGCTACGGTGGCAGAAAAAATATTTTAAGGAAATCAAATTATAGGGAGAGTTTTGATGACAAAAGCACTTTATTTCCTTTGTTCAGGTAATTTATCCCAAGAGGCAGGGAGGGAGCGATAGTGGGGCAGGTGGATGTTGTTAAATAAGTGCTCTTTCGTATAGTTTGTTGCTCTCTTTCTAAATAGAATTAATGATTCTAGCCATCCTTTTTTTAGGGTTTTACACTCAAAGGTTACCTTTCAAGGAAATAGTCACTGTTGAGTATCTTATACAACTGAAGCAGGCGTTACTTCAAAAAATTAAATTGTGAAAGCTCCTATTAACAGAATGAATACTATGATTATTACAATTGAGCCACTATTGATAGTAAAAGAAAAAAACTGTAGACAATCTCGAATTTCTTCGCGCTTGTCTACAGTTTGACTCAGTAACGATTAGGTTACTGAGTTTTTGTATTATAAAATATTTACGAACATTTAATGATTGCAAATAATAATTGTGAAGTGGAAGACGGCGAGTCCTCGAAAATGCATTCGCATTTCCTTCGTGCGAGGCTAATTCAGTGAAGTTCATTCAAAGTCCTACGGGAAAAGCTTGAGCTGAAAGCCCCGCAGGAACGATTTTAAGGAATAAAGCCTAAGAACGCCACGTCCTGTGGCAACGGCTTCGTGACCAACATCATGTTGGCCTGAGGAGTTTGAAGCCAAGCCCGTGGAAAGCGCCGTCTGTAGCGGAACATGTAAATCTGAATAGTGAAAAGTTACTGTGTTGAAATGTCCGTATTTAAAAACCGAAAATGGATTTATGAAGATCTATTTAATTTTAATACTAGCCAGCTCCAATGAATAAATCATTGATTTCATCGATTTATTGGTTAGAAACCTAAAAGAATTATTCATTTTGAAGCTGAATAAATCACCTTTAGATTTGCGTTAAGATTGATTTTGAAGACGTACATAGCGATATTTGTCTTTAATAAATTTTTTGAAATAAATTCCTGGTGAGTCAGCTTCCATTAAACCATTATAATACAATTCGGGAACACCATAGTATTCGTAAACACCGTCTTTAATAAATTGGATACGCAAAATTAGAGCGTTTGGTTGATAGCCAACTGAAGCTAATTTAGAAGAAGTAACCGCTTTCATTTCCATAGTGAACCGCCTCCATTTTTTTCTAAGTGATAGGTGTAATAATAAAGATAGCAGATATTAACACAAAATGAAAGCGTTTACTTTTAAGGATTTGTTAATATTTGAAAATCTAGTTTTATTGCTTTGATAAAAAGTATAATAATAGGTAAGGGGGTTATTATGTCGAAAATCAAACAGCTCATTGCCTTTTTAATTATTTCAAATTTATTGACACTTTGTTTTCTTGCATATTCGTTTATTAACAAAGATTTTCAACAAAATAATTACTTTATAGAAGAAATTCAGGAGCCTCTTGTTGAGTTACAAGGTATGATTCATGATCAACAAGAGAATAACTGGAAACATCCAGAATTAGTGTCCTTTCAAGCCTATAAAATTCAAAAAGCCATTAAGGATGTCTTACAAGAACGTCATTTTGCTCATTCAAAATTAAAAGAGGAAGAAAAATCGAATTTACGCGATATAAATCAAGCACTTCAAAGTTTACCTCAAAATACGAGTCAGACTATAGCTATATGGAAGAAAAAAGATAAACAAAATGCACTAACTTTTGAAAAGGCATTGGTTCATGCCAAAATGGATACAAATGAAGAAGATTATAAAAAATTTATGAATAAGTGCAAAATTATTGCAAGTGAAACTTCAAAAATCAATGACATAAGCAAATAAAATAAGTCCATTCCAATTAAGATTACAATTTGGGATGGACTTTAATTTAATTATAGAACAGATTATGAAAGTTTGTGATCCTTTTCAATGACTGCATTGACAGCATCATAGATGGTACTAGCAAAGTGGTCATTTTGTAAGGAAGTTACGCCTTCAATTGTTGTACCACCTGGTGAGCAAACTTGATCGACAAGCTCCCATGGATGTTCATTGCTTTCAATTACCATTTTCGCACTTCCAAATACAGCGCTAGAAGCGATTTCAAGTGCTCTTTTTTTATCCATCCCAGCACGTACCCCAGCTCGAGCTAATGAATCAATATAAAGATAACTAAAGGCAGGAGAAGCGCCAGCAATCGCAGAAAATACCGTAAATTGTTCCTCTGGTAGTTCAATCATGGAACCGATTGTTTCAAATAGAATTTGTACCATTTTCTTGTCTTCATCTGTTGCATTTGAAGAGGCAGTATAGCATGTAGTTGATGCGCCTACAATGGCATTGATGTTCGGCATCACTCGAATAATAGAAGTTGCTTTAGGTAAAACAGATTCCAAATACTCAATGGATTTTCCAGCTGCAATCGAGATCACTACTTGTTTTTCAGATAATAACTCATTTACTTTTGGAAGTAAGTCCGGAAAAGTTTGCGGTTGAACTCCAAGAATGATGACATCAGCTGTCATAACTTCTTGCAATGTTGAGCATCCAGTTATTTGATAATCATTAACCAATTTCTCTGTTTTGTTTTGAGATCTATTAAATCCTAAAATATCATTCGCATTAAATTGTTGACTTTGAATCATTCCTTTTATAATAGCTGTGGCCATATTGCCAAGTCCGATAAAACCATACGTCAATTTATTTGACACTCCTTACGAATTACAATAATCAAGCATAGTATAGTATAAGATGAAAAGATCGTTTTGTGTAATATTTCATCTTATATTGTAAATGAGAATGGATTATTAAGAGCCAATTTATAGAATTGTTTGCATAGAATCATGTCATTATTGTGAATTCGTATGTATTGATATATATTTCTCTAAAATTTTGGTATGATTTAATTATTGTTTGCTATTTTAAAAGAGAAAATAAATTAAAACCGCAACTATGAAATTTTTTCAATTAGTTGTTATAATATAGTGGCGCTCTTGCTATGAAAAGGAATGAAAAATGAATAATGGGTAGTGACACAAAACGAGATCAGGCATCACAAGATACAGCTGTCACTGTATCGAAGCAATCTATTTCAAAAATTTTAGCTCAAACGGTCAAAACAGGTATTATAAAATCAAATCTTATTCCAATGGTGGCCGGGTTAACTCTTGCGCTTTATACGTATGAAATAAACCCTTTTGATAAAATACTTGAAATTATTTGTGCGATTATTGGTTCAGCATTAGTTATAGCTGCTGCTGGTGCTTTTAATAATTTATATGACAGAGATATAGACGCCGTTATGCAGCGAACGAAAGTACGTCCAACCGTAACAGGTGAGATTAAAATAAAATATGTATGGGGAATTGGAATAGGTTCAGCTATAGTTGGGCTTGCGGCTCTTTATATCGCAACTCCTTTAGCTGCATTACTTGGCTTTACAGGTCTTTTCTTCTACGTTTTTCCGTATACAATGTGGTCAAAACGATATACAGTATACAACACGGAAGTCGGTAGTATTTCGGGGGCAATGCCTACACTAATTGGCTGGGCGGCAATTCATCCAAATATACTGCACCCTGCAATTTTAGGGCTGTTTGTTATTATGCTTATATGGCAAATGCCACACTTTTATGCAATTGCTATACGTAAACAAGACGATTACAGTGCAGCAAATGTTCCAATGCTACCAGTTGCAAAAGGGATGAAACGTACTTATATCACAACAAATATCTATCTAATCCTTTTGATTGCTAGCTGTTTTTTACTTGGAACATTAAGTAAAGGTTTAATGTTAGTTGCGTTATTATTAAGCATAGTATGGCTTGCGATGAATATTTATGGTTATCATAAAAAGGATCCGAAGAAATGGGCAACATTGCTATTTGTCTATTCGTTGTTCTATATGACCATCCTTTTTTCAACGATTATTATTTATTCACTCGTTGGTCTATATTTAAAATTACGTTAAAATGCTCGACATTTTCTTTAAGAAAATGTCGAGTTTTTTTTAGTGAATTTTTTAAATATAGATTTAGCAATTTTCAAAATTTTATATAGTACAAATCGGCTATAACATGAAGTGGAATTAGCTCCGCTTTCCGTGGGCGAACTGACGAGCCTCCTCGCTACGCTGTGGGGTCTCGTCTAGCTCGTTTCCCCACAGGAGTCTCCGCTAATTCCACTTCAACTAAGATAGTTCACAAGATTTATATCCTAAAAATCAAGCTGCTTTTACTTTTTTAGTGCCCTCATTAAGTTCCAGGAGTTCCTGCAGGGCAGACCAAGCTTTTCCCGTAGGAGTATGAATAAACCTAACTGAAGTAACATTTCACGAAGGAAAAGCGAATTCATTTTCGAGGACTCTTCGTCGAATACGTTGCAATGCACAAATTGGATATTTTTAAATGTTAAAATAATTTTTTTGAATTTTGCATGATGAAATTGATTCAGGTATATAAGTAATTCTTATGGAAATGGTTAAAATAATTAATATTTAATTATACTTTTATTTCAATTACTATTGAGGGTGAAAGGGGAGTGCTGAATGACTATTTTTGATGCACATTTTCATATTATCGATGATGCTTATCCAATTTACGAGAATAACGGGTATATACCTCCTATTTTTACAGTTGATGATTATCTGAAAGCAACAAAAGATTTTCATATTAAGGGTGGAGCAATCGTTTCTGGCTCCTTTCAAAAATTTGATCAAAGTTATTTAGAACATGCTCTTAAAAAACTTGGACCAGAATTCGTAGGTGTTACACAATTACCATTTGATACAAGTGACGAAGAAATTTTAAGGTTAGACAAAATTGGAGTACGTGCAATACGTTTTAATGTGAAAAGGGGTGGTTCAGAGGGGATATCAACGCTTGAAACTTTGGCAAACCGTGTTTTTGAGTTAGCGGGATGGCATACAGAATTGTATATAGATGCAAAGGAAATAGGGGAGTTGGAGCAGGTTATTGCTAAATTGCCAAAAGTATCGATTGATCATCTTGGCTTATCTCAGGAGGGTGTACCTACTTTACTAAGGTTTGTAGAGAAAGGAATAAAAGTGAAAGCAACAGGCTTTGGGCGGGTTCATCTTGATGTGATTGATACAATGAAGAAAATCATTGATATCAATTCGGAGGCTTTAATGTTTGGTACCGATTTACCCTCAACAAGGGCTAAGAGACCCTTTCACGCGAATGATATTGAAATAGTAAAACAATGTTTTGAACAGGATATTGTAGAAAAAATCCTTTATAAAAACGGGTGTGCATGGTATGGGATCGAAACGGAAAATGTTGTACGGTAAATAGATAGAATTTTCGATCATTGAGGAACGAGGTCTTATTCAATAAGACTAATTTTCGCATTTTAAAGACGTTAGTTTATACAACTAACGTCTTTTAGTATTAACTGATTTATATAGTAAGAAACTAGAAGGGGGTATAGAAATTAATTGTATAATAAGGCACATCTTTTTTATCAAATGCCACGCCAACGCCTACATGTGTTAATTCGGGATTGAGAATATTTTCTCGATGACCAAGACTGTTCATAAGTGCTTCGTGTGCATAGATACTACTGAATTGCCCGGATGCTATGTTTTCAGCGTAAAGATGTTCGTTATAGCCAGCTGCTTTCATTCGGTTTTGAGGTTGGCTACCATCACTGCCGCTATGAGAAAAATAGTGATGATCAATCATATCTTGGCTATGATTTCTAGCTTGAGCAGTTAACCCATGGTCATAGGTTAGTGGTTTTAAGCCAAATTCAACGCGACTTTCATTGATTAATTCAACCATTAGCTTCTCATATCCTACTTTTAATTTGGCTGTACCTTGTCCGTAATAGCCATTTTTCTGCATCTCTACATCTTTTTTTATATATTGCACTGAACGAAGTTTGTTATGATTGTGATTATCGATAAAGAAGGTTACATAATAACCATCGATATTATATAGTAATTGTTCCTTGTCTTTACTACTTGAAAGTTGGTAAATGACGTTTCCTTTTTCAATTTGTGATAAAGGTGTACCTAGTTTTTGTTTTATTTCGTTATAGGTTGTCTTGCCGATGGTAGCATCAAATATTGTACGACCATTTCCTGCTATATATCCGCCGCTTTTATCTGGGAATGATAATGTGAAGTTTTTAAAATGATCCTCATACACATACCAATCTTTATTATACTCACTTGCTACGGTCATTTTAGGATCACTAGATATTTTAGGAATCCCTAGATTATCAACTTTTATTTCTTTTCGTTGTTCTTTAGAAACTTCTTCCTTCACTTGGAGATTTTCTATTCTTTGTAGCGTTTCTTTTTTTATTACTTTTTCGGCAGTGACAATTTTTTCAGTCAATTGTGTGTGATCGATATGTTTATAGCCATATACACAACCAGCGATAACGATTACACCTATTAGAAGTTTTTTCATCTTTTCTTCTCCCATTAATCATCTTCTTTGCATTATATAATTTAAATTATATGTATGTCTTTATATAAATAATAGTCGATAATAAAAGTGTGAATCAAAGAAGAAATTTTGGTGAAAATGGAAAAAAGCGGGCACTGAAAGAAAGGAGATTAACTCATTATGAAAAATAATGATTTTATAGATTTATCAGATTCAAATGAAGTTAACTACGAAGTTTTTTTGTTTTTTTTAAAGCAGGGTAGAGAAATTGAGTTTACTTACAATGAAGAAGAATATTTTATTCCTAACCACAGTGAAGGAAGAGTACTTTTAAATGAAGAAGGAGACAATTTAAATCCTTATATTGAAGATCCAGAAGAGTTTGTAATAAAAGCTAAAATAAATGGGTTAACATTAAAAGAAATCTTCCAAAATCAAAATGATAAAATAGAATTTGGAACTATTTTCTAAGTTTCTATTTCAATTCAAAGATTTAATAAAAAACACGAATATTAAATGAGTCATTGTTATAGGTCATATCAATTGGAACATTGTCTATGAAGCGGAAGATGGCGAGTCCTCGTAAATGCATTCGCATTTCCTTCGTGCGATGTTGATTCAGAGAGGTCAATTCATAGTCCTGCGGGAAAGCGAGACAGGTGAGACCCCGCAGTGAAAATTCTTTTTGCTCTGCAAAAGCAAAAAGAATTTTCTGCGACGAAGCTAGCGTAGCGGTGCAGGAGCAATCTTTTAACTGCGACGAGTAACCGCAGGAGCAAAGGCTTCCGAAGAGGCTCAACGCTCGCTTAGCACGAAAGCGCCATCTGGAGCGGCATACTAAGAATATTATCCAAATTATTGAGATGTTTATTTCTATCCTTGCTTTCCCGTATAATTGGCGCGAATTCTTTTTGATTCAAATATTTTATTCATATCATCAATTTTATCTATTTTTAATGGTTAACTACTTTAGGCCAGTTACTCTTCAATTAATTGTATCAAATACTATGAAAAAGATAGCAAAATTTTAAGAGCCACTTTTAAAAAGTCACCCAACTTAAACCTGTCGTGCCTTCACCTGCGTGGACGCCAACAGCTGCACTTAAAGGTAATACTAAAGTATTTAAGTTTGGAAATTCTTCTTGTAAATCAGCTTTCCAGCCTGTGGCCTCTTTTTCATTGTTACAATGAATGATAGCTACTTCTTCCATCGGATTCTTTTGCATTTCTTCACGGAATTGATCTGTTACGTATTTTTTTGCTTTACAAAACGTGCGCACTTTTTCTTTCATTTCAACTTTCCCATTATCAAAGGAAATAACTAGTTTGATATTTAATAGATTGCTTAAAAAAGCTTGAGTACCAGTGACACGGCCACTTTTATGAAGCTGAGAAAGACTTGAAGGGATAAAAGATAATGCAGTTTGATCTGTAACATCTTGTATTTTTTTTACGACGTATTCCACGTCTTGACCTTCTTTTATGAGCTTTTGTCCGTATTCAATCATTTTCATCATAGGGTATGATCCGATTTTTGAATCAATCGAATAGACTTTAAAATTGGCCATTTCACCAGCTGCAATCGATGACTGATATGTTCCTGATAGCTGGCTAGAGGTATGTACTGCGATTGCACAAGTATATCCATCTTCTTTTAATTTTTCGTATAAACTTACCATCTCGCCGATAGCAGGCTGTGATGTTTTGGGGTGAGCTTTTGTTTTCCGTAATTTGTCATAAAATTCATCTTGAGTCATATCAACAGTTTCTCTAAGTACGCCATCCTCAAACACCACACTTAATGGTAGAACGTGAATGTTATGCTCTTTGATAAAATCCTCGTTTAATAATGCTGCTGTATCTGTGACCCAAGCAATTTTCTTTGTCATAGTATAAGTTTTCCCTTCAAAACATTTCTATAAAAATAAATATTATATCTATTTTTTTGAAAACGCTTTCTATTTTCGTTAAGCCTACAATAGAGGAGGAATGAGAGATAGTGATATTTGTCATATAAGTAACTGATTTTATCTATAAGTCAAACTATGGACACAATAGTGGGAATACTAGGATATTTAGGGAATAAATTTATAATTGGATTGATACATTTCATAAGATATGGATAAACGGAGTATTTGAACATTTGCGGTTGAAAGTTGGTTACATCCATCAAATGAAACAAACATGATCACTTAATTAAGAAAAATTCAGCCCGCAGGAACGGTTTTAAGGGACAAAGTTGAATTACGCACCACACCAAAGCGTTTGGTAAAAGAATGGAAAATATACTTCTTGAATCAGTTCGTGTTACCTAACAATCCACTCCCTCAAAAAACTTTCATCTCCAATTTGTCACAGAATCATCCACTCATCCGTTATATTAGTAAATACTCGAAAAGGGATGATGATAATGACAAAATATGAAGTGGCTATTGTAGGCGGGGGAATATCAGGATTAACGGCTGCGATCTATGCAGCAAAAGCAGGAAAACGAACCATTGTATTGGAACTGCAAAAGCAATTGGGAGGCAGAGCCATCACAAACAAAAAGCAGGGTGTATATTTTAATTTGGGTGGGCATGCACTGTATAAAGGGGAGGCGTATGAAGCATTCCGCGAACTCGGACTTCGACTTGAGGGAAGCACACCGTCTATTGATGCTTACGGGATGTGGAAAGAACAATTGGTGCCCATACCAACGAACTTATCTTCTTTCTTTCAATCGCCTCTCCTAAGTTGGGGAGGAAAGCTCGAATTGGCAAAATGGTTCATTAAATTAGGAAAAATGGATACAAGCGTTTGGAACCAAATCAGTATCCGCGATTGGATTGAAACTCAATTGCATGATCCAATGCTGCGCAACGTTTTCTATGCACTACTTCGAACATCCACTTATGTGTTTGCACCTGAATTACATGCTGCTGGTCCTGCCTTAAAGCAGGTGCAGCGTTCACTAAAAGGGGTCTTGTATCTCGATAGAGGTTGGGCGACAGTCGTAGAAGAACTGCGTGAACTTGCTGTCCAACAAGGAGTGGAGCTAATCACAGGTTGTAAAGTGGTTGCAGTCGAACATCAAGATCAAAAAGTACAATCGATTTTATGTGAGGGTGGCACTAGAATAGAAGCATCGAATGTTATTCTAACTACACCACCTTCCATTTCTCACAAACTAGTTTCTCATGCAGATCAAACAGCACTCGACACGTGGAACAAGCAAGCTATTCCTGTTACGGTTGCCTGTCTAGATGTTGGATTACGTCAGTTGCCTAATCCAAAACACCAATTTATCTATGGATTGGATCAATCATTTTTCTTTACGCACCAATCACGGGAGGGAAAACCAAGACCAGCTATCTTGAGTGATAATGGGACACAAGTAATATCGCTTATTAAATATCAGGGTCAACAAACAGATGCAGCGAAGGATGAGAGTGAGTTGGAGCATGTATTAGATGTGGCTCAACCCGGCTGGCAGAATGAATTAGTTGCAAGACAGTTCCTGCCTAAAATGACGGTTGTCCACGATTTTCCTCATATGAAAAGAATGGAGAATCCAGGCCCTTCTGTTCCTGAAATTGAGGGACTATATGTTGCTGGAGACTGGGTCTCACATGGGGAGCTGCTCGCTGATGCATCCGTAGCTAGTGCTAATCGAGCCGTTTCACAACTACTAAATACTAGAGAGGAAATCAAAATATGAGTATAGAAAGACTTTATCAAACCTATCAATCTCTGCTTTTTTCTTTAGCCTACCGTATGTTAGGGAGCGTCATGGATTCAGAGGATATTGTCCAAGAAGCGTTTATAACCTTTAATCAGCTCCCTAACTACGAACAAATTGAAAACAAAAAAGCGTATCTATGTAAGATTGTCACCAATCGCTGTCTAGATTTGATACGGTCATCCTCAAAAAAACGTGAGGTATATGTCGGACCGTGGCTTCCAGAACCATTACTTGAATTAGAGAATGCACCTAACGATCCTTCACAAGCCTTTTATCAACAAGAATCCCTCTCCACCGCATATTTGCTATTATTACAACAATTAAATGCGATAGAACGAGCAGTCTTTTTGCTTCGTGAAGTCTTCCAATACTCTTATGATGAAATAGCTGAGATTCTTGGTAAAAGTAATGATAACTGCCGGCAAATTTTTCACCGTGCGAAAAAAAGTATGAAATATGATCCTAATAAACAGCCTTCGATATCAATGGCTGAATCTAAAGTAAAAGAGTTTGTACAGTCCATCTTAAATGGAAACGTAAATCAATTATTGGACCTTGTCAGCGAAGATGTAGCAATGTACTCGGATGGCGGTGGCAAAGTAAAAGCCGCACAAATACCTATTTTCGGTGCTGCAAAAGTAGTTCAATTGCTTCGAAGTCTAATGAAAATGTATGCAGGCAAATTCACCATCAAATATACATCTGTCAACGGTCTACCAGGACTGATTTTAACAACTGATGATCACTTACAATATGTATTCTCATTCGATTTTAGTGGCAATCGAATTCAGACGATCTACTCGGTTGCTAATCCCGATAAATTACGACATTTGCAATAGAAGACTTCAAACGATAACTAAATCGCCGTTCTAGCTCTATTAATCAGACACAAAAAACAGCTGGCTTATCCATCTTAGCCAACTGTTTTTTTACTATTTTTCGATCACTCAATTAGCATGTTTGATTCCTCAGTCCATTTAGCTCACTAAATTTAATCTTGTAATTTTTAATTTACTGATTGGATGTATTTTTCTATTCTTGATTTACAAAATATTTGATAAATGTATAATGCGTTCTATTTTTCACACATTAAATTAATGGACAAATCTTAGAAAAAACTAGTCATTTTTGAAGTCAAATTTGACCTTTAAATGGAGTGAGTTAAATGAAAGATCATCCTTTTTATCATCTCGATAAGGGAAAAAAGATGAAAAAAGTAAAAGATAAACTCAATCCTTCTAAAATTCTTGTATTAGGTTTTGCAATTGTCATTCTAATAGGTACCTTTTTATTAAGGCTTCCCATTGCAACTGAAGACGGAAAGGGACTCACATTCTTAAATGCTTTATTTACTGCTACATCTGCAACCTGTGTTACCGGACTTATTGTAGTAGATACAGCTGATACATTTTCAACGTTTGGTGAGGTGGTCATATTAATACTAATTCAAGTAGGTGGCTTGGGATTTATGACATTCGGAACCTTTTTATTTATGTTATTAGGCAAAAAAATAACACTTAAAGAAAGGTTATTATTAAAAGAATCAATTAACGTTACCACTCTTGAAGAGACGGGAATACTCGTAAAAAGAATATTGCTTTTCACTGCAATAGCTGAGATCTTAGGTGGGATTATTTTATCCATTCGATTTTCTTTTGATATGACAGTTGGTAAAGCCATCTATTATGGCTTTTTTCACGCTATTTCCAATTTTAATAATGCTGGTTTCGATTTAATGGGGAATTTTCGAAGTTTGACTTCCTATGAAAACGATCCAATTGTCGTTTTAACTATTTGTTTTCTTATAACAATAGGGGGACTAGGTTTTATTGTAATCAATGAACTGTATGAATATCATCAAACACACCGATTGACAATGCATACGAAAGTGGTATTAACGACAACTGTTATTTTAACAGTAGGTGCAACTCTTCTAATTATGCTATTTGAATATGGTAATGAGAAAACACTTGGTCCCTTATCTTTTCAGGGGAAAGGGTTAGGTGCAATATTTCAGGCGATTACTCCTAGAACGGCAGGCGCTAATACATTACCACTAAATGAATTAACACATGCAACTTTATTTTTGACCATTTTCCTAATGTATATTGGAGCCGGTTCAGGTTCAACTGCAGGTGGCATTAAAATTACAACATTTGCTGTTTTAGTAGCAACTGTTTGGTCTCAAATGAAAGGGAAGGAAGATGTTGAATTATTTAAACGCCGTATAGTAGTGGAGACAATTTTAAAAGCACTAAGTGTTGCAATGAGTGGATTAGCAATCGTTGTATTCGTTACTTTTATACTTAGTATTACTGAAAAGAAACACGATTTTATTGTCTATCTATTCGAAGCAACTTCTGCTTTTGGAACCGTAGGACTTTCTATGGGGTTAACTCCTGAACTTTCTACTATCGGTCGAATAATAATTATTGTAACAATGTTTGCAGGGAGATTAGGTCCTTTAACGATTGGTTTTGCTATTTCCAAGAAGCGAAAACAGCAAGCTTACCAACATCCAAAAGGAAATATAATGATTGGTTAACAAAAGTAAAGGAGTGTCCTCATTGGGTCAATATGCTGTGATTGGATTAGGAAGATTTGGAATAAGTTTAGCGAGAAGATTATTCGAGGCTGGTCAAGAAGTTCTTGGAATAGATATAGATGAAGAGATGGTAGAGGAAGCAGAATTGTTCGTAACGCATGCTGTTGTAGCGGATGCAACAGAAGAGAAAGCTCTAACCTCCCTTGGAATTAGTAATTTTGATTGTGTAATCTTAGCTATAGGTAATGATTTGCATGCGAATATATTAACTGCAATGCTTCTAAAAGATCTTGGCGTAAAAAAATTGATTGCAAAAGCTTTAGAAAAGCGTCATGGAGATCTCTTAGATAAAATAGGTGCTGATTGGATAATATTCCCTGAACGGGATATGGGGGAAAGAGTTGCAAATCAACTCCTATCACCAAATATGTTGAATTATATTGAGCTGTCCAAAGAATATAATATAGAGGAAATTATGATTTCTCCTAAAATGGCTGAAAAAACGCTCAAAGAACTAGATATTCGGGCTCAATATAATGTGACTGCAATCGCCCTGATTAGAGAGGGGGATATTATCATATCTCCTTCTCCAGATGAGGTTATTCACAAAGAAGATATTCTGGTTATGATCGGAAAAAGTGAGGATTTAGCCAGTTTTTCAAATATAAAATAACGTTTGGCCAGCTGGGAATTTTGGGAATTTATTTATAACTCTAATTCTTTACGAATAGTATTTTTATAATCATAACTGTGAAAAACATCATCCAGCCCAATATCATCGACCGTAAGTAAAAAATTAACATTGATTTTATATTCATTAATAGGCATAATTATACCATCGATACTTGAAGAAAAAGGAAGATGATAATGGATATTTATTTAGAATACTTTCTGGTTGGGCTTGCCATTGCACTACCTGTAGGTGCTATTACAGTGGAAATGACGAAGCAAGGTTTAAAGAATGGATTTTTCCATGGCTGGGCTGTTGGTTTAGGAGGAATGACAATAGATGGACTTCTTATTTTAGCATTATATTTTGGACTTGCTTCTATTTTATCATTACCTTACGTGCAAATGCCGTTATGGATTATAGGCGCAATTTTCCTCGGTATGTTAGGATATGATTCTATCAAAAATGCCGATAAAGACATAACATTAGCTGGTGAAAAAACAACGAAGTCTTTTTGGAGTACATATAAGAATGGGATACTTGTAGCCGTTTCTCCTGGGAATTTAGTGTTTTGGGTTACTGTATTCGGTACGGTATTGACAAAATCCTACAGTACAACACATACTGGGAGCTTTGTAATTGCTGCATTAGGGATTTTATCAGGTATCTTAGCTCATGATATTGGTTTACTGTCAATCGTTGCAACAACAAGAAAAGCCATGAGTAGAAATATGATCAAATGGAGTTCCATTATTGCTGGAGGATTATTATTTTTCTTTGCGGGATATTTTATCTATCAGTTTGTGAATAATTTAGTTGAGTTTATGTGACACACTGTTTATTCTTTATTTACTTGATGAATCAATTTCATAATGCAAAGATTTGATAAAAAACACGAGCATTAAATGAGCCATTGTTATATGCCATATCTATTAGAACATTGTCTATGAAGCGGAAGATGGCGACTCCTGCGGGAAAGCGAGACAGGTGAGACCCCGCAGTGAAGCACGGTACGGGCTTCCGAGGAGGCTCAACGCTCGCCCGCGGAAAGCGCCATCTGGAGCGGTATACTAAGTAAATACTAGAAATGAATAAAGTTTGGTTAAAATCATCTCTCCTCTAAATGTTTCTTAGTTGTGAGATGATTTTTTATTGGATATTTATGTTAATATCGAATGAAGATTGTGAACAAATGTAGATAATAACGGTGCAGGGTTAGCTCAATAAGAAAATTATGATTAATAAGGAGAAATCATTCCATATAGAAAAGAGTGTTTATTATGATTATTTGGATAAATGGTGCATTTGGTTCTGGGAAAACTCATACTTCATACGAATTAAACAGAAGGATACCTAATTCCTTTGTCTATGATCCAGAAAATATGGGTTTTTTTATTAACAAAAATATACCCAAAGAAATTAGTAAAGGAGATTTCCAAGATCATAGTATCTGGCGAGAGTTAAATTACACTATTTTAAAATCCATAGATAGTGAATATGACGGAGTTATTATTGTTCCAATGACCATAGTAAACCCACATTATTTTGAAGAAATAGTAGGGAAACTAAGAGATGATGGAGTGATAGTCAATCATTTTGTACTTTGGGCCTCTAAAGAAACATTACAAAAGAGGTTACGAAGTAGGGGGGAGGGCAAAAATTCATGGGGTGCAAAACAAATAGAGCGATGTATTCAAGGGTTGTCCAATGATATATTTAAACATCGACTAGAAACCGATACTATGACAGTTGAAACTGTAGCGGAAACAATCGCATCCATGTTAGACATTCATTTACTCGAAGATAACAGAAATAAATTCAGGAAAAGATTGGACAGAATTAAAACACAAATAAAACAGATGCGACTTATCAATTAATTAGGTTACTCCCTTCAAATAACTGGGTAATTTATCCTTAATTACTAAATAAATACAATAAATGGTAGTTTGGAATTTTTATTTATTATATAATATATTTACATGCGTACAATAATATAAAATTGGAGGAGATGATGTAAAAAGTAGGAGTGTATCTATTATTGGTTTAATTTTTTGAAATTTCGTATTCAAAAAACGAGAATTGATTCATTTAAGATTTTAATTAAAGTTTCAAATTATGTTTCAAAAGGGGGATATTATTGAATATTCGAATTTCTGAAATTAAGAGAGAATCTTTACAATCGTTAAAAGGAAATTGGGGACTAGCTGTATTACTTACTTTTATAATGTCTATATTGTTTTATGTCTTACTCTTTATGATTAGCCTCCTTAATCTTGTTTTAACAAGTGGACTTTATGTATGGTTTAACCAAGATGAAATAACCAATGTAATGGTGGTTTTATATCTAATTATTGATATTTCACTAATTCCTTTATTAATCGGAGTATATTGGTTCTATTTATCTTTAGTACGGGAAAACAAACCTCAGATTTCTACTGTTTTATCAGTCTATCATAACGGAAAAACCCCAATAAAATTAATTGTAGCATATACATTGCAGAAAATTTTTGTGATTTTATGGTCATTGTTATTAATTATTCCAGGAATAATAAAAACCATTGCTTACTCACAAACATTTTACATATTACGTGATCATCCTGAATATACTATTCTTGAAGCAATATCAGAGAGTAGAAGAAGAATGAATGGGTTTAAATGGAATTATTTTTTATTGCAACTTAGCTTTATTGGTTGGGGTATACTCTGTTTATTTTCTTTAGGAATAGGATTTTTGTGGCTAGTACCGTATGTCTCAACAGCAAATGCTACGTTTTATAATCGAGTGATTTATAATCAAGACGCCGATACAAGTGATAATGCAATTATTATTGAAAAGCTAGGATAAATTCAAAAACCATTATAAAATATTTAAAAATGTATTGGAAGCTTGCCCACTCGAACAATTTGCCGACAATCTGAAATGCCCGTTCAATGATTTGAACGGGCGTTTTTTTATGAAGATGATAATTTGTTTTGTAAATTATTTTAGTATTATCTGTACAGGAAAAGCTTTAAAGTTAGAGGATTTTTCTAATTCTAAAGAACTCATTAAACAAAACGGCAGATTGCGTAAATGGTAAACCAAGTTGCCATGATCCAACACCTCTTAAACGTTGGTCAACAATAAGTTGGAGCTTCTTAGCGAGTGCACGAGCGTCTTCAAACCAAACAACATGTCTTCTACCAGTTGTATCGTAATAATAGAAGAAAGGTTGTTGATATTGTGCCGAATATTGAATGGGTACATTATGGCTCATCGCTGTCTTATAAGCATCTGCGACAGAAATTGCTTTAGCGGTTATCACAGCGCCGCTATCCGTTAATGTCCAATCATAGCCATAACGAGGAACTCCAAGAAGTATTTTGTTGCGTCCCATTTTCCCAATTGCATAATTTACTGTCTTCATTACTTCACCAATTGGCGCTACTGGACCAGGTTCGCTACTCAACTCATGCCAGTCATAGGCCATAAGGAAAACAAAATCAACTGCTGCACCGATTCCACCGTAATCGTAGCCCTTATTGTAAGGAGGATCATTATCACCTGTTTTGTATGGTACTGCTACTGAAGTAGATAATCCTTCAGGTCTTAATCGACTACTCAATGCCCGCAAGAAGCTGGTAAAATTATCTCTTTCTTCAACAGGGACTAGTTCAAAGTCAATATTAACCCCTGCATAGTTTTTACTTTTTACCAAATTATAAATGTTATCGATTAACCGTTGCCTTACTGCAGCTGAAGAAAGGACTTGCCTCACTAATTGGGAGCTAAACCCAGTAGGTGTTAGGTTGGTGATAACTGCAATTGGAGCTACAAAATATTGTCTAGACAGTCTAACAATTTGCTGATCATCCAAGTCACTTAAACTTCCATCAGCATTAATATGATGTTCGAAAATACCGTAATAAGTATTATATGGTGAATAATTTTGTACGAGAAGTTGATCGTTTTCTGGGGTAGTAACAGTTATATATCCAAAACTATAAGCACTATATTTTTTACGAGGTGGAAGATAAAGCCGCATTCCCACAGTCAGATTTGTAGAGTGAAGACCGTTATAAGCTTGAATTGTTTGAACAGGAACCATGGCCATTTGAGAAATTGAATATAATGAATCACCGGGTTGGACAATATATTGATCAGTAGGTATCAGTAAGTCTTGACCAGGTACAATCGAGTCGGAGGATAAACCATTCATTATTCTTATACTATCCATCGTAACCCGAAACTTATTGGCAATAGAAAAGATTGAATCACCATACTTTACGACATAAATAAACAAAGAACCGCCACCTTCAAATTAGTCGTCAATTTCAATATATGCTAAGATTTCTAGATTGATATTTATCTAGTTAACATTTTTTATATAGAAAGCTTTATTAGTCAGTATTCCTTTTAGTGTAAAAAATGTTTTAGCTAAATGATGTGGGAATATTACTAAGAGTGTTTTACAATAAAATTAAGGGGATAATTAGTAAATATAGGAAGTTTATATTGTTTGGAGAGCTATAAAAAATGAAAATGAAACATAAATGATTAAAGTAGGTGCTTTATTGGAGAATTTTTATTACTTGTTATTTTGTTACTTCATTGGAACCTTTATGTCTGCTTGGTTCGTGGGTAATTGGTATGGTATATCATTACAACAGAAAAACAGTGGAAATCTAGGGGCACGAAATGCAGGGCGGACCTTAGGAAAATGGGCATTTGTTATTACACTTTTGTTTGATGGTTTAAAAGGTGCACTTGTTGTTTATATAGGAAGATTTTTTGAGTTTGATGAGATCATCGTATCTTTTGGAGTTGTAATTTGTATTTTCGGGCATCTTTTTCCATTTTGGCTACGTCTAAAGGGAGGAAAAGGAGTAGCTACAATGATTGGTGGATTATTAAGTTTAAACCCATTGCTCTTTTTAATGCTAATCTGCGGAACAGTAATGACCTTGCCATTTACAAAGAGTCTGACATCTAGTATGATGTTTGGTTTCCTTACATACAGTTTTTGTATTTATCTTCTTCATCTACCAATGTATAGCCCTATAATTATTAGTTTTTTGTTTATTACTTGGAAACATCGTGAAAATTTAATGGAAAGAGTGATTTGAATATGTATTGGTGTAAAATTGCCAGAACCGATAAGGAATTTGATGAAATTGCTAAATTAAATTATGAAACATTTGTAGAGGAGATTCCACAGCATCGACCAAATGAAAAGAAAAGATTAATAGATCGTTTCCATTCTGAAAATACATATTTGCTTGTATACAAAGGTACTGAGATGGTAGGTATGCTAGCGTTTCGAGATCAGCGTCCATTTTCGTTAGATGAGAAAATTGGAAATGTGGAGTTGTTGTTGGAGAAAGAAGTTTGTCATAAACTTTGTGAAATACGACTTTTAGCTGTCAAAAAAGAATTTCGAAATGGGCGGGTATTTAGTCAACTTGCTAAAGGTATCTATTCTTATGTGTATGATATAGGTTATACAGCAGCTGTTATTTCGGGCATTACGAGAGAGAAAAAACTCTATAATCAATTAGGTTTTCATCAATTTGCTGAAGAAGTTGGGACAGAAGATGCGAAATTTTTGCCTATGATTTTAACACGGAAAAACGGATCCAAAATGAGTGAACGGATAAGATTTACACAAAATACTTTTTTCCCGGGACCCGTTGAACAAGAACAACCACTTACACATACAGGTACTTCACATCGATCTTCAGAGTTTTTATCTCTATATAATGAGATGAGAGTGAAGCTTCTGGAATTATCAAACGCAAAACATGTTACAACACTTGTCGGAACAGGAACCTTAGCAAACGATGTAATGCTTGGTCAAATGAAAGCCGATTTTAAAGAAACAAAAGGGTTAATAATCTCAAATGGAGAATTTGGTGAACGACTAATACGACAAGCAAAGAAATGGCATTTAAACTTTGATCTTTGTACGTACAAATGGGGAGAATCGTTTAATTTATTGGAGATTGAACAGAATTTATGGACTGGTAATTATCATTGGATTTGCTTTGTACACGGTGAAACATCGATAGGAATTTGCAACGATTTTGAACCGCTACTAAAGTTAGCCCAAAAATATAATGTTAAAGTTTGTGCAGACTGTATTAGCTCATTTGGCTCTTTTTCATTTTCAATAGAGAAATTACATATAGCAACCGCTGTGAGTGGAAAGTCACTAGGTGCAATGAGTGGATTAGCATTTATTTTTACAAATGGAAAACCAAAAAAAAATGATGCACCTCTCTATATAAACTTAGCACATCATTTTAATAATCCGCTACCATTTACAATGCCTGCATTCTTAGTGGCAAATACACTTTTAGCATTACAAGAATATCCCAAGCGATTTGACCTACTTCAAACTAGAATGGAACAAATTTCAAAATCGCCATTCTTACAATACTGTATAGTTCAAAAATCTTTATATCCAATGATTGTATCGATGAAATTACCATTGGAACTTGAACATTTTAGCGATGACGCAAAACTGAATGGATTACTTTTACATGATGAAAGTATGTATTTGAAAAAACATCGCCTTGTACAAATTTCAGTGGTTTCACTAAATTTTGAAACAGCACTTAAAAAACTGAATGCTTTTTATGAATCATATGTACATGTAATTTCTTGAGGATTACTTCTCAATCAAAAATAAATGCTGATGTATAGAATCATAAATTTACTCACAAAGTAACACTAAAAGGTGTTATAATAAATGTAACACTAAAAGGTGTTGCATTTAACAACGGAGGTTATAAATTAATGACAAATACATTACCAGAAATACGTAAAACAATTATTCTTAATGCACCTATTGAGAAAGCATGGAAAGCTATTTCAACATCTGAAGGAATTGGTGCATGGTGGATGCCCAATACTTTTGAAGCTGAATTAGGTCGTGACTTCATCCTACATGCAGGCCAATTTGGTGATTCCCCATGTAAAGTAACAGAACTAGATCCACCGTACAAAGTAGGGTTTGACTGGGGCAAGGATTGGCATTTGACAATGGAATTAAAAGAATTAGAAGCAGGAAAAACAGAATTCACATTAATTCACTCTGGTTGGGATGAAGAAAAAAATACCGAGTTTGGACAACCACATACAATGATTCGGGAAATAATGGATGGAGGCTGGGGAAAAATAGTCAATATCAGCCTACCAAAGTACATCGAGGCATAAATTGGACTCATCGCAAGATCGACATGACGTCTTTCAAGCAATTGGAGACCCTACTCGTCGTAAATTGTTACAATTACTTGCAAACAATGAACTTCCTATTTCTGAAATTACAAAACAATTCCCAATAAGTCGAACTGCTATAAATAAACACCTAAAAGTTCTTTTAGATGCAGGACTTGTAAGCAATCAAAGAGTTGGGCGAGAAAATCGTTATAAGCTAAATCCACAACCATTAACTGAAATTAAAGATTGGCTAATCTTTTTTGAACAATATTGGGATGAAAAGTTACTCGCACTTAAAGAATTTGTCGAGAAAAATCAAGATAACTAGCAAGGGATTATAGTACACGAAATAAAATAACCAAAAGAAACCATTTTGAATTGATTTTCAAAGTGGTTTTTTATTTAAGTAACTAGCTTATTGGGGATATATAAAACAAGTTAGCTTAGTCAATTTCATAATTCAATGTTTTGAAATAAAACACGAACGTTAAATGAGGGGATTGTTTGTGCTATATCTATTAGAATATTGTCAAGTAGCGGAAGATGGTGAGTCCTCGAAAATGCATTCGCATTTTCTTCGTGCGATGTTCATTCAGTGAAGTTCATTCAATGTCCTGCGGGAAAGCGAGACAGGTGAGACCCCGCAGGGCGATTAAGGAGCGGAGTCTAAGAACGCCACGTCCTGTGGCAACGACTCCGTGACCAACATCCTGTTGCCCCGAGGAGGCTCAACGATCGCTTAGCACGAAAGCGCCATCTGTAGCGGCATATTAAACAAATAGTATATTTGAAGTATAATCCGAATTATCGGATTGTATATTTAGAAATATTCGTGTTTTTTACCTAGAAAAGTATTTATGAAATTGATTCACCTTAGTTAAAAATAAAAATAGAATTAATGAATCTTGAAAGGATTTACATACGTAAATATTTTAAATGTTCAATGGAGGTCGTGAAATGTTATTTATTAGTATAGTATTTTCGATTCCGATTTACTTGTTTGGTATTTGGAGTTTCTATGACCCAGAAGAAAGTTATTTCTATTTTGATAAATGGAGATACAAAGAAACTCCAGAGCTATCAGACATTCAAATCAAATTAATTAAAATTGGTAGCGTATTTGCAATGATTATTTGGACTATTTATCTTATCGTAGTTGCAGTTGATACTTTTACTCCTGATCCACCATTGCCTAGAATGCATTAAAAGCTAATTGTTATTTAGGGAGTGATTCTTAGTAATTCGTGACTTGAAAAGAAAAGGGGATTCGAATTTGATTTTTGAATATGCTTATTAATTTGAAGAAAAACAACATTTAAGCTAAACAGATCCTTTATATAAAAATAGACAATTTTTAAAGGGAATTTTCTGACAAATTGTTGCTTTATTAAATGGTAAATAGTACTATTATCAATGAGGAACGTTTGTTCTTATTTCACTATCATAAGGAGATGTGTCAATTGTTTAAGAAATTAGAATGTGTTTGTATTCATACAAAGGATATCGAAAAATCAATTTCCTTTTATACTTCAATGGGGTTAACGGAAAATTGGAAGATTGAAAGAATCTTGGAAAACGGGAATACTTGGACTTTGATTGGCTTAAAATTCCCTCACAAAGAAAGTTCAGAACTTGTACTAAGTAATCATCCAGAAAACGATTTCATAGAAATTGAAATTCTTGTTGAAGATGTGCAACAAGTATATGCTGAACTTAGTAAAAACGAAGAAATTCAGTGGATTAGAACTCCATTTGCAACTGAATCTGGACATGTTGCTGTAATGGAGGCACCTGATGAAAATGTCTTTGTATTAGTTGGAAAGTAAAGCAGAAACAAAAATACAATTTAAACAACATTTTCAAAGGTCCTTGAATATTTAATTGTAATCCTTCCATAGATAGCGTAGGCGTGCTTGATTCTTTAAAATCATGCTTAACAGTAGTCTCCATAACGAATTATATAAAATTTGCATATCAATTAGACTATCTTGTCGTATAATAGGAATAGAGCATTCCTCCAGTCTGTTTATGTTTGTATCGTAACACTCATTTTACAGGATTTGGGGAGATGCTCTATTTTCTTGTTATTTTAAGCTTATAGAAGCAAGGGCTCAAAATTATGAAATTAACTCAAGTATAGCTACTAACTAAACAGCCTAGTGTTACTGGTTCTCATTTCCAATCAAACACAATATTTAGTTTGATAAGCATTTTTTAATAGACAAGGAGAAAAACTATGAACTTTGAACAATTACTATATATTGTTGAAGTCGCAAAACACAATTCCCTCTCTATAGCAGCACAAAATCTTTATGTGACTCAATCTGCTATTAGCCAATCCATTACTAGTTTAGAAAAGGAATTGGGGCTTAAAATTTTACATCGCTCAAGGGGACATGGTGCTGTACCAACCGAGGAAGGTAGAATCATTCTGAAACAAGCCTACGAAGTGTTAAGAAAATTTGAGGAAATCAAGGAGACCGCCCACTCACTTAATTCCATGGTAGGAGGGGAGCTAAAAGTATCTTCCATACCGGGATTGACGACGGTTCTAGTAAAGGCTTTTGCTGCTTTTAAACAAGATTATCCACAAGTAAATATAGAAATAAATGAAAAAAGCGGCTCTTCTGTGATTGAAGATGTTCGCCAGCATAAGACCGACATCGGACTGATAGCCTATTCACCAGATTGGAACATAAACATGGAAGGAATAGCTTTTGAATCACTAGTTGAAGGGAAGCAGAAAGTTTATGTTTCTAAACATTCTCCCTTAGCGTTTACAGATGCTATATCTTCACATGAGATACTAGATCAAATGCTCGTTACATATTACGGTGAATTTATGCAATACTTTGTTCATGAGTTTTTTAACAAAAACCAGCCCATGAAAATCCTATTTACATCAAATAATTCGGACGGCATTCTCCAAGCTATCATTGAAAGTTTGGCTATTACATTTGCTCCTGATTTTATCATGAAAAATTATCCCTCCGTTATAAATGGAGATATCATTCCCGTTGATTTGGTAAATCATAGTGGTCTCAATATTTCTTTTGGATTAGTTTTATCTGAAGATAAACTTTTATCCATTTTACTAAACAAGTATATTCATTATCTAAAATCTGAAATTACGAAAATATAAGAAAAAAGAGTTGCCACTTCGTCTTATGGAAGGGCTTCTCTTTTTTTAATCTTACTATTAAAATTGAGTCACATCTATAGGTGTAATTCCTTCAGCCGCACAATGATCGTGGTATTTTTGCAATAATGACTGCCAATTATCTCTAGCAATAATTTCTCCATTCTCATTCACATAGTCTAATGTTGCCTCAACAATATTTAACGTAATAACCTCTTCATCTCCTAGAGATTCAGGTGTGTGTTGGGATCCAGCAGGCTCATAAACTACGTCCCCAGCGTTAGAAACCCAATCATTCTCTATATATCTCCAAGAGCCACTAATGGTATACACAATAACCGTTCCCGGATGGAAATGGGTAGGAAGCTGTGTCCCCGCAGGAACTTTTAACAGGGTAATAGTTTGGCCTGTTACTGTATTAACCTTAAGTAACTTAAAATGAGCCACCCCAAAATAAGGAACCCACGGTAAATCATCTGGACAGATATTACCTGCATCATATACTTCTACAGCTTTTACATTACTCATTAAAAATCCCCTCTTCTAATGTTAGTTTTCAAATTCGCACATTGATAGCGTTTACAACAGAAAACTCATTAATACGAATTTGTAATTATTAGTATATTCATAATTATTTATTTATTCAAATTATTATTTTTAATATGCAGTTTAATTAGATTAATATATACATACAATTCCCTTACGATTATCATAATTACGTTTTGATTTGAGCATTCCCTAATTTGAATTACTAACTAGCGCAAGTTATGTGGTAGCAATTTTGTTTTACTTTTATTGAACTACCGGGTACTTGGATGAACAAGAAGCTTTCTTTAATGGAAGCTTTTCATTATTGAACTAAAGGTCAATCAGAAATATCTGGCTGACCTGGATTGGGGAGGGAGAGTATTTAGAAAGTTTTATTTAATATTCGTTTATAAAGCGGGCTATTGTTGAGGGCAAATATCTATTTCTTCATATATTACGTTATGAAGAAAGGAGGATTTCAAATGACTTCACCTCAATTTCCAGGAGGACAGAACATGCCACCAATGGGAAGACCACCAGGATTACCAATGGGCCCACCATCCTTTGGACCGCCGATGGGACCACCATCAGGATTCCCATCAGGCCCACCATCCTTTGGACCGTCACCAGGATTCCCATCAGGGCCACCAATGGGCCCGCCAGGAGGACCACCTTCAGGTCAAATGCCAACATCAGCACCACCAGAATTTGTACCATTTATGCCTACATGGCAACAAGGGTCTAGTGGCATACACTCTTGCCTATTTACTAATACGTATATTTGGACATTCGATGGAGCTAATTTTTGGTTTTTCCCAATCGCAGTAACAAGGGATCAAATATTTGGTTATCGCTGGAGTAGTCGCAATAGAAGATGGAGTTTCCGTGTAGTAAATAGACGTAATATAATACATTATCAGTGTTTTAGATAATTTAATAAAAAAGTGCCTTCTTTTCTACAATTTAGAGGGAGGCATTTTTTGTAATTGGAAAGAATTAAGCTTTTTCCAATTCACTTGTACAAGCTCTGATAACAGATAACAAACTGTAGGTTTCACGCCATTTCCTATAGAATATTAGTAAAAAAGTAACCAATAATAAATATTTTTTATTTTGCATACATTTATATCTTTTAATGGTAAAATGTACAAATAATTAACCTGTATCAATTGGTGAATGGAATTGGATTTATTATTAAAAAAGGAGGGCTTTTAATGGAAAGAGGACAACTACATTCATTTTGTTTGAGCCTACTTGGAGCAACGCATGATTATCAAGAAGATTGGCAAGCGGATCGTTATCATGTTGGTGGGAAGATGTTTGCGATGATGGGGGGAGATTCTGAAAGAAAACCTATTATAACTTTAAAATGTGAGCCTACTCAAGCTGAAGAATTAAGAGAGGTTTATGAAAGTATTGTCCCTGGATATTATATGAACAAAACACACTGGAATTCTATCTATCTTGATTCAAGTTTACCCACAGATTTAATAGAAAATCTAATTCTACATTCATATAATTTAGTTTTTGAAAAGTTAACAAAAAAAGCCCAAAAACAAATCATTTCCGAGAGGCGCAACGAGGCATAGAAAGCCACGATGAGGCGTGGGAATATAAATAGAAACTATTTTTGTTATTGTGTTTGTCAATGATTAGCGGAATGAAGGAATATTGGAGTTTTTTAATATAGTGAAGGGGGAAAATCTATGGAAATTATGATTCGAGAAGCAAAAATAGAAGATGCTAAGGAAATTGCAAAAGTTCATGTTCGTAGCTGGCAAACGACTTATAAGGGGATTATGAGTGATAATTTCTTGCAAAATCTATCAGTTGAAAAAAGGACAGACCTTTGGATAAGCAATATGCAACGAGTTGAAGATATAGTGATTGTTGCAATTGTAGATGACAAAATTATTGGTTTTGCAAGTGGAGCAAAAGTGAAAGAGGGGGAGTACCCTTCATATGATGGTGATGTTACATCCATTTATTTTTATGAAGAATATCAGGGAAAAGGATATGGTAAGGAATTGCTTGGCTATTTGAATGAGAAATTTAAACAAAAGGGTTTTAAAAACGCCATTGTCAAAGTATTGGAAGAAAACAACAGTCGTTACTTTTATGAAAAATTAGGAGCAAAGCTGATTGATCAATGCACTATCCAAATTGCAGGAGGACAAGCCAATTTGTTAACGTATGCATGGGATGAAATTTAGTAAAAAACTAGACATCAAGATTCTCAAATTATTAAATTGTATTTTATGTGAGGGGACAGATTGGAGGCTGTTGGTTCAGCTATACTTTTCTGCGTATTTATTGGTTTATGAATACGCAGATTCGTTCTTTTAACAAGAGAGATAGGGTGTGTAAAAGTGGACACAATTATAGAATTACAGAATGTAACCAAAACATTTAAAAACAAATCGGTCCTGGAAGGGGTCTCCCTTTCGATTCCAACCAGCCAGGTTACAGCCATCGTTGGAAAAAACGGATCGGGAAAGAGTACGTTATTGAAAATGATTGGGGGGGTATCGAAGCCTGATAGCGGGCAAATTCTTTTTCGGAACGGAGAGCCTGTTCGGATTGGATACGTACCAGAGGTAACACCGGTGGTGATTCCCTTTACGCCGGCAGAGTATTTGACACATATGGGGACAATCCGGGGATTGCCGAAAGATTGGCTGCAGCAACGGATTAACACCTTGCTGAAATTATTTCATATGGAAGACGACCGAAACAATAGGATTGCTCATTTTTCAAAGGGGATGAAACAAAAAGTAACCATCATGCAGGCGATGCTGGAAGAAACTGATCTACTGATCATGGATGAGCCGCTTTCCGGCCTTGATCTAAAGTCACAAAGTGAAATGGAAGAACTCTTAATATCCTTAAAGGAAAGGAACATTAGTATTATTTTAACCTGTCACGAGACTAAGCTACTCGAAAAGGTTGTGGACCAAATACTCGTCATTCATCAATGCCAAATCATCCAGATGGGCAGTCAGCAACCACAGAGTGAGCTCATGAACAGGGTTGTGTTTGAATTGTCGAGCACTGTATCAATCCTCCCATTAATAGACAAAGTAATCATCGAGAAAGATATGGAAATCAGTTCCGGACGAAGGTTGATCGAAGTGAATGTCAGTAAAGAACAAACCAATAAGATTGTAAGAGAATTTCTGGAACGCGGGGCCTCGATTAAACTTTTAGCACCTTTACATAAGAAAGAAACAGAATTTTTGCAACAGTTTTGAAGAAGGAGGAGAAACGCAACAATGAAGGGCTTAATTCACTACCAATTTGCTAATTATTTTCGAACACACAAATACATTCCCCCGGTTTCGGTCTTTATCATGATGCTCATCATTAATTACACCTATGTACCTAATCCAATCTTGGAAAGTTACTCATTTACTTCACTCGTGCTGTTTTTTATAATGGGCTGGGTCACAATCACCATTTTACATGCGGAGGACGAAGGGCAAAAACAAATTACCATTATGCATGCCAAAAATAAAAGAGGATATTACATTGCCCTCGTGATCAATTGTGCAGTTGTTGGTCTGCTCCTTAGCGTTCTAGCCGTAGCTTATCCTGTCGTTTTTCAAGCCTTTACTCCTGGGTACCATACCATTCATCTTGTGATTGGGTTATTAGCGCATTTTAGTTTTGCCGTTCTTTCGATTGCGCTTTCCTTATTTTTTACAAGGGACCTTGTAAAAAACAGTGTAAATTCATGGTGGGGGGTAATCAGTATTCTGATTGTTTCCTTGAGTATAGCAGTGGCGAAAGCTGATTTTCTAAGAATAAAACCATTAAACTGGCTTTTTCCGCCTCTGCGGGACTCCCTTGAAATCATGAGTGTAGGTGATAAAATTACCTCTTTACCTGCAGAGTATTACTTGCAGTTTGGCTGGATTTTCATCTACAGCCTGATATTAATTGCAATCTTTATAGTCGTCGTCCAAAAAAGGCAGAAACTCTAAAAGGGGAATGGCAATGGTACCATTGAAAAGAGAATTAGGCATCTGAGACAGTCTTTATTTTTTTGTTCGCCTTTTTTAATAAATAGATAAATATTCTAGTATTTGAAGGAGAGTTAAAACGAAATGGATGAAAGATTGCAAAAAGCGATTAAACTAAGAGAAAAAGGTATGCTAGAGGAATCGAATGAAAGTTTATTAGATTTAATTCGTATGTCTCCGAATAATCCTCAATTTAATTACCATTGTGCATGGAGCTATGATGCATTAGGGGAGGAAGCGAAAGCAGTTCCTTATTATGAAAAAGCTATTCAACTTGGATTAACTGATGAAGATCTTGAAGGTGCATTACTAGGATTAGGAAGTACATATAGAACGCTTGGCCAATATGAAAATTCGCAAAAGACACTTCAAAAAGCAATCGAGCGCTTTCCAAACAATAAGGCCCTTCAAGTTTTTTACTCAATGACATTATATAATCTAAAACAACATCATGAAGCAATGGAACTTCTCTTACGATGTATTGCTGAGACATCACAAGATCACAATATTTTAGATTATAAGAAAGCAATTAAATTTTATGCAAATAAATTAGATGAAACTTGGAAATAACTTGATTTAAAGATTTTGTCTTTACTCTATACGCGGTGTTTATTTTATTTTAAAATAATACAAAGTTAAGAATAAAAAATATGATTTTAAGTAACACATTAAGGAAGTGTACCATCATGAATTTACAACAATTGCAGCAACAACTTGCTGAATATGGAAATGTTGTAGCAGCAAATTTTATTCCATTAATTGAGACTGGAAATGATGTGATATCAAATATTTCTAGAGTATTTGAGTCTTGTCATGCTTCAACAATCGACTTTTCTGATGATATAGGTATCCTCTATACTCAAGTAAAAAGTATCTCCACCTATGACCCAAAATATCATGACATTCTACTTCGTGACTTACAAACGATCTTACAAGAAATCATCAAACCAGCTGATGAATTAGTAACCATTTTCATGGAAGATGATGAATTACAAGAAGTGAAAATGATTTATCAAAAAGCAATGAACTGTAATTTCGATGCTCAGTTAGAACTTGGGAAATTTTATAAGTTCATAGGACATGATGATTGGGCATTTACTTGGTATGAAGCAGCATCCAATCAAGGGAATATCGATGCAATCTACTGGATCGGTAATTACTATTACGATGGGACGGTTGTGGAAGAAAATTGGGAGAAGACATTTAAGTGCTATAAGGAAGCAGCGTTAAAAGGGCATGCGGATGCGATGAATAATTACGCAGATATGTATTTTCGCGGTGAGTATGTAGAAAAGGATGACAAACGTGCATACGAACTGTTTTCAATTGCTGCAGCACGGGGTGTGGCGGAATCTATGTATACACTAGGGTATATGTACGAAAATGGAGTAGGCACTGAAAAAGATCTAGAAAAATCAAAACATTGGTTCACACAATCAGCATTAGCAGGTGATGTATTTGCTGCCAATCGTCTTGGTCATGAATCATTCCAAAATGATCGAGGTGAAGAAGCGATTCGTTGGTATCAAATGGCTGCTGACAAACAAGATGTTGACGGAGAATTCAATCTGGGCTTTTGTTATGAATCAGGTATCGGAACCCCCATCAATATGAAAAAAGCGAAGTATTGGTATCAAAGAGCTGCTTTACAGGGGGATGAAGAAGCGAAACGGAAATTGAAAGAACTGTAATAAGAGAACGTGCTTTCATATTATTAGAGTGGTGAGTAAATCATCATCGCCACTCTAACTTACTCAGTTTAATTTTATCGTTATACTCATTGCCGCTACTATCTTCCCATATAATTTGAATCTGATATGAAAGACTTTCTTTAGGAGCATCTCCTAAATATATATCAGGATATGAAAATGGGTGTAAAGAGTATTTTGTTCCATCAACATCATCTCTTCCTTCATAAAACTCTGTTCTCTCTACTAATATTTTATCTTCTTCTAAAAATTTGAGTTTCTTTACAGTAACCTTTTCATTGTTTTTTTGTTTAATGGACGCTAACCACCCTATTGGGGTACCGCCGATTTTTTGTTCTTTATACATGGCTTTCCACATTCCATTTTCAGAGTTTCCCATCATTGTACTTTCTGTATAATCCCAATAAACTATACCAGCAATAACTAGAGCTACCGTAAAAACTAAAGAAGAATAAAATTTCATCATTATTGTTGCCTCCTTTCCTTTTCTAAAATAAGAGCAGCCTGTTTTTTATGATTATTACTACATTAACCTAACAAGCTGAATGATCTTTGAAATGATAGAAGAAGTACTAAATTTTTTTCAATGCTTCTCATTGTTGAAATGGGATAGTAACATTTCTCGATCTTTTGGATAATCGAGTTGGATATTTTTAAAATCTTCAAATGTTTTCCAAGAAATTTCTTCAATAATTTCATCTGGATCGTGGTATGCAATATGCCCATCAATCACTTTGCAAAGAAAATAAGATGTCGTGACATTATAATTCTCGATTAATGCTTTTTTGATGTGTAACAATTTACTTATGTCCACTCTATAACCAGTTTCTTCCCATACTTCTCTTATACATGCTTCTTCTGCAGTTTCGCCATCTTCAATGCCACCTGATGGTATACTCCAGCTTGAAGTACCTTTTCCTCTAGCCATTAGTAATTTGTTATCTGACATAATAATGGCAGCTGCACCGTTCCAAAATTTCAGCATTTCATTCAATATCATTACTCCTTTGAAAATACTTAACTGTTGAACTATTTTTCTATCTTCATAACATCGATCTATTTTTATTATACTGTATATAATTGCACTAAATATAATTTTATATAATAAATGGTTTAATATGTTAAAAATAATAAAATGAAAAATGTTAAAGGGGGATGGAGTTGAATTCTAAGACTAAAAGCAATCTTTAAACATGAGGGGAGTAATTTAAAATGGATGCCGTATTTAAAACAGAACAAGGGATTTTCAATTTTAGGGTAGCTGGAGTTTTGGTACAGGAGGGTCATATTTTAATACATAAATCTGTCAACGATTCATTTTGGTCGCTACCAGGTGGTAGGGTGAAAATATTAGAACAAGCTCAGAACGGATTGCGAAGGGAATTTCAAGAAGAGCTTGACATTGACGTTCAAATAGAGAGATTACTATGGTCAGTTGAAAATTTCTTTAAATTCAATGAGGATAACTTTCATGAAATAGGATTCTATTATCAAGTCACTATAAATAAGGATTATGAGATTAATACAAAACCATTTTACGGAATTGAAGGCGAAAGCTTGATATATAAATGGATCCCAATCGCTCAACTTGATGAAGTTGAACTATATCCTGAATTTATAAAATCAGAAATTAAAGATATCTCTGATTATCCTAAATATATTGTTGTGAAAGACTATTGATTTTGGGAAGTGTAGCGATAAAATTTGTTGCTACGAAAGAATCGTATAGCAATTCACATTGTCGATCATTGCCTAATTGTTTGGAGGTGATTCTAAATTAAAATAATAAAGTATGTGATTTTTTTATTCGCTTTTGGAATTATACTTGTAGCTTGTTCTGAAAAAGAAGAACTCTTAACAAGAGTCGATGTTCAAAAAGTTAACGAAGAAGGAAATTATGAAGATGTTATCATGATAACGGACCAAGAAAAGATAGATTTAATAAGTAACTATTTAGAAAATGTGAGTTGGGAACCTAAAACAAAAGCTGACATGGCGAGAAAAGAGGATATATTAGCTACTTTATTCTACACGATTGATGAAAATATGCCTGAGAAAATTTATGAATATAGAATTTGGTTTAATACAAATGAAACTGCAATAATTATCAGTAATAATGAAAAAGAAGGATTTGGAAGATTAGATAAAGAGAATTCACGAAATCTAAAAGATGTCTTATTAAAGTAAGAGAGTACATCTGTTTAATAAAATTTGGCTGAATTTCAATGATATCCAATTAGTAATTACTTCGCTTTCGACGGCGAGCTCTCGAAACTGCGTTAGCATTTCCTTAGTGCGATGTAAATTCAGTGAAGCTCATTCATAGTCCTACGGGAAAAGCTTAAGCTGAAAGCTCTTCAAGAACTTAGCGAAGGCACTGAAATAAAGATGAAAATTTATAATAAAAATCTTTTATAGCTATCATTGTTGATGATGGAATTAGCGGAGACTCCTGTGGGAAAACGAGCTAGACGAGACCCCGGAGCGCAGCGAGGAGGCTCGTCAGTTCGCCCACGGAAAGCGGAGCTAATTCCACTTCAATCAATAGCAGATATATACTATAAATATTTGTATTACTACACTTTTTCAGTACCAAAAATTAATTGATCAAGTAGTTGACAATTTATCACTTGAGTAGTAAAGTGATAACAAGAACAAAGAAAGGAGGACAACAAAATGAAAAAGAATACACTTGAATCACTAACTTGGATGCGAATCACTCGTTTTGTGACAGAGAGTAATTATTTATCAAATGAGTTTTTAAAAAGCTTTGATTTGACAGTAGCGCAGTTTGATGTACTGATTCAAATTCAAACCTATCAGCCGATTACACAATCTGAACTTGCTGAAAAAGTAACTGTTACACAAGGTGGAATTTCACGAATGTTAGCTCGACTTGAGAAGGACGGCTTGATTGAGCGAAAACAGGAATGGAAGATTAAAAAGATTTCACTGACCGAACAAGGTGAAGACATATTAAAAGTTGCAACTCCAGAGCAAGTGGCATTCCAGTCCTCCTTCTTCAATGAAGCATTAACAGAAGAAGAGCTAAAGCTATTATATGAATTAACAACAAAATTACAAAAGCACACACATGAAAAAAATTTACAACCAGAGTAAATTTTTTTAAAGTATCAATTGACTAATCAACTGAAAAAAGGAGCGATTTATATGAAAGGGCATCACCATATTTCAATGCTAACAAAAAACGGAAAGAAGAATAATCATTTTTATCAAAATATTCTAGGTCTACGACGCGTGAAAAAAACAGTAAACCAAGACGATCCATCGATGTATCATCTATTTTACGGTGACGAAGTAGGAAGTCCTGGACTAGATATTACATTTTTTGAAATGCCAATTGCAGGAAGCACGAAACGAGGCACGAATGCAATTACACAAATCGGTTTATTAGTACCAAGCTATGAAAGTTTACAATATTGGAAAAAACGCTTTGAACAACTAGATGTAAAACACGGTGATATAACGACATATATGGGGCAGGATGCATTATTCTTTGAAGATCACGAGGATTTGCGAATGGTACTTTTAAATAATAATGGTGCTAGAATTCCGACAACATGGAAGCCTGTTACCTCATCAGAAGTACCAGAGGAGCATCAAATTTTCGCTTTAGGCACAATTGACATTACTGTTCGTTATTTAAATAAAACAGTAAATTTGTTGAAAGATTTATTTGGCTTCACTGTTGTTGATAATGAAATAGATTTTGTTCGTCTTCAATCAGTTAAAGGTGAACGTACTGGTGAAATTGTCGTGAAAGAGCTTGAAGCACCTAGTGAAAAACCAGGTCGTGGAAGTGTTCATCATTTAGCCCTTCGAGTTGAAAATCTAGAGGAACTTGAAATGTGGAACAATAAGTTAATCGATTATGGGCTTCATACATCAGGGATTATTGACCGTTTCTACTTCCAAAGTTTATATGTACGTGACAGAAATGGAATATTATTTGAGCTGGCAACAGATGGACCAGGTTTTACTGCAGATTCAACAGTAGAAGAACTAGGACAAAAATTAGATTTACCGCCATTTTTAGAAGACGAACGTGAACTAATCGAAGCAAAACTAGAACCGCTTGATTAAAAGGAGTGAGTAAAATGATGGAACAATATCGTATTGATCCTTCAAAAGGAATGGAATTTGGTTTATATACTTTAGGGGATCACGTGATGAATCCCTTAAACGGTGATCATATTAGTGCAGAACAGCGAATTCAAGAAATCATTCAAGCTAGTAGATTAGCAGACCAAGCAGGTATCGATGTATTTGCAGTAGGTGAGAGTCATCAAAAATATTTTGCTTCACAAGGTCATACAGTTATTTTAGGGGCAATTGCTCAAGCAACAAAAAATATAAAAATTGCTAGTTCTGCCTCTGTCATAAGTGTAGCAGACCCAGTTCGAACATATGAAGACTTTTCCACAATTGATTTGATATCACATGGCCGAGCTGAAATTGTTGCAGGTCGTGGTTCTCGAGTTGGAGCATATGACTTACTTGGCTACGATTTAAATAACTATGAAGAATTATTTGAAGAAAAACTGGATTTGCTAATACAATTAAACAAAGATCGCCATATTACGTGGGAAGGAAAATTTCGTCCTTCACTACAAAATGCAGAAATACTGCCTCAACCAAAAACAGGGTCACTTCCGATTTGGCGTGCAGTAGGGGGACCACCAGGAAGTGCAATCAAAGCAGGTTATGCCGGTATTCCAATGATGTTAACGACTTTAGGTGGTCCAGCAGAGACATTTAAGGTTTCAGTTGATGCTTATCGAGAAGCAGCTGAACGTAGTGGATATGACCCATCTGAATTGCCAATTGCAACGGCATCATTATTTTACACAGCTGAGAATTCACAAGACGCTGTAGAAGAAATGTATCCGCATCTAAATGCTGGAATGCAGTTTATTCGTGGAACGGGCTATCCGAAATGGCAATTGGAAGAAGGACCGGATCGTCACCAAGCATTGATGGTAGGTAGTCCTCAACAAATTATTGAAAAGATGCTATATCAGTATGAATTATATGGTCACCAACGTTTTATGGCTCAAATTGATTTTGGTGGCGTACCGTTCGATAAAATTATGAAGAATATCGAATTAATTGCTACAGAGATTATGCCTGCTATTAAAAAGTATACAAAAGCATAGTCATCAGGAAATTAAAAATAGGAAGTACAAAATATAAATAAATAAATAGAAACCTGTCAACAAACTGGAAATGTTGGCGGGTTTTTTTATTAGAATTAAAAAACTTTATATTAATGCTCCAGACTACGCTTTCCACGTGCTTGGTCTCAATCTCCTTGCGGGGCTTTCAACTCAAGCTATTCCCGTAGTTCCAGGGAATATCCAATTATATAGTTCAGTTGGGTATGAAATTTTTGATGAGGAAATTGTACATAAGCCAAACGGAGAGGAGCTAAAGGTTGTATCGATGAGAAAATATATTAGTTGATTACTTATGTACATTTTTTCGATGATTAATATTTTATACAAGTTAATTTCTAATAAATTTATTTGAGTTTTAAATAGAACGATAAATTGGTATAATATGTATTAGATAGTTGGTACTCAAGGGTGGTTGGCATACTCCAGATATTGGCAGACAATATTCGCCGCGTACTGCGGCCGCGTTTGCATAACCCACATTGTGTGGGCCCGGGGGGTGATGCCGTGACAGTATTTGAAGCGTTAATGTTCGCAATTGCGTTTGCAACGTTAGTCATCACAATTCTGTCATTTAATCATAAAAAATAACCCATCCTTGAGTTGAGCGCTCTACGGGTTGGGTTATCTGATCCTTTAAGGCCAATCCCTTTGGGGAACCGACTATCTATTGGCCGCTTGATGCACCAACATCGGCGGTCTTTTTTTAATTTTATGTTGTTATTTACTTTATTATACGTGGATTTTATTATTCTTTCAATGTTGTTCTATTATATTACTTCTTAATTTAGGGAATTTTGTTAAAATATAAGAATGGCATTTGATTCTTTAGTGATGGTTATAAAATATATGATTTTGTGGCATTAATCGGATATTTATGTGCAAAGAAAAGGAGTTGTCCAAAATACATAATATAAACCAAATTGTTTCTTATATCATCATTAAATTAGCAGCGGCAGGCTTTTTATTTTTTTTCTTCTTCTTATTTGCATTCTTTGGTTCAGATATGAAAATGTTTCAAACTGTTGAGGGAATTTCAAACAAAGTTCTATGGGCTTTCGTATTTGGCTATGGAATTTTAGCTTCCATTTTCATCGATAGGCTAATCCGGAGATACACAGTTACTCATATAAAAAAGAAAATCGGATTGTATGCAATTGCTGGGTTTGGCATTTTTCTTATCTTGGGATTTATAGTAAATATCATTTCAGCCGATTTTTTTAATTTGGAATTTTTAGTTTATGCTATCTTGGCTGGAGTTGTTGGAGCGTTTTGTGCATTAATTTTTTTTCTGGGAACTGTTATATCAAATTATTCGAAGATTTTTAAATATATATTTGCATTCCTTATTCCAATTGGTTTGTTCATCTTAATGTCTAGAGATTATACAATTAAAAAGAACTGGGAAAGTATACAGAATGAAAATTCCTATGCAGCTTCTTTTAGTTATTTTAATGGACAATACGAAATTCCGATTGATGTAAAGAAAGGTCAAATCGTTAAAATTACGCAACAGTTTCATTCTGAAAACGGTGGGGGACACGGCTTTTATATTAAAGATGAAAATAATCGATATGTAGCCACTCAACTAATTGACGATGATCAATCAAAGTTTAAAGTCAAGAAAACGGGAATTTATAGAGCTGTGGTTACTGGAGATGAAGTTTCGGGAAGTTTCTATGTTAGTTGGGAAATTGCACAAAAAAAGGCCGATTAGCATATGCTTATCAGCCTTTTCAATATAAGATTTATTCTTCTAAATCTTTAACACCTTTATAAATCAATTCAAATAATTCTTCGATATTTTCTTCTTCGATACAAGAGAATGCTACACGTAGATCCGTGTCGCTTAGTGCGATTGTACCAACGCCATATTCGTCTAAAAGGTGAAGACGTAATTTGTCAGCGTCAACAGTTTTTAGTTTTAAGCACATAAAGTATCCTGAGTTAAATGGGTAGTAATCCCAAACATTTTCGAATTCAGAGTTTTCAAGAACCGCTTTTACTTTGTTTGCACGGCCTTTCATGATGTTGAATTTTTCTAGTTTTTGTGCTTCAAATTCAGGACTTTGAAGTGCATGTAGTAAGAATGTTTGTGATGGATGTGGTCCACTTGAGATTGTTGCACGGATAATACCTGTTGTTTTTTCTTCAAGTGCAGCTAACAAAGCTTCACTTGTATTACCATAAGTGATGAAACCAACACGGAATCCCCAAACATATTCTTCTTTCGTTGCTCCATCGACTTTCACTGCAAGTACACGTTCGTGAACATTACTTAATGCACCAAATAATGATTCATGTAAAGAATCTTCAAAGAACAATGAGTAGTATGCATCATCAGTAATGGCCACCACATTGATACCAGCATTAGCAGCATCAGTAATCGCATTTACGATTGCTGCACCTTCTTCAGCACCAGGTGTGTAACCAGTTGGATTGTTCGGGAAGTTTAATAATACAATTGCTTTTCCTTTGTCTTTTTGACTAAGGATAGCTTGACGAAGACCTTCTGCATTAAATTTGTTATCAGCATTATAAAGTGGATATGTTACAGTATGCGCATGGCGACGGATGCCGAAGACCATGTCGTAGTTTTCCCAGTTTTTATCAGGGATGATTAATGCGTCACCTTCATCTGCAAATAAATCAGCAGCAATACTCAAACCATGTGTTAAAGCATTTGTAACGATTGGATTACTAAAAGTTTTGCCTTCTAATGAAGGGCTTTCAGCAAGCATTTTTTTACGCCATTCTTTACGAAGTGCAGGTTTACCCGCTGGTGGTGCATATAAGTATAAATCAGAAGGTTCATATGCAGATAAAGTGTCTTGAATTACTTTTAAGTGCATTGGTTTACCATTTTCTAAAGCAGTGCCGATTGTAGCGTTGTACTTGTTCGCTTTTTTCCCAGCTTCTGCTGATTGGCTTAAAATCCCTTCTTTCGGGAAATACATTTCTTTTGCTAAACCAGATAGCATGTCATATACATAAGGATTTTCTTGTTGAATAGTTTCATTTAATTCTTTTGCTAAACTATGCATGTTGTCATTCGCCTCATTTCGATATACTACGAATAATTATACATGATTATTAGGAGAATTGAATTTATTTCGTAAGAATTTTATTAAGTTTTTTTTATTTTTCTTTTCTCTCGGATATAAAAATTGATAAATAGGATTCCCCTTTATTTGGATGTGGATTTTCGTATAATTAAAGGATAGAGGAATCCAATTAAAAGCAAGTGAAAGTAAACTATATTAAATAGTAGGGAGTGTTATTTATGAATTCAACAGCTAAAACGCCGGAGCCACCATATTATGCGGTTATTTTTACTTCCCAGCGTACAGAAGCAGACAATGGATACGCTGAAATGGCAAAAAGAATGGAAGAACTGGCAACAAAACAAGAAGGGTTCTTAGGTATTGAAAGCGCAAGGGATAATGAATTAGGAATTACCGTCTCCTATTGGAATTCACTAGAAGCAATTAAGAATTGGAAAAACAATGCATCACATCAAATCGCTCAAAAAAGGGGAAAGGAAGAATGGTATCAGAATTATCATGTCAGAATTTCCAAAGTTGAACGAGATTATTATATAGAATAGTTAACTGAATCAATTTCATAATGAATATCTTTAATAAAATATACAAGATGTAATGATCTAATTTTGTTCATTGTGGAGCGAAAGACGGCGACTCCTACGGGAAAAGCTTGAGCTGAAAGCCCCGCAGGAAGAAATTCTTTTGTTAAAAAGAATTTCTTGCGACGAAGCTAGCGAAGCGATGCAGGAGCACATCTTTTAAGGAACAAAGCCTAAGAACGCCACGTCCTGTGGCAAAGGCTTCGTGACCAACATCGTGTTGGACCGAGGAGATTGAAGCCAAGCCCGTGGAAAGCGCCGTCTGTAGCGGAACATCCAAATCTGAATAGTGAAAAGTTAATGTGTTTAAATGTTCGTATATAAAAACCGAAAATGGATTTATGAAATTGACATAGTTTGAAATCAAAAATAATCTTAATCATCTAGACAATATCCATTAAGCTTTATACACTATGGATATATGAAAAAATGAAAGGAGATAAAATGAGTACTACAATTGCGATAGAAAAAAAGACTACTTTTTGGGTTGTGATCATTTTAGGTTCATTAACTGCCTTTGGTCCACTCTGTATGGATTTATATTTACCCGCTTTACCTATGGTTGCTAATGACTTACATACATCAACATCAGTTACTCAATTTAGTATGACCGCTTGCTTTATCGGGCTTGCAATTGGTCAATTATTTTTCGGTCCACTGAGTGATCTATCGGGACGAAAAAAACCTTTAATTAGTGCACTTATTTTGTTTACACTTGCGTCATTTCTTTGCGGCTTGACCAGTTCAATTGTTATCCATCTTATTTTACGATTTATGCAAGGTTTCACAGGTGCTGCTGGAATTGTGATTGCAAAAGCTGCTGCGCGTGATCTGTACAGTGGCAAAGAGCTGACGAAATTTATGACAATCCTTGGTTTAGTGAATGGTATTGCACCAATTGCTGCTCCACTTTTGGGTGGACTATTATTGGCAGTTGGGGATTGGCATTTTATTTTCTATACACTTTCACTTGGAGGTACCCTTTTACTGATTGGTGTACTTTGGCAACTTCCTGAAACATTACATCTTCAGGAGCGTACCGATGGTAACTTTTTTACACCATTTAAAGCATTTCCTATCATTATTAAAGATAAAGAATTCATGGGGTACTCATTAACCCAATCTTTTATTTTAACGTGTATGTTCGGATACATCGCTGCTTCACCATTTGTCTTACAAAAGATGTATGGCTTATCGCCACAATGGTTTTCAGCATCATTTGCACTAAATGGCATTGGTATAGTATTGATGACACAACTAACAGGACACTTAATTGGGAAATATGATGAACGAACTATATTGAAATTCGGAGTTTGGCAAGCAACGATTGGATGCCTACTATTGCTCTTAGTTGCAATCTTTAAATGGCCACTGATTATGATTTTGTTAGGTTTCTTTATCACTGTCTCTAGTGTTGGTCTTGTAGGACCAACAGGTTTTTCACTTGGCATGCAAAACCAAGGTCAACATGCTGGAAGTGCTTCTGCGATGCTTGGTTTACTGCCGTTCGTAGGTGGTTCAATTGTTTCTCCATTAGTTGGGATTGCAGGGGAACTTACTGCGGTACCGATGGCAATTGTTATGTTTGCATGTGCTTTACTGGCTCTTGTGATAAATAGCACGATGATTAAAAGTCAATCAAACAAAAAGAAGAATACTGCTGCAGCGTAAAATGGTTTCAGTATTGGAAGAGAAAACAACGAATAGCAATACAAATAAGATGCTAAATCACATATGATTTAGCATCTTTATTTTTGTTATTGTATCAATGATATTTATTGATATTTTTGTTATTGTATCAATGATATTTATTGATATTTTTGGTATTTGAATCATTTTCATAATTCAAAGATTTGATAAAAAACACGAACATTAAATTGACAATTGTTATAAGCCATATCAATTAGAACATTGTCTTTGGAGCGGAAGATGGCGACTCCTGCGGGAAAGCGAGACAGGTGAGACCCCGCAGTGAAGCACGATACGGGCTTCCGAGGAGGCTCAACGCTCGCCCGCGGAAAGCGCCATCTGGAGCGGCATACTTAGTAACGACTAGAAATGAAATATTATCCGAATTATTGAGTTTATTATTTGGGAAAAATTCGTATTTTTTAACAAGTAAAGCATTTATGAAATTGATTCAATTAAATCAAAATAATAAAAATTAAATTTATCATCCAAATATATACAAAAGAACATATATTCGTGTTATAGTTTTATTAAAGTTACTAAATTAGGGGGAACATATGAAATTAAAAAATATAAACATGCTAGAGCGTATGAAGCATTATAATGTACCAGGTTTAAGTATTACCTTAATTGATAATGGTGAAATCAGTGTTACAGAAAATTACGGTTTGCTAGAGGTAGGCAGCGATAAAAAAGTTAACAGAGATTCTATTTTCAGTGCATGTTCAATCAGCAAATTCCTAACAGGAATGCTCGTTATGAAGTTAACAGATCAAGGTCTTCTTGATTTAGATGAGGATGTAAACAAAAGACTCGTATCGTGGAAAGTTCCTGATAGTGATTTAATAAAAAATAAAAGAGTTACATTACGAAACTTGCTTAGTCATCAATCTGGAATTATAGATCCAGAATATAGTTTTGCTGAACTTAATTCGACTATAGGGATTCCTTCAATGGTTGAACTATTAGAGGGGAAAACCACTTATTGTAAAGAACCGATTGATGTGAAGTATAATCCTGAGAATGAATTCCACTATTCAGATGCTGGTTTTTGTATTATCCAGCAACTAATAGAAGATGTGTTAGAAAAACCTTATCAGCAAATAATGAACGAACTAATATTTAAACCTTTAAAAATGGAAAAAAGCACATTCTGCACGGAAATATCAGTAACGAATAGAGAAGAATTTTCTTGTGGTCATAACAAGAACGGTGAATTAGTAGATGGAGGATATCCAATGTACCCTTACCCAGCAGCTTCTGGACTATGGACAACTACTTCAGAACTTGCCCAATTGGTCCTTGAATTAATGAATGCTTTAAAAGGGGAAAGTAAGGTCGGAATTTCTGTAAGTATAGCAAAAGAAATGATAACCCCACAGTTAGGAAAGAACGGGATCGGGCTAGGCGTATTTTTAAGTGGTTCAGAAAAAGAACCTGAAATTACATCACTTGGTTGGGGAGTAGGTTTTCAATGTATGATGGTGGCGTTTCCGTATATAGAGAAAGGTGCTGTCATCATGACGAATGCAGAATTGGGTGTTCATCAAATGGAAGGGATTATAGGAGAAATATATAATTCTCTTATGTCATAAGAAAAGATATTTTTTTGCTAGGGGAGTGAGATAGTTGCAGATAGCATTAGCTGAAATAACCCATACACCTCAAGTCTTGTCTTTCTTCAAACATAATTTAGATCGTAATAACAATGGGATTTATTCTGAAGAGTTTTTATGCCCTCTCGGAATTGAAGCAGCTATAAGAAGAAAACAAATGATAGTAGCAATAGTCGAAGGTCAAGTAGTAGGAGCTTTTCGATTTTACAAAAAAAAATCATCAAATACCATCTCGCTATATCAATTTGCTATAAGCGAGATTTATCGTCGGCAGGGGTTGTTAAAAAAGATGTTAAAGATTATAAATGACTTACCAATCCTTGCGTTATGCCCGATTGAATCAGAATTCAATGAATACTACTACAAGTCAGGTTGGCAACTTCAAGAACAAAATTCACAGTTTAATAAATGGGTTATTAAATGCTAATTCAATGTTAATTCAATAATAAGTACTTTACTATTTTAACTTCTATTTGACATGAAAATGAACATTGTCTATATAGCGGAAGATGGCGACTCCTGCGGGAAAGCGAGACAGGTGAGACCCCGCAGGTAGCGAAGCGAACGAGGAGGCTCAACGCTCGCCCGCGGAAAGCGCCATCTGGAGCGGCATACTAGGTAAATACTAGAAATGGGATATTCTCAGAATTATTGAATGAATAGTTTAGAAATTATTCTTGCTTATGAAATTGACTCATTCGGATAAGAAAGAAATTCAGTATCTATATTCTGAATTTTCGAAACCGAAGCTAAATCTAAAACTCAACTTGAAAGAAAGGTGGAATTGATATGAAACAAGCATTAATCTTTGATATGGATGGTACATTATTTCAAACAAATCTAATTTTAGAACCAGCATTAATTGCAACTTTTGATGTATTAAGAAAAAATAATCTATGGGATGAGGATACACCAATCGATACATATCGAGAAATTATTGGTGTACCATTACCAGTAGTTTGGAAAACATTATGTCCAAGTCATACACTTTTGATTCGAGAAAAGAGTAACGAGATTTTTCAAGAGAAATTAATAGAACTCATAAAAGCTAAAAAAGGATCGCTCTATCCAAATGCAGAATTTGTACTCGAAAGACTAAGTATTGACAATTCATTATACATAGCAAGTAATGGACAAGAAGCGTATCTACAGGCAATTGTTGATACGTACGATTTGAATCGATTCATCAAAAAAGTTTATAGCATTCAATCTATTTCTTCAGGACAAAAATCAGATTTAGTTAAGAAAGTAATGAATGAAAATTATATAACTGGAGGCGCAGTAATAGGAGATCGATTATCCGATATCATGGCTGCAAAGGATAATAAGTTAACTGCAATCGGTGTCAATTTTGACTTTGCGCAGGCTGAGGAACTAAAACAAGCTGATAAAGTAATTGATCATTTAATCGAATTGTTATGAAAGTTAAAAGGCGGAACATTAAGAAAGAATAATTTTACACTTGAATAATTAAAGAGAGGGTGCAGTGCAAACTGCATCTTCTAATCTTTTGCTGCACGCAATAGTCCGTTGTAGGTGCAGCTATAAATAATCTGGGATTGAGTGGTTAAAGATTTATCGATCTAAATCTAAATTTGTTTCGTTATATCATACTTTAACAGTTGTCGTTGATCATAAAACTTCTCATAAATAATACCCATTACATAGAAAAATAATAGACCAAAACAAATGTGAATGAGTGTAAATTTAGCTCCAAATGAAGCAAATTCATACACCATAACCGGTAATTTTGCTGTTGTCCAAACTCCTAGAAAAAATACAATGTTTCGTATGCTCGCTCCTTTTTTAAATAATAGTGCCGCAATTGGAAAAGCAACATAGAGGGGACCAGCTGCAATTCCTCCTAATAATAGGGAGAACAAGATGCCGTAGATGCCAGATTTTTCCCCCATATATTTCATTAATGTTTCTTTCTTCACCCACTGATCAAGTAACCCTACGAATATTAAGACAGGAGGAAGTAGAAACAGCATATCTAAAATACTTTTTCCTGTTAATTGAAATGCGTTCCATCCCAACGATTGGTTTATAAAAGTCAAAATAATGAGTCCCAATAGTAAAATGAAAAAGAAACGATATCTTCTTAATTCATTCATACCATCACCACCCAAATAATATACGAGAATATGAGAGACATTAACAATGCAGATGCATTACGAGAATAAGCAAAACTTCGACCAAATATTTTTTGTTCCATCGGTAGAGTTGTGATTCCTACTGACATAAATGTAGACATTAATGCCGCAACTTGAGGGAGGCCCGCACCATTTTGGACTAATGTATTTCCAAGAGGAAACACAACAAAGCTTGGAATGAGCGCAACAGAGCCAATGATTGCTGAATAAACGATACCGATGAATCCAGATTTTTCTCCAATGATGGAAGAAATGAAGGAAGGCGTTAATATAGATAGTGATAGTCCAACGAAAAGCATAATTGATAGCATGGAAGGTATAAGATTACGAAACATGTTCCATGACTTTAATAGAGCATCTTTTGTTTTATTTCGATCTTTTATAAAAGAAAAACTGATAAGAATAATAGCTATAGAGTAAAGGATAGCACCATTAATCATGATCAGACTCTTTCCATTGTTGGTATTTATTTAAGAAAAATGATAAATTTTTAATTTTTTCTTCAATATCCATTTGAAAATCTTCTAATTGTCTTTTTCCAACTGTAGTAATTTTGTACATCTTTATCGGTTTATCTTGATCAGATGTATCCAAATAAGACTCAACAGCACCTTCTTTCTCTAATTTTTTTAGTGTGCGATATATGATGGCACTATCAATCGGATTGATGGGAAGCTCTTCTTCACATTTCTGCAGGAGTTTCCCTCCATAGCTATCTCCTTCTGTTAAAAACAGCAGAATAAATGCACCTGTATGTCTCCCTGTATGTTTCATGAAATATATAACCTCCTAATTTAAATGTAAAATTTTTTGGCAACACCTTACTGTTAATAACAGTATACTGTTATCGACAGTAAAATGTCACTATCAGTATACCTTTTTTTAAAAATTTTTTGTTCAAACAATCTTCAGCAAAACCAGCTAATAGAAGGTTAATCGTTATTCAATTAAAGGGCGTGTTTCTTATTTAGAAAAGCGTCTTTCTTTATGAATAGGGCTATTTAATGGAGGAAGAATCTCAGCAAAATTGAATACTTATTATAATGATAGTTTGATGTTTGTGAAGGATTGTACTTAAACTATAGGGCAGATTAGCTAAAAAAGAATACCTAATATTAATTCATATTTGAACAAAGAGGTGAGTAAAATTAGACGATTTTTAACAATAAATCAAAATAAGATTGAGATATTTCAAAAAGGGAAAAATGGGACACCAATAATTATCCTTACAGGAATGGATTGTTCATTCGATGAATGGTACGAAGTGACAGAGTCATTAAGTAAATCAAATAGAGTAATAATGTTTCATAGACCAGGTCAAGGTGCAAGTGAAATTCGTAATGAAGTCCGTAATACCCAGACAGTCGTAAATGAAGTAAGTGAGTTGATGCAATCACTTAAATTATCAGAACCCGTAGTATTAGTTGGTCATTCCTATAGTGGGTTATGTGTACAGCATTTTGTGAAAGAGCATCCTAAAAAGGTTGCTGGAATAGTATTAGTAGATTCAACTTCTGTTGATTTAAAGATTTTAGATGATTTGGATTTACCTGTTTTAAATGAAGGGTCAACCGATGAAATTTGGATGGAAAAATGTCATTCTTATTCTCAAATGACAAGGGAAGAATTAAGAGAAGTTATTAACCCTACTCTAACAGAAAAACAAAAGCTACTCCCAAATGATATTCAACAACGCTTAATAAGTTTCCAGATAAATCCTTCTTTATACAAAGCAATGCATTCTGAAATTAGCAACTGGAAGAGGGACGGAGATATGATAAAAAATTTGGTAGAATACCCGGATATACCTTTAATTGTTATTGGCCGAGATAAAGAGTATAACATTAGGTTAGGTACTAAGGAGGGTATACCAGAGTGGGAGTTAAGATTATTTGAAGAAAAGTGGCAAGAACTTATTATGAATCAAGTTAATCTTACTTCAAATAGTAAATTTATAATCGCACAAGGAGCAAGTCATTCAATACATATTGATAGACCCGATATAATAGTCCAATCAATTAACAAAATTAATTCTTTATTTAACTAACGGGTGCTTTACTAAAAGATCATTGAGTTGCATTTGCAGCTCTTATTTCTTCATTGAACAGACCGGACAGGTTAGTTGAAGAGTGTTGTTTAACTTGTATTCAACAATCGGGCCATATTGTGGAATAGTTGAAAACTGACATATAACATTTGTTTTTGTATATGTCAGTTTTTCTTCATATTCAAGTATATCACCAGGATGACAATTTAATGTTTGGCAGATTTTTTCTATTGTGGCAAAGCGAATACCACGCGCTTTACCTGTTTTTAGTATTGATATGTTAACTTGGGTAATTCCAATTTTTTCTGCTAACGTATTTGAAGAAATTTTCCTTTCTAACATTACTCGATCTAGATTAATTTTTATCATTAGGAGCTTCCACCTAAATCACGTTGTTAGAATCGTCTTGTAAAGATACGCCGTATTTAAAAACCACATAAAGCGTATACACGATGGATAACAAAAGAATGTTTCCTATTAAACTTGGCCAAGAATCTGGAAAAACATCACTGACATTGTACGCATGTATTTGCGCAAATAACAGCTTACTAATGAAGTTCAAAACGGTAAAACTAGTGATCGAGATTAAGATTAGTTTTAGGTATTTAAGATTTCGAGAAACAAAGAAATGTTGTTTGTAAATATTACCAATTATCTTATGTAGAGCGTACGTAATGATAAACAAACAAGCAATGATTGCTAGTGCGAGTAAGAAAGAAACTAAAAACCATACTGTTAGGTTTGTGTTTGAATTTAAATCTGCATACTGTAGCAATTGTTTTTTGGCTCCGTTTGGTACTAACAATAAAGCACCAGACGCAAATAATAGAATTAATCCAGCAAACGCACATAAAACTTGAGCAATTAGCGACATAATCGATAAAAATTTTAGAACGGTCTTGGTAAAAAGATTAATTGGAAATCCACTCCTTTTTTTACATATTACTCTAAAACAATAAAGTGTTATCGTCAAACAATAATTTTTTTTCAAGGAGATTGATTCCTGACGTATAGCTTTAAAATTTAGTTTGAGCAAAACAATTCAAAATTTTGGTGGTGTTCAAAAAATACTCCATATAATAACCAATATGCTAACATTAGGTTATTAGGAATGTGAATTAGGTTATTGAATAAGAGGGAGCGTACGGATTACATGCGTGCAACTCTTGTGGCTCAGTCCCTTTGATATACTTTTCCACAATGTTCCAAATTATGTATAAACGAACAAGATAAAATAAAAATATGAAACCTTTAAGTAATGGTGGGTAGGAATTATTATTATAGTATTAGGGAGTTTTAAAATGGATATTCAACATCTTAAATATTTTGTAGAAGTAGCCAAACAAAAGAATTTTACAAAGGCATCTGAGAGCCTGCATGTATCTCAGCCTTCCATCAGCAAGATGATAAAAAGTTTGGAAGTGGAGCTTCAAGTACCGCTGCTAGATCGTTCGGAGAGAAAAGTGGAGATGACAGATACGGGGAAGATTGTTTATGATCAAGCATTGAAAGTTTTGCAGATGATAGAAGATATCCATTCTTCTGTAAACGAAGTTGTTCATGTAAAAAAGGGAACCATCAAAATGGGATTAATGCCGACTTTGGGAGTAATGTTATTTCCGAACGTTCTTGCTGGTTTTAAAAAGGGTTATCCGCAAATTGATATGCAAATGGTCGAATTTAGCGGGAAGCAACTAGAACGAAAGGTAGTACAAGGGGAAGTAGATGTGGGTATTACCGTATTACCAGTTGACTCTGAAGTGTTTGGATACATCCCCTTATTAAAAGAAGAACTAGTTGCTATTGTTGACAGGGAGCATTGGCTGTCGGAAAGAAAGTCAGTATTTTTATCCGATTTAAAGGAAGAAGCCTTTATTCTTTTTACCGAGGAATATGTTCTGCATGATGTGGTAATGGTGGCCTGTTTGCAATCGGGATTTGAACCTAATTTAGTCTACAAAAGTTCCTTTTGGGATATTGTTGGAGAGATGGTAGCGGCACAATTTGGGATATCTATCGTTCCTAAGTCGGTAGCAAACCGATTTAAGAATCAGGTTTCTATTGTTCCTTTCACTTCACCTCAGGTTGATTGGGAATTGGCATTGATTTATAAAAAGAATAAGTATCTTTCCTATGCAGTTCGGGAGTTCATTAATTATATTCAGGAAGGAAAACGCCAACTATAACTTCATGGAATAGTTTTGATGGTTTTTATATATTATACGAATCATAATTCTCCAAGTAGAATGATCTATATTAAATATTGTTCTATTTCGGAGGTGTTGCTCTTGAAAAAGAGCTTAATGATTATATTGCAAATTGGGGTTATTATTGCATTTACCTGGATTGGTAAAAGCACTGTCTCTTTTCTTCATGTACCTATTCCAGGAAGTATTGTCGGGATGATTTTATTATTCTTCGCTCTTCATGCAGGCTTGATAAAATTAAATTGGGTGCAAGCTGGGGCTACGCTTCTTATTTCCGAGATGTTGTTATTTTTCATACCGGCCGTCGTTGGATTTATGCAATATTCATGGCTATTCAGCATCAAAGGCCTAGGTATATTATTCATTATTGTTAGTGGAACAGCACTTATGATGATAGCAACAGGTGTCATCTCCAAAAGGATGTTAGAAAGAAAAGGCGGTGAATCTAGGAGATGGTTTCCAAGATTTTTTATGTAATTATCACTGTCCTTTTTTATCTTTTTGCGAAAAAAGTCAGTCGGAAGAAGCCAGGATTGTTATTTTCACCAATTATTCTCACTCCTGTTATGCTCATTATTCTCCTTTTGATCATGCATATACCATACAAAGAATATGCAAATGGCACTTTACCACTAAATGAATTGTTAGATGTAGTAACCGTTGCATTTGCCCTTCCATTGTATCAAAACTGGTCGTTTCTGGTGAAAAATTGGCGTGTGATTGTATGTAGTCTTGTCGCCGGTTCCCTCGTTGCTGTAGTTTATGGTATTTTATGTACTTACTTGCTTTCAATGGGAAAGGATTATATGCTCAGTATTATTCCTCGCATTGTCACCATTCCAATTGCTGTCAGTTTGTCTGAATCAATTGGAGGGACTCCTGCTATAACCGTTCTTTTTAGTATGTTGACATGTTTTGTAGGCGTCTTCATAGGCCCATCTATAATAAAGTACTTTTCCATTAAGCATCCATTGTCAATCGGCATGGTGTATGGTTTGGGTGCTCAGGCACTTGGGACCGCAAAAGCGTTTAAAATCGGGGAAAAAGAGGGAACAACCTCCAGTGTATCCTTCATTCTAACTGCCATCCTTACAGTTATCTGGGCATTAATCCTAACACCTTTTATCCATACTTTGAACGTGTAGGGAAATGGGTGCCCCCCCCTGTATTAATATTATGTGTTATTGCATTAAATGGCGCTTTTTTGAAATAAGGAAAGCGTCTTTCTTCACGAAAAGGACCGATTGTAGGGCAATTTCTTTATAAAAATGGTACAGATGTTCTTGTATAGGTATAATAATCTTATACTAAATCAAAGGGGTCTTGCTTTATGAACCAAAGAGTTTCTTACTATGAAATTGTACCTGATGGTATGAAAATTATGATGGATATGGAAAAATACATGAAAATGACAGCGATCGAACGAAAACTTCGGGAGCTTATTAAAATTCGTGTTTCTCAAATTAACGGCTGTGCATATTGTTTAAATATGCATTCAGCAGATGCTCGAAAAATGGGTGAAACAGAACAAAGAATATACTGTATTAGTGCCTGGCAAGAGTGTGAATTCTATACAGAAGCAGAAAAAATAGCTTTAGAGTTGGCAGAGCATGTGACATTAATCCCGACAAAACGTGTTCCAGAAGAGCTTTATCAACGAGTACGTGAACACTATGATGAGAAACAGTATGTTGACCTTGTTCTAATAATTAATCAAATTAACAGTTGGAATAGAATTTCTATTGCAATGGGCAATACAGCCACTGAAAAATAATTACTCTAAATCGCATTTTTAATATTCCGTAATCGGGCGCTATCCTTGAAAAAGGATTGAAGTAGAAAATTTTATATTGACAAACTTAAATTTAGGGATAAAATAATAAATAATTAATATTTGCATAACGAAGATTTGTTAAAAACATTTCGAGATATAAGTATAAGAACAAATGCTATGATAAGAAATAGTAGCAATCATGTAAACAGACAGAAAGTTACCGGCTGATGAGAGGTGCATGTTGAAAGATTGTGAATTCATCTTGGAGCAGTGTACTGAAAAGGAATCCTTAGTAGGCTACACCGGCTTAGCACCCGTAATCATGTGCTAAAGTATCGTCAGATGACCGTACTTACAAAGATAAGCAATGTGAGTTGCTTATGAATTAAAGGTGGTAACACGAGTTGAATCGTCCTTTTGGTTAATCCAAAAGGGCGTTTTTTTTATTTTTTATTTTGTTTCTTATAGAACTTGCGATATTAGTAATAATTTTTAGGAGGAATAATGATTGAGTAAGGATAATCAAAAAAAGAGTCTTCAACGCGGGTTAAACAATAGGCATATTCAGTTAATTGCCCTTGGGGGTTCAATTGGAGTTGGATTGTTCTACGGCTCAAGTGCAACCATTCAAATGGCAGGTCCATCCATTTTACTCTCATATTTAGTTGGAGGCTTAGTCATTTTTACCATTATGAGAGCACTTGGGGAAATGGCTGTGGATGAACCAGTTTCAGGTTCATTTAGTTCATATGCACATCGATATTTAGGGGAGTTTGCAGGTTATTTAACTGGTTGGACTTATTGGTTTATGTGGGTTGTCGTTGGGATGTCAGAAATAACGGTAGTAGGCGTTTATGTAAATTACTGGTTTCCTGATATTCCAAATTGGCTGATAGCACTGGCTGTAATTATCGTATTTACAATGGTAAACCTTGCTAATGTAAAAGCATTCGGAGAGTTTGAATTCTGGTTTGCGCTGATTAAAGTTGTAGCCATTATCGGAATGATTCTCCTTGGATTAGGAATTATCTTCCTGGGAATTGGGAACGGAGGACAGCCAATTGGTTTTGACAATCTTTGGGCTCATGGAGGATTCATGCCGAATGGAATCAACGGTATTATTATGTCATTGGTCCTCGTGATGTTTTCTTTTGGCGGGGTAGAACTAGTTGGAATTACTGCAGGGGAAGCAAAAAATCCTCAACATTCAATTCCGTCAGCCATCAACAATGTTATCTGGAGGATATTAATTTTTTATATTGGTGCATTAGGAGTCATGATGATTTTATATCCTTGGAATCAGATAGGCACGAATGGTAGTCCGTTTGTGTTAATTTTTGATAAAGTTGGCATTCCTGGTGCTGCGGATGTAATTAACTTCGTTGTCATAACAGCAGCATTATCTGCTTTTAATAGTGGGTTATTCGCTTCGGGAAGAATGCTATATAATTTATCACTGCAAAATAACGGTCCGAAATATTTCGGAAAGCTTAGCAAGAATGGAAGTCCGATACGTGGAATCTTGTTCTCTTCATTGTTTTTATTAGTCGCAGTATTCTTGAATTATATTGTCCCAGAAAAAGTGTTTCTGTATATTTCTTCTGTTGCCACGGTTGCGGTTATTACCAGCTGGACGATTATCCTGATTACACAATTAAAGTTCAGAAAATTAAAAACCAAAAAGGATATAGAAAAATTAGTATTTAAAATGCCGTTATATCCAGTTTCAAGCTATTTAGCATTAGCATTTTTAGCGTTTGTCGTTGTCTTAATGGGATTTATTGAGGACATGCGAATAGCATTAATTGTAGCACCTATATGGTTTTTGATTCTATATATTGGATATAAAATTAAAAAAAGAGATTTTACAAAGAGTTCCATTGAAAAATAAGATTGTTGAATTTAAAAATTGATAACATTGTTTGTAAAGAAATTTACTTAAATAAACGAATACGTTAGTTCATCAAGAATTAAATGATTTTATGGCTAAGATCATATTATTCGATTAAAGGGCGCTATCCTTGAAAAAATAAGGATAAGCGCTTATTTTCATTTAAGGGCTAGATTGTTGAGAAGACAGGAAGAGTAAGGATACTCAAAAAGATTGTTTGTTAAGCAATTACATGGTAACGGTTTGCAAGAGTTGATGAACTATGTGTTGTTTAGACAACTCATTTTTTATTGAAGAATTGAGCAGGGGTTTCTTTTTTTCTAAATGATTAGAGTAGAAATTCACTTTCTGAAATATTAATGAATGTCCACCATGGTTCGGATCATGGGTTAAATCAAAATCTTCACGACGGACCAGATCCTGACAATTTCGATATTAAATTGAGCTGAATATAGAAGTTGAGGGATTTGAGTCAGCCCTCACATTGCAAAAGAATGAAAGCAGTAAAGGGATAATAACGTTGTAAATGCGTTTAAAATGCGAATGATATAATAAAAATCGATAAAAATGTTCGTGATTTAATTGACGAAACCATAAATTACTATTATTATTTTAAATGTTAATTAAAGTTAGAATAATGTCGTCAAGTATTGGGGATATTGCCCAATAGTTTCTACCATGCCACCGTAAAGGGCTTGACTAAGTGGTAACTGTTAAATGGAAGAAGCGATCAATTCTTCCTTTTATATATACACATGCCCTAGTCAATGTTTCAGTAGCTATCGGAGCATTTTTATATTTTAAGATGTCTATAAACTATCATGAGAGGTGGTACGTCAGGCATTTTTGGTGGCATTAGTGTGGAGCAAAGTACGACGTTATTCGAGTGTTCCAACAAGAAAATAGTTGGGTGAATCCCAAGCAATTTATAAAAATTCACCATGAAGGGATCGAAAAAATAATGAAAAAGAAAATTTACTTTAATCATGATGGCGGAGTTGATGATCTTGTTTCGCTATTTTTATTACTAAAAATGGACACTGTTGAACTCACAGGTGTTTCAGTCATTCCAGCAGATTGTTATTTAGAACCGGCAATGTTTGCGAGCCGAAAAATTATTGATCGCTTTGGAAACGGCAGCCTTGAAGTAGCTGAGTCAAATTCACGCGCAAAAAACCCTTTTCCAAAAGATTGGCGAATGCACGCTTTTTATGTAGAAGCACTACCAATTTTAAATGAATCTGGAATAGTTGTAACACCGGTGGCGGACAAACCTGCACATCATCATTTGATAGAAACGATTCGTGCAACTGAAGAAAAAACAACTTTATTATTTACAGGGCCTCTTACCGATCTTGCCCGTGCTTTAGATGAAGATCCTGAAATCGAAGAGAAAATTGAACGACTTGTTTGGATGGGTGGTACATTCCGTGAAGCAGGAAATGTGCACGAGCCTGAACATGATGGAACAGCGGAATGGAATGTATTTTGGGACCCTGAAGCAGCCGCTCGTGTATGGGATACCAGCATCGAAATTGATTTAGTGGCGCTTGAAAGTACAAACCAAGTACCGCTAACTTTAGATGTACGTGAGCGTTGGGCTAAAGAACGCAAATACCTGGGTGTTGATTTTCTTGGACAATGTTATGCGATGGTACCACCACTTGTTCACTTTTCAACGAACTCAACATACTATTTGTGGGATGTGTTAACAACCGCATTTGTTGGCAATCGTGATCTTGTGAAAGTACAAACCATTAACAGCATTGTACACACAGACGGTCCAAGCCAAGGCCGTACAGTTGAAACCGCTGATGGACGACCTGTGAATGTCGTTTATGATGTGAATCGCGATGCGTTCTTTGATTATATAACTGAATTAGCAAAAAAGTAATAGAGGGCACTTCTTATTGTTAAACAAAAACGAGTTTTCAAAAAAGTTGTGATGAATTTTAATAAAAGTGTTCACAAATTAAACGGCACTACACATCCAGATTGCTGGGATGCTTATTTAGACAGGAGATTCTCCTGTCTTTTTTTATACACAGCGGACAAAATGAAAGTTCTGTTAGGATATTCTGCAATCGGCCGCTATCTTTGAAAAAGGAACCGCGCTTGCTTTTTTCCCAACAACCAATCCTGTAGATTTAGCGCAATCGTTAAAGAAAATATCCAACATTCCCAATGTAGCGAAGATATATGGTGGGCATAATACACTAGGTCTTGATGCAAGTCTTTTACAAGAAGTGAAAATTGGAGTTAAAGATCTTAAAGAAAAAGATCTGCTAAGATTCGGAACTGGAATTCATAAATTCAAAGGATTTAGTGTGCAACTAGCGGGTGCTTTAGAGCTGTTCAGACAGTTCTTTCTTTATTTAGCTAAAGGGACAGGTTAATGGAATAAGCAGGTATTTTCAGAAGGTTGTGGAAGTATATAAGATATGATTGGCATTTAAGTAACGGACTAAATTTTAAGGAGTTGAAAGTGTGATAAAGAAATACAGTCTATTTTATATATTTAGTATTGTAATCGTGTTATTTATAATGAATGGAATACTTAAATGGTTAAATATCCCAACATATGACCAATTACTTGAAATGATACTAGGGAAGCCGAATACTTTAAATGGAGTTATAGCAATAACAATTTCAGGCGTATTAATTTATTTTATCATTAAAGGCGTACCTAAACTAAAAAAGTCTATATAAGAAGTGGTGTTGCTTTAAAAAGAAGGCAGCTCCTTTTTTCTTTTTGTACTATAGGGGCGATTGTTCAATTAGAGCAATCGCTTCTTGTGCTAACGAAGCAGATTTGTTGAAAAAGGTAAATGAAATTTTTTTGTAGAACATGCTTTTAGGATAAACAAAATGATTTATCGCTGTTAGGGACCATATTGACAACCCGAAATTTTTTTATTATTATATTAAAAACGTTAATGAATTCAATATAATTTTTCGTATAACCCCAATAATATGGTTTGGGGGTCTCTACCAGGAACCTAAATTCCTGATTACGAAGAAAGTACAAAATTTGTATTTTCTTTGTAGTCAGGAATTTTTTTCTGGTTTTTTTGTAAAAATTTTTCAGGAGGTCAAAAATGAACTTTTTAACATTACCCAAAATTGAACTTCATTGTCATTTGGATGGAAGCCTTAGGGCTGAAACTATTATCGATATTGCACAGAAGGAAGGTATTCAGTTACCCTCTTTTGATAAAGATGAACTGCAAAAGGAGCTGATTGCTCCGTTAGAATGTGAATCCCTTGATGAGTATTTAAAGAGATTTTCTCTTCCTAGTTTGGTCATGCAGTCTAAGGAGAACTTAAGAAGAATTACTTTTGAGCTATTTGAGGATGCAACAAGGGAAAATGTGAAATATTTAGAAGTCAGATTTGCCCCGTTACTTCACACATTACAAGGCCTTGGTGTTGAAGAAGTTATTCAATCTGTTATAGAGGGGATGAGGGACGCTGAAAGCTGTTACGAAATAAAGGGAAATATAATCCTGTCTTGCATGAGAACGATGTCTGTAGAAAGCGCATTTGACGTGGTTGAAAAGGGGAAAAAGTTTCTTGGAAAAGGTGTAGTGGCAATTGACCTATGTGCATCCGAGGAAGAAGGCTTTTGTGAAAAATTCGTAGATCCAATCGCTTTAGCCAAAGAATATGGCTACAGAGTCACTATTCATGCAGGTGAAACGGGAATTGGTAAGAACGTTCTAGAGGCTGTTGAACTGCTGGGTGCTGAAAGAATAGGACACGGAGTATTTATTAAAGATTGTGCCGAGGCTTATAAGATTGTGAAAGAAAGACAGGTAGTGCTTGAAATGTGTCCAACAAGTAATGTCCAAACGAAAGCTGTTCATGATTATTCTGAACATCCGATTTATAAGTTTCATAAAGATGGAATAAAAGTGACATTTAATACGGATAACAGAACAGTATCAGATACTACAATGGCAAAAGAAATCCATTTAGTTAACGATGAATTTAATCTAAGCGAAGAAGACTATCGCCAAATTTATTTAAATAGTGTAGAAGCATCCTTTGCGGACCAAGAAACTAAAGAATGGTGCTTGGCACAATTTTAAAGAAAATTAGACTTAGCAACAATAACAGTCCCCGAACTCGAACATATTTTTTAGCTACCATAAAACTAATCTTTTGTAATGTTAGATTGGGAAGAAATGTACTTAAAGTAACGAGAGCTTTTGCAAAATAACTAAGGAATTATTTTACAGCTTTCTTGTTTTTCAATCTTCCGTAATCGGGTGCTATTTTTTGAATGAAAATTAGATTTTTAAACGACATTGTTATATTTTTAAGTACAGTGAAGTATCTTATATTGAATATAAAACAAGCATAACCCCGTCCTAAATTTAGAACGGGGTTATGCTTGTTTTAGGTTACTATTACTTGTACCTTCTTGCTCATATTTATCACTTCTGTAGCTGTTCTTTTGATCGAATTGAAAGGAAAAATAATGTTCAACTTGTTTTCACGACTAAAGTTTCGGCTGATAAACTAAATTCATCGATTCAGAGGTGAACCAAATGAAATTTAAAACGTTATTATTTGTTGTTCTTTAATTTTTATTGCCACTACCTTTCGAATTTATGACAGATTCAAAAATGCTACAAGCCTTTGGAGGCATTGGCATCGTTGCTCTTGATATTTTCACCGAAACAACAACTTAAATTCATTTTTTTGAAATATAAATTATTTAAGTTTTTCGATTATGATATTGCGAAAAAGGTACATCATATAAATATGATTGCCGTTTAAGAGCTCTTTGTCATCTTATTTCTGGATAAAATAAAAAAAATAAAAATAATAGTCTTTATTTCATGTTATGTTCGACGTTTTTTTATGAAAATGGGAATTCAGAAATTACGGCAAAACAGTAAGGATGACATGGTTGATGAAGTGGAATAGGCTGATACCATCTCACCCTTTACTTTTCCAACAGTGAAAAAGTAAGCATAAAAGCTATTAAATAGAAATCATTAGGAGATGAAATAGTATGTATGAAAAACAACAGAAAAGCGTTTTGATTCTATCTGCAAATGCCTATGGGGATGGACATAAACAAGTCGCTAATGCAATAAATGAAGCGGTTCATCTTGAGATACCGAATATCAACCCAATCATAGTGGATATTATGCAGTTAACTCATCCACATACGAACACATTAAGTAGCTACTTTTACAAAAGTAGTGTAAAAAAATTCCCTGCAATGTATGGTTATTTATATAGAAAAACCCGATTGAGAAGCGCATTTTCAGAAACAATAGGTGCCATCTTGTCTTTTGGTATGCGGTCATTGCAAAAGATCATTGAAACAACTCAGCCAGTAGTTATTGTCAGTACATACCCATTTGCTGCGAGCATTGTTTCTAAATTAAAAGAACATGGTCTAATTGACATCCCAGCAATCACCATAATTACAGATTATACGAATCATTCATTTTGGCTCTATCCATATACTGATGAGTATATCGTAGCATCGAAGCAAATTCGTCAACAGTTAGTGGAACTTGGAGTTGAGGAATATAAAATAAAAGATACAGGAATTCCTATTCGGAAAAGTTTTGATGAACATCAATCAAGGGAAGCACTCTCATTAAAATACGGATTAGACCTACAAAAATTTACGTTATTGGTGATGGGCGGAGGAGATGGATTTATTGGTAAGGGAATAGAAGATTTCCTTGCGATGTCCAATAATATGCAAATCATTATTGTGTGTGGACGAAACGATAAATTGAAAAAACGATTAACTGCTAAGTTTGAGTCAAAAAGTGATGAAATTATCGTCATGGGTTTTTGTGAAAAAATGCAAGAAGTGATGGCTATTTCGGATTTAATGATTAGTAAACCGGGCGGTGTAACAGTATCAGAAGCGATGGTCATGGAACTCCCTCTCCTTATTTATAAACCATTACCTGGCCAAGAGGAAGATAATACTCAATACTTACTGAATTCTGGACTAGCCTTTTTTGCGGAAAATGAACAAGACCTATTTAGTCAAATTAATCAAATTATCTCAAATCCAAACGAATTAATGAGCATCAAAGAAAAATATAAAAGTGGCCATTCTAAATCTTCTACAATGGGAGTGATAGATGTCATTAAACGTGAAATGAATCAAAGTAAAGATATGCAAATTTATAGTCCATATAATTGTTTCAAATATAGTTAAAGTAAGAATGGAGGAAGTAAAATGATCAGTCGAATATTGAGGATCTTCCTTACTGTTGTATTAATGTATACTGTATTGCCATACATTTTGACCTCTGTATTAGGTTTAGGGGTGACAAAACAACGAAAAAAAAGCGGGAAAATAGCCATTACTTTTGATGATGGTCCCAATCCAATATATACACCATTGGTATTAGATGTTTTAAAGAAGTACGATGTACAGGCAACGTTTTTTGTACATGGCTCTAAAGCTGCAATGCATCCGGAACTATTATTAAGAATGCAACGAGAAGGACATCTTATAGGCATACATAATTATGTACACCGTGCCAATTGGTTAATGAGCCCTTGGGGAGTGAAAAAACAATTAGACCAGAGTTCTAAGATTATTGAAGGGATAACTGGCACAAAACCAATCTACTATCGTCCGCCATGGGGGCTAGTTAATCTCTTTTATCCAACTCTTTTAAAAGACTATAAAATCATTTTATGGTCCGTAATGGCAAGGGATTGGAAAAGTGTTGGTGGTAGTGAAAGAATAAAAAACGAACTTCTCACCAAAATAAAAAAAGGTGATATCATCCTATTGCATGACAATGGTGAGACAATTGGTGCAGATTTAGATGCCCCACAAAATACCATTAAAGCTTTAGATGAGGTTCTTCATGAATTGGTTCCAAAAGGCTATCAGTTTTGTAGAGTAGATGAATAATTGCAAATTCCATGTGATTTTGAAATGGGCGACTGTATCTAATGGTCATCGATATCATGTGTTGCCACATACACTAAAAGCTATTTGAATATAAAAGACCCCATCTATAATTAGTTGGGTTTAAGTGATAACTAAATATTAATATAAGTAAAAGAGTAGCTGTAGCTACTCTTTTTAGAATTATTTATTCGATATCTTTAATGCGTTCGATAAAAGGTTTATCATCAATTACCCCATTATTAAATAATTCATCCGAAGTTTTAAATGATTGGGTTAAAGAATCTGTTGAACGTGTGAGAAGAAAGCTTTTTTCTTCAGGCACTCTACTGATCCACCATTCTTCATCTTTATAATCGAATGCTAATTCTTGCCCTTCCTCAATGGCTTCTTTAAATTCTTTCCATACTATTTCATCCATATTAATCCCTCCTTTTATCGGGTTGCGTTGATCCAAGAAAATTAAGGTAACTTAATAGAATCAATTTCATAATGCAAAATTAATATAAAATCTACGAACATTTAATTGTATCCAATTTTGTACAGTGTGGAGCGAAAGACGGCGACTCCTACGGGAAAAGCTTGAGCTGAAAGCCCCGCAGGAACGTAGTGACGAGGAGATTGAAGCCAAGCCCGTGGAAAGCGCCGTCTGTAGCGGAACATCCAAATCTGAATATGGTAACTATCGCAAAACTATAAAAGAATCCTTTTTGTATTATTTTTACGAAAAGGATTCTTTTAATTTGCAAAAAAAGATAAAAATTAAATCCCCAAAAATGTAACCTGATAATTATCGTTAGAATTATAAACCTCGTCAGTCTATATATAAAACACATACTTTGACAATAAGAGAATATTAAGAAATGGCCTTTTTATTAAAAACTCGAACAGTAAGCAACAACATTATAACAATTAATCCAATCGCAATTGTGTAAATCCATGTATATTCATCAGTCTTTATAAGACCTTGTAATAAATTATTGCCATCTGTAGCAAGTCGTAGAATGTTAAAATCAGCAGCCTTTGGAAAAATAGATACAATAAACCAAACGCCTACAAAGAATGCTGTCCATAGTAAGTTTGCATAGATAGATTTGAATAACACGTTTCCAAGTAAAATAACGGCAATTAATACTAGACCAAATAACCACAAATTACCTACAGCAAGACCTAAATGTTCGACGTGGTCAGTTTTCCAATAATACCAAGTGTAAAAATACGTTACTGAAAATGCAAGCCAGTACATACCAGTCCATATCAGCATAGCAAAGATGGTCTTCGCCAATACAACTTTACTCCTACTTAAACCCTTAGTAAGTAAAATGATCAGTGTACCTTCAGTACGTTCATGAATTAGAGTGCCTGCAAATAATAAGGCAACAACGAATAATCCGATTTGAGAAAAGTTTTTGAAAAACTGTGCCCATGAATCGAGTGCAGTAGGATCAGGAAAACTCTCCGCAACTTCTTTAGGCAAAAATTGAGCCATAATCTCTGGCATAAACTTGGCTGTTAAAGGACTTAGCATGGAAAGAATTAAAAACACAGTAATAATGATAAGAAACTTATAAGTTCTACTGAATTCCATTGTTTCCTTTTTTAATAATGCGATAAAAGAATTCATCGGCTCACCTCCAAGAAAATTTCATCAAGAGATGGTTGAACAACCTCAATGGTTGTTGGATATAGATTCAGGGAATTACATTGAGCGAATAATTGTTGTTGCGTTTGAGCAAGATTATTTACTTCGATTAACAAAATATTTGAATGTGATGTGATTTTTTCTTTTAAATCACTTTCTTCAATAAATTGTTTCGCTTCCTTTTCATTATCAAACAATACGCGAATTTGCTGTTTACTGTATGTTTTCATAAGTTCTGATACGCTACCTGAAACTACAAATTTGCCATTGTGTAACATAGCTACTTCATCACAGATTTGCTGCGCATCATGCAAAATATGAGTAGATAATATGACAGTTGTTTCATGTTTGATTGATTGCAAGATATCTAAAATTTCTTTTCTACCTATTGGATCAAGCGCAGAAGTAGGTTCATCGCAAATAAGTAGTTTAGGCTGATGAATGAGCGCTTGAGCAATTCCAAGACGTTGTTTCATACCACGTGAGAATTGTTGGATTTTCTTTTTGTTATCTGAAAGGCCAACTAGTTGCAAATATTTTGTCGCTCGTTCTTTTCGTAAAGCCTTAGGCATACCTGTAATTTCTCCACAAAGCATTAAATATTCAAAAGCAGTCATGTAAGGGTAGTAAGCTGGTACATCTGGTAAATAACCAACATAACGATTTGTCGGGGTATCTCCGTAAATAACTTCTTCATCAAATATGCGAATCTTACCACTTGAAATAGGGAGGAGTCCTAAAATCATTTTCATTAATGTTGTTTTACCAGCACCATTTTGACCTAGCAAACCGAAGATTTTTCCTTCTTCTAAAGTGAGGCTAATATTGTCAATTACTGTGTGTGAGCCAAACGATTTGGACAGATGATCTAGTGTTAAAATACTCATGCCTCTCTCCCTCTTCCAAATATGAAGTATGCGATTGGGCCAATAATTTGAAGGAATAGTACGATGACAACCCACATCGCTTTATTGCCAAATCGATAATTCGGGTGTTTTAATACATGAACCAATGCAACAATTGCAAGCGTCAATTCTAAAATAACTAAAGGGATAATGAGGGGTAATGCTTCTTGTACCGTCATATTAATCACATCCTAACTTATGTTGTAAATTTGTAAGCATCGCATTAACATCAGTACGTTCAAGTAAGGTCTTGAAATGTGGATTATTAGTTATACTCGTGATTATACTTGTTTTGATTGTTTGTTCATCACGAGGTGCATTGGAACCAAGATCAAGTTCTCTTGCAAGCCATTCATCTATTAAGTCAAAAAATCCATCACCATGTAATGTAAAAGGAAATTCAATCATGTTACACACTTGAACATATTTTCGTATCATCTCAGCAGCTTTGTCTTCATTTTTTTGCATCATATATCCTTGAGCAGCGGATAAATAGAAAACTAAAGCAGCATTGTAATGCAAATTTTTAACATCAAATGTATTGATGATTTTTTCCTTTCGATTAACAATTTCATCAAACTGATTTGAATCATGAATATGCATCATTAAATAATTTGGTGCAATTGATAAAATGCCAATTACATATTGATACATACTTACTTGCAAAGTTTCTTTTGCTTTTTGAGGATTTTGTAGTAATTGGTATGCAGTTGCTACAATAATTTCATTGCCCGTATAAAGTTCAAAATCATCACCAAGTAATTCTAATACACGTTCAGGTTGCTTCAACATTAGCTGACAATGGGCTTCAATTGATCTTGATTGACGAATAAGTCGAAGATCATCAGAAGATTGTTGTATTCGATTACATAGCTCAATAGCATTATTGATTACATCTTGCTGTTTTTCACCTGCCATTGACTGATAGTTCAGTAGCAATACAGCCATTTGCATTAATAAGGGAAAACAAGAATAGTATTCATCAATGATGGATCGAATACGGGAGTAAACCTCATCAAATGGTTTTGAAGCAAATTCTTGAGATAATTCAGCATACAACTTCTGTATATCTTCTTTTGTCAATTGTGGTTTATAGCCAAGTAATTCATCAATCGATAAATTATAGTAGGTCGCAAGTTTTGGTAACAATAAGATATCAGGATAACTCAGGCCAGTTTCCCATTTCGATACAGCAGCCTTTGAGACACCTACATATGAAGCTAATTGATCTTGTGTAATCCCTTTTTGCTTGCGTAAAGCAGAAATGGTATTTGCAAACTGTAATTCTTTCATTTCCATCAACTCCTTCATATGTTCAGTATATCCATGAAACAAGGATAAGGCGATGGAATCATAGTAGAATTTAGTTAAAAAAATCAACTGATGGGATACTGTATATAAAATTGAGACTATGTTCATTATAATTACTTTTAAAAATTTACAGTTATTAATTATTTTAACTTATAATAGAATTAAATTATAATTTTTTCCAATTTAATCATAGATTTATCCAAATAAAGAAAAGAAGGTAATTCTATTAAATTAAGCAGAGGTGATATTTTTGAAAATTGATCATTTAGTAGTCAATGTAGATAAAGAAGTACAAGAAGATCAAGACATGGTCACTAAAATTCATTCAATGGGGCTTCCTTATAAACCTAAATGGGGAAAGGGGACAAAGGGATTTAAGGTATCAAATATTTGGATTGGGAAAGAGTATTTTGAGCTTGTTCGGATTAAAACAAAAGATGGCGGAGGTTGGATTAGTAATTGGACGACAAAATATCTCAACGGACATCGAGGCCTAATTGGGTTCGCACTCGAAGTAGATAATATTGACGAGACCTATCAACAACTTCGAAATCACAACATAAACGTTACTACTCCAGAACCTTTAAAGTTTCGCTGGTTTTTCAACCTTTTAAGCAAGACAATGCCTTGGCGGAACTCCTATTTACCTGAATTCAAAGGGTTGCCATTTCAATTTTTTCTTCAACAATTGAACGACGAAAAATCAAAGAACTTTATGGAACAATATATGGTTCCTAATAGTCGTGAAAATGATATTAAAGGCATTGTAGAAGTAATCATATACGGAGAGCTGCTTAAGGAAGATAAAAAAATATTATTTGCTTTGTTTAATGACTATGAGGAAAAAGAGGATTCAATAATCATTTATTTAGGAACACAAATTATCCGTTTTATTAATTCCAATACTTATAATGTGGAAATAATTTTGGATTGCTGTAATCAAGAGTTTAGTAATAGTAAATTAGAATTTAATAACATTAGCATTCTAAGTAGATCTTATGATGTTAGTAATTTGAGTATCCATGCTAAAAGAAATATTAACGAAATAACGAAGTGATATTTTCTAATCGGAGGTAAGATCAGTGAAGAATTTAAAAAGGCTGAATGCAGTCGAAGCAGCCCATCATTTTATAGATAAACATTTTCCAAATTGCCAAGGCTCAGTATTAGCTGGAAGTGTAGTTCGCGGTGAGGAAACAGAAACATCTGATTTCGATATTGTTATTTTTGATCAAAATATTCGTTCATCCTATAGGGAGTCTTTAATTGAATTTGGTTGGGCTATTGAAGTCTTTGTACATAATCTATTCTCGTATAAGCCTTATTTTGAAAATGATGTTAAAAGAGCGAGGCCTTCTTTACCTAATATGGTTTCAGAAGGGATTATTCTAAAAGATGAGGGTGTAATGAGCTCAATCAAAAAAGAAGCGAATGAATTATTAGAGAAGGGCCCAGAGGAATGGACAGAGGAAACGATAAAAATAAAACGCTATTTTATAACAGATACACTGGATGATTTTATAGGTTGTACCAATAGAGCAGAAGAATTATTTATTGCAAATACACTTGCTGAAATGGTAAGTGTATTCGTATTAAGAACAAACCGGAATTGGATTGGTACATCAAAATGGGTAGTACGTTCCTTAAAAAATTTAGATGAAGAATTCACCAAAGATTTTGTTAATGCTTTTGATGTTTTTTATAAAACAGGTGACAAAAGTATAGTAATCGAATTGACAGAAAAAGTTTTGAAACCTTTTGGTGGGAAATTATTTGAAGGTTTTGCACTGGGGAAAGAATCGCTATAGCTTTGAAAATAGAAACAAATTTAATAATGCCGGATTATGAGTAGTTATCAAACCAATAGATAGAAATGGTTATTATTTAAATTAAATATAGTAGCCATTTTTGTTTAGATAATAAATCAAGAAGCTTGAGCTGAAAGCCCCAGAGGAACCAAGTGATGACAATGTAAAAGTAAAATAATGAAAATTTATTATAAAAATCCTATATAGCTATCTTTGTAGATGTGGAATTAGCGAAGACTCCTGCGGGAAAGCGAGACAGGTGAGACCCCGCAGGGAACGAAGTGAGCGAGGAGGCTCAACGCTCGCCCGCGGAAAGCGAAGCTAATTCCACATCATTCAGATGAAAATAATACTATTAATCATAGCATTTAACACTTTACAGTACCCTGATTGTAGTGACAAGAAGATTGAAGCCAAGCCTGTTGAAAGCGCCGTCTGTAGCGGAACATCCAAATCTAAATATTAAAAAATAAAAGTGTTGAAATGTTTATCTAAATTTCAGGAATAATGGTAACTGCAATAGTATGTGCTGGAACATCAGGATTGTTCGTATTTCTTTTGTAGTACTTTAACATTAAATCATTTAAATCTTGTTGGAAATTTTCAAAATCCTGCTCCCCGAGTTTCAATTCTACAAGAGAAAAGGTTGAACGATCTTCTGTACAATTTTTTTGTTTTAGTGTTGAAAGATAACTTTGATACTGTGTTAATAGAGTAAGTTGGTAATTAGATACGTAATTCAATTTTTCTTCATCTGAAGATTTTTTCAACTCCTCCGAGTTAAGTCGAGCTGCTTCTTCGTTTAGCGTATAGTATTTTTCAGAGACGGATCTAACTTTTTTTTCTTTGATAATTTTAATAACCCCGGCATCATGTAAAACTTGAATGTGTCGATATAATGTTGCCTGAGGAACATCTTTAATGATTTTTACCATTTCAAGTGGAGTCAAACCTTTTTCTTTGTTTCTCATTAAAGCCTGGGCTATTTTTAATCTTACAGGATGCATTAAGATCTCAGCTTTATTCGTCATTTTTTACTCCTTTTGTAAATAGTAAGATTTTATTTTTTTTAAGCAATTATATTATCAATATTAATAATAAAAAATATTATCATAAAATTTGGTAAAAAAACAACTGCAAATGAGAAGTCTTTGTGTTATATTATCATTATCAATAATGATAATGAAATGACGGAAGGTGATATGAATGAAGCTACATTATGGATTTGATGACTTGAAAGGTTTCGATTGGATGGCGATTTTGCCAATTGTTTTGCCAATTATGATTGTTGGTTTAATTTTGATACTTATAGCTTTGATTGATTTATATCGGCATCGAAAGATAAGGGAAAATGTTTTATTATGGGCAATTGTAATTTTGTTTTTTAACACAATTGGTCCGATATTATACTTTACAATCGGCCGAAAAGGAGGTAGAGCATAATTGAAATTAGAAATAAAGAATGTGACAAAAAAGTTTAAGGATAAGGTGGCAGTTAATAATTTTTCATTGGAATTTGAAACAGGGCAATGTATTGGGCTTATTGGTCCAAATGGGGCAGGGAAATCTACACTCATTAAAATTATCGCAGATATTTTAATCGCTGATCAGGGAGAAGTTTTTCTGGATGGAAACAAAATGTCCGATATGAAGCGAGAGATTGGGTATCTTCCGCAATATCCTGATTTCTTCTCATGGATGACAGCTAAAGAAATACTATTTTTTATGGGTGGCTTATCAGGTATATCGAAAAAGGTATTAGTTCAAGATATACCAGTAATTTTGGATAAAGTAGGACTTTCTAAAGAACACAATAAAAAAGTTCAAACCTTTTCAGGGGGTATGAAGCAAAGGTTGGGTATTGCTCAAGCACTTCTTCATAAGCCATCTTTGATAGTCATGGATGAGCCTGTTTCTGCTTTAGACCCCATAGGTCGTAGAGAGGTGTTAAATTTAATTCAAGAAATTAAACATGAAACGACTATATTATTGTCCACTCATATATTAAGTGATGCAGAAGAAATATGTGAACGATTTGTCATCATGAAAGAAGGAGTAAAAATAGAAGATACAACATTGGCAGAATTATTAAATAGAGATTGTGAACCTGTAATTCATCTTGAAATTATGGCTAAAGATTTAAATTGGGTGCAGTTAATTAAAAAGTTTCCATATGTAAAGGATGTGGAATTAATAGGCACTAGAGTAAAAATTACAATGGATAATATTCAGAAAAATAAAAATTTATTAATTCTTAATGCATTGGAAAACAATGTAGATCTATTAAAATTTGAGGTTGGTAGCACTGATTCACTCGAAGAAATATTTTTGAAAATGGTGGTGAACACATGAACCAACAATTTTATATTTTAATGAAAAAAGAACATGTACAAATATTTCGTGATTTTAGAATTGTCTGGATGCCACTCATATTTATTTTTTTAGGTGCTACGCAACCTATTATCACTTATTTTCTACCTTCGATATTAGGGTCAATGGGGGGAACCCAGGGGATTACTATTGATCCTAATATGGTTCAACAAGACGGAGGACAGGTGCTTGCTTCAACCATTGGGTCTCAATTTGACCAGCTAGGTATTATCATTATTGTTGTTTCTATGATGGGAATTATTCAGTCTGACAAGTCTAACGGAATGCTTGATTTTATTTTAACAAGGCCAGTAACAGTGGGCACATACATCGGCGGAAAGACGCTTTCAAGCTTTTTGTTTGTAGCTACAAGCATTACAATAGGCTATTTTATTTCGTACTTATATGTAAGTTATTTATTTAATAGCATTCCTTTTTCAAGCATGTTAATGGCATTGGTCTTCTACCTTGTATGGGCTCTTTTTATAATTTCGTTTACTACTATGATTAGTACGATATTTAATGGGCAGGGAATTATTGCTATGTTAAGTATTGTATTTCTCCTTATTATTCGATTAATTTGTGGTTTACATTCAATAAATGGATTACTAAACCCTGCAGGCATGAGTCAACATGCCACTGAGTTATTAATAACAGGATCAGTAGATTCGAGTCTTTACGGAAATATTTTTATTACACTTATATGTATTTTGATAACATTAAAGATCTCTCATTATTGGATTTCTCAAAAGAAATACCATAGAAATTAACCAAACTGTCCCATTGGGGAAAGTATGAAATTGTAACTAAGAGCCTTGCAACAAATAAAATTAGTTAGGCTCTTAGTAATTGATTGTATTATTTAGATTACTCAATCCTTTATTTCAGCACTCTTTTTTACCATTGTAATAAATTCTGCAATATCAGAGTTAAATCGATTTTCACAGACAAACCCTAGTTTTTCATATAAATGAATGGCTCGTTTGTTAAATGTAGCAACAGTTAGTCGAATAGGTAAATCTCCAAAACGATTCTTAATAAAATCAATAATATGAGTACAAAATTCAAAACCTTGTCCTTTACCAACAAGATTAGGATTCATTCCTAGACCCATATCGATCCAATCCTCTTTATAGACACCAAATTTGTAGCCAGCTGGTACCCTAGCGGAATCCCCAACACAAAAAAATCCAACTAATCGATTATGTTCATCAACAAGAGCTTTATAAGTACCGTTAAGCATTTCTATTATATTTTCATCTGTGCAGTCATTGTTGTAGAAGTCATATGGTGGATTGTATTGCCAGTTAAGAATTTCTTTTGCAAGTGTTTCATTCATCTCTTTTATTTGAACGATCAATTCAATCCCTCGCTTATCCTCTTTTTTTACCTTGTCCTTATTCAATTAAGTACAAGTAGGTAAATCATCAACAATGTTTTACTATTATTACTGTGCTATTATTATAGATAGAGTAATTATATATTTTTTTGCTTTACATGGCATCTATCTTAGAAAGGTCGTAATATCAATGGGTTCAACAAATACTACAGTAGAATTGTTAGTACAACAAGCTGAAAATGTGCTAACAAGCTTGAAAGAATTAAAACGTAGTCTTAAGAAAAAAGGCAAAGCACGCTTTGATTTATATGAAAGATTTTGTGCAAATCAACACTCATTTGGTGTATATACATTTATGGATCCTGAAATTCAAGAATCAGCAGAAGTAACTGCTTTCCAAAACCAATTACAGTTATTTAGAGAAGACTTTGCTGTAGTACGTACAGATTTAGAAGCTGTTGTAGATATCAAACAAGCAGATGCAGCTTATGAAGAAGTATTCACTACATATAATGTGATGGTCAATGCACTCGGTTTCCCTGATCGAGAAGCAAATGCAAAAAAATTCTAATAAGAATTTAGATCCACATGCTAAGCAAATTAGTATGTGGAATTTTTTTGGTGAAAAACTATACAATTGAAAGAAAATGGAGGTTAACATCATGCTAAAACGATGTATTCATCATATTTGTATTCAAACAAATCATTACAAGGAATCAATCGAATTTTATACGAAAGCATTAGGATTCACATTGGCACAAGAAACAAAGGATTTTCACGGTCGGGCTTATAATTCATGGTTGCAACTAGGGGATTTCTATATTGAGCTACAAACTGCAAAAAAAGATGAAGAGCTAAAACCATATAATAAGCATCAAGAGGGAGTTGTGCACTTTTGCTTATGGGTCGATGATTTAGAAGGGGAAGTCAAACCGTTGCGCGAATTAGGGGTTTCATTTCTACAGAAAAATGGTGAAGATATTTATTTTGTTGAAAGTGGTAGTTTATGCAAAGTACAAGCACCGGAAGGAACAATTGTTGAATTACGTGATCAAAAGGGATTGTAGGTGATTGAGATGAATGACAATATTCAAAATGTATTACCTCCGATTGTAGATGAATCGACGCATGTGCTTATTTTGGGTTCAATGCCAAGTAAGCTTTCACTTGAAAAACAACAATATTATGGTAATCCACGTAATCATTTTTGGTCAATCATTGGAGAAATCTTACTGGAAGAAGTGCCTGATGACTATACAAAACGAATGGAATTACTAAAGAAACATCATATCGGTCTATGGGATACGATTCAATCTTGTGAACGCCAAGGAAGTTTAGATTCCAATATCCGTAACATTGTACCGAATGATTTTAAGCAACTCTTTATAAAATATCCCAATATTCGCTTGCTCTTGTTTAATGGTGGGAAAGCCTATTCAGTGTTCAAAAAATATATGGGATTGCAACTATTACAAAAAATAGATTATGCAAAAATGCCATCAACAAGTCCAATACCAGGAAAGAACATTAAATCATTTGATGAAAAGGTGGAGGAATGGCGTGTGATGAAGAGATATTTATAAGGAAAAATAAGATTAATTTTATAAATCACAAGAAATATCAAAATAAAGAAATTTATACCTCTTATAATTTTATAGAGGAGTGAGATAAATGAATGAACAGATTCAGATTGGATTGAAGCCAAATTAAAAAATGATTTTTCATTAGGTGAATTATCTAATTATATTGGATATTCTCCTTATAAAGTCATTTTTTAAAAGCGTTACGAAACGTTGATATGTAGGGCTTTTAGGTGATGTTGGTGGTTGAAAGGGAAATATACAAAAAAATCCCAATGTGTTATGATTAAGGTGCGAAGATTCCGCGTTCTTGAACTGCAATATTTCTAACAACTCAAAATAATTGACATTCGCTGCCTTCTTCTCTTTCCAGGGTTAAACTTTTCCATTCATTTTTTATCTAAAAGAATTGCTTTTTGGTCTAAATCCACGTGTATCAACGTGTATCAAGAATTGAGAGGTATTGTTTTATGAGTATTTTTAAATATAAGAGTAAATTAGCTAATTATGTGGAGCTTTTGGTAATATGTATTTTATTTTTAGTTTTAATTAATTTCTTTGAGTTACCTAATTATTTATTTATTGTAATGTTTATTGGAGTTTTTGTTAATGTGGTGTTTATTGAAATAAAATATAAAAAATAGCCCTTTAAAGGGCTATTTTTTATAAATTTTAATTTTGCTAATAGAATAGTATCCGTCATTTGATCCTGTTTGTCTGTAATAATAACTGATTTTTACTTTGAATTTTTTGCTGCTCGATTCTTTTAACTTTTTACTAACCATTTTTCCCTGTGTTTTTACGTAAGAAGTTAATAATGTTACGCCTAAGCCTGCACTAATTGAAATTTTAGGACTTAATGGAGTAGTTAATATTGTTGTTGCAATGCCTGCCTGTACAATTTTGTTTGTTTCTGTATCATCGAAATATTTGCTTATCTGGTTTAATTCTTTTCTTGAAATTGTTTTTGTTGTACTAAAGCTATAACCTATTTTTTTTGCTTTACTTGGATGTTCCCATATAACGGCTTGAGTAGTGGCATGAGTTTGATTTACAGTAACGATACTTATTGAACTAATTAATAATACTGCGATAAGTATCTTTATATTTTTCATATTTTTAACCTCCTCTCTCAAATATTAACAATTAAGTTTAATGTTAACAATTATTTACATTGTTTTCAACCCGATTTTTGCAGTAGTTTTACAATTAAAAAGAATCTATTGTTTAAAGTGTCAACGGTAAGCGGACAAAAAGGCGGTCCTTTAGGGGCTGCTTTTTATGAGCTAAAGAGTTGACACATACGAATGATCTACACGCTTTTGTTCTTTTCCCAACCATGTTGATTGTTCTTTTAAATTTCACCAACTAACAGGAATAAGTATTTGGCGCTTTATGTTTCTTAGAAGATTGTATTTATCCCCCATTAACGGGCAGTTAGAACCCGCCGATGGAAAGTTTTACCTTATCTACAGAAGATTTGACGAATGATAGGAAGATAATTGACATTGCCTTTGATTCCAATTATTCTTCGCAAGAAGCATATAGTAGAGCGTTTAAAAATTTTTTTGGTATATATCCTAGAGAATTTCAACTTAACAAGATGCTTATTCAATCATTTATTAAACTCACTATCAATAAAGAAGGGGATTGGTGTAGAATGAATATTTCTAGAAAAATTGAGGTTGAAAAGTTAAAAAATAAGAAGAGTGAGTTGTTTGACAAAGATGTACTCAACATTTTGAATGGTCAGGTCATGTATGAAGAGTTTAAAGATCAAAAGCTAATGGGATATTCTGATTACGCTCCTTTTAATGAAGCGATGTGTGTAAACGTAGCTACTAAACAAGTTTTTGATGAAGAGTTTATAAAAACACGAGCATTTGGACACCATGATTCAATAGAAAATTATACCGAAAAAGTAATTGACCCATTAGACAATCTTTTTAATAAAGAGTATAAATGTATTGTTTTATGGTTTGGTGAAGACATGTTTTGTCAAATGAATCTACTTACAATACTTGCCTATCTTGAACAGTCAGGGTATGATGGCAAAGTTTTCTTAAATAGTTTCAGAGAGGATGAATTTAAAGTAAGTCAAACTGAACTTAAATTAGGTAACTATTCTTCTGTATACAATGAAGTATTGGTAAATCATGAAAGACCATCAAATGAAATACTTCCAGTAATGTATCAGGCAATAGATATATATTTAGATATGCTAAAAGTAAACAATGCAGTAGTAAAGTATATTTCTAAAAATAAAGATTTACCAACATCAGAATTAATTAATAAGTTATTTGATCTTTTCCCAACAATAGGATATGGGGATTTACAATATATAGAGCTTATTAATAGAAATAGATGATTCCATTAGCCATACTTTTTAGGGATTTATTAAACAGTTCACCGATAAAGTATAAATAAGCTATGCTTCTTATACCGTAATCGAGCCCTTTTATGATTTAATTAAAGCTTAATTTTTCTCTTCCAACAATCGAGAAATTGAGCTTTTAGTATATGAACGAACAAATTCAATTTGGCTAGATGTCATAATACATGGAATAACAAATATAGTTTGTCTCTTTTTAGTTTTAACTTTTATTTTGTGAAATTTAAGGCTTCATCTCCTAACAGGCGGAAACCAATATATACAAAAAAAGCCGAGCTGCAGTTTGCTCGGCTTTTCGAATGTGCTGACAAATTCAATTTTTTAGGTGAATTATCGTATTGCATTATTTTGAGTTTGCGCCAACTCTTTATTCTCCTCAAATAGTAAAAAGGAAAACATAGCAGTATTAATCACTCCAATCAATCCGTAACACCATAATGGTAGATGAATCATTTCATACCAAAGTATATTGATTAGGAACATACCGATGACAATAAACAATGTATTTATAATAAAAGTAAATAAGACTTTTTTAGAAACAAAGAAGGCGTTTAACTTCCAAATAGCAACAATTAAAGAACCAATGCTCGCCATCGTTAAAGACATAATGGCAATTGATCGTAAACTTTGTTCTTGATGAAGAGCTTCAGGTATAGAAATTAAATTATCAAATATATTTGTAATAAAATAAAAACCAGATAGATACACGGAAATAACTAAAAATGAGATAGGAATCCATTTCAAATAGACAATAATCCACTTTTTACTTCCAATTGATTTCTTTCTTATTTCATCTATAGATTCAGCAAGGGGCATAATTGCCATGATCAAGCAAAGTAAATATAAATCAGATTGAGGCAAATTTCCCCTATAGATGTCCAATAAGAAAAGGAAGGCATCTTTTATTTCAGTTAACATTAAATCTGTTCATCCCTTCGTTATGTATTATCTCTATATACGTAAAAAATTCCAATTTGTTTCAAAAAATATAATAATATTTGAATCAATTTTATAATGCAGGCAAGGGGTTTAATGGTTAAACACGACCATTAATTGAGGGAATAGTTTGTGCTATATCTATTAGAATATTGTCTAGTAGCGGAAGATGGCGACTCCTGCGGGAAAGCGAGACAGGTGAGACCCCGCAGTGAACGGAGTGAGCGAGGAGGCTCAACGCTCGCCCGCGGAAAGCGCCATCTGTAGCGGCATATTAAACAAATAGTATATTTGAAGAATAACCCGAATTATTGGATTGTATATTTAGATAATATTCGTGTTTTTTACCTAGAAAAGTATTTTGAAATTGATTCATTTATATAAGAAAATAAAATATTCTGAAAAATTATTGAATTAAAAATATAAAAGTGGTATTGTTATATACATCAAAAATGAAGCTTACACTTCATAAGAACAAAATAATACAGCATATACTGCATTAGGGTGAGAAGATATTGTATCAAAAAAAAATACAAGAACATTTTCAGGAGCTATCGAAAGGGCAAAAAAAGGTAGCAAGTTACATCTTAGAGTTTCCACATGATGTAGCTTTAAAATCTGCACAAGAAATTGGCGAGTTAGTTGGCGTGAGTGAAACTACAGTTATTCGTTTTTGCTATGCAATCGAAATGTCTGGGTATAGTGAATTACAATCGAATATTCGAAATTCATTAATTCATAAGAAAAGTTCTCTCGGTAATTATTTAGCTTCAAAAGCTGAAATAGAAGCAGATGATATTTTTCACGAAAAGGTTATGAAAAATGATGCGAAGAAAATTCAAACTGTATCTGAAAGGTTAAACCTAGATGATTTTCAAATGAGCTGTCATTGTTTACATGAAGCAAAGAAAATATATGTACTCGGTTTACGTTCTTCTTTTGCAGCAGCACAGTGGCTTGGTTTTACTTTAAATATACTACGTTCTGATATTCATATGATTGAGCCACAGTCTCAGGACATTATTCAACTTCTCAGTCATATGCAAGAAGGGGAAGTGTTAGTTGTTTTATCGTTTCACCGTTATTACAAAGAAACAATTGACTTAACACGAATGATCAAGAAAAAAGGTGTAACGATTATAGGGGTTTCAGATGCACAGATTGCACCGATTTATCGATATTCTGATTATTATTTCCCTCTTGCGGCAGCGGAAACATCGACAATTGATATTATGCCTACCGTTATTTCGTTTTTGAATACCCTAGTTTCTGGAATGACTGTACAAGCGCCAGAACAATACGAAGCTTATAAAGCACAGTACGATAGCGTTGACAGTAGCTTTTTATTTTTAGATGGAGATGATTTGGAATGAAACAACTATTAGAGGAGATTACCCCTAAGCTAAAGGAGGTTTTTTCGCATTTACATAATCACCCTGAAATAAGTTGGCATGAGTATAACACGACAACTTATTTACAACGATTATTAGAATCATACGGTTTTGAACCGCATTTGTTAGTAGAATCTACAGGTTTATACGTAGAAATCGGATCAGGTAAACCCGTGATTGGCCTTCGAACAGATATTGATGCTTTATGGCAAGAAGTTGATGGCAAATTTCAAGCAAATCATTCATGTGGACATGATGGCCATATGACGATGGCAATTGGAACATTACTATTACTACAAAAATTATTTACCCCAGAAGATGCTACGATTCGTGTATTATTCCAGCCAGCAGAAGAAAAAGGTCAAGGTGCGTTACATTTCATAGAACAAGGATTAGTCGACGATATAGATTACTTATTTGGTGTTCATGTTCGACCTATTCAAGAATTACAAGATGGTACATTTAGTCCAGCAATCTACCATGGTGCAGCAAGATTAATAACAGGAACAATTTATGGTAGGGAAGCGCATGGTGCCCGTCCCCATCTTGGAAAAAATGCTATAGAAATTGGAGCCTCATTAGTGAATGCATTACAAAGTATTCACATTGATCCGTTGATTCCATCTTCAATTAAATTGACGAAGTTCCAAGCAGGTGCTGCAGCAAATGTTATTCCAGGGAAAGCAGAATTTTGTATAGATGCGCGTTCTCAAAAGAATGAAGGAATTAATGCTTTGATGAATGCGTTTCAAAATGCCATCCACGGTATTGAAACACAATATAATATTGAAATAGACTATCAAATTGAAGCCAATATTGCTGCCGCTGAGGTTGATGAAGATGCAATGCAAATTATGCGTCAAGCCATTGTAGATACAGTTGGTGAAGCAAATACGAAACCGCCTATTGTAACACCTGGAGGAGAGGATTTTCATTTTTACACCTTGAAATGTCCGAATATTAAAGCAACTATGCTTGGATTAGGATGCGGATTGCAACCAGGTTTACATCATCCGAAAATGACATTTAATAGAGAAGCATTAATTACAGGAGTTGAAATATTAACACGAACTGTACTAAATGCAGTGGCATATGCAAAGAAAGAAGTGACACGTAATGATAACGTATAAAGTATTAAAAACAAATGATGAGATGGAGCTAGTCCAAAAAGTAGAACAAGACGTTTGGGGTATATCTCCGATTCCAACTCATCAAACACTAACAGCAGTGAAACATGGTGGTACCGTCATAGGTGCTTTTGATGGTGACAAAATAGTCGGTTTTTGCTATGGCTTTGCAGGATTTGAAAATGGCCAAGTTTCTCTTTGCTCCCATATGCTTGGGATATTACCGGAATACCGTGAAGGTGGCATTGGAGAAGAGCTGAAACGACAACAAAAACAACTTGCTACCACAATTGGTTACGAAAGAATGACTTGGACATACGATCCTTTGCAAACACGAAATGCCTATTTAAACTTAACAAAATTACATGGTGTCTGTGACACATATATAGAAGATTGCTATGGCAAAATGGAAGATGGTTTGAATGGTGGTCTCCCTTCAGATCGGTTCCAAATCGATTGGTGGATCACAAGTGATTATGTCAATCAATTTGTGAATAAGGGATACGACAACCACAAAGTACTTGTAGCATGGTTATACAATGATCAACATTTACCATACTGTGAAGATTTTGATTCTGAAGACTTTACTGTTTTGAAAGATACAGCTTATCTAGTACCTGTACCAGCAGACATTACTTCATTGAAAGAGCGTGACTTGAATTTAGCAATCGATTGGCGTTTGAAAACACGTCAAATGTTTAAAGCATTATTCCAAGCAGGCTATGTAGCAATCGAGTTAGTCAAATCAAATGATGAATCGGTTCATCACTATTTAGTTGTTAAAAAGAATTCAGTCAACATTCCACAATAGGGAGGATTTTATAAATGAAAATTCAAGAAATTACAATTCGTCAAATGAAAATGAAAATGAAAGCACCTTTTACGACAAGCTTCGGTACATTTTATGATAAAGAGTTTCTTCTATTAGAAGTAATCGATGAATGTGGGAATAAAGGATGGGGAGAATCAGTTGCATTTGATGCTCCTTGGTACAACGAAGAAACTTATAAAACAAACTGGATTATGCTAGAAGACTTCCTTATCCCACTTGTAAAGGGAACAGAAATTGAACATCCGGATGAGATCAATGAATTATTTGCATCTATTCGAAAAAATAATATGGCTAAATCGGCACTTGAAGGAGCTGTTTGGGACCTTTATGCCAAGCGCACAAACCAAACTTTAGCTTCTGCGCTGGGTGGCGATAATAAGAAAATTGAGGTTGGTATTAGCATCGGTATTCAAAATTCAATTGATGAATTGCTAGCATTAATAGATGAATATGTAAATGAAGGGTATAAACGCATTAAAGTGAAAATTAAACCAGGTTGGGACGTTGATGTTATCCGGGCAATTCGTGAGCGTTTCCCTGAAGTACCTTTAATGGCAGATGCAAATTCAGCTTATTGCTTAGAGGATGCAGATTTATTAAAACAACTGGATGAATTTAATTTAACCATGATTGAACAACCACTTGCTTCAGACGATATCATCGATCATGCGACATTACAAAAACAATTGAAAACACCAATTTGTTTAGATGAAAGTATCCATTCTTTAGAGGATGCACGCAAAGCTATCGACCTAGGAAGCTGTGGAATTATTAATATTAAAATCGGTCGCGTGGGTGGTTTAACAGAATCGAAGAAAATCCACGATTATTGTGAATCAAAAGAGATACCTGTATGGTGTGGTGGTATGTTAGAGTCTGGCATTGGCCGTGCACATAATGTAGCTCTTACGACATTATCAAACTTTATCATGCCTGGTGATACTGCAGGTTCAGATCGTTACTGGGATCAAGATATTATTAATCCAGAAGTAACTGTAGAAAATGGCTATATTAAGGTACCAGATAAAGCTGGCATAGGTTATGAACCAAATCTTGAGTTAATTGAAAAATTTACTGTGGAGAAAAGAGTATACAACCTAGTAGAAGAAGGGGTGGCTCAATGAAAAAAAGTTTAGAAATGGCCGGTGCATTTATCGGAGTAATTGTTGGAGCAGGTTTTGCTTCAGGACAAGAAATATTGCAATTTTTCACTAGCTTCGGCTGGTGGGGGATTGCAGGTACTGCGATTGCAACCGTATTATTTGCCTTTTTAGGAATGAATTTAACAACATTAGGAAGTCGTTTAAATGCGACTTCCCACAAAGAAGTGGTTTATCAAATTTGCGGAAAGTATTTAGGGGCTGCGGTTGATTTTATTATCACTTTCTTCCTGTTTGGTGTAGCAGTAGTTATGTTTGCAGGTGCGGGTTCAATTTTTGAAAACCAGTTTGGTATTCCTGCAATGTATGGTAGTTTAGCAATGTTGGTTGTGACCATTTTGACATTGATGTTTAATATTCAAATGATTATAGGGTTGATCAGTGCCATAACCCCCTTCTTAATGTTATTAGTAGTGATCATTGCCGGTTATTCCATTTTCACAACGGATTTAACTGCTGCTCAGATGGATCATTTGGCAAAACAACAAAATTCAGGAGCTTCCAATTGGATTTTGGGAGGACTATTATATGTATCCTATAATATTGCAGCAGGAGCATCGATGCTTACAGTTATGGGTGGACTTGAAAAAGATGAAAAAGTAGCGAAACGTGGCGGGATTCTAGGTGGTATAGGCTTAGGCCTTCTTATTTTGTTCATAAATGTCGCAATATTCACAAAAATTAGTCAAGTAGGCAGTACAGATATGCCAATGCTTGTACTAGCAACTAAAATATCACCAATTCTTGGTGTACTGATGTCGATTGCTTTACTAGGTATGATTTACAATACAGCTGTGGGGATGCTTTATGCGTTTACAGTACGTATTGTGCCAGCAGAAAGTAAACATTTCAATTGGGTAGTATGGGCAATAGGGGCAGTTGGATATGCCTTAAGTTTTGTTGGCTTTATACAACTTGTTAGCGCCGTATATCCGGCAATGGGTTACTTAGGATTTGTTTTAATCATCTCAATTATTGTAGCTTGGGCAATAAATGTGAAACGTTCAAAGGTGAAGTCACTTGTTGTGAAAGAAGCATAAACAAATCTTTGAAGTTTGAAAAATAATATCATGATCTGTAAAAAGGCATAAAAGTAAGAGGTTGATACACATTAGTCATGTCTAATGTGTATTAACTTCTTACTTATTGTTCAACAAACGCGCACGATTGTTTAAAACTTATCGCCAAATACAAAAATCAATAAACTGATTGTTAATAATAAATATGCTATTTGAATGATTATGTACATTGTAAATTCAAAGGTTGAAAGTTTATTTTGCTTTTTAGTTTTTTCTAAATGCCTTAAATAGAAACCAGAACTAATAATAAGTATTACGTAAGAAATTGTACGAATGACTTCTGCAAAAAATATCAAGCTTATCTACTCCTTCCCCGAACTGTATGACTATTATCAATTTAATCCTATCACACCCTAAATTTCTTAATATTCGTGCTTCTTCAGTTCGACTTTAACACATTTTATTCCGAAATATGGCCCTTTTATGTAAAAAAGCGTAAATCATTTACTTTGGAAATGCGCTCTATTCTGAAATAACTAAAATATAGACTAAGTCCTCAAATCACCACATATTCGGAGATTAATTAACCCGTATGCTTAATAATATTCAAGTTCTAAATCATTAAATAATTCATCAATGCTAACGACTGCTGAATCATCATCAGTTGGATTATTAATATCAAATAACTATGGATTATAAATCTGCATCTCATAGTCTAAGTAATTGTGCTCATTATGTAACTGGGGATTTCACCAAAAGGAATGTCTACAATTTCAGTCATTAAATGAATAATTAAAATAGATTATCAATAATGTTAATCGATAAATTAATTTTATTGATTTTTTGAATTAAAAAAATTAATTATATAATTTACATTATTAATCACTTGTTATATAATCGAATCAACTAAAAGGAAGGAAATACAATATGGCTTATAAAGTAATCACAAATTGTCCTGTTTGCAGTAAAACATTGAAAATTACAAAGTTGCAGTGCTCTCATTGTAACACTACGATTGAAAATGAGTTTGAATTATCTAAGCTGGCATCCTTATCAAAGGATCAGCTTCATTTTGTGGAAGTATTTTTAATATGTAGAGGGAATATCAAAGAAGTTGAAAAGGAACTAGGGATATCGTATCCAACGGTTCGAGGCAAGCTAACAGACATCATCTCATCCCTTGGATATGAGCAGAAAAAGAAAAATGAAGTAGATGAGAAAAAAGTTGTCACCATGTTGGAAAATGGCGAAATCACACCAGAAGAAGCCATTAAGCTATTAAAAGAGGAATAAGGAGGAATTTATCATGAAAGAGGAAATTACAAGAGTGTTAACAATGGTTCAAGAAGGGAAAATCGATGCAGATAAGGGATCACAACTGATTCAAGTATTACAAGAGAAAGCAGTAACAGATACTAAACTTGTTGAAAAATCCACTAACTATTTAGATAAAACATTAAAAATTCGTGTTGTATCAGCCGAAAATGATAACGTCACGGTTAATTTGCCTATTAAACTTCTCAAGGTAGTATTAATGGCTGGGCACAGCATCGCAGCAAGTATTCCTCAATCGGAAAAATACGTTAAAGATATAGACATCAACCTTCTTACTGAAGCAATTGAAAACGAATTAGATGGCCAAATTGTTGATATTAAATCAGCAAACGGAGATACCGTTTCGGTCATCATTGAATAGTGATTTGTTTATGTTGCATGTAAAAGTGAAAACAAAAGACGTTCGGTTTACCATCCCAATTCCATATACTGTTTTAAATATTGCTGTTTCAATTTTGTCTTCAAAATTTTTTCAGAAAAATATAAACAAATGGACAAAAGAGCACTTCGAAAGAAAAAAACTAGACTTTACCTTTCCACTAATAAACAAAAAAACGCTAAAGCCTATCGTCAAGGAACTGAAAAATTATAAGGGAATCGTGCTAGTAGATGTCAAAGCTAAGGACGGTACTGAAGTTAAGGTTAGACTATAATTTAATATAAAATACACCGACCACTGACTGGCATTTTGAAGAAAAAGCCTAATTCCTCGCTTACTATACCAAGAAAATTGTAAAAAGAGAATAAAGTTATTTAATTGAATCAATCTCATAATGCAAAATTAATATAAAATATTCAAATATTTAATAATATCCCATTTTGTTTATTATGGAGCGAAAGACGGCGGCTCCTACGGGAAAAGCTTGAGCTGAAAGCCCCGCAGGAACGTAGTGACGAGGAGATTGAAGCCAAGCCCGTGGAAAGCGCTGTCTGTAGCGGAATATATATATGAATATTGAATAGTAAGTATGTTAAAATGTTCGAATATAAAAATGGATTTATGAAATGCTCAAACAAGTATAACCCCGTTCTAAATTTAGGACGGGGTTAAAAAAATAGTTATTTAATTTTTGATGTAAGATACTTCACTATAATGAAAAATATAACAATAATGTTGTTTGAAAATCTAAGTTTTATTCAAAAATAGCGCCATTTAATAGAATAGCTTAAATATGGCCTTAGTCCTTTAATTATTTATGACAAACTGTTCATTATCCAAACTTCTATTTATGTTCATATCGCACTATCCATTGGCTAAATATAGCCATTAACTTATGAACGATACTTATATTGATAATCATAATAATAAAGCACAAAATAGAATACAAAATAATGGTATATAACGAAGATATCTGTAGTATTTGCATAATGATATAAATACAAATGGGCAAACAAATAATGCTTGTTACAATAACAGGAATATATTTCCTTACTATCAATGCTTGAAAACAATGTATTAATAAATGTAAAGTAAACGCTATAAATGAGCCTATCCAAAGGTCATACCAATTTGTCATATAAGAAATAACAGTAATGGTGCTAATTAAAATGAATTCTTCAGCTACCCCCAAAGCGAATGCAGATGTTGTCATATGCTCAAAATGAGGTAGTAACTTTTTTGATAAAGTAGGAAACCTTTCAGACATATAACTTCTATTTTTATTTATCCATGCTCTCATAAAAATAATTTCTTCAAAATCATGGAACATAAAAAGGATAGGGAACAGCCATATAATCACTTGCATATTGTTCATTTAACAACACCTCTTCCCACTATTTTTTCTACGTTAATAATTCTGAATTACAACCTGAAAACCAGTAACTCATAAAAAAATCCATTATGAGGAAATTAATGAATCTATTTGTAACCGTAAACTACTTACTTTGCCTTTGGAATTTCTTCATAAGAATTTCAAGTAGTGGTAACCTTATACACTTTGGTGAAAAAATGTAGCACCTCCTGAGTAAATACTCAATATAGTTCAAAAAAATAAAGTATATTTAATTAGAACTATCAAGTCCATTTAATATTAGAGTTACTACATTCTTAATATAGTTATCATTTTCAAGAGGAAATTCATCTGATGCTCTTTCTCCAACTAAAAAATGTGTTAATAAGGTTGAAAGAAACATAGAAGCTGCCATTTCAATTGTCTCTTTTTCAATAGGAACAGAAACAGCCCTTGTCAGATGTGTGTTGATTTCTTGAGACATTGAATGAATAAGGTCAACAACCTTCACATTTACATCTTTGTTCTGTATCATTTCAGGGGACCAAATAAATGACAAGAAGCTTTTATTAAGATATAAAAAATCGGAATATAGATGTCCCAATTGAATTAAAGCCGGAATGGGATCCATTTCATATAATTCCTTCATCTCCTTGGACATTGATCCAATAAATGAAAACTCACGAATTAAATGATTAAGTAGTTCAGTTTTATCTTTAAAATAATAGAAAATAAGACTTTCTGCTACATCACTTTTTAATGCAATTTCTTTTGTTGTTGTTGCTTTAAATCCCTGTTCTGTAAACAGCTTCAATGCGCTTTGTGCAATTTTATCCTTTTTTGATATCAAAAAATCCACCTCTAATTTTCTGAAAGTTTGAGTGTTTACTCAATTGTAAACCAATTTAAACTTATGTCAAGATTTTCCATAAAATTGAACCATAAGTATATTTAAAACCCTCACTATCACTTCACAAAGTGATGAATATCCCTCGATAATCTTATCTAGTTTATCCTTTTTCCATGCTTCCGATAATAATATAATTCTTTCGGTCTCCTACTATTTAAATCTATTTTTATTAAAATTCTGATAATTCAGTAAAAAAACACGTCTATAGTAACTGTTCATATAAATTCTGAATTGTTAAACTATTTATAACTACCAAGAATACACTTGAAACTTAATTCTATTAGGAGGGATACAAATGGAGCAAAAATTACATTTAATTCCGTATCAAGTGAATGAAGTTATCGAAGTGGTGTCTGAGGTACCAAAAGGTATTGAGCTTATTGCAGCGCCACAAATTTGGGAGAAATCTAAAGGGAAGGGAATCACTGTTGCGATATTGGACACAGGCTGCGATGTCACCCATCCTGATTTGAGTGAACGTATTGTCGGCGGACGGAATTTCACTGGCGATGATTATGGAAATCCTGATGTTTACACCGACTATAATGGCCATGGAACCCATGTGGCTGGTACAATTGCTGCCGTCCATAACGGTACAGGAGTAGTTGGTGTTGCACCTGAAGCAAGTCTATTGATTTTAAAGGTGCTTGATAAAAATGGATCAGGGCAATACGACTGGATTATAAATGGGATTAATTATGCAGTTGAACAAAAGGTGGATATCATATCCATGAGCCTAGGCGGTTCTAAGGATGTATTTGAGTTACACCAAGCTATTCAAAACGCAATCGCTCAGCAAATTCTAGTAGTTTGTGCTGCTGGGAATGAGGGAGATGGAAAGAGTGATTCAGATGAATTGACCTATCCTGCCTGCTACAATGAAGTCATCAGTGTCGGATCCGTTAATCTGCAACGCCTTTCTTCTAAATTTTCAAATTCGAATAATGAAATCGACTTAGTAGCCCCTGGTGAAGCAATCCTTTCAACATATTTAAAAGGAAATTATGCAAAACTAAGCGGTACTTCGATGGCAACACCGCATATATCCGGTGCACTTGCACTCATAAAAGATATTGCCACCAAAAACTTTGAGCGAAATCTGACAGAGGATGAGCTGTATGCACAATTAATAAAGAGAACGATTCCTTTAGGAAACTCGCCAAAACTCGAAGGCAACGGATTGCTGTACTTAACATTAGAGGATTACTTATCGGAAGTGTTCGACCAAATATTATCTGCACAGGTGTTGGAAATATAATGGAAAAGCAAGGATTGCTATACTGTGAATGGGAAAAGGCCAAGTCAGACTTTTTAAACTATAAGGAAAATCGACCTTATTATGACGAAAAGAAAGACAAGGAAGTCAGAAATCAATACTATCAGAGCATTTCATTCACGGATGCTAATCTTTCAGACAGCCTTCATTCATTACTTGAAAAAACACATACAGATCAGTTAAATTACAGCCCGTACCGTTATGTGTACCCTTGGGTTGATTTGCAGGAAAACGGTTCATTAAAAAGCCTTTATTCTGGAAATGAGATGGATCCACTTTCTGTCATAGAGGAGGACGTTCGGCTCCATGAAATGCAGGCAAAAGGGTTAATCAGCATCTCTTCGGATGATCTATTTAACTGTGAACATGTAGTGCCTCAATCATGGTTCGATAAAAAAAAACCGATGAGAGGAGACTTGCATCATCTGTTTGCCTGCGAACCAACCTGTAATAGCAGTCGCAGCAACTATCCTTACTACGATTTCCAGGATTATGTCCCTGAAGGACGGATTTTAGGCATCAAAGATGGCTGTGGCAAGGCTGAAGAAAGTAAATTCGAACCAGAATACGGCAAAGGAATCGTTGCCAGAGCAACACTCTATTTCCTAATTCGCTATCCAAACACAATAAAAAGAGAACTTGAGAATGTCTCTTTATTGCTAAAATGGCATCAAACATTTCCAGTATCCATCTATGAAAAGCATCGCAACCTAGCTATCTATGAACTTCAAGGCAATAGGAATCCATTTATTGATTTTCCAGAGATGGCAGAAAGTATCGTAACAATGATGTGATTGATTGGAAATTCCTTTGTGAAGCGGTTTTTCTAGAGTAAAAAAATTGAAAGAAGAGCAGCCATCCGGCAGTTCAGATTGTATACAAGCGGCATCCGAATGTGAACATTCGATGCCGTTTGTCATTTTTATGCTTTGCCAGAAAAGTGCCAGACGATTTTTAAAGGTTCCGTCAGCAAGTAAGGCATAATAGATCTAAATATTTTAAATACTTTTGAACGTGGTAATATCATCTTTGGCCGATTGGAATGTTTCAAAAGGATACCTGGAATAATGTGTGTGAATACAATAAGGCTTTACATTTCTCTTTTTTGTTTTATATCACTGGATATCTTTCTTGAACGATTAAAGGGTACCCACCAGTTGAGATTTCCTAGTAAATGCATAGACGCAGGAACAATGATAGTTCTTACAATTAGTGCATCAATAAAAATTGCTATGGCTAACCCCACTCCAATCTCTTGTACAAATCGAAAGTCTGCAAATATAAACACCCCGAATACAACGATCATAATGGAAGCGGCTCCGTTAATCATGCCCATGGTAGATATAACCCCATTTATGATAGATGATCGGTTATTATGTGTTTTTTCATACTCTTCTTTAATTCGGGATACGATAATTACCTCATAATCAATACTTAATCCAAATAAAATAGCAAATAATAATACTGGAGTTCCAACATTAAGTGCTTGAGCATTAGTATTAACCCAATTGCCCAACTGATACATATAAACTAATATACCTAATGTGCTTAAAGTAACCAGTCCATTTAATAAAACAGCTTTTATTGGTAGAATGATTGAACGAAATGCAAAGAATAATACAATTAACGTCATTATCACAATAATTGAAATGATAGACGGTATACTTTTTATAATTTGTTGGTCAAAATCTAAGCCAGTAGCGGTTTCACCGGTCACTTTTGCAGTAAAAGGTTTTTCTAAATTATGATCAATGATGGAACGGATCTGTTTTACAAGGTCTCTAGTTTTTTCGGAACTAGGTCCGTCCTTAGGAATAACATATAATATAGTTTGTTGTTTATCTCGACTCAAAAAACTTTGAACTTGTTGCTGAATCTCCAGAGGTAGATTGTCACTTTCTAGAGAAATCATGTTGCCTTGAGTTTTATTTATGAGAGACTCTAAACTTAAGACTTCCTTAACATTTTCATGATTTTCGATTTCATTAGTTAATTCATTAATTTGATTGAGTGATTTTGTATCTAATATAGAATTTGTCTTATTAGTAAGTAATATTTTTATGGGGAAAATTTTACCTGAACCTAAATGGTCACTTAATGCTTCCATTCCAATCCGCGAGTCGCTGTCTTCTGGTAATTCTTCAAAAGCTGCTACAGGGAGATGCATTTGTAGTTTTAGTGCAGGAAAGGAGACAGCAATAAGAATTAATAGAAAGGTTCCAATTAATAAAATTGGTTTTTTCAAAATTAATTGAATGATTGAATGCCAAAAACGATTTATTTTATTACTTTTAATAACAGCAGGAATTTTAAATGAATTAACTCTATGTCCAAGTAGTACTAACAGTGCAGGTAGTAAGGTCATAGCAGATAAGATGGACACAAACAAGACAATAAGTCCGCCAAGCGAAATTGATGTGAAAAATGTCGTATTGGTAGAAATTAAGGACGCTAGCGAGACCATTACTGTTAGACCTGCAAAAAATACTGACCGTCCCGCTGATTTCATACTGTGAATGACTGCTTCTTTAATATCATTGGTAGTCTGTAATTCTTCACGAAACCTTTGAGTAATGAATAATGCATAATCTATGGAAACACCTAACCCTAACATAGTAACTATATTAGTTAGAAACATAGAGAGATTGAATTGTAACGATATGAAAAATATGATACTCATTGTAATCATGATTGAAAATACACCAATCAAAATAGGTAAGAAGGAGGCAATCAATGAGCGAAAGACAAATAGTAATAGTATAAACACGATAGGAAGGCCAATCATTTCAACCATTTGAACATTTTTTTTGCTCACTTCATTCATATCGTTTAAAATAGCGGCTCCACCTGTGATATGAATTTTAACCCCTTTTTTTATTGAATTTTCATTTGAGAGATCTGTTTTTAAAGTCCGAACATATTCTTCAGCTTCTTTTGATGAGGCGTTCATATATATATTGATGAACATACGATTATTTTTCTTGTCTACCAAATTTGGATCTGCAGAATTTAAAATGCTTGTAGTTTTCTCTACCCTTTTATTTTGTTTGATTTGCTGTTCAACTTTCTTTAATTCATTTATAAATTCTGGATCAGATGTATTTTTATTGGGATTTTCTAAAACAACGATTATGTTTTGTGAATAATTACCATCGAAATTTGTTTTAATTTGATTATTTGCCATTATCGATTCACTATTAGGTGAAGCTAGGGTTTCGCCACTAAGATGATTATTTAGTTGTGGACCAAACCAGAGAGAGAGTAAAAATAAAACGATCCATGTAAATAGTATTGCTTTGGGGCTTGAAACTGCTAATCTACCTAATTTCTCGAACATAATTATTCTCCTAACTTTATATGATTTTTATTGATTTAAAATTGTATCAAATACATCATCTTAGCACTTATACCTGAAAAAAGATTAGTTAGAATCTGTTGAAAAGGAGTAATGTAATTAATTAAACAACTAACGCATCGAAACAATTGATTCGATGCGTTAGTTGTATAGAAAGACATTCTACATAGTCTCTTCAGTCTTTAATTATCTTTAAACGTGATGTTCAACAATCTAGCCCTTTAGTGGATCATGGGAGAGAAGCAAAAACTGCTTACTTCTTTTTTAAGCACTAAAAGTTTATGATGAACGTAGTGACATAAGAACAAGGGCAATTAGAAAGGAAGTTTTTAAATGGTCCCATCATTATTCATAGGACACGGCTCACCATACTTAGCAGTTACTCAAAATGATTATTCAGAATTTCTGAAAGAATTAGGTAAACGTATTAGACCTAAAGCAATTGTAATTTTTAGTGCTCACTGGGAGAGTCAAACATTATCGTTAACCTATACAGATGATATTTTAGATACAGTGTATGACTACTATGGCTTTCCTGAGGAAATGTACCAAATAAAAATATCCTGCAAAAGGATCGAAAGTTGTAGCAGAAATATTGGAAGATCGCTTTAAAAAAGCGGAAATACCATCTCAACGTGAAGAAGTGCGGGGACTAGATCATGGTGTATGGGTCGCACTAAAACATATGTATCCAGAAGCAGATATTCCAGTAGTTGAGCTATCAGTCAATCCATTCTTATCACCCAAAGAGCAATTTGAAATTGGAGAAGCATTAAAAGGACTTGGTGAGGAAGATATTTTAGTAATTGGTAGTGGTACAACTGTACACAACTTCAGTTGGTTTTTCCCAAATGCTACAAGCCCAGTAAAAGAAGCTGTAGATTTTGATAATTGGATATTTGACCATGTGCAAAAAGGGGATATTGATACATTAGATCAATATCGTTCACTTGCTCCAAACGCAACTCTTGCAGTGCCAAGACCTGAACATTTTGTTCCATTATTTATCGCAATGGGTAGTGCAATTGACAAAGCAACCAAACCAAAAAAGATTAACCAAACATATGAATTTGGAACAATGAGTAATATGTGTATCGAGTGGTAACAGTAAGAATAATCACATAATAGGGTGATTTGTAATATAATTATTTTTTTATTAGTACATTACTTATATATAGTGGTGTACTTTTTTGTTTTCCAAGACCTTATAGGACCTGATGGTGAAATATAAAATAAGAAATGTCTGTTCAACTAAAAGGAGGTTTTTAAAGAAGGATAAATAAAAAAAATTCGGTAAATGTTAAGAACTTTTTAGCAAAATAAAATTAGGAGGGAATTTTCAATTTAAGATTTCGATTTGAGCTTTAATAAGCTTTCTTAGATTTTTATTACTAGAATTGCTTTTCTATTTTTTTAAAGGGTTGTACTGTTCAGTGAGGTGAATATATTACAAAAAGGAGTATATTTGTGAATATGAAAATTTCTGAAATTAAGAGACAATCTTTAGAATCGTTAAAAGGAAATTGGGGGCTAGGTGTATTACTTTCTTTCATCATGTTTCTATTTTGTTATACTCTCCCCTCTATTGTCGAAATTATTATAAGTGGTGGGTTTAACCAATATGAAAAACCAACAGGATTAAGGTTTATAAGTATAATCATTTCAATTTTACAAATTCCTTTTTCTATTGGTGTATATTGGTTCTATTTATCCTTAGTAAGGAAAAACAATCCTCAGATTTCTAATGTGTTTTCAATCTATAAAGATGGAAAAACTTCACTAAAATTAATTGGAACATCTATATTACAAGGGATTTTTGTGTTTTTATGGTCTTTGTTATTAATTATTCCGGGAATAATAAAAAGCTTAGCCTACTCACAAACATTTTACTTATTACGTGATCATCCTGAATATACTATTCTTGAAGCAATAACAGAGAGTAGAAGAAGAATGGATGGGTTTAAGTGGAAATATTTTTTGCTGGGACTTAGTTTTATTGGTTGGGGTATTCTTTGTTTATTTACTTTAGGAATAGGATTTTTGTGGCTAGTTCCTTATGTCTCAACAGCAATGGCTACATTTTACAATGGAGTGATTTATAGTCAGGAAGCCGATACAAGTGATAAAGCAATCATTAATAAATAGTTAGGCTAATCTCAAAACACTTTTTTACAATGAAGGAATCGTTGAAAGCGTTGATCCAAGAAGGATTAACACTTTTTTGTTAAACTTCTAACTGAATAAATTCCATAAATGCTTTTATAGTAAAAATAGAATAGTTTCTAAATCCATATCAATTAAAACATTGTCTATGAAGCGGAAGATGGATACTCCTGTGGGAAAGAGAGGAGGCTACTGAAAAAGTGTAGTAACACAAAATTTTATAGTTTATATATGCTAGTGAATGAAGTGGAATTAGCTTCGCTTTCCGTGGGCGAACTGACGAGCCTCCTCGTGCGCTTCGCTTCCTGCGGGGTCTCGTCTAGTCCGTTTTCCCACAGGAGTCTACGCTAATTCCACTTCAACTAAGATTACAATACAAGATTATTATCATGATAATATAGCTTTTCTTATTTTTTCAGTGGCTTCAAAGTGAGACAGGTGAGACCCCGCAGAAAGAATTTTCTGCGACTAGTAACCACAGGAGCACCATTGTTTTAGCTTCCGAGGAGGCTCAACGATCACTTAGCACGAAAGCGCCATCTAGAGCGGCATACTAAGTAAATATTGAAAATGAAATATTATCCAAATAATTGAGTTGTTTGCATATAGCAATATTCTATTTAATGTTCTTTTTTTATTTAAACTTAGAATTATGAAATTGATTCAACTAAGGAGGCAATAATGATATCAATTTAGGGTTTTTTTCATACTATATATTTGAGGTGAAAAAATGCCAAGAGCAAATTACCGAAGTTCAGATGTTGACTTAATGGCAAGGATGATGAGAGCAGAAGCAGAAGGCGAAGGAAACATGGGGATGTTATTTGTTGGAAATGTAATTGTTAATCGCCTAGTAGCTAATTGTTTAGACTTTGTAGATTTAAGAACAATTGAAGATGTCATCTTTCAGGTGCAAGGAGGAAATTATTCTTTTGAAGCTGTTCAAAAAGGGAATTCATTTTATCAAAGAGCGAGAGAAAATGAAAGAAAATTAGCAAAACAAAACTTGGATTATTGGAGACAACACCCAGCAAAATATGCACTTTGGTATTTCAATCCATATGCTCCATGCCCTCCAACATGGTACGGTCAACCATTTACTGGTCAATTTAAAAACCATTGTTTTTATGAACCAGCACCTGATACATGTGACGGTGTTTATGCATAGCCAACAATAATCTTTCGATGCAATTCTTGTAGGAAAATGCCCATAGTTTTGCCTAATGCTTTTCTATTATTATTAGCGATGGGTATTGGTGAACAATAAAATCTTTTGATGGTAAAGCGGGCGTTGATCTAGGAGGATTAGCGTCCTTTTTGTTGAACTTATTGTATTAACGGATTAAGTTAGTTGAATAAGGTGTTAGTTAGGTAAGGGGTGTTTGATCTGAATGATCAACAAGAAACTTCAGAAGAAAAAAGAGAGAGATTAAGACAAGAAGAAATTAAAAAAAATCCAACAGGTGCATTAAAAGATGGATTTAATAGAGCTGGAAATGGCAATTTAGCAGACCTTGGTGATTTGGGTTGGAAAGAAACAGGAATACTTATAATTATATTAATAGTTGGATATGTTGTATATAAACTGTTTTTCTAAAGAATTTTTATTGCTTAATTGAACTGTATCATCTTGCTGATACTACACAGATACATCCATTTTTTTATGGGAATTGATTTATTTTAACAATACATATTAAGAAATTGAAAGACTCTTATATTACTCCATTTAAGAATAAAAGAATAGCTTTCAAGCTTTCATCTTCTTGTGCTAATACTTTTAAGTCAAATATCAATTTAACAACGCACACATTAATGTAAATATTTTCTCTTTAAACTAAAAAATAACTTTTAAATGACAAAAATATCTGAATATTGTAAAATATATCTAATTCCATTTTGCTAAGGGGTGTTTAGGGATGAATGTACCATTAATACTTACGGATTTTTTAGACAGAGCTGTAGAATTATATGGAGACAAAAAAGCTATATTTGATGAAAAGAGAGCATTTACATATGGTGAAATAAACGGACGTGTAAATCAGTTATCTCGGGGTCTACAATCCTTTGGAGTAAAAAAAGAGGACAAAGTTGCTTACTTAGCATCAAATACGATTGAGATGTATGAGGGATTTTACGGCATTTATCAATTAGGAGCTATTATGGTTCCTCTTAATATTCGCTTAAAGCCAGAAGATTACTTATTTATCTTAAATCATAGTGAATCTAAGATTTTACTAGTAGATCAAGATTTATATCATTTAATCGTACCAATAAAAGAGAAATTAGAAACAGTTGAACAAATTATTGTCCATTATAAAGATGAAACAACACCAGAATTAGGATATGATGAATGGCTTGCAGCTTTTGATAATAGTGAGTTTAATCGAGCTGAATTAGAAGAAGATGAAATATGCAGCCTATTGTATACAAGTGGAACAACAGGTGATCCAAAAGGTGTTATGTTAACACACCGAAACAATTATCTTCACGCATTAACTTCTATGCATCACTTACGTGTAACAGATGAAGATGTACTTTTACATGTTTTACCTATGTTCCATGTAAACGGTTGGGGCTCACCATTTTACTATACTGCAAATGGTTCAACACAAGTTTTCCTAAGAAAAGCTACACCAGAAGCAATATTCCAAGTAATTCAAAAACACAATGTTACAGTAACGCATATGGCACCAACTGTTCTGAATTCATTGATTCAATATTATGATGAGCAAAAACCAGCGCTATCAGATAGACTCCGTGTAGTCATTGCAGGATCAGCGCCACCACAAGCATTTATTGAAAAAGTAGAAACAGAGATTGGTTGGGAGTTTGTACAAGTATATGGAATGACGGAATCATCACCACTAAGTACGATTTCACGTATCCGTCCACAATATCAAGATTTACCTGATCAAGAGAAATACCGCTTAAAAGCAAAAGCTGGTAATGCAATGATTGGTACTAAGGTGAAAATTGTGGATGAGTTTGGCGATGAAGTACCACATGATGGGGTATCAGTTGGTGAAGTCATCGTAAGAGGTAACGGTGTAATGAAAGGCTATTGGAAGAACGAACAAGCAACAATTGCTGCGATAAAAGATGGATGGCTACACACAGGAGATGTAGGGTCGATTGATGAAAAAGGGTATGTAGCGATTACCGACCGTAAAAAAGACATTATTATCAGTGGTGGAGAAAATATTTCTTCTATTGAAGTAGAAGGAGTGTTATACGAACATCCAGATATTTTAGAAGCAGCTGTTATTGCTGTACCACACGAAAAATGGGGAGAAACACCCCATGCATATGTTGTATTACGAGAAAATGCAACTTTGACGGAGCAAGAAGTGATAGATTTCTCTCGTTCGAAATTAGCCCATTTTAAAGCAATTACAGGTGTTACATTCATTAAAGAATTGCCGAAAACTGCATCTGGAAAAATCCAAAAAGTTCATTTAAGAAAAGATTACGTGGAAAGTGTATAAAATTTAATTAATAATTGAGCATTCTCAAAAAAGGTCAACGAATAAATTTCGTTGGTCTTTTTCTTATCCAATTGAACTACAAATGATTTCTATAATTTGCTATATCACTTCACAAAGCGATTTTGTAAGAAATGGGCAAAACTAACATGATTTTGAGAAATAGCTGCTATGAGGAAAACAAATTTTTTTGTTCAGGGTTAATAGTTTGTGGTATAACATTAGAAAGCATATGGGAGGGGTATAAGAATGGATAACACTATAGTAAGTAAAAAAGAGAGGATTTTAAGCTCACAACATAAAAGAAAAGCAGATTTTATATTGCGTAACGCACAAATTGCAGATGTTTTTAATCTTCAATGGAGAAAAGCAGATATTATCGTAACTAATGGAATGATTATTGCGATTGATGAAGATGGGATTTTTGAAGCGGAGCATGAGGAAGATGCAAACGGAGGTTATGTAATTCCTGGTTTAATAGATGGCCATATTCATATCGAATCCTCTATGTTACCTCCTTCTGAGTTCAGTAAAATTTTATTGCCTCACGGTATTACAACAGTCGTTACAGATCCACATGAGATAGCAAATGTAGCAGGTACTGAAGGCATTCAATTTATGCTAGAAGATGCGAAGAATGCTGAAATGGATATCCATGTTATGTTACCTTCAAGTGTTCCAGCCACATCTTTTGAAAATGCTGGTGCCACACTTAATGCTCATGACTTAGCCCCCTTATTAACTCATTCCAATGTTTTAGGATTAGCCGAAGTAATGGACTTTCCTTCAGTGTTAAATGGTGAATCTGATATGCTTATGAAAATTGCTCAAACAGAAGCGAATAAAAGTGTTATTGATGGACATGGTGCAGGTTTAACTGCTACGCAAATTCGTGGATATAGAGTTGCAGGAATTCAAACAGATCATGAATGTGTCACAGCGGATGAGGCAAGAATTCGGATACAGCAAGGGATGTATGTCCTTATTCGTGAAGGATCGGCTGCAAAAAACTTACGTGATGTATTACCAGCAGTGAATTCTGCCAATGCAAGACGATTTTTATTCTGCACAGATGACAAACATTTAGATGAATTAATTGAAGAGGGGAGTATAAACCATTCAATCGCCTTAGCTGTAGAAGAGGGAATGGAACCACTTCAAGCAATTCAACTGGCTACACTTAATGCTGCAGAATGTTATCGATTGAATCAAAAAGGTGCCCTTGCAGAAGGCTATATTGCAGATTTTATATTACTTGATGATGTAACAACTTGTAAGCCTCAAGCTGTTTGGAAGAATGGGAAAAAAGTTGTCGACAATGGTCAATTGCTTCAAAGAAAACTAGAATCTGTGCCTATACCTCCTTCTATTTTACAATCAGTTCATATTCCAATGCTGAAATCACAGGATTTGAGCATTGCATTTAAAAAAGGTAATCTAGCAAATATCATCGAAATCGAACCAAATCAATTAATTACTCATAAAAAGATAGCAAAAGTCCAAGTAGAAAATGAAATGTTTGTTCCTTCAATAAAAGATGATTATTTAAAATTAGCTGTCATCGAACGACATCACAATCTCGGTAATATAGGACTTGGTATTGTACATGGCTTTGGCCTTCAAAAAGGAGCAGTCGCAACAACTGTAGCACATGATTCTCATAATGCTCTAGTTTGCGGAATAAATGATGAGGATATGCTCCTAGCTCTTGATACTTTACAAAAGATGCAAGGGGGCTATGTTGTAGTCGCAGATGGGGAAATACTAAGTACATTACCTCTAACCATTGCAGGGCTTATGACAAATTTAAAAGCGGAAGAAGCAGCTAAAAAATTACATGATTTACATTGTGCTTTGTTACAATTAAATCCGGATTTAAACTTCCATCTTTTCTTAACATTATCATTTATTGCACTGCCCGTTATTCCAAATATTAAGCTGACAGATACTGGACTGTTTGATGTTACAAACTTTAAACATATTTCAGTAGAAGTAGATATAAATGAACCTATTAATAATTAAAAAAAGCAGATTCCAAATTAACATGGAATCTGCTTTTTCTAATTATGTTCTTAAATTACTGAAGATATTTATGACGAACAAGAATACTGAAAGCGCTACAGAAATAGCACCAATATAGATCCAAGTTCCACAATAAGCAGGACTGATAAACAGTAATCCCACTAAGAAAACGATTAAACCAATATTGAATAACCAGAATTGTGCTTTAGCTAAATCTGATTTTCCTAAACATTTGTGACACATATACAGTGTACCAATTACAGCGTTAGTCAACCATCCGAATATGAGAATATGAATATATGCTACCCATTCATAGTTGCATGTGGCATACATATAAATACCTAAAGCAACTCCAACAGCTAGATATAAGGCAGATACTTTGAGCCAATTAGTTGACATACCTATCACCTCCCATTTCTTGCTCATTGTAAAATATGATTGTTTCCATGAATGGTGTAGTTAAAGGTACAAATATAGACAATAAATTGTATCAAAGGGAGTGAAACAAGGTTGATAAATTTCTTGACAACCCTTCCATTGCTCATTTTAAAGAAGACACAATTATTTAATTATAAAATCAAATAAATTTATCCCTTTAAACCAGTTACAATGTAAATAATTTAAAAACACCACTTGTGATAGAGGAGATTGAAAAATTTTCGTTTTTCAATCTTATAAAACAATTTTTACAAAAAAAGGCGATTTTGAATGAAAAATCGCTTTTTTCTTGGCTCTATTTTATTCATTTTCCTTCAAGAGGATCACGATCAGTTTAAAGCTAATTACATAAAATATCTATTTTAACCGAATGGTGGAATAAGACGATAAATTGTTATATTATTAATAATTATCAGAAAAGTGTATAAATTCACTGAAGGAGATAATAATGAATGTTAAAATAATATTTTTTGATGTTGATGGGACTCTTATAAATTACGAAGATGGTTGTATTTCTTCAAGTACAAAAAAAGCTATACAAATGTTAAAAAGTAATGGAATAAGATTAGTAGCGGCTACGGGTAGACCTTTATCGATGTGCCAAGAACTAAGAGAATTAGGGATAGATACATTCATTACTGCAAATGGTGCATATGTTAAACATAAAGATCGAGTCATACATAAAACTTCAATGACAATTGATGTTGTACAAACTGTAAAGAGTTTTGCTCATGAGAATAAACAAAGTCTATTATTCTTTACAGAGGGACTATCTATGAATAGGATTCAAAATTCAACTACTCTTCAAGCAATGAATGAAACACTATCACTACATGAATTTCCGGCTATTATTGGAGAAGTAGTGACTCAAGAAATATATCTAATGTGCTTATATGCAGATGATTCAACTGTTGAAAAATATCTTCAAAATTTCCCTGATTTAATTTTTAAAAGGTGGCATCCATTTATTGTGAATGTATTGCAACAAGATGTATCGAAGTCGATTGCGATAAAAAAAGTATTAGAATACTTCAACATAAAACCATCAGAAGCTATAGCATTTGGGGATGGAGAAAATGATATAGACATGCTAGAACAAGTTGGCTTTGGTATTGCAATGGGAAATGCTCATGAAACATTAAAAAGTGTCGCAGATTTTGTAACCAAAAAATCATATGAAGATGGAATTGAATTTGCGTTACAGAAACTGCAACTTATTTAAGGGGATACTTTGTAAAATAGGCATAGTATGTACGAATATTTAAGTGGAAATGGCGAAGAGAAGATGGGTTTAAGTGGTGTGAGGGTCTTACAAATGATGAACTTATAATGAAACGAACAAACTTTTATATAAAGAAGTTAATTAATTGAAGTTACTTAATTATATAAACGATTGCATGTTTTTATAAGATATTGAAATTCATGGAGGGTGTAAATCGATGAAAAAACATTTTGCTATAGTGAAAGGAAAAGGAAATGATATAAATCTGTTCCTACCAGGACTTGGATGGACAGCTGAATTTGGACTCCAAATAGCAGAAGAATTAGAATCAAATTTCGTTACACATATGCTAGACTTACCAGGCATTGGTAGAAGCGAAGGCCTCGATGGGGTTGTAAAACTTAAAGATATAGCAGATTGGATAGAAGATTACATAATAGAGAATCAATTGGAAAAAGTTAATTTAATCGGACATTCACTGGGGGGGATTTGTAGCTTATCTTACGCTATTTATTATCCACATCGAGTAAATCAACTAATACTACTAGATACTGGCTATTCAAATCTTCCTAGATTCCCTGTTAAAATGATGGGACCTGTTGGTTATGCTCTTCCAATTATTAATGTATTTCATAAAATTTTTGGCGAAAAAGCGTTAGGAAAAGAAATGGAATGGAATGAAGCAAAAACTGAAATAACAGAAGAAAACATTTTAAAGGTAATTAACACTTTAGAATTAGAAGATAATCCTTTTATTAGAAATGCCATTAAAAATCAACCTGCGGGTATAAATTTAAAAGGAATTAGCTTGATGATGGCAGCTTATCGATCAAATTTGCCTAAAATGACAAAAAAATTAAAAGTTCCTTGCTTAATACTCTATGGAAATCAAGAAAAAGAACCTACAAAAGTTCAATTCAAAATTAAAAAGAAAATAAAGAAGATAAAAAATACAGGGATATATGCAGAAGAATTAAAGGGTGGACATCATGCACATGCTTCAGATCCAGCAGCAAACAAATACATTAAGGGATTCCTTTTGAATGAAACAAATCCTCTCCCGAAATAAGGCGTTATTCATGTCGCAGACTTTGTAACCAAAAAGTCAAATGAAGAGGGATTGAATTTGCGTTACAGAAACTTCAACTTATTTAAGGTTACGTAGAAAGAAGGTATGGCATGTACGAATTATTTAAGTATAATTGGCAAATTAGAGAAGATTGGTTTAACTGGTGTGAGGATCTTTCAAAGGATGATCTTATAAAGAAACGAACTGGAGGAATGGGCAGTATTCTCCATAATATATTTCACGTTATCGATTGTGAACAACTTTGGATTAATCAAATGAAAGGAACACTGGTTATTCAAAAAGACATTAGCACAATAGCAAGTTTGAATGAAATAAAAGAATTTTCAACGTTAACAAAAACTGTGACTAAACAATTTATTTTAGATTATATTGAAAGGAATGATAAGAAAACACTTGTATTTCAAAAGAATAATGGAGAAGAACTGCATTTTTCGTATGAGAAAATCCTTCATCACATCATAACTCATGAAATTCATCATATGGGACAATTATCGGTTTGGGCTAGAGAAATTGGAAAAAAGCCTGTACCATCTGATTTGATGTTGAAAGATCTATTTTGAAAATCAACAAATAAACTTAATATTAGCTGAAAGAGCTTTGGTTGGATAAGGAACAAAGCTCTTTTAATTTGGTTGTTTTCTAAAAAATTGTTGTTTTTCATACAATTCTATTGGTTGCAGGTTCTGAATTTTTGAGTAAAAACACTAAAAAACTGAAATGAGAGGAGAGGAGAAAAATGAAATTAGAATATTTTATTGGAATTGTCCCGCCAGAAGATTATTTAGAACGAATTAAGCATTTTCAAGGAAGATGGGTTAACTATTTAGGTGTAGAACCACATATAACTCTGAAAGCACAAGGTGGATTAACTCCAGATAAAAAGTGGATAAACCAAGTACGAAAAGTGTGCCAGAATTTCAAACCATTTCAAGTGACATTAGATAAACCAATGTATTTTGGAGATAACATTTTATATTTGAGCGTTAACTCAAATAATTTACACAATTTACATCAAAAAAAAGTGAAAGAAATTTCACCATCAGAGGACTTAATAAAGAGTTATTTTGAACTTGATGCCTTTGTACCCCACGTAACATTGGGGAAAGGAAAGTACGGTGGAAATATTTCTACTGGACTATCAAAAAAAGAACTAAAAGATATGGAAGGATTAGTAGATAAAGAATTGACTCCTTATCCCAATTTTGAAGTGAGTTTTATTAGAATTTATGAACTAAACATTGAAAAGAAAAGATATGATAAATATTTAGATATCGCTTTAAGCAAATGACCTCACAAAACTGAGGTCTTTTCTTATGCACTTCTAAACATTTCAACTTTGTATAATTAAACTTTTGACAAGCTGAATTTGCATTTGCTCTACACGTTTATCAAAGCTTAATCCTTTTCTTATTCAAGCCGACGGAACCAATAGAGATACATATCTGCCATGGATCTAAATCGAAAGTGCTTTCTATTTTTTAGTTAACCTGCTCCAAGCATTTTGTAGGAATTTTGTAGAATTACTCTAGCTCAACTAACAGAAATTTATTTATTGTTTATAAATCAATTTTCCTCCAATTTGAATTCACCATATAACTACATTAAATTCGAACCAATAATAGGATTCATCTTTAACTAAGATGCCCCGTTAGTTGATTCTAAAAAAATATTAACAAAATTTTCAAAAAATATTGATTTCTAAATTTGTAATGTTGTATATTTGTAATACAAGTTATAGAAAACGTTTTCAATTAGCTATTTCTGAACAAAGGGGAGATAAAAATGAAAAGAGGGCTTTTGTTATTACTACTAATGACATCTATTGTATTAAGCGGTTGTGTTGAAAAACGTGAATTCATCAATATTGCAACCGCATCATCTGGAGGTACTTACTACCCAATTGGAGTCGGATTAGGAAATTTATGGACTTCGTTATTAAAGGAAGATAAGGTACAAGCTACAGGGCAATCTTCAGCAGGTTCTGTTGAAAATATCCAACTATTAAGAAATGGTGAGGCAAAAATTGCAATCTTACAGGGGTTAATTGGTGTTCAAGCGTATGAAGGTCGAGGGGATTCATTTGAGGGAAGACCTTACAAAGATCTTCGTTCTATTTCGATGTTATGGTCTAATGTTGAACACTTTGTTTTAATGGAAGATCAAGTTAAAACAGGAACAATTTCTGATATTAAAGGGAAATCATTTTCAGTTGGTCCACAGGCAAGTGGTACCGAGCAATCTACACTTGTAATGATGAAAGGTTTAGGTATAACTAAAAAAGATATTAAACCAGAATATTTAGGCTATGATGATGCGATATCTGCAATGCGTGATGGTCGTCTAAATGGTGGATCCATATCAGCAGGTGTACCGGTTTCAGCAATTATGGATATGTCAGCATCAGGCGTAAAAGCAAGTGTATTAGATGTAACCGATGAACAATTAGAAAGTATCAATAAATTATATAATGCATGGTTTCGATATGTAATTCCAGCTGGGACATATACAGGAATTGATAAAGAAATTAAAACAATCGCACAACCAAATTTTTTAGCTACGACAACAGAATTAGACGAAGAAATTGTTTATAAGTTAACAAAAACTATGTATGAAAATTTAGATGAAGTGCATAAAGTGCATAATTCTGCTAATGAGATTCAACTTGAAACAGCTCTAAATGGAATACCAATCCCTTTACATAAAGGGGCATATCGTTATTTTAAAGAGGTTGGTTTAGAAATACCTGAAAAATTAATCCCTCCAGAAGTGAAAAAATAAGTTTGGGGTTATCGAATTCATTTTTAAACAAAGGGGTGTATTAAATTGCTATTTAATAAGAAGAAAGAAGATTTTGATGTAAACGAAGTATTAGAAAGTGATAAAGAGGCAGGGGGTGGCCTTCGTCAACTTTCTGGTACCTTAGGATTAGTTACAGCGATACTTTGTTTTACGTTATCTGCATTTTCTATCTATGTGAATGGGTTTATGAATATCCAGGAAATGTACAGAAACGCGATATTTTTTACATTCATAACGGTTCTTACATTTTTACTCTATCCTGCAACAAAGAAATCTAGTAGAACTAAAGCTAGTATTGTAGATTATGTATGGGTGGTATTGGGGTTATCTGGAGGGTTATATATTCTCTTTAATTATTATACTATTCATAATGTTAAGATGTCAGAGCCTACAACTGTTGATTATGTGTTTGCATTCATTGCTATCGTTGTATTGCTTGAAGTAGCTCGGCGTGCAATTGGACTATTTATACCAATCCTATCGTTTATTGCTCTATTCTTTGCATACTTTGGACCTTGGTTCCCAGGGATGTTTGGTCACGCTGGATTTACGTTTAAAAGGATCTTATATCGTTTATATATGACAACTGAAGGTATTTTTGGTATGACTTTTTCAATCGCGACTACTTATATTGTGATTTTCATCTTATTTGGTGCCTTTCTAAATTCTAGTGGAGCAACACGTTTATTTAATGATGTTGCAATGGCTATAGCTGGACAGCGAAGAGGGGGCCCTGCACAAGTAGCGGTAATCTCATCCGCTCTTACAGGTATGTTGAGTGGTTCAGCTGTTGCGAACGTTGCAACTACGGGGACATTTACTATTCCTCTTATGAAAAAACTAGGATTAAAACCACGTTTTGCAGCTGCAGTTGAGGCCGCTGCTTCTACTGGTGGGATGATTATGCCACCAATTATGGGTGCAGCAGCATTTATTATGGCAGGTTTTTTAGGCGTAGGTTATAACGTAATAGTACTCGCTGCTATAGTGCCAGCATTACTTTACTATGCTTCATTAATAATTGCTATAGATATTGAAGCTAAAAAACAAGGGTTAAAAGGAATTAGTAAAGAAAATATACCTGATGTTTTACAAGTAATTAAAGAAAGAGGTATCTTGATAATTCCAATCATTGTAATTATCGTGACACTTATGATTGGGAAAACAGCATTATTTGCAGGTTTCGCGGGAATAATTTCGAGTATTGTTGCTAGTTGGCTTACAAAGGATAAAACAAATCGAATTGATATCAAAAAGGCAACAATTGCATTAATAGAGGGTGCACGTGGTGCAATTCAAGTTTCTGTAGCGTGTTCTGTAGTAGGAATTATTATAGCTGTTATAACAATGACAGGTTTAGGATCAACTTTGGCTTATAATATAATTGAACTATCAGGCAATAATCTAGCAGTTATTTTATTATTAATAATGATTACAAGTATTGTTTTAAGTATGGGATTACCTTCTACAGCTTTATATATTGTTGTTGCTGTTACAGCAGCACCTGCATTAATTGAAGCTGGGGTAAATCCGATTGCAGCACATTTCTTTGTATTTTGGTTTGGGGCATTGTCCAATATAACACCACCTGTAGCTCTTGCCTCATATACAGCAGCAGGTATTGCTAGAGCGGATGCTATGCAAACATCATGGACAGCAGTGAAGCTTTGTTTACCAGGTTTCTTGCTACCATTTATGATTGTTTATAATCCAGCATTAGTAACGCAAACGACAACTGGTGATCCAGCTGCAATTGTAGATGTTATTATTGCTTTTTTAACAACATTACTAGGAGTATTTGCTTTGTCAGTAGCTACTTTTAACTTCTTTAATATCAAGTTAAAAATAATCGAACGTATTGGAATGTTTATTGCAGCATTCTTATTAATCGAACCTTCTATTTTGACAGGTATTGCAGGAGGTATCGTAACTATTGTTGTATTAGCAACAAATATTACAAGGGCAAAGAAATATAGACAATCCGAAGTAAAGAATAATACAGAAGAAGTGTCTGCATAGTTGATAAAGGAGGATTATTTATGCAGATCGAACGTAGAAAAGTTGCAGATCAAGTTCTCGAAGCGTTAATCGAGATGATTAAAACAGGAAAGTTTTTACCGAATACTCAGTTACCTACAGAAAATGAGTTAGCCAAAATGTTTGGAGTCAGTCGTCCTCCAATTCGGGAGGCTCTTAAAGTATTAGAAGTTTCAGGTGTAATAGAAAGCAGACAAGGTGGCCGAAGCTGGATAAAGAAGGTCAATTTATCTGATATGATGGATCCTATTAAATTCGAAATGGTTACAAGAAATCAAGTTTTAGAATTACTTGAATTTCGTAAAATCATTGAAACGAATGCAGCAGCATTAGCTGCTGAACGAAGAACGGAAGAAGATGTTAAAAGTTTAATTGATAAACTTGCTGATTTTAAACAAATAATGGATGATCAAAACGCAATTGGATATAAAGAAGACTTTGAGATTCATCATATAATCATGCAGGCATCAAAAAATTCATTTATCATTGAAACCATTAGTAATTTAGCAGATTTACATGTGCGTGCTTTAGAATACTCTCTAACGAAAAACTTAAGATGGGAGAAAAAGCGAAATGATGTTTATCGAGAACATGAAAGAATTGTGCAGGCGATAAAAGATAAAAATAGTGAAGCTGCTAAGGAAGCTATGGAAATACATTTAGACAATGTAATGCAAAAGCTTCAAAGTTTGAAGTTTGAAGAATAAGAATTTATTGAATATGTTTGTTATTAACTGAAATAAGGGGGCGGTTATGATAGAACTTCTAGAAGTAAACCTAAAACAAATAATAACCGATCATTCACGAATCTTTACTGACGCTGCAGATTTATGTAGTTATGCTTATGATGCTTCTTTTGGAGAATACATGCCAGATATAGTTGTTCAGCCCCTGAGTACAAAAGAAGTTTCAGATATATTGAAATTTGCTAATATTCATAAAGTTCCAGTTTATCCTAGAGGTCAGGGAACAAGTTTAAGTGGAGGGCCATTACCTGTTCAAGGTGGTATTGTGTTGGATTTATCTCAGTGGAATTCAAAATTAGATATTGATGCAGATAATATGTTAGCTACTGTTTCTCCAGGTGTTACAGCAATGGCCATTAATGAAGCAGCTTTACATTATAACTTAATCTATCCTCCAGACCCTAGTAGTATGAATATCGCAACAATTGGCGGAAACCTTGCAGAAAATTCAGGAGGCCCAAGGGGATTAAAGTATGGAGTAACAAAAGATTATGTAATAGGTTTAGAGGTAGTTACTCCTGAAGGGGAAATCATTCGCACGGGTGGCAGGACAGTAAAGAACGTTACAGGTTATGACTTGACTAAACTAATTGTTGGATCTGAAGGTACTCTTGGGATCGTGACAGAAGCAATTCTAAAATTATATCCAAAACCACAAGCAACTGAGACTTTAATGGCTTTGTTTGACAATATAGTTGACTCGGGAAGGGCAATTTCAAAAATATTAAGTTCAGGAATTCTACCTGCTAAGATGGAGATAATGGATCAGGCATCAATTATTGCTGTTGAGGAATACCAGCCATCTGGATTACCTAAAGATGTAGATGCGCTAATCCTGATTGAATTAGATGGACATCCAGCAGCTATTCGAGAAGAGATTGAGAGAGTAGAAAAAGTTTGCTTAGCACAAAATGCTCGAGAAGTCATGGTTGCCAAAACAAAAGAAGAAGCAAAAAAATTGTGGAAAGCAAGAAAACTTGTCTCGCCGGCCATAGTACGAAAAAAACCGACAAAAATTTCAGAGGATGCCACTGTTCCTCGTAGTAAAATTCCAGAAATGTTTAAACGATTGCAAGAAATTAAAGAAAAGTATCGAGTAGATCTTGTCGTTTTTGGTCACGCTGGGGATGGGAATTTACATCCTAATATTATTGCAGATAAAAGAGATCGAGAAGAAATGAAAAGAGTGGAAGCTGCAGTAGAGGAAATTTTCAAATCCGCGATTGAACTGGGTGGTACATTGTCTGGTGAACATGGAATTGGAACTTTGAAAGCACCATTTATGGAAATGGAGTTAGGTGAGATGGGCATTGACATGATGAAACGTATAAAGAAAGCTTGGGATCCTAATGATGTATTAAATCCAGGGAAAATTTTCCCGAAACCTGGGCAAAGGTTTGAACTTCTAAATGGTTAAACATCAGTTAGCATATAGCGAAACACTTAATTGTGTTCAATGCGGTTACTGTCTACCGTCATGTCCCACATACGTTACATTCAAAAAAGAAACTCACTCACCTCGTGGAAGAATCAACCTAGTAAAAATGGCTGCTGAAGGCAGAATAAGTTATAAGGATATGGAAGACTCTATTGATCTGTGTTTAGGGTGTCGCGCATGCGAAACTGCTTGCCCCATAGGTGTAGAATATGGAAAAATCTTAGAATCTGCAGTTGCAGCCATTGCTGAGCAACGTGAACAAGAAATGACTGTTCGAAATCGAATCATAAAATCTATGCTATTGAATCATGTTGTACCTAAAAATAGAATACTAAATGCAATGGGTGCGGGTTTAGCAATCTATCAAAAAACAGGGATTCAAAAAATTGCACGTAAAAGTGGGATTTTAAAAATAATACCCGAAAATTTAGGCGAATTTGAAAAGGTTTTACCAGTTGTACAGGGAGCGATGCAAAAAAGAAAACGCCAAAAACATTATGATCCAAATGGAAAGCAACTATATAAAGTAGGTTTTTTTAAAGGTTGTATCATGGATACGATGTTTTCTTCTATAAATACATTAAGTATTAAACTATTACAATCTATTGGCTGTGAGGTTACGGTTATTTCTGAACAACAATGTTGTGGAGCTTTACATCAACATAGTGGTGAAATTGCAACAACCATTACGTTAGCCAAAAAAAATATTGAAGCATTTGAACAATATCATTTTGATTTTATCGTCAATAGTATTGGTGGTTGTGGAGCAATGCTTATTGAATATGAAAAAGTATTTGCCGATGATCCCGAGTGGGCGGAAAGAGCAAAGCAATTTTCAGGACATGTGGTGGATATTAGTGTCATTTTGTCTAAACATGATTTACCTTTTACCAAAGAGATTATATCCACGGTCACTTATCAGCCATCTTGTCATATGACAAATGTACAAAAGAATGTGAAAGCGCCTTTAGCATTGCTAAAGCAAATTCCAGGAATACAATACGTAGAATTACAGGAGAAAGATATGTGCTGTGGTTCAGCTGGTATCTATAATATCGTAAAATACGAAGAATCTATGAAAATATTAAACAATAAAATGAAATATGTGAAAGAAATTAATCCAGAACCAGCAATTATCGTTACAACAAATCCTGGATGTCATTTGCAAATGAAACTAGGAATAGAAAGAGAAGGGTTAAAGAACGAAATTCGAACAGTACATTTAGTCGAATTACTATCAGAAGCCTGTGGAATTAGTATTTGACTTCTTTTTAAAGAAGAAGGGGCTATCCGAAAAGTCTATATTGAATAACATATTGTGTTTTCAATTATTAGAAAACTGCTTTTTCTTGACAGACTTTTTTTCATTTTATGAATAAGTATGTTGATTGAAGTGGAAGGCGGTGACTCCAGCGGGAAAGCGAGACAGGTGAGACCCCGGAGCGAAGTGAGGAGGCTCACCGCTCGCCCGCGGAAAGCGTCCGCCTGCAACGGAAATCCACAAATTAGACCCCCTATCTATTTTATTAACTGCATTTATTTTAACAACGACACAATAAAAAACAAATTAGGATGGTGATTCGCTAATGCAAGAATTTGTCATTGTTGGTGGAGGAATTGTCGGTCTCTCAGTTGGACTTGCTTTGATCGAGAAGTACCCCGATCGAAAGGTAATCATTATAGAAAAAGAGCCAGAAGTATCTATGCATCAAACAGGCAATAACAGTGGTGTCATTCATTCGGGTATTTATTATAAGCCTGAAAGTTATAAAGCACGTTTTGCAAGACAGGGAAGTAAATCCATGGTTGCTTTTTGTGAAGAGCATGGGATTGAATATGATATTTGTGGAAAAGTAATCGTTGCAACAGAAGGTAAAGAATTACCGCTACTACATAATTTATATGAAAGAGGCTTACAAAATGAACTCGATATTTGTAGACTATCTGCTGATGAGCTAAAAGAAATCGAACCACATGTTGCTGGGATTGGAGGCATTCATGTAAAGAATGCAGGGATTGTTAATTATAAACAAGTATCCGATAAAATTCGTGAGTTAATAGAAGCTAGGGGTGGAGAAATCCATTGTGGCGAAACCGTTCATCATATAGTTGAGCAACAAGATCGTGTCATAATTGAAACAAATCGAACGACCTATGAAACTAAGTACTTTTTCAATTGTGCAGGTCTGCAAAGTGATCGTATCGCAAAAATGGCTGGATATATGACCGATGTTAAAATCGTACCTTTTAGAGGTGAATACTACACGATAAAAGAAGAAAAACGAAATCTCGTGAAAAACTTAATCTACCCAGTGCCCGATCCAAACTTTCCATTTTTAGGTGTACACTTTACACGTATGATTGGTGGTGAAGTAGAAGCTGGCCCGAATGCAGTATTAAGTTTTAAACGGGAAGGTTATAAGAAGACTGACATTAACATCTATGATTTAGCTGAAGTATTAACCTATAAAGGATTTTGGAAGTTAGCGAGCGGCTTTATGAAAGAGGGGTTAAATGAGATGGCCCGTTCATATAGCAAAAATTTGTTTGTGAAAAGTTTACAAAAATTAATACCAGAAATTCAAGGAGAAGATTTAAAAACTGGGGGAGCGGGGGTACGAGCACAAGCTCTTAGAAGTGATGGGAAGCTAATTGATGACTTCTATATTATTTCCGGTAAACGTTGTACACATGTTTTAAATGCACCTTCTCCAGCGGCAACGGCCTCTTTAGAAATTGGGAAAGAAATCGTAAGGAGATTTGAAACGAGAAATAAAGAAGCACAAAATCTAATTACGATTTGAACTACTTGAAGCTGAACTCAGTAATTTTTACCGAGTTCAGCTTTTACAATACAAAAAACGACCTTTATATTTGAATTTAAATCAAGTGTGAAATTTAAGGCAGTTCGGCTAATAATTCTTTTAAAGAATGGCTCTGTTAAATTTTAATGTTGATAATTAAACATAATAAAAGGAAACCCTTTTTTCTCTTGAGTTTCCTGCTCTGATTAAACCAACATACTACGTTGACTTATGAATATGATTTGTTTACTTTTCTCCAAATTAAGGTTGCTACCAGTAGAATAACACCTATAGTAGCTCCGATGATTTGGTCTAATAAAAGTTCACCTGTTCGGAAATAGCGAATAGTAAAAGTACCACCAAAAATGACTATTATTGAAATTGCTAATTGAATAAGATAAGAGTTAATTTTCAAAACCATTCCTCCCTAAATAATATTTTACTATAAATAACCAATTATCGTTAGTAATGGCTTTGTTGCAACATTTACAACGATAGCGTTGGCGACCTTTGTATTTTTCAAATCAAACAACGTGTTCTGATGAACAGATTATGTGATTGTGCGAGTTCACTTTGTGTTAATATTTGCATAGACGTTTTTTCATAATTGTTTAAATATATGAGGAGAGAAAAATGAAGCGAATAATTAGGAGTCTATGGATTCTATTTTTTCTAGTTTTAATCATAGCGTGTGTAATTACGTTCAATATTCCCATTGAGAAACGAAAATATGGGCTAACTCAATCTGGACTGACGACCGATTATACTGGGTTATTACCTGAGCATGTTGATCAAGTGATAAAAACAAGCAATCGTAGCGATTTACAAAAAATTGTGAAGCAAGCCAATGTAGAAGGCAAACATATATCGATCGCAGGTCTCCAACATTCTCAAGGGGGACATACATATTATAAAGATGGCATCGTATTAGATATGAGAACATTCAACAAAGTATTAGAAGTGAATAAAGAAGCAAAAACTGTGCGAGTTGAAGCGGGGGCTACCTGGGAGGATGTTCAAGAAGCCATTCAACCATATGGATTAGCTCTTAAGGTAACACAATCACAATCGATTTTCACGATTGGTGGTTCTCTTTCAGTGAATGCACATGGGAGAGACATTCGGTTTGGGCCCATGGCAGATATGGTAAAGGAGATAACACTGTTGACACCAACAGGTGAAATTAAAACCATATCAAATAAGGATGCAGACAATATGATGCAATATGTGCTAGGTGGTTATGGGCTATTTGGTGTGATATTGGATGTGACACTCGAATTGACTGATAACGAAGTGTATACCATTCATACGAAAAAAATAAAAACAAACGAATATGAATCATATTTTTTGAAAGTACTTAATAATCCCGATATTGCTATGCATTATGCGAGGGTGAGTGTTGCACCGAGCTCATTTTTAGACAACATGTATGTGATTGATTATCACAAGACGGGCAAATCGGATCATGTAACAAAGTTGAAAGGTGAAGATTTTGTACATCTAACAAAATATTCACTTGAATTAGGGAGACAGGGTGGCTTTTTAGAGGATGTTTTTTGGACAACACAAAATCTCTATTTGAATCAGATTGATAATTCAAAAATTACACGTAATAATGTCATGCGTTCTGAATCTACTTTTATGGAATTTACGAAACCCGAAAAAGTAGAAGTGTTGCAGGAGTTTTTTGTTCCTATTCATGAATTTGATGAGTATATGGAAGAATTAAAGAAATTACTTCCTGCGAATGATTCTGATGATGATTTTAAAATTCATAATATTACAATTCGCTATGCAGCAGAAGACAAAACAACATCTCTAAACTATGCAAAAGAAGATATGCTAGGTTTAGTGATTCTAATTCAGCATGGTCTTCAAGAAAAGGATATTGAAAATGCTAAAGAAATGATTCAAAAGTGGACAGATATCACTCTAAAACATGGTGGCACATATTATCTTCCTTATTATCCTTATCAAACTAAGAAACAATTTAAAGAATCATATCCAAATTGGAAAGAATTTATAGAAGAGAAACGTATTCAAGATCCAAATGAAGTGTTTGTTAACAATTTTTATGAAAACTATTTGAAGTAAAGAGGGAATGTATGATAAGTAAAAGTAACCGAATAATTCCATTGGTGATTACAGTAGGACAGGTAGCCGTTTTTCCTTACTATATAATATGGTTAAAAGGTATATCACTTACGTTCACGCTATTTGCTTGGTTTTTTGCCATACATTCCTTTGCTGCTGCATGGGGTTATCGGGTATTCCAAGTAAAAAAGAACAAGAAAAAATCGAACATCACACTTATTTATTTAGGAATGGGATGTATGTATTTGTTCGTAGGACAGATTAAATCAGAGTTTGAACTCCTACCATACATTGCGCTACTCTTACAAATTCTATTAGGATTTTTTCAAGGATATTTTCGAGCGTGGCATGTTGAACAGGATACCTACCATCTCCATGCTGTGAATCACTATGTCATAGTTGGGATGGTTATGATATCTCTTTCCTTTGTGAAAATCATTTCTCCAGTTGCAATAATTTCATTATTTGGATGGTTATTATGCGGGTGTAGTTTGTGGATGCTGATCAAGAATAGAACAAAAGTGAAAGTGAAATAATGATGCTGTGCCTAAGCAAATAAGAAGATGTAAAATTGAATTTTATTAATCCTAGTAAAAGGTAGTGCTCTTATAAAAATTAGGGGAATACTCTTGTATAACTAATTGTGTAAATAATGATAAAATAAAAAATCGGAGAGAAACACTACCTAAATGATTAAAGGGAGGAAGAATTGTGTCTAATGGGGGAAAATCGAGAAAAATTATTTTAGATTTAGCAGTTACTTTAGATGGTTTTATTGAAGGGAAAAATGGAGAAGTTGATTGGTGCATCATGGACTCTGAAATGGGGTTTATTAATTTCTTAAATCAAATTGATACTATTTTCTATGGAAGAAAAAGCTACGATTTATGGGGAGAATTTACTCCAGAAATAGATGATCCTAATACTGATATAGAAATGTGGAAATTAATTCATAGTAAAGAAAAAGTTGTTTTTTCTAAAACGCAAAAAGGCACTAATCCTAAAACCATTTACATAAATGATAACATTCTTGAAGAAGTAAATATATTGAAGAATAAGCCTGGTAAAGACATCTGGCTATATGGTGGATCAAGTCTAATTACAACTTTTATCAATTTAGGGCTTGTTGATGAATATAGATTATCTGTTCATCCTGTTATTTTGGGAGAAGGAAAACCGCTGTTTACTGATATAAAGCAAAGGTTAAATTTAAACATGGTTGATACAAAAACATTCTCATCTGGTGTTGTGCAATTAATCTATCATTTGAATACGAATTAAATTGCACATTTTAAAATGAAATGCAATAAATTTCATTAGAAGATACTCATTGTCACATAAGCAATCGGGCGCTATCCTTGAATTACAAGGATAAGCGCTTATTTTCATTTAGGGGACCATGTAATTGAACAATAGGAACAGCAACATCAATACTTAAGGGAGCATGGCTATAAAGTTGTGAAAACAAAAACAATGAATAGATGGCGTAGTATGCTGATACTAAATATAAAAAATCATTGATACTTATAAAAAAGGGTTACATAAAATTATACTTGAAAAAAATTACTTAACTAACGGGTGCTTTAGTGGAGGATATTTGAGCTGTTCAGACTTCTCCTTTTTTATTTAACTAACAGTACAGCTTAGTTGAATAAGAGGATTATTGATAAATAGTTAAATAATGGAATTTTATTATGCTATACTCTAAATAAGGTATGATAAATAAACTTTGATTATATTTAGAGGAGACGTTATGAAAAGTAAGTATATGAAAAATTATTTCACCGTCATTTATGAGCAACGAGAAGAATTTGCTGATGAGCTAAAAAATTTTGAAAATAAAGAATGGGAACGTCCTCAAGAAGACAAGTGGTCTTTTGGAGAAACATATTATCATTTATACTTAATGATTAGACTATTTAGACAGTTAAACAAACCGTATTTACCGATTTCAAAGCCCGTTGCTACAATAAGAAGAGGAAAGTCATACAAATTTAATAGTGAAGATATATTCACTGAATATAAAGAAAAACATAACAAACCTATGAAAGCACCTTTTGTTTTAGTGCCACCAAAAGGTATTAAAGAGAAAATTACATTTGATTGGATAGTAAACGAGCTAGATAGCGAAACTAGACATTTAGAAAAAATACTTTCTAATATTAGCGATAACGTTGCTGGACATATACGTTACCCCGATCCAATAGCTCATTATCCAAATTTAATACAATGTATTGCTATACTAGGTATACATGAAAAACATCATTTTTTATTATGCAAAAAATATTATAACTTACAATGATATTTACCTATAAAACATATATTTCATTTAAAAATTCCTAAAAATGCGAACGGGGTGCTTTAGTTTAATAAGAATAGGGCTAGCAATCGGGCCAGTTTGTGAAATAACATTTTTTAAGGAAAATGGGGATCTACAGTAACGTTTAGAAGAGCTTGTGAAGAAATGTATTTAAAGTAACGAATCAGAATAGTGAGATAAGAAAGGAGGTCCATTTGTGGGATCTCCTTTTTAATTTTTTCAATTTAATTTTATACTGCGAAGCAAGATATCCAAATAGATGCTTGCATACCTTTATCTTATTAAGGGGTGAAGGATTAATGTTAAATATAACATTCCACTGGAAACTTTCTCAAATACCAGAACGAGCTGTAAAAAAGCACTGCAAAATGTGTGGCAAATTATCAGTTTTTACTGACACCAATGTGCGAAGGCATAACGCAAACGGAAAAAGCATTTACAAATTTGCAATTTATAAATGCGAAAAAAATCATACGTGGAACAAAAAATTAGCTATTTATAAAACGTTCTCAGAGCATGTTGCTGAAATTGAGGAGCAGAAAGAAGAATCTTCAATTATGTCAGCCATTCTTCCAATAACCAGCTTAGCAGAACAAGGAGTAAAGGTGATACACATTGTACTAGATGATGTGATAGGAAAACATCGAATTGATAAAGTGCTAGCAAACCAAATTGAGGATTGGAGTCGATCACAGATCATAGAAAAGATTGAAAAAGGAACGATTCAATTAAATGAACAAGTCATTAAACCTAGTTCAAGATTGTCAAAGGGAGAACGCATTTCCATTTTCATTTGATGAAAAACATTTAGCTTCCGAACTAAACTTTAAAATTAGTGAATAGGATATTTTAAATTATTCAACTGACGATGCAGGTTAGTTGAATAAGAATAAGGTGTGGTTGAATAATTGGTGGGCTTCTTTTTTGTATTGAATTTTAGTTTAAAATAGTATAAAATTTACAAAATTATATATAACAAAGCTATGAAAAGAAGAGTAAACATACGTACTATCTACAGAGACCTCTGGTAGCTGAAAAAGAGGGATAGGAAATGTGTTGAAACAAGCCTTGGAGCTGTGCATTGGATTTGTTTGTTGAAACAATGATGATGCAACGTATTCTCACGTTAAAGAGATAGAGTATCGCAGGTGATTTATTCACAAAGCCGTACTCGATAAGGCTTCTGCAGCAATGTAGAAATGAACTGGGGTGGCACCGCGATATGACTCGCCCCCAAGATAAATATCTTGGGGGTGAGTTTTTTTATTTTGATTTACAAAAAAATAAAATAGGAGTGGTGATTATGTCCACATGGAAGTATCCTTTAATACTATTAGGGGGAATAGGCATTTCAAATGTGGGTGCATGGGTTTACCTAATCGCACTAAATTTAATAATATTGAATGAAACAGGTTCCCCACTTGCAATTGCTTTCTTATATATACTAGGCCCAATTGCAACTATATGTTCGAATGCTTGGGCAGGTAGTTTAATTGATCGGGTAAATACACGGCGGCTTATGATGGGATTAGACGTTTTTCGAGCAATATGTATTGCGTTAATTCCATTTTTACCTTCACTTATTTATGTTTATGTACTAGCGTTTATCATTAATATGGGAAGTGCTATTTTTCAACCTACATCTATGGTTTATATGACTAAACTAATACCTGAAAAAGATAGGCAACGCTTTAATGCACTACGTAGTTTTATCAACTCTTGTGGATCACTAATAGGCCCTACCATTGCTGGGGTTTTATTTTGGATGGGTACTCCTTATACCGCAATCCATGTGAATGCAGTGGCTTTATTTTTTTCGGCACTTATTATAATGATGCTACCCAATGTTGATTCAAGACTCAAAGAGACAGAAAGGCAAAGATTTACATGGGATTTGATAAAAAATGATTTTCGGGTTGTTTTTAAATTCAGTAAGGGCGATACCTATGTCACAAAGATATATTTATTATTTAGTGGTACTACAATATTCATGACTGCAATAGATTCTCTCGAGGCAGCATTTGCTAAAGGAGTACTTTCAATATCAGACACCAATTATGGGTTTTTATTAAGTGTCTTTGGAGCTGGAATAATAATAGCATCAATTATTAATTCAGTATTTTCAAAACAACTTGCAGTTAATCTTTTAATAGGTATTGGTACCATTTTTACCTCAATAGGTTATATAGTACTTTATAGTTCAAGTGGCTTTTTTAGTGCAGCGCCTGGTGTATTTTTAATAGGGTTTGCTGTAACGTTTGCAAATACAGGGTATTTGACTTTTTACCAAAATCATATTCCTGTGAGGATGATGGGAAGATTCGGAAGCATCTTTAGTGTCATTGAAGCAGGTTTCATTGTTGCTTTAACGGTTTTAATAGGTTTAGCAGCTGAATTAACTTCGATCCGTCCTGTGGGGTTAATCGGTTCATTTGCCTTCTTCTTATTAGGGCTAATGGCATTGAAAGCTGTATCAGGTGCGAAACGGCAGGAATATTTTAAAAAAGGTGCTTCTTCTTTAAACAGTTAATTATAAAAAGGCTTGACCGATAAGTAATCGGCAAGCCTTTTACTGTTCCAGATTTATAGTTATTGAACTAACCAGCTAATAGTTTGTAAAGAAATGTACTTAAATCTGTTCAGACTGCTCTTTTTTTATTCAACTAATGGAGCAGAATAGATTTAAAAGAAATAGACTATTGGTTAATTGTGGTATATAATTTTTATTGATAGGAACGTTTGTTCTTTATTTTGGTAATAATAAACTATGAAAAAATTGTGATTGGAGTGTTAGTGGATGAAAATAAAGAAAGCTTATCTTTATGTATTTAATACAATGTCAGACTGGGAATATGGATATTTAATTGCTGAACTAAACTCAGGAAGATATTTCAAAAAGGATTTAGCACCTTTAAAAGTGATTACAGTAGGAGCGAATAAAGAAATTATTACTACGATGGGAGGACTGAGTATAAAACCAGATATTTCTCTAGATGAATGTACCTTTGAGAGTGAAGATCTTGTAGTGTTACCTGGAGGAAATACTTGGGGAGAAGATATTCATCAACCTATCTTAAAAAAAATTGGTGAAGCTTTAAAGCTGGGTACTTTAGTTGCTGCAATTTGTGGTGCAACTGTGGGGCTAGCGAATAATGGATACTTAGATTCAAGAAAGCATACAAGCAATGACTTAGAGTATATTAAAATGGTCTGTCCTAATTATAAAGGAGAAAAATTTTATGAGATGGGGCCTGTGGTAGCTGGTGAAAATTTGGTTACTGCATCAGGAGTAGCTCCTCTAGAATTTGCGATGGAAGTACTGAAGAAAATAGATGTATTTTTACCAGATACATTACATTCGTGGTATAACCTAAATAAGACTCATAAACCTGAATACTTTTTCGAGTTAATGAATTCAATAAATATATGAGTTAAAAAAAACTTTGCAGTTTTATTTTACTTCTTTAGATGATGTCAAAGCGCAATTTTTGTATATAACTTAAAAATCTTAGGGAAGTTAATAGCTATTGTGAATAATTATACTTAAATAAACGGGTGCTTTAGTGAAAGAAGAATTAAGTGATTTAAAATGATTTAATGATTGAGATCATATTTTATTTATTCCATCAAAGGATCTATTCTGCAGTAAGTTGTGCTTCTTTATTAGGATTAGATTTGTTGAGTAAAAGAAGGAATAATGATGAATGTTTCGAGCTCAAAATAGTGTAAAATTGTATGGGATTTTCTTACTAAAAAAGGGTAGGAGGATTGAAAATGGAAAAGATTAAAGAAATTGTAGCAGAACGAAGAACCTATACACATAAGCAAAACACTCATTCACATTGTTATGCTCAGTTAATTTTGCCTCTCATAGGAGAACTGTATATAAAGGCAGAGGCACAGGATTTTCGACTAGACCATCAAACGTTATTTTTTATTCCTCCCGAGTGTAATCATACTTTTCATTCAGTTGTACGTAACGAATTCTTGGTTATAGATATTCCTCATTTTATGCTAACTAGGAGAAAGCTATATAATAAAGGAATTTCCTTTAAATTAGATAATCAATGGAAAGGGATTAGATATCTAATCCTGAATGAAATCGATAAACAATCTTTACATGGCTCTGCTCTTAAAGACCTTTACCCCTATATTTCACATTATTTACTCCAAGAGCAACAACCTAAATCTATTAATTATATCCATGAACATTACAATGAGAATATTACGGTAAGTAAACTGGCTTCACTTGAACATTACAATCATTCATATTATTCGGATTGGTTTCTAAAAGAAACTGGGAAATCCCCTTCAGCATATATACATGAAGTTCGTTTGAATAAAGCAAAAGAATTACTACGGAATACAGATTTACCCATTCTACACATTGCAGTTCAAGTAGGTTTTGAACATCAATCGTCCTTAACACGTTTATTCCAAAAATATGAGGAAATAACACCAAGCCAATTTCGATAAAAATATAGGGTTTTGGGAAAATAACCCTTATGAATCGTATAAACCAAGCAAATAATGAAATTTGGATAAAAAGATTCTGAGTTTCAGTAAAAATACTGTTTTCCGATGCTTGTAAAATTTTAATATGGACTTAGTTAAAGTCCGAGTTACTTCTTGATTCCTGTGGTTCTTTCTGTAATCACAGTTCTTTTTGAGCAGTCACTTAACTTAAAAGGAGCAAAAAATGAAAACAGTATTAGGTTTATTTTTTACACTCTTATGGTCATCTGCTGCAATAGCTACAAAGATTGGCTTAAACTCTACCACCCCTTTGGTATTGGCTACCACTCGCTTTCTGATCGCTGGAGGTTTGCTATTTCTTTATGTTTATTTGTTAAATAAAAAATATCCTTGGCCTAGGTCACAGGAATGGCGCTCACTAATTGTTTTAGGGTTATTGAATACAACAATTTATCTGGGTGCAACCTTTTGGGCATTGAATTATGTATCGGCAGGCTTATTTAATTTATTTGTTACAACAAATCCTTTTGTGGTTGCTTTCCTATCCTCTATATGCTTAAAACGAAAAGTTTATTTACAAGAATGGATAGGAATGGTCATAGCAGCATTTGGATTGTTAATTGGCATATGGCCATCTATCACAACCAGTGAGGCTAGTGTAAGTGGATTAATTATTTTAGAACTAGGAATGGTATCAATGGCGATCGGAAGTGTTTATTTTAAAAAAATCAATTTAAATCTTCCGGGTATTGTCATTAATACTTGGCAAGTCTCAATTGGTGGAGTTGTTTTAATCCCAATAACTTATATTCTCGAAAAAGAAAAATTTTTTTTAGAATTGGATTATGATTTACTTGGTTCGCTAATTTGGTTGGTGTTCTTTATTTCGATCGGCACAATGTTGCTTTGGTTTTACCTGTTGAAACAGGATACGGTAAGGGCTAACAATTGGTTATTTATGACTCCAATTTTCGGATACATATTAGCTGCTATTTTTTTAAATGAATCTATTACTATGTTTGATATTACAGCAACAGTATTTGTGGTAACCGGATTATTATTTTCAGGAAATATAGCCACCCTCCCTATCAAAAAACTCCAAAACAGAATCCGAAAAGTTAGTTATGATTCAAGGAGTAAAAATATAAAATAAGTTCTCTAAACATGGAAATGATTTAATAGTTATAGTAGAAAAGAAAAGTAAAAGAAAAAAACAGGTTATTGGCATTATCATTTACCAAATGGAGGACACTATCAATCTTGGTTTTTAGCTCCAGATGGACTAAGAATAAATAAATAACCAAGTATTCTATATGTAATTAAGATTATTAATTAAAAAAGAAGTAAAGGAGGAAAATTAGTTGGAAGTTACTTTTCTTACAACCCCAGAATCATATGGTGAAATTCCTTTTAACCTTACGGGAAAAGATGTATATAAATGTGGCATTTATTTTGAGGATAGAGAGGAAAACCATAGAATTAAATTTTGTATTAATTGGATTGAAAAAATAGATAGATTTCCTGTATATTTTTTGTTTGAAGCTTATGATTTTATGACTTCGGAAATTGAAAAGGGTATGAGTAAGAAAAAAATATTATTCAATCATTATACTTATTTGGACAGTCATTATTATAAGGGAAGTATTGAAAATATCGAACAGTTTAAAATGATCTTCCCTTATATATATGGCAATGGTTGTATGAATCAGTTTGCAGCTGTTTCATTGATTGAAGATGTTTGCTATTTTCAAGATACAGAACCTGTGATAAATATGAAGGGAAATGCTATTGTTATAGGAGTGGATTTAGATGGAGATGCTATATTGTTTTTGTCAAAGAATAATAACTTTTCAAATTTAACAGACCTGATAGCTAGCTTACCAAGTGGTGTTCAATACAATTTTAATGAAGAGTAAAAAATATCTTCATTTAGGATTATTTAATTTCGGAGCTAAGGTGCAAGTTTAATCCAAAGAGTTCCTGATCTTGATGCATATGGAACATCCATACCTTATTATTGTGAGGTTACAGGACCAAAGACCATATGTGGGAAATGGATTATAAAATTTACGATTTAAAAACAAGAAAGTTTATGGATTCACACACTGGTGAGTAGCTTATTATTAGCAAAAGATAGAGAAGAATAATTATACATATGAAGCTGCAAAAACATTCCCAAATTAAACATTTGGGAGTAAGGCAAAAAGCGCAGAATTACTTCGAATACAGAGGAACCAGCATTAAATATGTTCTGGATAGGTTAGTTAAAAACTTTGATAATTAATACTAAGTTGATTTCATGAGTCAATTGCAAGAAGTTGATGAATCATAAATTAAAAAGGGTGCTCATATTGTTCCTGCTACACCGAAAAAAATGCTAAAAAATAACCTAGAAGGGTTAATAAAAAATGAATGAATCACCAAATGAGAATAATTTAATTTTGTCTACTCATAGAGCTTTATATGAAGCAATACCTCCAAATGTAAGAGGTATAATTTGTAGATATGAAAATGGAATTTTAATATGGAAGGTATTTTTTGACGGTTCCTATACGGAAGACGAGAAAGAACTATTAAGCTGTGCATGCACAGAAGTGCTTTCTGATTTTCCAGATTATATTAAGCGCGTGGAAGAGCAATATATAAAACTTTCTTATCCTCAAAAAATGGAAATGGCTCCTATGTCAGATTGGGCGTTTAAAAGATATGAAAATAATAATAATAATAGATAAGAACTAAACCTTTATTTCCTAAAAAGTGCAGAATTCCCCCTAATTACATTTATCAAAGTTGTATTTCCCCCAATCTTTTTTGTGTAGGTTGGGGGGATCCTTTATCTTGGTAAGTGTCTCTCGATTGAAAAATAACACATAATTAATATTCACTAAAAGATAGGAGAAAAAAGATGTTTAAAGCTATTATGTTTACTTTTTTTATTAAAGCTAAGAATAAAGAGAAGGCTTTAAAAGTAGTAAATAAAATTAAAAATGAAAGTTCAGAATTGGAAATCGTTTCTATAGAACCTTATTGGAAAGAAGATAATATGTTTGTAGTAGAATCAAGTTATAGCCTAGACTTAAATAAACCTGAACTTGCTGTTTTTATAACTTTAAGAGTAGTAAATATTTTAGGGGATGACATAAGAATTGAGGGTCCTAATATTTATGAAAACGGTTTGCTGGATTTTTCAGGGCAATGTTGTGATTCCCGCATTCCAGGGGTTGAATTAATTAGTTTCAGTATAGATAATTTTGAAAGATAGCTATTTATGAACTTAACTTAAGAATATTAAAAGATTTTAGTTAATAGTTTCGATCCTTAACTGGTGCTGGCTATCATGTGTCAGTTTACAAGCAGCGACAATTGTGGCGATGAACCTCGTAGCAATTATTGATGTATCAGGCGTTTAGAGCTGACTAAAAAGAATATCGCTCAAATTCGCAAAGTACTTTATGACAAAGATAAATATTATGATTCTATTCGAATGGGTATTTTGCGAGAAGTTGTGACCTTTGAACCATTATGTCATATAGAGGGAGCGTACCAATCAGCCTTTTATCATGCAAAAAAAGCAATTGAAATAGATGAAAATGATGTTTCATTATATGAATACCTACTATTCTTCAACATCATTCCAGATGCATTATTAACTAATCAAGAGGCTAAGAATATTGAATGTAAAATTAATGAATTGAAGAAATTGAAATAAAAAATTAGTTTCAGTGAAGCCAATAATTTTATATTAATTATTTAGAACTTTCTCGGTGTTGAGAACCTTGTATCTACAGGGCTATTTCCACCGGGTTTTTTTATTATTTGATGGTTATAGTGGCTGAATAGGTAAATCAATACGCTTACTAATGAATGATATCTAAATAACAAATGAGATGAAAATACATATGGTATTAATTATGTGATTTTTATATACTATTTCTAATGGATTATTAATAATATACCATTATACAAGTAAGTAAATATTTTACTTGGAGGGTATATTAATAAATTTGGCTAAAAAATTCACAAAAAAAATAGGATGAGATTATGGTGAAAATTAGATTTATTTTATCTGCTTTAATGTTAATTACAATATTTAGTAGTGGTTTGTATATTTATAAAGATTAGAAAGGAATTTATTACTCTATTATGAAAGGTTTCGCACTGTTTTTTTAATAGGAATTATTTTTATTCTAATTATCATAATCACAGAAGCATAGTTTGAACATTTTTTAAGGGGAGTTTAAATCTGAATTAGCAAAACAATATTCACAAAGAGGGAAAATTAATGTTTGGAAAGCATTATATGATGCTGGAATAGGTATGATACAAGGTGAAACTAGAGCATTAAAGCTCGTTTATCAAGCGTATATCCGAGGAGGCAGGCACGAGCTATAAAAGTAGCAAGGAGGGTTTAAAATGTGGGTACATTTAATATTTATTGTACTAATAATTTTATCATTTGGATGCACACTATGGCTTTTTAAATGGGATAGAAAGAGTGAAACAATTTATGCGGCAAATAGTACCTTATTAGCAATAATTAAATTATTTCCAAGGAAAGTCCAAAAAATAATGCTTATTATTTTATTTAGTTTAATAACAATATCCATAATTATTTTCTATATAGCTTTTATAATGTATAGATGACAACTATCGTTAGCTTGTTGATATTTCGGAAAGAAAAAACATATGAGTATATTGTATTTTATTGATTGGGAGATTATGTGAATGAGAGATTTTATAGATATTTGGCTAGGGTTGACATGTTGGATATTAATTTTCCTAGGGGTATTTGGCAAGAGTACCATGAACAGTAAAATTTATTTAACTATTTGTAAATTTACTTTACTATTATATTTAATATGTATTGTATTCTATTGTATTTTTAGCAACGCTCCAGACGTTATTATATTTATATTGTTTCATATTTTTTTCTTAGGCATAATGACTAGCCTCTTCTTTATGCTCAAAGCATTTGATGACAAAGCAAATACATACAAAGTTATATTATTCGCGTCAATCTGTGGAATATTTATAGTGGCACTATTCCTAACTCCATGGAGTCATTAAAAATTGCTAAAAAAAACTTATACTAAATTGAAAGTTGTGAAATTAAATAATGAGATCACGTAATACTGTTTTGTAATCAAGACGACCAAGAAGTTGGCTCTTATAGTTATGATGCTTATGGAAATGTTTTATCAATAGAAGGCGATATCGCAAAAGACAACCCTATTCGTTATGCAGGCTACTATTATGATGAGGAAACTAAGAACTATTATCTACAAGCTCGTTATTACAACCCAGAGAATGGTGCATTCTTAGCACTAGATCCACACCCTGGTGATGATGAACCGTTGTCACAGAATGGGTATACTTATGGGAATAATAATCCAGTGATTTATGTGGATTCGGATGGGAAATATGCAATTCCTGTTGCTACCGTAATTTTAATTCCTGGAATAGGTTGGTTGACTGTAGCAGCTATTGGAGCAGTGGTAGGTAGTGCTTGGTTGATTGGAAAATATGGTATCCCATGGGCAAAGAAAAAATACTCAAATTGGTATTTTACTAGTAAAAATATTAAAGGATGGAATGTTAGAGTAGAAGAACATCATGGTAAGAATCACGCGCATTGGAAAAAGGGAGGAAAAAAAGGATCGGTTAATCAAGATGGTACCCACATCACAAAGGTGAATCAACTAGACCACCAAAAGAAATAAAATAATTCTTACGTAAAAGAGGTTTTAAAGTTTAAGTATACAGTAAATGATACTTATGAAAATTGATATCTGTTTAAAATTAAAGAGTAATTTTAGTAAGTAGGAGGAATATTTTTTTTGAAAAAATTCCGTGGAAAAAAACGCTATTTTCGTAATTTATGGAGAGAGGCTAGAATTAAGTATTATGATTTAGAATTTGGGAAGGGCAGTTGGTTTGATTTATGGCATACGCATCTTGATTTTTACGGGCATGGAAATACTAGTTTAAAGATAAGAAAAGAACAAATTAAAGCATATATAGCGTTACACAATGATTTTTTAGAAAAGCTTCAAGAATTTGAAAAACCTTATCAATTATGGATTGAAATAGTTGATGAAGAGGCGGGTTCAGATGCCATTTATTTGCATACACCTAACCCTAATGAAGACAATTTCCCTTTTAAAATAGATAATTTAAACTGGAATTGCACTGTCCCCAAATATTTAAAAGATTTAATAAACCTGAATGAATTTAACGTGGGACACTATAAATGTGAGTGTGAATCTAGTAACATCTATATAATCCAGTCAAAAAATAGTGGGGATAGATTGTAAAACTTATAGTATAAACAACATCACAAAGTTGGAATGTTTGGGGATGATTTGGTCTCAACATTCCAACTTTTTGTATTGAGGATTGAAATAGATGTGAATAACGTTGAATTATATGAATATATATTATTCTTTAACACTATTCCAGATTTATTATAAAGATGCTAAGAATATAGAATGTAAAAATAATGAATTGAAAAATTTGGAATAAAAGTTGAATTAAAAAGAGGTGAATAAAATGAAAAATGAGGTCTTTATTCAATATACATCCGATTTATGGAAGGGAGAATATTTTAAAAATGAAAAACACTTTTCATCAATTGAAATAGGAGTTTCATTAGATTCGCAGGATCAAGAAGTTAATTTAGGATTGTTTCTTGCTAAAATCATCGATTATCCATGTACAGTTGTTTTAGATGGTTTATTTGCTTCGGAAGAGGATATGGAAATTAAGATGAAAGTGATAAAATCAGAAAATAATCTATTGATTGGTAATATTTATTCTAGAAGTCAATTCGAAAAATTAATGCATAATGTATATATAAACGCAATAAACGGGCTGGGTAGTAGTATTATCATAGGAAGAAAGAAGAAAGAAATCCCTTTCGAGCATTTCCTAGGATATGATTTAGTGAATGATGTGGCATTTCCAAACTTACTAACAGAAGAAATAATGACATTTCTTGATATTAGTGAAGTAGGTATTAGTATTCGTACATTGGATGAAAAAATAAATAAACCTAAAAAGCTACTTCCTCTTATACCAGATAATTGGACTATAAATCTTGCAAATAGTGATTTGGAATTGTGAAAAGGAAAAAAGAAAGATGTAATCAAAGAATAATGGTTTTTTAGTAAACTATACAATTACTAAATTAACCTACTAAATTAACCCCGATTATTTTAACAGTTATAGGGGTGTTGTATTGTTCCATAAAAACTATACGAGTATTAATAAACAAACCACCGTGATGATGTTGTGTCTATTCGAGATAATGATGGAAAAGATGGAGATTAATTTTTAATATGAAAGATTATCAACTAGAAGAGTTTATTTTAGATATGCCAGAGAACTCGTTAAATTTAAATATTCCGTATGCTTTCTTTACAGAACACACCACTTTAAATTGGAATGAGTTATATTTTGGATTTAAAAGTCAATATGTTTCTATAAACTATGCTATTGAAAAAGCAGTATCAGTCGTATCAATTAATGATAGTGCTTCAAATACTTTATTTGAGCTTGCTTCACTTTTTAAAGATGAAGAAGACTTAGCAAAAAAATATATTAATGATTTAATAGAAGAGAAAATAATTGATTCAACGTTATTGGAAAATAAACAATTCATGATAGATTGTAAAAACAAATATCTTTATATTGCTTTATTGTGGTTGTATCAAGATCCTAAAAAAAATAATCATCCTAAAGGATACGAAAATTCATTAGAAGAAATAGACTATAGCACTAAAGTTTATGATGTTATATGGGATTTTAAAGTTCCTTCAATACCAGCTCGTGATTTTCGATATTTCACGATGTCTTTTGAAGTAACAGAGAAGAATCAAGAACTATTTTTAAATAGATGGTATCAATTTTTAGAAGAACAAAAACAGATAGTAGAAAAAAATATTTAAATAGTTCTGTTGACACGATAAAAGACCTCCAAATGCAATTACTAATGTTTTTAGGACTGTTTCATTTGTAATAGTGGGTGGATTAATTGTTAGAAAAACAGTCTCGTACGGAGTTAAAAAGGCTGGACACAAAGCGGTTAGATATATTGGAAAACTACCTAAAAAATATTAAAAGAAAAAAATTAAATCAAAAAAAGTCAAAAAACAAGATTTAGACATGGTAAGTACTTCATATTTAAAACGAAAAGGGATTGATGCTCATAAGTTGAAAGTGGAGTATCTAGAATCAAAAGCTCAAGGAGCTCATTAAAGATAAGAAAACAAAAAAATTATATATAATGAAAAAAGGTGGAAAATCAGATCCGCAATATCTTTACGAAAAATTGCCTTAAAATAAGATAATTATAGTGCTATGAAGATAAATGTTTTCTTTGTTCTTCACCTAAAGGGCAGATTTGTAGAATAGGAAACCCTTAATGTTTTAGAGATTAAATATTAATGATGCTATGAGTAAATAAACATTTTTTATAAAAGAAAGAGGATGAAGTGTATTGGATAAAACAAAAGTAATGGCTTACTTTAGTGCTACAGGTGATGAATTTCCTTTGGAGGTAGTAACCGATACTCTTGCTATTGAACCTACAGAATCATACAAAAAGGGAGATATTATAGAAAGAACTAATAATCCCAATCTTGTATCAACTTCAAACAAAATTAGACGGAGAAAAGTAACCGATTGGACTTTAAGCACTGGATATCAAGAATCATACGACATTTATGACCAGTTGAATCCAATTCTTAAATCTCTTGAAGGCAAAACGAAAGAATTAAAACAATTAAAAGAGAAATATAGTTTAGAGTTTCTTTTTATGATTGTAATTAAAGTGGAAAATGAAGAAACGCCTGCAACGTATTTACGGAAACACATTATAGATTTCGCCAGTTTAATCCAAGCGGAAATCTACTTTGATTTATATATATGTAGTTAAGAAAATTATTAGTTTTTGTTTAACTAAAAAGGTGCTTCGATTAAAGAAACTTGATTCAAGATTAACCCCTCAGCCTAAATGGAAGAGGGGGTTTTTGATGTTTACCCAAAATCAATATTGATGATAAAAATTTATTTAAAAAAGTTGATAAACTCTTTTAAAAAGGTGAAAGTTCCTAATTTATGCTAAATAACATAAGTAATTAGCAATCTTAAAAATTGGAATAAAAATCAAGATAATTATAAAAATTAGTTAAATGGTCATGATTAATATTTGGTGAAATATGTGGATTTATATGACTCCCATAAATGTTATATTGTGTAATATACTAAATGGAATAAGAGGAGAGATATTTTTGATATCAGTAAAGAACCATATATTATTATTGTTCAGTCTACTTCTAATTTTTTCTCCATTCCTAGAGAAAACACCAAAAAATCACCACTTGGTTTGATAGTTATTAATTAGTTAGGAGTAAATAAATATGACAAAAATCAAAAAAGTGTTAGATGCTCTTAAAAGTCAGCTAGATGAAAATTTTATTCGATTAGATCCAGATGGCTTAATAGGGCGTGATGGTACTATTTTACGCGAAGAGTGTGAATTTAATCCTCCTTCAACAGAAGAGGAAATATTTTCGTTAGAAAAAGAATTAGGGATAATAATCCCACAAGATTATAGAGAATTTCTCCTGCTACATAATGGGATGACGCTTTTCAAAAGTTACCTTGTAGAATATAAATTTTTTAGCTTGGATGAAATTTGTGAGAATTTCTTGATTGTTCAAGAAGACCGAAAAGTAGATGACCTTGAACCTACCAAAGACTATCCTATTGGGGAATTCCCAGATGTAGGATATATTATGATAGATGATAAAAAAGTAAAAAAGGATTCTTCGCAAGGAGCTATCTACGTGGGCCATATAATGCCTGAGGAGACAAAAGAGTCATTTGCTTCATTTATTGAGAACGTTATTGAAAAGACTGGAGAGTTTTTCTGGGAAGATCCTAACCTTCCAGAATATTAATGGGGAAATTCTGAAAATTCTAGAAGATCAGGAATAAAATTTTATATGACCCGGCTGTTAGTAGTGACGTTACCTCTTGATTGAAGTGACGTCACTTTTTTATTTACGTGATATACAAATGTTCAGATCTTTATAATGATTTAAAACAAACAAATACAATAATGTATTTTTGAGAACGTAATACCATAATAAGAGCAGCTAATAAAAGCCATGCAATACAATGAGTTTTTATTTGAATGAATTTTTTTTATGTAATTTCAGGTAGATGCAGGACATACCTTCTAACGGGAGGGATTATATGTTAAAAAGGATCATGATTATTGTTGGAATACTAATAGTCGGAATAGCAGCATTAAGCCTGTTAATTAAATCTTTAGAAGCTGATACTGCTGTTGCAAATAAAGAGGGAAAACCTTTATTTACTAAAAAAGAAGAACTAAATATTCCTATATTGAACACAGTAACTGAAAAAATCCATGATAAATATAAGGGTTTGAAATTTGTTGTAGGTTCGGATCCAAAGAATGAATTGAATATACAAGTTCAAGAAAATGAAGATTATTTTAATTCAGTAAAAAAGGATATTGAGTCCATTGCAAAAAGTGTAATAAAATATTCTACATTAAAAAACTATACAGTTGTTGTAAAGAGGCTTGATTTATCTTTCATCACTGAAGAACAAAAAAATAAACATAAAGAACTTCTACTTTTAACAAATACATTAGCGGAGAATCTAAAAGAAGATTACGAAGTAATAGGAAATATAAATACTGCTTTTCAAGAATCCATTACCATTCATACATCAATAAAAGATTCCAATAAAGATGCACATAAGTTAGCAATAGAAATTGAAGAAACAATAAATAAAATCTTACATTCTAAAGAACTAAACTCAGTATCACATATTGACTCTTATAAAATAAAAATTTTGAATGCCAAAGGTAAAGTGGTGAATTAGTCGAAACAGAAGAAAGTAAAGTTAGCCTTGTTAAAAATAATTTAACAAGGCTATTTTTTATCTCATTAAATTATCTATTTATACTGCTCAAAATTATTAGCGACCCAACGGTGAGCCATACCACAAGTAAATGAGGTTTTATAAAAGGCGATTGCTACTAATCTATAGCAATCGCCTTTATCTATTATAAGCGACTGTCTTAACTCGCATTTTGTCGAATGTTTTTCTAACACCTATTAGTGCGTTATGACACCATCCTTGCTATGATAATGGAAAAGGATGGTGGGAACATGAAAATCAAAGTGCTGATTGCTGATGATAATTCCTTTATTCGTGAAGGAATGAAAATAATTTTAAATACATATGAAGAATTCGAAGTGATAGCTGCGGTAAATGACGGGCTAGAGGCGGTGGATTACTGTAAACAGCATGAAATCGATGTGGTCTTATTAGATGTGCGGATGCCGAATATGAATGGTGTGGAAGCAACCAAGTTAATTAGTGAACAAACAAAGACAAAGACGTTGATTATTACTACTTTTGATGATGATGAGTATATTTTGGATGCCATTAAGAATGGCGCCAAAGGCTATTTATTGAAAAATAATGACCCGGAACGAATTCGTGAAGCGATTACTAGTGTATATAATGGCAATACCATCATGCAGGATGTTGTGTTGGAGAAAATAAAATCCAATTTGATGGAAAATAAGCAGGAAAGTAAAGTAGATACGAGCCTGTTTAGTGAGCGGGAATTGGATATTATGGCTTTGATTGCAAAGGGGTTTTCAAATAAGGAGATTTCCAAACAACTTTATATTTCAGAAGGAACTATTGCCAACTATATTACCTCTATTCTTAGTAAAACGGGGTTGAGTCATCGCACGCAAATTGCGATTTACTTTTTAACGGGAAGAATTCACTAACATGGAATTCTTCATCATTCTTAGTAAACTCATATTATTGGGATATTTGTCGCTCTGGTTTATTCATGGCACATTGCCGGACCCGAATATTCCTTGGATTATTTTTTCCTTGCTACTTTATTTGAGCATCAATATTGTGCTCTATATCGTGAAGCGGCAAAGGATGAAGAAGGTTGTTCTATTCATCTCACTGGTCCAAATTCTCTTTTCCTATTATAAGGTACAGCCGTTTTTTATCTTGCTGCTGCCGTTAAATTTATGCGAATTTTCTCCTTTTAATCAGGAAAAACGGTTTATGATGCTAATCTTGGTATTTCTGCCGCTTATTTGGCTTCAAGATGATTTAAGTTTTCAATATGGACTGGTGGCAGCTCTAAGTTGTCTCATTTATATGATGCTTATGCAGTTCGTTTCACGGCTGCAAAGGCAAGAGGATCAATTGGATATGATGAGGAAAAATCTTCAGAAGTTAACGAAAAGCTTGAATGAAAATAATGAATTCATCAGGCAATCTGAATATACGTTTAAATTGGAGGAGAGGAATCGCCTTGCTCAAGTATTTCATGATAAAATTGGCCACTCGATGACCGGCGCTCTCATTCAAATGGAGGCGGCCAAGCGGTTGGTGGGATCTGATCAGGTGAAAGCTCTAGAATTGCTGCAAAATGCTATTAATATTTCAAAACTGGGTATCGAAAGTATCCGCATGACCCTGAAAAATTTGAAGCCGCCTACAGAACAAATGGGCATTAATCGGGTTAAATTTTTCATAGAAGAGTTTTCTGCCAAACATTCGATGGATATGCCCTTTGTTTATAAGGGAAATATGGAACGGATCACCCCGATTCAGTGGAAAATTATTCAGGGAAATTTGACAGAGGCCGTAACTAACGCCCTTAAATATTCTGAAGCGACGACGGTTTCCATTGAAATTCACGTCCTAAACACGATGATCAAAGCGGAAGTGAAGGATAATGGAGTTGGAATCCAAAATGTAAAAAAAGGACTTGGATTGATTGGAATGGAGGAGCGGACTGCATCAATCAACGGAACGATTATTGTGGACGGTACCGATGGCTTTTCAGTCACGATGTTAATTCCAATCCAATAAACAATATAATTGTGAAAAATAAAAATACACATGGTTCCTGAACCACTGTTCCAATGAAAAAGGTAACTATAAAAATATGAAATATCTCATGTGAAAAGGATGAATTGTTGCACTTATGCGGCTTCATCTTTTTTTTTATAATAAAGACAGAAAGTTAACGAGAGGTGGAAATCATTTGAAGGTACTTGAAGTGAAAAATTTAACGAAAAAGTTTGATGATTTTCTTGCTGTTGATAATATATCTTTTTCCATAAGCGAAGGTGAAATTTTCGGGCTTTTAGGACCCAATGGTGCTGGAAAAAGTACCACTATTAATCTGATTGCCGGTCTCCTGCGCTGCGAAGAGGGTGAAATTAATATTCTTGGGAAAAACAGTAGGAAATACAGCCGCTTTGCAAAGATGAATATCGGGATTGTGCCACAGGATTTGGCGATCTATGAGAATCTTACTACTTTTGAAAATGTGAAATTTTTTGCCGGATTATATGGGATAAGAGGGACGGAATTAACGGAGATGGCTCAAAAGGCGTTAGAATTTGTTGGCCTACTTGATAAGCAGAAGGAGTATCCGAAGAATTTCTCCGGCGGGATGAAAAGACGGTTGAACATTGCTTGTGCCATTGCCCATCGTCCGAAGCTGATTATTATGGATGAACCAACGGTCGGAATTGACCCGCATTCGCGGAATTATATCCTACAATCGATTCACAAGTTAAATGAGATGGGATGTACGATTATTTATACTAGCCACTATATGGAAGAGGTGGAGGAAATCTGTACACGAATTTCCATAATGGATCACGGCAAGGTGATTGCAGAAGGCACGAAGGAGCAATTAATCGCGATTATTACCAATACAAAGGATATTTGGATTGAGGTAAAATCGATTGAACAAATCGATTTAGAGGAAATCAAGGAAATCAACGGGGTGAAATCCGTCCTTTTGGAAGAAAACCTGATCAAAATCAATTCGGAAATAGACGTAAATAATTTAAATAATATTCTTTTGCATTTAATGAATCGAAGGATTGAAATCAGTTCACTGGAGGAAAAGGAACCGAATCTGGAAACCGTATTTCTTACACTTACTGGAAGGAATTTAAGAGACTAGAAAGGAGGTTATTTCTTTGAATGTACTTAGCATTATTTGGAAGGAACTTAAAGTGAGTTTCCGGGATTACCATACATTTATCTTCATGCTGGCCATTCCCATTGTCATGATGTTGATTCTTGGTTCCGCCTTATCAAAAGATTTTGATCAAAAAATAAAAGTCGACAATGTTCATGTCTTATATAAAACTACTGCTAGTTCAGAGATTTCCTCCTATTTTCAAGCGTTTATCAAGGAAGCTAAAGATACCGGCATTAATTTTGAGAAGGCAGCTGACGGGATGAACGGGCAAAAGGAGGTAGAAGAAAATCACTACACTGCCTTTGCTGAGGTGACCAATAAAGGAGTCAAATTATATGGCAGTAGCCAAAATAGCATCGAGGAGAGTATTCTCCAAGGAATGCTGACCACATTTGCCGATAAATATAATCTTACGGCTGCGGTAGCAAGTGTTGATCCAGCAAAAGTCAGTACCGTTTTAGGAAGCCCGGCCAAGCATGATTTTATAGCAGAATCTTCACTGCAGTCAACGAAGAAGCCCGGTTCAATGGACTATTATGCGATTGCAATGACGACGATGATTGCCTTTTATTCGGCGATGTATGGAATGGGACTTCTTCGCGATGAAAGAGTCAATCATACTTCGATTCGATTATTGGCTGCCCCAATTCGAAAAGGTGAGATTTTTCTCGGAAAAATTATTGGCTGTGTTCTTGTTAACATGATCTGTATTATTGTAATTATTATCTTTAGTCACTATGTGTACAAAGCGGACTGGGGAAGTCATATTGGGTGGATTCTTCTTATCCTAATATCGGAAGTATTCCTGGCGGTCAGTTTAGGCCTTGGTGTTAGCTATTTGATCAAAACACATGAGGCTACAAGAACAATCATCACTCTATTGATTCAGCTTGCGTCATTCTTTGGCGGCGCCTATTTCAAAATTGAAGGTGCCACGGGGGCATTTAAATTTATAACGGATTTATCCCCACTTACATGGTCCAACCAGGGGATTACGAAAATCATCTATGCCAATGACCTATCGGCTGCGATGTTCCCAATCACCTTAAATCTTGTGATTTCGCTTCTATTTTTAACGGTTGCCATCGTTTCATTCCAAAGACGGGAGGGATTATGATGAAAGATATAATCTGGCTGATTAAGAAAATTCTTAGTGTGACTTTTAGAAAAAAAGGAAATATCCTTCTATACTTTGGCGTGCCGCTCATCGGAATTGTCATTGCCTTTCTGGCTTATGGAGGAAGCAGCCAACAAGCACTGAAAGTTGGGGTGATCAATCATGACTCGGGGCAGATTGCGGGAGATACAGTAAATTTTCTAAAACATTTGAAAAATATGAGCTTGGTCAAGGTCAATGAATCTTCTATGAAGGATCAAATTGCTACGGGGAAATTAGATTGTGCGATTATTTTGGACGAAGGCTTCTCGGAAAGTATTCAAACCGAAAACCCGGAGCATATACAGCTTGTCTCGATTAAAGGAGCACAAGTTACCGGCTTTGTAAAATCATATCTTTACCAGTATCTTGATAATGTTATGGCCTTAAATAAGGCTGCAAATGGTGATCAAGATGCATATCAAAAAATGTCTGCCCGCTATCAACAGGCTGATTTCAAGTTTCATGTAGAGACACTGCAAGATACCTCAAAAGGTAAAAATATGACAAATGGGACCATCGGCTTTTTGTTAATGATAATGCTATTATCAGCAGGAAACTTTGCGGAAATCATTTTGAAGGAAAAAGAAAATCGTACCTATTTCCGTCTGTTATCAACGCCGATTAATGCCAGGAAGTATGTGCTTGCGAATATAGCGGTCAGTATGCTGGTAATGGTTGTCCAAATCATCTTTACGCTACTGGTTGTAACGAATGTCTTCAATATTGAGATGCATGTACCCATTTGGCAAATGTCAATCATTTTAATCTTGTTTGCTTTAGTGGCAGCAGGTTTATCGCTAATGCTTGTTTCCTTTTCTAACAGTTCCGGGGCAGCAAGTGCACTGCAAAATTTAATCTTGGCACCATCGTGTCTTTTGGCAGGTTGTTTTTTTCCCTTTGATATTATGCCGAAGACTCTTCAGAAAATTGCCAACTTTACGCCGCAGCGATGGGTACTTGATACCATAAGCCAACTACAGCAGGGACATCATTTTGGCAGTCTTTACCTTAATTTTATGATTCTACTAGCGTTTGCCGCCGTATTTTTTCTAGTCTCGGTTTATAGATTTGGCCGAAATAACGATGTTCGAAATTTTGCATAAAATAGTTTGTAAGTTTTTATGAAAATATCAAACAAACAAAGGGAAATTCATCCTGAAATGAAAAATTAGCAATCCTTTCTGTAGAATTATAAGAAAGGACGGAGAAACAAACTCCAATCAAAAGTGATAAGTTTAGATTTTGATGTTAAACATCGAAATATGAAGTTGATTTATTCACCAAATATAAAAAGAGTTGACCTTTCAGGGGAAGGTACAACTCTTTTTAGCAATTAATATATCTTAATGAATAAGATTATTTTTCTTAAATTCAATTAAAACCTTTACTACTTAATATTCTTGAATACATTCACAATGAACAGTACAACTGAAAGTGCTACTGCAATCCCACCGCCAGAAACGCAGACCTCCATCATATATCGTGGTACATCAAAATGAATGAATTTCATTCCGAGAAGTAAGAAAGGTAAACCAATATGATATAACCAGAATTGTGCTTTAGCTAAAGAAGTTTCTCCAGCTTCCTTATAATAAGAATAGATTAATCCAATAACACCACTCGTCACCCAACCCATCAAATTAATATGAGCATGAACTGCTGCCCACTTTAACTCGACTGTATAATGCATAAAAAGGCCATAAGTGATTCCCAACGCAAAATAAACAACCGCAATTTTAATCCATTTTGCCCCCATATGAATCAGCTCCTTTTCATTTGTTGGTAATAACATATGCATGGGATTTTGTCAAAATTACTCAAATGACATTGGGAATGATCGAAATATTAAAATTTGTGGAGAACAAACGAAGTTTTGATAAAAGAGCTAGAATTTACTATATCTACAAACTTTTGAAATTGTGTATAATTTTTCATATAATACAGAAAGTTACAAATATCCCATTAGGAGTTGAATTCAAATGGCTCAACAATTGTTAGAAGCAATTCAAAAAGATAACCTAGAAGAAGTAAAATCTATGATTTGTGAAAATCCGGAATTACTTAATTTACGAAGTCAAACAGGTCAATCTCTAGTTCTTACCGCTATTTATAATGGTGCTAGTCATTCTTTAGAATTTTTGTTAGAAAAAAGGCTTCCTCTTGATATATACGAAGCTTCGGCAACTGGTGAACTTTCTCGAGTAAAAGAGCTGGTAGAGTTAAATCCTTCACTCGTTTTAGAGTTCGCAAATGACGGATTTACTGCTCTTGGTCTTGCTTCCTACCTAGGTTATAAAAATATCGTAGAGTATCTAATAGAAAACGGGGCAGATATCAATAGTACAGCTAAAAATAGTATGAAAGTGATGCCTTTACATTCAGCAGTAGCTACAAAAAAAGTGGACATTGCGGAATTGCTCTTAAAGAATGGGGCTCAAGTAAATGCAAAGCAAGATTCCGGTTGGACTCCACTACATGAAGCGGCGATGAACGGACAACTAGAAATGCTTCAATTATTAATTAGATATGGGGCAGATAACACCCTTAAGAAGGATGATGGCGAGACTGCGCTGGATGTAGCTCTTCGACAAAATCATAAAGATGTAGCTGAATTGTTAAGACGATAAAGATTATATTTCAATGTCTATGCATCTTATCTGGTAATAACACCAGGTATGTTCATAATGCACCATTTATCTCATATTAAAATAAAGATATAGGGAGTGAATAAATTGAATATTGAATTAACAAGGTTTCGTGTAAAAGAAGGGAAGTCTGAAAAGGTTACGGAATGGCTAGATTTTTTAAATAAGAATATGGAAGATGTGCTTGTTACACTTGAAGGTGAAAAAATGTACGTTGAAACAATATTCCGTGAAGTATTAGATGGACATGAATATCTATATTGGTATTCTGTACAAGGAACTGGCGGTGTTCAAGTAGAAGAATCAGAACACTGGATTGATAAAAAACATCTTGAATATTGGGATGAGTGTATTGATCCTAACTTTAAACCTAAAGATTTAAACACGGAGGTAGTAATGATTTCCAACAAAATTATTGATGTGATGGATTGAGAACTGACAACAATTAATTAAGAAAAGAGCAATTCATTATTTTATGGCAGAATAGGGGATGTACATGAATCTTCATATTACTAAAGAATTAAATAAAAAGAATAAACAATATATTAACGATGAACTTTATAAGTTTAATTTAAAGCACTTCCCAAAAGATTTAGCAGGGAGATACGAAGAAATCTGTATATTTCTAAAAGATGAAAAAGACAATGTTCGTGGTGGAATCCTTAGTGAAATATGTTGGAATTGGTTAGAGATTCATACTTTTATGATAGATGAGGATATAAGAAAATCGGGATTTGGAACTAAATTATTACTAGAACTTGAGAAAATCGCTATAGAAAAAGAATGTGATTTCATTAAAGTAGATACATTGAGTTTTCAAGCATTAGATTTTTATGAAAAGAATGGATATCAAGTGTTTGGGAGTATAGATAATGTAGGTAGAGATCATCAGCATTACTATTTAAAAAAAGATTTAAAGCCATAGGGTTGATGAGTTTCTAAGTAGAGTATATCAAGGCTAAGATCGATAATTTATTCAAACTTTATCTCAAAGCTAAACTAAACTAGTACCTGCTCAAAATAACGATTTGTTTAATTGTGTGCCAGTCCGTGATATAATGAAAAACTGAACTTAGGATAATTACGAACTTTTGCTCATAATTGAACGGATGCCAAGAAAAGCCTCCGCCTAGCGATAAAATATGGAGGTATAAGAGAATGAATAAACGATGGACGATCAGTAAAATTAGAGAATTTGTTGAGAAAAATTCAGAAAGTAAGTTGTTAACGACGGAATATCACGGTTTTTCTCAAAAGTTACTATTTAAATGTGCATGTGGTAGCAACTTTGAAAAAACATTTACGAAATTTAAAAATAATAACCAACGTAAATGTGAAGTATGTCAACCGCCAAAAGAGTCACGCTAAACGTATAGCGAATAAACGAAGTGCCAATTTCTATTAAATAGAAGTTGGCGCTATTTTTATTTTATAGGAGTCATATATTGAATGATGAGTAAGTGAATGAATAATCTAAAGTGGAAAGGCAACTTAATAAAATTTTAGAATGTTTTCCAATGTTATCGTTTTGGCACTGACACAGAATCACTTTGGATTTTGAATATTCCTTGACAGGAATATTCCTCATCGAGTATGATCAATTCAACAGCACGATATTACTAAGATGATGTAGATGGGCTTAACAAAAGGCCATCACTTGACGAGGTGAAGTAACATGTCAGGTAAGATTTCGAGCGTGAACATGACGACGCTGAGCGCTTTGTCTGAATCAAATCGTATGAATATCGTCGAACTCTTGCGTGACGGTCCACTGACAGTTGGGGAAATCGCAGACCAGCTGGGGTTAAGGCAGCCTCAAACTTCGAAGCATCTTAAAGTTCTAAGCGACAACGGGATTGTGGAAGTGCAGGCAGAAGCTAACCGCCGCATCTACAAGCTCCGGCCCGAGCCTTTCCAAGCGCTGGATTCTTGGATACAGTCCTTCCAGCGCGTGATGCAAGAAAGATTCGACAATCTAGATGATTATTTGAAGGAATTACAGGACAAGGAAAAATCATAAAACCATTTGATGATCAAGGAGGAATTACAATGTCAAACAATGAAATGGTATCGAGAGTGGAGAATGATCGAGTATTGGTACTGGAGCGCGTTTTCGATGCGCCACGAGACCTCGTATTCAAAATGTTTAAAGAACCTGAGCATCTGAAACGCTGGTGGGGGCCGAGGGGCTGGGAGATTCCGGTCTGCACCGTCGATTTTCGTCCGGGAGGCGTTTGGCATTATTGTATGAAGTGCGTCGATCAGAACCTAGGTCAATTTTTTGGTATGGAAGCCTGGAGCAAAGGGATATATAAGGAGATTGTCGCGCCGGAGAATATCGTCTACATTGATTATTTTTCGGATGCCGAAGGTAATTTGAATGACTCCATACCGTCGACCGAGATCACATTGGAATTCATCGATTTGGATGGAAAGACAAAGCTGATAAACCGTGCTGAATATGTTTCCGAAGATGCTCTTAAGACCGTCATGGACATGGGCATGCTGCAAGGCATCACCGAAACTTGGGACCGTTTGAACGAGCTAGTGGAGTCGCTGAAGTAGATTTTCCATAAAGTTGTTTTCAGCGTCAGTAAGGTTTGAGCATTGAGTTTAGTTATTAATTTTATTAGGGAGTGTAAAAATCAATGATAAGTAAAGTTGGTCAAATCATGTTGTATGTTAATAACCAAGATGAAGCAAAGGAGTTTTGGACAGAAAAGGTAGGCTTTAGTGTCATTTCAGAGGAAGATAACGGTCAAGGAATGAGATGGATTGAAGTTGCCCCAACTAAAGAAGCTGAAACAAGTATTATTCTCCATAATAAGGAGCTAATTGCTAAAATGCAGCCTGAATTAAATCTTGGAACACCTTCTTTAATGTTCTTCTCAGAAAAAATCGATAATTTATATAGTGACTTAGTAAAGAAAAACGTTACAGTAGGAGAAATTGTAAATATGCCTTCGGGTAGAGTATTTAATTTTGCAGATAGTGAAAATAATTACTTTGCAGTAATGGAAAAAAATTAGAGCAATCGCTTATTGAGTTAACGGAGCAGGTACTCTGAAGAATGGTAATTAGTATATACTTGAGTCAATTTCATAATTCAAAGTTTTTTTAAAAACACGAACATTAAATATGGACCATTGTTATATGCTATAACTATTAGAATATTGGCTATTAGCGGAAGATGGCGACTCCTGCGGGAAAGCGAGACAGGTGAGACCCCGCAGTGAACGAAGTGAGCGAGGAGGCTCAACGCTCGCCCGCGGAAAGCGCCATCTGTAGCGGGATAATATGTAAATACTATGAATAAAATAGTATTCGAATTATTAAATTGTATATTCAGAAAAATATTCGGTTTTTAAACTAGAAAAGCATTTATGAAATTAATTCACTTTCTTGTCTTTAAAATGTTTGCTATTTCATATTATAGCTGGTATTCTTAAGAAGAATTATTTTTGTTAAATTTCAGATTGAGAATAGCATTTTGTTATTCGTCTAAGGTATTTGAGCAAGGATAGTATTAAATTGTGTGGATATCACACTAGGAGGCAACAATTATGGAACAAGGTAAAGTTAAATGGTTTAATGCAGAAAAAGGTTTTGGATTCATCGAACGTGAAGCAGGAGAAGACGTATTCGTACATTTCTCAGCAATCCAAGGCGAAGGTTTCAAATCTTTAGACGAAGGTCAAAGTGTAACTTTTGATATTGAAGATGGACAACGTGGCCCACAAGCTACAAACGTTCAAAAAGCTTAATATTAGCTTTTAACAGACCCTACTTGTAGGGTCTGTTTTTTATTTGCTTAAATTACGGATCTATACTATTTGTTGGGGTGTTCATACAATTTAGCGAAATGTAAGAATAGTGGAGGTGGATGCTCCGACACTCCTGTACCTGACGCTATGTAAGCGTCAAATATTCCCCCCCTACAATTAACCCTAGTTGAAACTCTCCCAAACATCGCTTTAAACAATAAAGAGAAAATCGATAAAGTCTTACCGTGTTCATTGGATTTACCAGCTAAATGCAGAGTACCCAAAAAGGTGAAGTAAATAAAAAATAACTCCAAAATAAACAACTTTTTCCTTATATTTTGGAGTTACTTGACGTTGACGTATATACCTGTCCGTATAAATTTGGGTCCCCAGTAAAAAATGTTCCGTACCCCAATTATTTCCCACATGAGAATACGGTTAAATACAAATAATGATAGCTTTAAAATACTCCATACATAGAGAACTTGAAAACATTGATTTAATAATAGATAGCATGATAAATACAATTAAATAATGCTGATTATTAAGAAAAAGTTAAGAAATCCCCTCACAATTCTTTAAGGAATTCTCGTTATATTAAAAACAATCTAATATTACACATGATTGGGGAGAAAATTTATGCAATTTATAACGTTCCTTACAGAATTTATTAAACAGCCAAAAAATATAGGTGCGATTTCACCTAGTTCAAAAAAATTAGCAAAAAAAATGATCGAAACAATTTGCTTTGAAAAAGCCCAATGTATTGTTGAACTTGGCCCAGGTACAGGTTCATTTACGAATGAGCTAATGAAAAGAAAAGAGCAGTCAACAAAGCTAATTCTTATTGAAAATAATAAGGTGTTTTTTGAAAAGCTACGTAAGCAATTTGAACATGAGCCGAGTGTGATCGTTATACACGGATCAGCTGAGAATTTATGCATATATATGTCAACATTAAATATCGAAAAAATTGACTATGTCGTATCTGGGTTACCTTTTACTTCTTTGAATCCTGATATTTCATCATGTATTTTACGAAATGTAAAGGATTGCTTAGATGACGGAGAATTTATTACCTTCCAATATTCACTTGTAAAGAAATCCTTTATTCAACAATTTTTTGAGAATATTTCACATGAAAAAGTGTGGGTTAACCTTCCGCCAGCTTATGTACTGAGCTGCAAACTTGGAAATAGGAGGTTTAGTTAATGGGGTTACAGGATCTTTTATCATATATTGAGCAATATGGTTATTTTGCTTTATTTTTTAGCTTATGGCTAGGTATTGTGGGCATGCCTCTTCCTGATGAGATGATCGTTATGAGTGGCGGATTAATGTCATCTTTAGGAAAAATGAGTGTATTAAAAGCTTTTGTAATAACTTATCTTGGTGCAGTTTCAGGACTTTCCTTAGGATTTATCCTTGGTAAAGTGTTTGGCCATAAAATACTTGATAAATTGGTGAAAAAGAAAAAGGCTAAATATTTATTGAAGTCAAAAGAACTAATAGATAGATATGGTCATTTTGCTTTAGTTATAAGCTATTTCATACCAATTGTAAGACATATACTTCCATACTTAGTCGGTATGAACAACATGTCGTTTAAAAAATACGCTTTGTATTATTACTCAGCAGGTTTTGTTTGGACATTGATTTACTTTACACTTGGTTTGTTCTTTGGAAAATACATTGAAAATATTTCCATACTAGCAACAAAATACGGTATATATTTTGGCGCTTTCGTCGGTATTTTAGGATGTTTTTATTATATTTATGCACAAAAATTAAAGTCGATATCATAGAATGTTTTTATTATTTTTATATACGAAAAATAAAAAAATAGTTAAAATTAGGAAGTGTGTTGTATGCAAAGAGGATGATTGGAGTGGAGACTGGGCGGCTCCTTGGGGATCAGCGTCACAGATGAGACCCTGGAGCGAGTGAGTAGGGGAACGAAAGTTAAAAGCATCACGTCCTGTGATAACGCCTTCGTGACCAACATCCTATTGGCCAAAGCGGATCAATGGACGCCTCCAGGAAAACGGCCAGACGGAACGGAAATCAACACCACGCTATGCTGATGGCTCTGAATAATATACCTGATAGTTTAATATACTTTGAAATTGGTGGGATTTGATGAGTAAAGAAACGATACTTATTGTTGATGATGAAAAAGAGATTAGAAATCTTATTGCGATTTATTTAAAAAACGAAGGCTACGGTGTACTTGAGGCGAGAGATGGAGAGGAGGGGCTAAGTTTTTTAAAGAAGCATAAAGTACATTTAATTATCTTAGATATTATGATGCCGAATTTGGATGGCATTGAGATGTGTAAGAAGGTAAGGGAAATAGCCGAGATGCCGATTATTATGCTGTCAGCAAAATCGCAGGATATGGATAAAATTGTTGGATTAACATTAGGGGCAGACGACTATGTAACAAAGCCCTTTAACCCTTTAGAGCTAATTGCGCGCATAAAGTCTCAGCTTCGTAGATATATCAAAATGAATCGACTAGATATGATGAACGAGAATGAAATAGAAATTGGCGATATGCGAATTAATACTGCATCACATGAAGTAATTGTCAAAAATGAAAAAGTGAAGCTTACACCAAGGGAGTTTTCAATTCTTGAATTACTTGCAAGAAATCAAGGCATGGTGATGAGTGCTGAGCAAATTTATGAAAAGGTTTGGAAGGAAGAGGCTATTCAGTATGAAAATACGGTAATGGTACATATTCGCAAAATCCGAGAAAGAATTGAGACAAATCCAAGAAATCCTCAATATATTAAAACAGTATGGGGAGTAGGTTATAAAATTGAGAAAGATCATTAAGCCATTCAAATATTTACTAAATAAACTTAAAATGCTCATTGTAAATTCCATTACAAAAGTTCGGCAGAGTATTAGAATTCAACTGTTGACGGCTTTTATTCTTTGCGCATTTTTAGGTTTACTTGCTGCAAGAGCCACACTTCCGTTCAACCAAACAACTACCTTTGACTATAGTCAAGGGATGCAACAAATAAATGATCAAGCGCAGCGTACCGCAGATTTAGCTATCACAGAAAATAGTGTAGAAGCTTTACAGCAAATGATTGAATCAGAAAATGAAAAGCTGGAAATGAAACAGAGTGCATTGAAAGTAATAGTTACCGATGAGAACGGAAAGGTTATATACAAAACAAAGCAAGTGGAAGAGGAACAAATCAATTTGCATTCTAAGATTCGAAATGCAATGGATTTTACGATTAACGATCCACTCTATAATTATGAGATACCGGCAATCGAGCAATTGCGACAAGAATTTATTGCCTATTATCCATTAACCATAGAAGATAAAAACTTATATTTGTTTGTCAGTGGTATTCCAGAGGGAATGGTTATCGCAAGTTCGAAGGAAGGTCTTATCCCATTATTTATTGGAATTGCTGTATTTACCTTTTCATTCTTCTATATAACGAAACGAAAAATGAATCAAATTGAGGTGTTGGCGAAGGGCGTTATGGAAATTGCTAAAGGAAATTTAGGTTATCGAATTAAGAAAAAAGGGCAGGATGAGATTGCTGTATTAACAGACAATGTAAATCATATGGCTGAAGCAATCATGACAAGTATTGAAATGGAACGAAGGGTAGAAAAACAAAAAAGTGAATTAATCACAAATGTATCACACGACTTACGGACCCCACTTACCTCGATTATGGGCTATTTACGATTGTTAAGAGAAGAGAGGTATGAAACTAAAGAGCAGTATGATGAGTATCTAAAGATTGCTTTTTCAAAATCCGAACAATTAAAAAAACTGATTGATGATTTATTTGAATATACGAAACTAACGAATGAAAGTATTGTTCTTGAGCAACAAGAGGTATGTATCAATGAACTCCTCGATCAATTAATTGAAGAGCTAATCCCGCAGGCAGAGGAAAATCATCGTTCATTTATAAAAAATTTCTCGGAGGAACGCATCTTTGCAATACTAGATTCCGAAAAAATTGTCAGAGTTTTTGATAATTTATTAATGAATGCAATTAAATATAGTACAGGTGACGGTAGAATTTTTGTTTCACTCGAAAGAAAAGAAGCCAATTTTCGCATTTGTATCGCAAATGAAAGTGCTGAATTTACGTCTGAAGAGCTAATGAGCTTATTTGAGCGGTTTTATAAAAAAGACCAATCGAGAACAAGTGTAGCAGATGGTTCAGGACTAGGACTTGCAATTGCTAAGAGCATTGTAGAACTACATGGGGGTAAGATTAACGCGGAGTATAAGGATGGAATGTTGCACTTTATCATCGAGCTGCCAGTTATAACTTCATAAAAATAATAAGATAGCATTTAGCCATTAGCTTAATAAAAAAGGGAAACCCTTAGAAAATTGGGTTTCCCTTTATTTGAAGTTCTAGACACCTCTTACTTCTTCAAAAAAAGCATCATTTTGTTGAGGCATGAAAAGATCATTATCGCGTAATACAAGACGTCCATCTTGCATTTCATAGATTTTATCGCAGTAGTGAAGAACAGATTCATCATGTGTTACCATCACTGCAGCTTTGTTTTTGTCATGAACTTCTTTTGCAATAAGTTCAACGATTTCACTACTTCTAGAAGAATCGAGGGCAGCGGTTGGTTCGTCGGCTAAAATAATATCTGGTTCATTCATAAAAGCTCGTGCGATGGCTACACGTTGTTTTTCACCACCAGATAAATGCTGTACGAATTTGTTGGCACGATTTGATAATCCAACAGATTCTAAAAGATCATCTGCACGTTTTTTTGCTTCATCATCCCAATTGCCTGCGAGTTCCGTTACAAGTTTTAATTGATCTTTTACCTTTAAGTAAGGTACTAAATTGGAAGCTTGGAAAATGTATCCGATAGAGCGTAAACGAACATCGGCTTTTTGCTTTTCATTATAGTTAGCTATATTTTCACCATTAATCAATACTTCTCCACCGTCTGGACTTTGAAGTGCACCTGCAATTGATAAAACTGTACTTTTACCAGAACCAGATGGCCCAACTACGGCAACGAATTCACCAGGTTCAACTTTGAAATCTACATTGTGTAAGATTTCAATCTCTTTATCCCCATCTTTGAATTTCTTTGTAATTGATTTTAGTTGTAAAGGTATTGTAGTCATTATTCAACTCTCCCCATTGCTTGTAGTGGATCGGCTTTCACAATACTTGTGCTTGAGAAAAGTGCACCAAGTAATGAAACGGCTAATAATACGCCACCGAATTTCATGATTAACGCAAAGTCAAAGACAAATGGAATTCCATTTGGCATAATCTTTTGCAAAATAAATGCAAAGCCAATTGCAAGACTAATACTAATAATTGAAAGTACAAGCACTTGGAGCATAGTAGAGCCAATTAAGAAGCCGTTCTTTGCACCAATTGCTTTTAAAATACCAAATTGGTTTACTTTTTGAATCGTCATAATGTAGAAGAATGCTGCTAGTACAAATACTGCGATTACGATAAGGAATGCAAGCATCATATTTAATGAGCTTTGTTCGGCATCATATCCTGGAATCTTTTTCACAACATCGTCTTTTACAATCCATTTCCCATCAGCGACATGTTTTTCAACATCTGCTTTTGTATTTCTAGAGTCGTTCTGTACTGCAATAGCGTTATAAGAAGCGTGGTCTTTTCCACCAAAGAATGCATTCCAAGATTTGTTATTCATAAAGACAACAGGTGTATGACTGTACGTTTGATTTTCTGTAAAACCGACTACTGTAAATGTTGTTTTTGTGTTTTCTTCATAAAGTTTGTCCCCAATTTTAACACCTTGTTTTTGGAGTGTTTTGTCAGCAACAACTGTGTTTTTTGTAGTTGTATTTAAGCTTTTACCATCTATTACAGTGGGCATAATAAACTTCTCTGGGTTTAGGCCCATTAATGTTACATCAACTTTTTTCTTTGAGTCTGTATCTTTAAGTGACATCATTTGTAATCCAAAAGCTTGTGCGTGATCATTGTCCATTTTTGCAACATCATTTGCGGAAAAATGAGAACGATCTAATCGATTTTCCGAATCCTTTGCTAAATAGTAGGAAGTAGCTTGCATATTTTTCATAGCTGAGGCATTATCATTTGCTAGCCCGTTTGCCAGTCCGCTAATGATAAAGACAAGTGACGATATAAAAAATAATATAAAGCCAATTAATATATAACGTAGTTTAAAAAATTGAATTTCTTTCAATGATAATGAAAACATCTTTCATCATCCTCCTGTTTTGTTGATACCCTTACTATACAAGGGGATTATGAATGGAATATGAATAAAAAATGTAAAAAAAATCCAGTAACTAAATTAGCTACTGGATTTTGTGTATTGCTTCGGTAATGTAATCGTAAAAGTAGTACCCTGATTTAATGCACTATCAACTGAAATACTGCCATGATGCATTGTAATAATAGACTTTACAATTGAAAGTCCAAGTCCTGTTCCTGGAGTTGACTTTGTACGAGAAGTATCGGCTCGATAAAAACGGTCAAAAATACGAAGTTGTTGCTCTTTAGTCATGCCGATACCCGTATCACTAAATGAAATAATGATATGATCTGCATGTTCCTCTAACGAAATATCCATTCGACCACCATCAAGATTATATTTCATCGCATTTGTTAGTAAATTATCGAACACATTGTTCAGTAAAACAGGATCACCTTCAATACTAATTTCAGGCAAATTATAACTAAGCATAATCCCTTTTTCACCAATAGCCCACTGATATTGGCGAACTAATTCTTTGATCATAAGTGATAATTCAATGTGTTCAGGTTTGACTAGATTATTAGTTTGATCCAATGAAGTTAATAATAATAGTTGCTGTGTTAGCGATGATAAACGATTAATTTCACCATTAATCACTTTAATATACTGTGATTTTTGTGAAGAACTTAAATTTTCTTTTTCCAATAAATTTGTATAGCCTTTAATATTTGATAATGGTGATTGAATATCATGTGAGACGTTTGAGATAAACTCTTTCCTTATATCTTCGGTTTGTTCAAGTTGTTGTGCCATATGAGAGAAGCTGTTAGCAAGCCTTCCGATTTCATCTTTTCGATCGATATCAAGCTGTACATTAAAGTTTCCAGCTGCAAGATCATGAGTAGCATTTGTTAAATGTGTAATAGGCTTCACTAAATACTTGGTACTGATCAAGATAAACACAATGATTAATACAAAGGTTAACGCGAAAAGAATACCGAATAGTATATGCATTTCATTAAATAATAGCTTAATATCTGGTCGTAAAAACAGAGCGTATTCATGGCCATTATGTTTTAGTGGAACCCCAATTGTATTTCGTAATTCGTTAGCAAAAAAGCCCGTAACAAAAGTTTCTTGTGGGAAATTTAATATCCCGTGGTAAACTTGTCCCTGTAATACATACGCAATCGATTGTTTAGGTAAATCTTTTACTCGATAATCTGCTCCAAAAAATTGCTCATTACCAGTGTCATCGACTAAATAGAGTTGATAGCCAACTGAAGCTATGTTGTTTAAATAGTCTTTTAGGTCAACATTTGGATGTGAATCAGTGAACTTTGCAATATCAAGAGCAATTTTCGTATTTTTTTCATCGTTGTATGGCTTTAGTTTTTGTTGATAATACGTATTTGAAATCATAAAGGCAATAACACCACTCAAAAACATGATGGCGATCGAGAGGATAACAAATTTTGAATAAAGAGATTTCATTAAAATTCCTCCAACATATAGCCGACACCGCGTATTGTCTTGATATGTACATGTTCGGTAATGTCTTTAAAATGTTCGCGTAATCGTTTGATATGAACATCAACCGTGCGATCATCTCCAATAAAATCCATTCCCCAAACTTGCTCAATGAGTTGTTCTCGGCTAAATGTCTGTTTTTGATGTGCCATTAAGAAGCATAATAATTCGAATTCCTTTGGTGGTAGGAATAGTGAACGATCCTCTACTTGGACCTCATAACGATCCTTCTGAATAATAATGTTGCCAGCTTTCAATACATTATCATCTTCTACAACATCATAGCGACGGAGTAATGCTTTAACCCTGAATAGTAACTCCTCAGGTTCAAATGGTTTAACCAGATAATCATCGGTACCAGCTTCGTAACCTTGTTTCTTATCAGATATTTGGCTTTTTGCCGTTAATAAAATGATGGGAATATCATAGTTTTTACGAATTTCTTTTGTAAGAGAAAATCCATCCATAAATGGCATCATGACATCGACAATAGCTAAATCACAGGTTTGCTGTTTTAGTTTCTGTAAGGCGATCGTACCATCTTTTGCCTGTGTAACAGAATATCCTTCCTCACGTAAATGTGTTGCCACTAGTTCTAAAATATTCATATCATCGTCTACGATTAATATAGTTGTCATTCTTCATGCTCCTTTAAATTACCTTTGTTACACAATGATAGCGATATTATTAAAAAAAAAGAAGTATTTTTATTTTTAAGTATTTGATTCAATTTCATAAATACTTTTCTAGCCTAAAAACACAAATATTATCTAAATATACAATCCATTAATTCGCATAACATTTCATTACTTAGTATGCCGCTCCAGATGGCGCTTTCCGCGGGCGAGCGTTGAGCCTCCTCGGAAGCCCGTACCGTGCTTCACTGCGGGGTCTCAACTGTCTCGCTTTCCCGCAGGAGTCGCCATCTTCCGCTACTTGACAATATTCTAATAGATATAGCACAAACAATAGAATCTCTTATTGAGTTATTAGTTCATTACTTCATAGTCATATCAAGTAGCTGTAGCCTTTTAAAAAAGATTTACTGTTTATAATAAAGATTGATAAAAATGTAAAAGGGTAGTAGCTTAATATGATAAAATATAACGGTCGTAAATTTATTCAAATTGAAAATACAGAGAATGAAGAAGTTTCTATCCAAACTTTATTTGAATATAGACAAGAAGGAAATATCATCTCTGTATCATATAGTGATGGAGAAATGATACAAGGGATACTAATCGCAATTTAAATGAGGATAGTAGCTTAGAGTTTAGATATAAACTTGTAAATGCAAAAAATGAAATGAATGGGTTGTATCCGTCAAAAACTCCCGTGCACTTCAATTTATTTTCTCCCTCTTGATTTGAGAAGTTTTAGGAACGATGATATAGACAGTGAAAATGGGGGATAAAAGTATGAGAGCAGTAATGGATCAAAGGAAATGGCATTGGTTGGACTATTTTCTATTTCTCATGCGTACGGTATGGTTTACTAATAATGGCTACGCGATATTCGTTGGTACGATTGGTTCAGTAAAGTGGATTTTACTATTATGGGCTAGTTGTTCTTACATAATCCCTTATCAATTTTATCGGCCTGGGCGTATTAAATTCCAATATTATTTAATCGCCGAGGTGCTGTTAACGGGTTCTTTGTTTATTTACTTATCGAGTCAGTATGAAATATCAGTGACTTACAGTTTTCTACTCTTACCTATTCTTACTGTTGCTTATGCTTGTCAAGTTAGGACATTAATTTGGGTAGGACCTTTTTTGTTAGCTGGTACATGGGCCAGCATTCTCTTTACTAATAATGATTTCTTTGCACTCTTTATTGACTCAACTATTTTTTATGGTATTGGCTTTTGTTTAGGGAGGTTGACGATTGTCAATAACGCTAATAAAGAGTTAATTGCCTCTATTGAGGAAAAAAACAAGGATTTGGAATATTACTCAAAAAAGATTGAGGAACTGACGATTAAGGAAGAACGAAACAGAGTTTCACAAGATTTGCATGATACAGTTGGCCATATTTTCACATCGGTCATAACAAGTTTAGATGCCCTTCCTTATCTATATCAGGCAGATAAAAAAGAAGCAGAAAAAAGTATAAAAGAGATTTCAGATTTAGCGCGAAATGGATTGAATGATGTGAGAAAAACAATTCACCATATGTCGCCAACGAATCATCAAACCCTTGTCGAATCGGTGAAAGAATTGATTGCTGATTTTACCAAACATACATCAACAGTTATAAAACTGAATGTCGAAGGGAATGCGACCGAAGTTGGTGAAAGAATAAAGCTTGCCATTATTCGTTGTATACAAGAAGGACTTACAAATGCGAAAAAACATGGTCAGGCAACTTTTATTAAAATACATATTTCGTTTAAACAAGAAGAATTGATTGTTCTTATTGAAGATAATGGAAATGGTTGTAATGAATTAAATTTAGGGTTTGGCTTACGCTCAATGAAAGATCGAATATCGGCATTAGCGGGTACAGTTAACTTTTATTCTAAATTGAATAACGGTATGAGGATAACGTGTAACATACCTATGGTAAAGGAAGTTTAATTATAATGATTAAAGCGGCAATAGTTGAAGATCAAGAGATTTTAAGAAAAAGCTTAAAAATTGTAATTGAAAGTATTTCAGATATTGAGATAGTTGGAACTGCGGAAAATGGAGAACAGGCAATTGCTTTATGCGAAAAGGAAAACCTTGATATTGTTTTAATGGATATTCAAATGCCGGTGATGGATGGTGTACAGGCGACAGAAGAAATTAAAAAACGTTGGCCCAATATAAAAGTTATCATCCTTACTACTTTTCAAGATGTTACACACGTTTTGAATGCCTTAAATGCTGGTGCAGAAGGTTATATATTAAAAGCTGTTGATCCTGAATATTTAGTTCAGGGAATTAAAATGGTGTATTACGGAGGTTCCCTCATTCCTCAACAATTAGCAAAAGAGGTATTTGGTCAGTTACAATTAAATAATATCGTACACTCAGAACAACTTGACCATAACTCTATAAGTAATCCATATGATTTAAATAATCAAGAATTAAAAGTTTTAAAATGTTTAACTCAAGGATTATCCAATAAAGACATTTCAGAAAAGATGTTTCTTTCAGTTGGAACTGTGAAAAATTATATTTCCACCATTTATTCGAAGTTAAATGTAAAAAACAGATCTGCTGCTATTATTAAAGCAATGGAAGAGAGTCTAGTAGAAGATAAGAAACATTGAAGTAAAAGAATGTAGACAAAGTTAAATCGACTTTGTCTACATTCTTTTTTTATTGTGTTGAACTGGAACGTTTTTTTGGATTTGTTTACTCCATGGGAAATTTATAAAGTCCATCATTCACAAAATCTCACAGTTGTGGATTTTGAATAATCTTTGATAATTATATCAAAGTTGAAGGCGTTAATTTAATCAAACTTTATTTCAAAGCTACATGATTGTATGAATATAAGATTATGTTAGCTTGATAACGATGCTTGGTTATTAGAGTTGAAAAATTTTAGTTTTATGATGATCAATAAAAACGAAAGCAGTGTAAATGTGAATCCGCTCCAGGTAAGCTGGTGAATGCCTAATTGAGAAATGAACCAGCCTCCAATAGAGGTTCCAAAAGCAATTCCAAGGTTGGAAAACGAGACGAATAAGCTATTTCCAAATTCCGGAGCCTCTTTTGCCTCACTTATTAACCATGTTTGACCAACAATTAAACCGCCGGAATGTACGATGCCCCAAATGAATACCATAAAAATCATTGGAACAAGATAAGGCCCTAAATAATAAACCAATAAATAAACGACTGAATATAAAATTGGAAAATATATTACGGTATTTACTACACTTTTTTGCAGAAAAACTCCAAATAAATGATTACCTAAAATCATAGTCACACCAAATATGAATAGCATGAAACTGATGAGAGAGCTATTCATGTCTGTTACTTTTGCAAGGTACTCGGCAAAGTAACTGTATACTGAAAACATGGCTGCAAAAAGAAAGGTAACAGTTGCGATATTTAACCATAATGCTGGTTTACGCAATATACGAATTTGCTTGCCAAAAGACATTTTTTCTTCAACGGGCATAGAAGGAAGTAAAATCAATATTCCGATAAATGCTAGAGCATTTACAAATGCTCCAAATAGGAACGCAATTTCTAATGAAAACTGTTCTGCAAGGTAAGAAGTCAATGGTACACCTAAAGCAAACCCAACAGTAATTCCCATAAAAACTTTTGTAACTGCTTGACCGCTTTTTTCTGGAGGAACAAGTTTAGCAGCAGTTACAAGAGCGATTGAAAAGAAGAGTGGGTGAAGTGCTGCTGGTAGAATACGGAAAATGAGCATAACTTCAAATTGTGTTGTATAAGCGTAAATCATATTAGAGATAGCGAAAATAGATATTGCTGTTAATAAAAGTATTTTACGATTAATTCCAGATACAAGAAGTATTAAAAATGGTCCAGAAATCGCAACAACAAGAGCAAATATACTTACTAATAATCCGGCTTGTGTAGTTGAAATTCCAAATTTTTGAGTGATTTGTGGTAATACTCCGACAATACTCATCTCTGTTGTAATAATTCCAAATACACCTACTGCTAGCATAATAATAAGTAGATGGTTTACTTTTTTCATATATAAAATTCTCCATTCTTATATTGATTTTAAAAGTCTTTATACATAAATGCTTAAAATTTATAGGGATCCAATTCATTAACTTAAAAAAAGTGGATATTGTAGCAAGGAGATATCGCTAAAAGTGTCAACTTTCATTTGTTTATGTACGGAATTATTTTGAATATACAATAACAGATATCTATATAACTAGATATGAAATCCTAAAAAAAATCCTCCTTTCTATTTATCTTGCCTGTAAAAGCAGAATTCGAGAAGACTAATAATCAGTGAGGGTGAAGAAAACTCTCACTGATTCAAGTTTCACTTTATAATTCGTTTTGGACGTAATCGGAAAATTCTTGTATTGTTTTTTCATTTCGTCGATAATACGTCCATTTCCCAATTCGTTCGGATTCTAATAAACCTGCTTTCTTCATCGTTAATAAATAATTAGAAACAACAGATTGGGTTAAGCCAGTTTTGAGCTGGATATCTCCTACACATATTCCAACTTGAAAACTAATTCCTTGTTCTAAATAAGGCTTTTCGTCAAAAAAATTTTCTGGATTCTTTAGCCATAATAAGATTTGACTTCTAGTATCATTTGATAATGCTTTATAAATTAATGAAGGTTCCATAACAACAATTATATCTACTTTTATAGATTTGTAAATGGGAGATGTTGAAAATGAAATTTCTATTCTCACATATTCGTACTCAACAAATCGACTACCTCTTCGTATCCAAGTCGTTGGCAGTCTCAATAGGGTTCGATTTACTTTTCATTATTTGGCCTACTGTAAAGGGTGTGGATTTGAAAAAAAGTCGCGATGTGGGTATGGAGATTAGGGAAAACATACAAAAGAGTTGCCCAGCTAGAAAGTATTAACTTGTTGTATAAATAAAACAAATAATAATAGCTAATTTCACATTCCTAAAACAGGAATCCATTTTGATCAATCTTTTTTCAAAATGGATTCTATTTACTTAACTTAAAATACTGATTTTTGAGGTGTTTTTGATCAAACCTTATTTAAATGCTACAACAGTAGACGTCCTATAGATTTTCGCAATAAAAGAGAGCCTCAATAACTTTTCAATAGTCACTTTTTTTAAGAAGTAATATATATTAGCCAATGGTCATAAATTTTCGTTTTTTTTTAAAATAGATATTACTTATTAATGACTTACCGGAACTACTGTATATTACTTTTCATTTGTAGAGTAAAAGTATGAAATGAAATTTAAAAAGGAGGTAAAAAAGTGCATGCTCAAATCCATTGCAGCTTGCAAACTGTTTATTTTAATGATGTTGGAAAAGACGTAAATGAAGATACAATAAAGATTATATTATAGAAATTGGGGGACAGCATGAAAAGTTTAACAGTATCGAAAATCGGAAAATTAATACTAATCATTCTTCTGTCTTTTATTTCATCATTAAATGAGAAGGCTTTGGCAGCTGAAAATCATACTAATTTAGACACTTCTAAAATTGATGAATACATAAACAAAGAACTTGAGAAACAACACATCCCTGGTGCTTCAATAGCGATAGTGAAAGGTGATAAAGTACAATATATCAAAGGTTATGGAATATCAGGTCCTAATGGTACTAAAATGACACCACAGACGCCAGTTGTTCTTGGATCTGTTAGTAAATCTTTTACCGCACTAGCCATTATGCAATTAGTGGACCAAGGAATGATTCAATTGGATAATCCGGTTCAACAATATATCCCTTGGTTTAGAGTAGCAGATGAGGAAGAATCAAAAGAAATTACCATCCGGCATTTATTAAATCATACCAGTGGAATCTCTGAATATGATGGGCAACGTGCTATATCTGAAGGTGATCAATCGTTAAAAAAACTTGTAGAGAGTTTAAAAGGGCTGCACCTAGAAAAAGGAGTTGGTGAATCATACCAATATTCCAATCTGAATTACGCTATTCTAGGTTTAGTCATTGAAGAAGTCACAAAGACTCCCTATGATGAATATATAAAAAGAAATATTTATAAACCGCTTCATATGGTAAATAGTTATACAAATCCAAAAGAAGATAAAAACAATACGATAGCTACTGGCTATGAAACGATGTTTGGATTTAAACGTCCAACAGAACAATTGAATCATGAAGCAAACGTTCCTCATGGTTATCTCATTTCAAGTGCTGAAGATATGGCAAATTATATGATTGCCATATTAAATAAAGGACAATTTAAAGGCGAAAGGGTTTTAACAAAACAAAGTATGGAGGAAATGCATCAACCATCATCTCTCATTAAGGATCATACTTATTATGCAATGGGATGGGAAGTAGATAATGATGTGATATCGCATAATGGTTGGACAGAAAATACATATACAAGGGTCCTTTTAGATAATGAGTATGGAATTACCTTACTAATCAATTCATTCGATTATTTAAATAGTAACCAATATGATCAGATGGTGACGAATCTATACAATTTTGTTAAACATAATGAACCTCTGAAAAGCGAAGAGAATCCTTTTATGATTTATATCATATTTGATTTAATAATTGTTGTGGCAATAGTATTCGTGGCTTTTTCAATTTATAAAATATTCAAAGGACAAAAACGTAAAGTAAAGCCTTTCAGGGTAATAGTTAATGTAGTGTCTTTGCTTGTTTTTAACTTCTTACTACCATTATTAATATTGTATGAATTTACTTTAGTGGCACCTTTATCAACGGTAACATTATTTGTTCCAGGCATTGGGCATGCTTTATTCATCATTTCATTATCCTTAATTATTATTGGCATAATTAAGATTGGTAGACTAATACGTATTAAGCTGAACACAGATAAAAGCTCAAAAGAAAACAGGAAAGTCATTGAATTCGATGAAACTAATCATAAGATAGTATGATAAATTCATTAATTGAGAATTAACAAGGTGAATTTTCTAGTAACCATAATTGGGAGGGCGTTGATCCAAAGGATTAACGCTTTTGCTGTTGAAATTATTGTACTAATAGAGGGGGCATTCAGAGACTTTCTACACAATAGGGAAAAGGATCATATCCCGGTAGTTGATAAGTAGAGACACCACCGTTAAATCCTTCATCAGTTTGTTGTAATTTCATTTCTTGTCTTAAACAAGTTACTAAAGTCTCGCTTTTTTCTTCAGGATATGCAGGCTCAGTTGTTTGCTAGAAATATAAATGATAAGATTATAATAATAACCTTTTTCGCAATAAAATCCCTCTAATGTTATTATTTACATATAGATAATGATATAGAAAAAAGGAGAATTGGACAAAAATGAAAATTTTCTCAATTATTATAATTTGTGGTTTAATAGGCTTAGTGTTTCCAGACTTTTATAAAAACTTCAAAGAGGGGGATACAATTAGATATTTAATCGACATTTTATTATTAATGGTGTTGTATGGAATTATTTTCTTTATATTAAAAAAGCGTAAAGAAGAAATAAAGGAAAAAGGATCCAACTAAATATAGTTGGAATTTTATAGAACAGTTAAGATGTTGAGAAGTGCATAATAAAAGACCTCCAAATTGAGGACTTCGAATTGTTTTTATTTGAAACGATAACTTACTTCTCGGTCTTGCTTTTGGATAGGAATAAAACCCACCAAACTAATAAAAACAAATAACCTATAATTACAAAAACAGACCAAATAGCACCTTGTTGCAATTGACTCACTAAATGTTCAAATTCATTCCTTCCTTCTGCTCTTCCAATACTATTTACCAGACTAACTATTGGAACTGTTAAAGTGAATACAATTGCAATAACGGACAAACCTTTCATTTTCCTTTTGACAACACTAAATATGGCGGTTCCTAATGTTGCTAATAAAAACAAATAGTATATTGCCCAAAACCAATTAGGTAGAGTTTCCCAATACATTTCTTTTCCCCCTTTTTTCATTTATTAAATTTGAAATCTCTATTTCTTTGATAAATATATACTATATTTCAACAAAAAGTGGAACGAGTATAACTAAATATCATATAAGCAACAATCTTTTAGAAAACAGCTATTAAAAATAAAAAAAATCGCAGACGCGACTTTTTTTATTTTCATATTTTTAAATTGAATTAGAGTAATCCAGATTAATCTTCCCAACCATCGTCCCTTTATAAGGTATGAAGGAATTCTCTAACATAGCAGTAAGGTTATTTCGAAATATTCTTGCTTTATGATTTACTTGGAAGCAAGGAGTACACGTTCGTATCATATGGGACATTATTTTGATACATATAATTTCTAAGAACGCCTTCTTTGTTAAACCCTAATTTTGCTAATAACAGATTAGAGGCTGTATTTTCTGTAAAAACAACTGCTCCAATACGAGTTAAATCAAGTTCATTAAATCCGTATGATATAACTTTTAAAACCGCTTCAGTAGCATACCCATTTCCCCAGTACTCAGGTAAAAGTGCATAAGCTATTTCAGCTCTCTTGTGTTCAGATGACCAGTCATGAAAACCGATAGTTCCAATAATCTCTTCTGTTTCTTTTAATTCAATGCCCCATTTAATTCCTCGTTTTTCCTTGTAGTTAATTGAAAAATTCCTAATAATATTTTTAACCTGTCCTTTATCTACTAATGGTTTTTGCCCATAGTAACGTAGTACATCCTCATTCGAAAAACAATTCAATAGCCCCTGTGCATCATCTTCTAATAGTTCTCTCAAAACTAATCTTTCTGTTTCTAACATTGGAAACATTCAACCACTCCTTTTATAATTCATGCAGAATTTTAGAAATGTAATGATTATTTCTAGTTCCTATTTTCTCCGCGATTTGAGGGAAAGTTACTAGTCACTATATTATGCGAATTTAGAAATCAACTTCTGTAATGTTCCACGTAGGTTAGGAATATCATGTTGATTTATTGTGAAGCGTACATAAGATTCATCCATTTCTAATGCTTCAGATAAAAGACCACTTAATCCACGTGCTTTTCGATCCACTTGCATTAGTAGTTCTACGGAGTCTATTGCTTGCGCAGTGAAAATTATTTCAAGCTCATCTAGTTTACCTCGGAAACTACCTCCAGTAGGAACAAATTCAAATTCTTGTACAAAAGGATAATGATTACGTAATTTGTAGGATGCTTTCTCACATTCTACCTCACGAAGTCTGAAACCAAGGTTAGTAATTTCATCTAGAATATCCGCAACTAGGGGAGTAGGCTGAACTTCTATATAATCCTCATCTTTAGGATTAATAGCATTTGATATAGCTAAGCTAGTTTTAATCCATACGTTTGTTTTTCCCATTGTGACAGGGCAATCGATGGGAAGAGTAAACGAAAATGGGATAACTCTTTCTTCACTTGCTTGAATTGTAAATGGTTCGGTCACCTTTACTTGTGTAATAGATGCATGTTCAATGTGCTTTAAATCATTAGACTCATGTATATAAGAGGTATAAACATTTAAAAATATCGCATCTATATGTTGATTAACATTTCCTCCATGAATGTGGACTTCACCTTGAACTATTTGTCCAACTGTAAAAACAGATTGTTCTATTTTTGTATCAACTTTTGCTGCTCCTATTCCAAAGCTTGCAAGTGCCTTATGTAATAATGACATATGTTTCCTCCATTTAATTTATTTACATAATATACGTAAAACTTAATAGATGGTTTCAAAATAATTGGTAGCTTTATATATTAGAATTAATTTCATAATGCAAAGATTTAATAAAAAAAACGAATATTAAATTGGGCATTGTTATATGCCGTATCTATTAGAACATTGTCTATGAAGCGGAAGATGGCGAGTCCTCGAAAATGCATTCGCATTTTCTACGTACGATGTTAATTCAGTGAGGTTCATTAATAGACCTAAGGGAAAAGCTTGTGCTGAATGCCCCTCTGGATAGTAGTGGAGGCCACTGATAAAGTCAAAATGCATGAATAATAATAAAATTTTGTGATACATATTTTGTTGAAGTGGAATCAGCGAAGACTCCTGCGGGAAAGCGAGCCAGAGAGACCCCACAGCGAAGCGAGGAGGCTCGTCGGTTCGACCGCGGAAAGCGAAGCTGATTCCACTTCATGTTATAGCGGATTTGTACTATAAGTTAGGGGTAAAATCATTTTTCAGTGCCCACAACATAGTGACGAGGAAGTTGAAGCCAAGCCCGTGGAAAGCGCCGTCTGTAGCGGAACATCCAAATCTGTAAACTGAAAAATTAATGTGTTGAAATGTTCGTATTTAAAAACCGAAAATATGAAATTACCTCATTATGCAAAAAAAACATCATTAACACTTCAACTTTGTATTTCAATTAAAACATGTTCTGTTCTATTATTTCATAACATGAAATATGTGTTGTCCTTAGAGGGGGTTTATATGTATTTCCTAAAGAAAGGCTCAATAATAATAATTGGAAGTGTTTTTTTATCACTTGGAATAAACTTATTTTTAACACCATATAAAATACTAGATGGAGGAATTGTAGGATTAGCATTAATCTTAAACTATTTATACAATTTGAAAGTCGGCCTAATGATTATTATTTTGAGTATGCCGATTTTTATTGTTGCTTGGTTTAGATATAGAACTTATTTTTACAATAGTTTGCATGGATTACTTTTGTCTTCTTTCACCATTGATTTGTTCAAACCCTTTCGTTCCTTAATTGATATTAGTGCTGTTTTTAGTTCGATATTAGGAGGCATCTTTGTTGGTACTGGCATTGGATTAATGTTACGACACCGTACAAGTACTGGAGGGACTGATCTAGTTGCTCAATTCGTAAGTGTTAAAACAGGAGTAAACGTTGGAATTGTTATTTTCGTGATTGATATTACAGTTATTATATTAGGGGGAGTATTAATATCCGCACATACGCTCTTACTATCAATTATTACTTTATTAGTAGTTGGGATAACAACAAGTCTCATTACAAGGAAAATTGTTAATACCTAGTTGGAAATAGCTACAAACCCTGAAACATTCACATCAATAACTTCTTGTTCGAAACTTAAATTTAATTCGGGGTTAAGATGTCACACTCCAGAACTGATGACAAATAAATCTATTCCTCCCATCTCTCTAATTAGATCCTCTATAAGAGTATTTGCTCTATTTGGACAAGAAATATCGACAGTTTTAATAAATGTTTTATTTGGGAGTTGTTTTTAAAGCTCAATTAAATTCGCTGTACTTCTAGCTACAATACCAACAATATATCCCTCAACGGAAAGAATCTTGGTTAACTCTTTTCCAATACCTGAACTAGCTCCGATGATAATTGCTTTTTTCAATTTCTCAACTCGCTTTCATTTATTGTTTAAAATCATATTTCCTCCCACCGCTAAATGAGGATGGAAAAACAGGGATGGAGAGCACCATGAACTTATCCAGGGATTGATGTCTTTGCGGTTGGGAAAGCCATCTGTAAGAAACAATTAAATTAAGCGATCAATTTATTGTGGATTTGGAGTTTTTAGCAATTTGTTTTAAAAGACAAGAAAATCGGGAACTAACATAGTAAGAAAAAAAGCATGGCGAATGCCATGCTTTTTTACATGTTTATATTTCATTTATTAAAAAAGTATACATTAATGAATGGACAACAATTCTATAACAATACGCGGATATCGTATCATTGAGGAATGTTCTTCTAATTATTTATTGTCAGTAGATTTATCGGAATTTATTTGTTACCCTCTGTTTCTTTTTTAGGATCAGACAGCTTAATTTTCTTCATAAAGAATGATAAAATGGCACCCAATATTACAAATATTAAGCCTACAAGAAATACGCTATGCAATGCATCAACTAATGTAGATTTTAGAATAGGGATCATCATATTTTGAATAGAAGTAGGAATTTTTTCTAATGTTTCTGGACTAAGCAATATCGAATAGACACCTTGCGGCGACTCTTTAATCATACCCTCAAATTGATTTACTAACCCACCTGCTTCTGGTGGAAGTTTCTCTAGCGTAGGAACTAATTTTTCTGTCAATAAATTGGTTGAACGGTAATTCATAATCGCTCCCAAAATAGTCATTCCAAATGTTCCACCGATTTGACGGAAAAATTGACTGGATGAAGTAACAACGCCTAATTCTGACTTTGGAAAACTCTCTTGTAAGGCAAGGGTTATTATTGGCATAACTAATCCCATACCTAAGCCAAGTGTTCCCATAAAGCTCATTGCTACTTTTTTTGTAGTGTCAATACCCATTGTTGATAATAACCAGAAACCTACACCCATGATAATCATACCAATAATAATTTGCGTTTTAACGCCAATTTTTCTAACTATCTGACCTCCAAAAATACTTGCAATCATCATAGATACCATCATTGGAATCATCATCGTTCCAGATTGTGAAGGGCTCATTCCTATAATCCCTTGCATGAAAAGAGGAACAAACATAATAGCACCAAACATTCCCACAGACATAAGGAATCCAATACCATTTAAAATGGAAAAAGTCTTATTTTTAAATAAATGCATAGGTAATATCGCTTCGCTTGTTTTAGATTCAACGATTACAAAACTAATGAGAAACACCGCAGAAATTACAAAAAGAGAGACAATCTGCCATGAGCCCCATGGATAATCTTTACCACCAAATGTCAAAGCAAGAAGTAAACTAACAACGCCAACAATCATCGTAAAGATACCAACGAAGTCTATTTTAATTGGTCCTTCTAGTTTTTTATTTTTAAGCCCTAAACTAATTAGAATGGCTGCAATAATACCAACTGGCATATTAATGTAAAATACCCATCTCCAGTTGGCTGCATCTACAATCCACCCACCAATCTGGGGACCTATAATGGATGAAAGACCGAAAATAGCACCGAAAACACCTTGCCATTTTGCCCTTTGAGCACCCGTAAAAATATCACCAATAATAATCATTGCCATAGGCATCATTACGCCTCCGCCTAACCCTTGAATCCCACGAAAAATGATTAACTGGGTCATGGAATTTGCCATTCCGCAAAGAGCAGAGCCAATCAAGAATATAATTATCCCCGTTACATACACGGATTTGCGCCCAATCAAATCTGCCAATTTACCTGTAACAGGTACAACGGTAGTGGATGTGAGCATGTAGGCTGTTGTAAGCCATGTCATGACACCTAATCCTCCAAGTTCCCCCACAATTCTTGGCATAGCGGTTCCAACAATTGTATTATCAAGTGCAGCGAAAAGCATAGCAACTAATAAACCGACGATCAATAGTCCCCGATGTTTTGTACTCTCATCTTCAAAAGCTACCGCTTTCTGATTATCCATTTGAACCAACCCCTTTAAAAAATAAATTCATACATAACTTTGCACTTGCACCTTATTGTTGAAGTTTTTTCTCACCTGCTCAATAGGTGAGAAACCCTTTATCAAAGAGGTTATTTGATATTTATTTTGATATTCAACTTTTCCCAAAATATATTCTCCTTGTGAAATGTATTTACATTTTTAATTTAATTTTTTTACATCGCTGTGATCTTTTTTAATCGATTAATTTTGTAGTTTTAGCTGCTTGAGAGTATATGTGATAGATATTATTAACTAAGGAATAAATTATTCTCATACCAGCAATATCAGCTATGGGATTTTTTGAACTTAAAAACGAAGTGGTGATACTTTTTCTAGCTTCGTCATAAAACTTTCGGAACTCTTATTTCTTGTGTTAATGTGTTCAGTTTGATAATAATCATGCAAATATTTTGCTTCTTCAGCCATAATAATGATTTTTGCTTGTTTTTACTACCCATCAACTTATCAGAAAGTTGGTGGGTTTTATATATCGCCTTTAGTAAAATAAAAGTAATATAAAGGGAATTATTATTTTTTTTGGATTTGAATGAACTTTTTGCTTTGCTCATTTGTATAGTAAATGAAAATGGAAAAAGAAAATATTTGAAGGATAGGTGATCATTATGGGAATAGGTTGGATTGTATCGTTAATAGTTATTGTTTTAATAACTACTCTTATTGCGGTAATTATGCCTTCTATGGACCGGAAATATATTGTACGGAAGAACAGAAAAATTGACTATAAAAAAACAACGATTTTTTTACGATGGAATGTTTTTGATACATTAACACTTATTTTGGCTATTTATACAATCATCTGTGTGCAAGTTTTAAATCTGTTGCTATCATTCAATCAATCAGTTGAAAATCCTTATGTTCAATTTTTTACGAACCAATCGCAAGTATGGGTGCTTGTGACCATTCTTTATTTAATCTCACGTGTTTCAGTTACCTTAAAATCGATTAAAGCTCATTGGGAGGATGAGCTAAATGAAAAGCAATGAAGAGTGGATGGAGTCATATAAACAAGGAGATTTAGAGGCATTCACCTTGTTATATCAGCAATTATATGAGCCTCTTTATTGTTTTTTATACCGCTATACATGTGAGGAACAACTAAGTATGGATATTGTTCACGATACGTTTGAAAAATTGCAAAAAGTAAAATCAGATTATAATAGGCAAAAAGGATCCGTGAAATCTTATGTCTTTCAAATCGCATATCGTATACTGATCAATAAATTAAATAGACGAAAAAAGTGGCGAACTTTATTGCCATTTTTAGTACCAACTGCAGTTACATCTTTTTCATCAGATGAAAAGTTAGCTGTTCAACAGGCGATTGCTAATTTACCTGAAAAGCAAAAAGCGGTCATCCTATTGACGTATTATCATGATTTAACGCAAGAAGAAATTGCACGGATATTATCCATTCCAATTGGTACTGTAAAGTCAAGATTGCATAACGCGATCAAATCTTTAAAAGAGGAGCTGGGGGAGGTTTGTTATGCTGAAAGAAGAGTTCAATAAAGAAAAACCGTTGAAAAATCGACTCGATGAATATGAAGTGAAAATACCGAAAGAACTAAGTCAATTTAAACTGAATAGATGGCAACGTTTTATTGGATACTTAGCATCTCCTACGCAAGATCCATTAGAAGAAATAAATTCTTCATTAACCGGTTTTAAAGTGTTAAGAATTTCTCCGATTGTTGTGGCGATATGTATTACAATTTACCAGCTATTTTTGTTGTATTAATCTAAGTATACAATGACAAGAGAATTAAAAATTTATTGACAATTCTAATAATTACAATATAATAGATATCAAGATTTGCATAACAAAGAATTGTTTATAACAATTTGGAGTATAAGAGTAAAAGCGTTGAAGAGAACGAGTAATTTTAATGGAACTTACAGAAAGTAGCCGGTAGATGAGAGGCGCGAAGGAAAGTTAAAATGAATACATCTTGGAGCTGCGTACCGAACTTTAGTAGGCTACGACGGGTTTGCATCCGTAATCAATGCAAAGGTATCGCAATTTAGCCGTACCTATTGAGAAGAGTTATGCGAATAACTCTTAAATAAAGGTGGTAACACGTTCATACACGTCCTTTAGGTTAATCCCTAAAGGACGTTTTTTATTTTGCTCTTATAGAACTTGCAATATTAATTCAAATTTAAGGAGTTGTATTGTATGTTTTTAAAACCAGAGGAACAATTAGTGATTATTCAAAAAGGTGTAGACAAGATTGTCAATGAAGAAGAGTTATTAGCAAAATTGGAACATTCTTTTAAAGAACAAAAACCTTTAACGATTAAGCTTGGTTTAGATCCTTCTGCACCAGATATTCATTTAGGGCATGCTGTAGTTCTACGAAAAATTAAACAAATGCAAGATTTAGGCCATCGCGTTGTCATTATTATTGGTGATTTTACAGGTCGTATAGGAGACCCAACAGGAAAAGCCAAAGGGCGCATTGCACTAAGTGATGAAATTGTAAAAGAAAATGCTAAAACATATTGTGAGCAGATTTTTAAAATTTTAGAAAAGGAAAAGACAACTGTACGTTTTAATAGTGAGTGGTTATCAAAGTTAACATTTGAGGAAGTTATCAAATTAGCTGCGACGACTTCTGTAGCTCGTATTTTAGAACGTGATGATTTCTATAAACGATATAACAATCAAGTATCAATTGGTGTTCATGAATTCTTCTATCCATTAATGCAAGCATATGATTCAGTTGAAATTTTTGCTGATATTGAATTAGGCGGTACAGACCAAACGTTCAATATATTAATGGGACGTACATTACAAAAGCATTTAGGGCTCGAAAAACAAATCGCTATTTTCATGCCTCTATTAGAAGGTTTAGATGGTGTCGAAAAAATGAGTAAAAGCTTAGGGAATTATATTGGGGTGAATGAAGCACCTGAAGTAATGTTCAAAAAAGTAATGGAAGTACCTGATGCATTAATTATTAAATATTTTGAACTTGCAACAGATGAGCATCCTAAAGTGATTAAGGAAGTGAAGAATAGATTATCAAAAGGTGAAAATCCACGAGATATAAAACTAGAATTAGCAGAAATTATTACTACTTTATACCATGGGGAAGAGGCTATGAGGAGGGCAAAGCATTATTTTGAAACAGCATTTCAAAAGAAACAAATCCCTGATAACATTCCCTTCATGTTAATTGAAATAGGGAAAGAATCTGTATTTGATATTATTCCAACATTAATTGCTAAAGACTATATTAAAAGTAAAAGTGAATTTATGCGATTAATTAAACAAAATGGCGTTTCTTTAAATGGTGAAAAAATTGCAGAAGATGATATGGACAAAATTTTAATGAATGACGATGTTTTACAAATAGGGAAGAAGCGATTCATACAATTTATTAAATAATTGGACTAAGTTGAAATATTTGTTTCCCAAAAAAGTTGATTAAAGAAAAGTTTCAAAACATCTTTATTTCTATCCATCAGACAAGCGAAAGAAATTGAGACAAAATCTGATTACAATAAATAATTAAAATCGAAATGAATCAATTTCATAAATACTTTTCTAGGCAAAAAACACGAATATTATCTAAACGTACAATACAAATACTTCAAATATACTATTTGTTTAATATGCCGCTACAGATGGCGCTTTCCGCGGTCGAGCGTTGAGCCTCCTCGGGGCAACAGGAAGTTGGTCACGGAGTCGTTGCCACAGGACGTGGCGTTCCTAGACTCCGTTCCTTAATCTCCCTGCGGGGTCTCACCTTTCTCGCTTTCCCGCAGGAGTCACCATCTTCCGCTACTAGACAATATTCTAATAGATATAGCACAAACAATTCCCTTGTTTAATGTTCGTGTTTTATATCAAAACATCGAATTATGAAATTGACTCAAATGAGTAATTTTACAAGGTTCCTACTTTGTAACTAAGAGGGTTAAAATTATTTTTCACTTAATTTAAAGTTGCTATATGTATAACAATTTTTCAATTATAAATGCAGTAATATAAGGTCGAACAATGTTTATATTCCGTAATAAAATCAAAGGGGGATGCATATGAGAATTAAATTTAAAGATTTTTTTAAAGAAGAATTAACTGTTTATGAAATTCAATCCGCTTTAGAAAAAGGTGAAATAACATCGAAAGAGTTAGTTATGTATTATCATTCAAGAATTGCAAAGTATGATCAGAGTGGATCGAAATTAAATTCTATTCTGGAAATTAATCCTGATGCAATATTTATTGCAGAAGCACTGGACCATGAAAGAAAAACAAAGGGAATAAGGGGACCTTTACATGGTATACCGATTCTTTTGAAAGACAATATAGAAACTAATGATTCCATGCATACGAGTGCTGGAACACTTGCACTAGAAAATTATCTTAGTAATCGTGACGCATTTCTTGTGGAAAAACTACGTCAATCAGGTGCAGTAATAATGGGTAAAACAAATATGACAGAACTAGCAAATGGAATGGCAACTAAAATGTGGGCAGGCTATAGTGCAAGGGGAGGGCAAGTATTAAATCCCTATGGTGATGCAGATCTTTTTGTTGGGGGTTCGAGCTCAGGATCTGCAGTGGCAGTCGCTGCAAATCTCACAATGTTATCTGTCGGTACGGAAACAGATGCTTCTATTCTTAGTCCAGCGATTCAAAATTCAGTAGTTGGCATTAAGCCCACAGTTGGTCTAATCAGTAGAACAGGAATTATTCCATTTACTTATTCACAAGATACTGCGGGACCTTTTGCAAGAACAGTTACTGACGCAGCTATTTTATTAAGTGTTTTAACAGGTGTTGATAAACTTGATGCAGCTACATTTAAAAGTGATGGAAATGCTAGTCATGATTATACCTCCTTCTTAGATTCTAAAGGATTAAAAGGAGCAAGAATTGGTGTCTTCAATAAAGCTTCAAATGAATATTATAACTCTGGAGAATACAATGAAAATCTATTTGAAAATGCGATTCAAATTTTAAAAGATGAAGGAACAGAAGTTATTGAAGATATCGAAATTCCATCTTTCAATAGTGATTGGAGTTGGAGTGTAAATAAATATGAACTAAAACATAGCTTAGAAAATTATTTATCTAAGTTGCCTTCCTACATTCCAGTACATTCTATTGAAGAATTAATAGAATTTAACAAGAAACATGAAGGACAAGCATTAAAATATGGCCAAGATAAATTGGAGGAAAGACAATTTTTAACAAACACGTTAAGAAATCCTGAATATTTAAATGCGAAATTAGAAGATGTGTATCTATCTCAAGAAATGGGCATTGATTATGCACTGAATGAGTATAATCTTGATGCCATATTATTTCCATCTTATATTGGTTCGACTATAAGTGCTAAGGCTGGGTATCCATCTATAGCAGTACCTGCAGGCTATATGGAAAATGGAAGACCCTTTGGTATTACTTTTGCAAGTACCGCTTTTAGTGAGGGTACATTAATTAAGCTTGCATTTGCTTTTGAACAAGCAACGAAAAGCAGAAAAGCACCGGAATTATAAGACTACTAAATCTTAGTATTACATCCGAGAGAGAAAAAACATTATATCGGAATTTTTAAGAATAAGGCCATTTAGATTAATTGTTGATTTTCTTCAAGTTAATAAGCGTATTCGAGTATTTATTTCGAATACGCTTTTTTTATTAAATTGGGCAATAGAAGGGAACCACTTTATTGATAAGGAGATTTAATAATAGCTTCTATTGACAAAGGCAGCTTACAGGTGTAATATTCTAAAGCGTAACCATTACTATTTATAAAGAGAGAAATATATTGCTTTTCAAGTTACTTTATCCTTGATTGAAACATCAGGAGATAAAAATTACATTTCAAAAAAATTAAAGTAACAGACTAGAGCGTTTAGAATTAAAAAAGTGATATTGCATCGCGAAACCAAATAATAATCAGTTAAAGATGTATTTATTTTTGATGCATAGTACTCGAAATTCCATTAATAAAACAGTATATTTTTTTAGGTGTTTTTAAAACGTAATCATTACTATTAAAGGGGTTGCAATAAATGAAAAATAAACTTCCAGTTACCGTCTTAAGCGGTTATCTTGGTGCAGGTAAGACAACTATTTTAAACCATGTATTACAAAATGAACAAAATTTACGTGTTGCTGTCATTGTGAATGACATGAGTGAAATTAATATCGATGCTTCTCTTGTAGAAAAAGGAAGCGGTATTTCAAGAACAGAAGAAAAATTTGTTGAGCTATCAAATGGTTGTATTTGTTGTACATTGCGAGAGGATTTGCTGATTGAAGTTCAAAAACTTGCTGAGCGAGGAAATATTGACTACATAGTTATTGAGTCAACAGGTATTAGCGAACCAATTCCTGTTGCTCAGACATTTTCATATATCGATGAAGAATTGGGGATTGATTTAACTGCAAGTTGCTCGTTAGATACGATGGTAACAGTCGTAGATGCAAATCGATTTTGGACTGATTTTCAATCTGGTGAAAGTTTGTTGGATCGTAAAGAAGCTGCTGCTGAATTAGATGAACGAGACGTTGCAGATTTACTAATTGACCAAATTGAATTTTGTGATGTTCTTATTTTGAACAAATGCGATTTAGTAACAGTGGAGCAGTTAGAACGTCTTGAAGGGGTTTTACGTACATTGCAGCCAGAAGCAAAATTTATTCGTACAACTCATGGTGAAATTGATCCGCGGGAAATTTTAAACACAAAACGATTTAACTTTGATCGTGTAGCCAATTCTGCAGGGTGGTTAAGAGAACTTGAAATAGGTCACGGGAATCATACACCAGAAACAGAAGAATATGGCATAAGTTCTTTTACCTATACACGAACAATGCCATTCCATCCAAAACGATTCAAAGCTTGGGCGGAGAATATGCCTCTTGAAATTGTACGTTCGAAAGGATTTATTTGGATTGCTTGTCATAATGATATCGCCATTCTATTCTCACAAGCTGGATCTTCTATTAATATCTCACCGTTATCTTACTGGGTTGCTGCGTTGCCAGAGGGACAGCGAAAACAAATTCTTCTTCAAAATCCTCAGGTATCAGATGAATGGGATCCGGAAATAGGAGACCGTAATTCTCAATTAGTCATTATCGGTATGGATCTACCAAAAGGTAAAATTACAAAACAATTAGATGAATGTCTTTTAACAGAAGAAGAGTTTAATAGCAATTGGAATACATTGGAAAATCCTTTTAATTGGGAAATGAGGTAACAATCTACAGAAACAAACAGATTATAATAGGCTTTTTAGAAAAATTATTTACCTTACTAGATAAAAAATCATAATAATTATTTTTTAAAAGAATTGGAGAATATCATGAATAAAATACCAGTAACCGTACTTAGTGGCTATCTAGGTGCAGGCAAAACAACAATTTTAAACCATCTATTAGAAAATCGAGAAGGAAGAAAACTAGCTGTTATTGTTAATGACATGAGCGAAGTTAATATTGATATGCAACTTGTTGAAAATCAAGGCTTTTCAAGAACGACTGAAAAACTAGTAGAACTATCAAATGGTTGTATTTGCTGTACATTACGAGAAGACTTAATGATTGAAGTGGAAAAATTAGTAGAACAAGGTGACATTGATGGCATTGTCATTGAATCGACAGGGATTAGTGAACCGATTCCAGTCGCACAAACCTTCTCGTATATTGATGAAGAAACAGGAATTGATTTAACGCCATATTGTTGTTTGGATACGATGATTACTGTTGTTGATGCTAATCGCTTTTGGCATGACTATGAAAGTGGTGAAACATTATTAGAACGTCATCAAACTGATGATCCTTACGACCAACGAGACGTTTCGGATTTATTAATTGATCAAATCGAATTTGCAAATATATTATGTATTACGAAATCAGATTTAGTGACAATGGAATACTTAGAAATGTTCCAAGCATTTTTAAAAAAAATAAATCCAATAGCTGAGCAACAGATTGTTCGGAATGGATCAATTTCACCAAATGTACTACTAAATCGTCATTTGTTTGATTTCGATCAAGCGAGTCAAGGAGCTGGTTGGATTAAAGAGCTAAACGAAGAACATACTCCTGAAACAGAGGAATTTGGTATTTCATCATTTGTTTATCGAAGAAAACGGCCATTTCATCCCCAAAGATGGTTTGAATGGTTAGAAAATCTACCTTCTGAAATTGTGCGATCAAAAGGATTCTTTTGGTTGGCAACTCGTAATATGCCAGGAATGATTTCACAAGCTGGAGTATCCATTCAATTTCAAGGAGCAGGAGAATGGATCGCCGATTTATCTCCTGAAGAACAAACGATAGAGTTAAGAGAAGACCCCTCTCTAAAAGAAAGATGGGATCCAGTATATGGAGATCGACAAACAGAAATTGTTTGGATTGGAGTAGAAATAAATCAACAACAAATTGAGACAGAGTTAGACCAATGCTTATTGACTGATGTCGAAATGACACAAGATTGGTCTCAATTGAATGATCCACTGCCTAAATTTATCGTTCATCAAGACTGATAGTTCATCACCTGATATGATGATAATTCAAAAGTAGAGGAGCACTATGCAATTATTCCGACAAAGAGTATCCCATCTGAACAAAAAATTACTGGATTGCCTCCGATGGAGCGGAATATTTATCTGGAGATCGTACGAAATACTTTAGCAATGTTCCATAGAGATTATTTGTGGAGGGCTTCATGAAAATGCATGAGCACTTCCTACACGAGATGTCAATTTAATGAGGTTTATTGATAGTCATACCGGAAAAATTTGAGCTGAAAGCCCTGAAATAACGCAGTGAAGTCACTAAAAAAGTAAAAATAGATGGAAATTTATAATAAAAATCTTGTATAGCTATATTTGTTGATGTGGAATTAGCGAAGACTCCTGCGGGAAAGCGAGACAGGTGAGACCCCGCAGTGAAGCACGGTACGGGCTTCCGAGGAGGCTCAACGCTCGCCCGCGGAAAGCGAAGCTATTTCCACATCTTTCAGAAAACAGTTAATACTATTATATTTGCATTTACATACTGTTCAGTACCCTATCGTAGTACTGCTAAGTTGAAGAGTGCTGAGCAATGCAGACTTCAACGAGGTTGATTTCTATGTTCCATACCAACTTTCAATTAATTGAGTTTGTTTTATAAAGCTAACGGCTTCATTTGGTAAACTTTATAGCATTATTAAATATCTAAGAAACAAGCAAAGCAAGAAATGATTAGAAGAGGTATAATTAAATAGGAAGAAACTCAAAAGATAGAAGGTTGGAAATCTATAATGAACGAGCAATTAGCAGATTGGATTACGCGTTTTCAAAAGGATAAAGATATCGAAGCTCTCGCAAGTTTAAAAGACTATTGTTACGATATGATAGAACCTTTAATAGTGGAATTTACGGAGAAATACGGTGAAGATGCAGGGGAATTATTACGTTTAAAATGGGATAAGAGATTTTATTTTATTTTTACGAAATATCAACTGAATGTTGGCTTGCCTTTAGACACTTTTGTCAAAAATACGTATCGGTTTTATTTTATGCAGGTTTTAAAAAAGGCCGGTTATTAAAATAGATAGTAGGGCTGTGTTAGTGAAACACTAAACATACAAAAAACCTGGCTCGATTAAGAACGAGTCAGGTTTTTGTATGTTATTGATAAATAATATCTTTTGCTAGATGGGTAAATACTTCACCGATAATTGAGTTTTCGTCAAAACCAGAAGAACCTGTCTTTTCATCAGGCTGAGCAAATGGAATTTGAGCAATGACATTTGTATGAAGTTCATCTGCTAGTTTTTCGGCATCACCCTGTCCAAATAAATAGTTCTTTTCACCATTTAAATTTTCAAAGTAAGCCATGTTTTCAACAACACCCAGAATCGTATGTTTTGTATGTTGAGCCATTAGAACTGCACGAGATGCTACATGAGAAGCGGCATTCTGAGGTGTTGTTACAATTATTTCGTGTGCTTGTGGAATCATTGCAACCACATCAATGGTGACCTTTCCAGTACTAGGTGGTAAATCTAGTAGGAGATAATCTAATTCTCCCCACACTGTGTTGACAAGGAAATCGCGAATCCATTTGTTGAGCATTGAGCCACTCCAAATAACAGGTTGGTTATATTTTGTAAAAAAGCCCGTTGACATAATTTTTACATCATCACTCGCATCAGGAATAACTGTTTGGTCAATTATTGTTGGTCTTTGATCGATGTTCAACATGGTACGAAAACTAAAGCCATAATTGTCTGCATCTAAAATACCAACTTTTTTTCCAAGACGGGCAAGGGCTACAGCTAAACTATTTGTAACTGTTGACTTACCGACACCGCTTTTATCACTGGTAACTGCAATAAATTTGATATCAGAATTGAGTAAAAAGGTTTTAGGCATATCTTTATCAATTGCACTTTGTGATTTTAAAGAAGAAGTTGAACTGTGACGTTCATTTTGTGTCATAGAACCGAATTTAATCGAGATACTTGAAGCACCAATTTCTTTTAAAGCCTGTTCAATATCTTGTTGAATTTTTGCTTTTAGTGAACAACCTTGTATGGTTAAGATAACGTCAAGTGAGATATCCGTACCATCAACTTGAATATTGCGAGCCATATTCAAGTCGACGATGCTTTTATGAAATTTCGGGCCATCAACTTTCTTCAGTGCATTTAAGATGTTCTCGTTTGTTAGCATATAAGAAACTTCCTTACTATTCTAAGCCTTTTCCAAGCCCTTTTAAGAAGTGAATGCCAAAGTTTAGAGCACGATTAATATCAGGATCTTTTAAGAGTTTTACCAATTTGAAGACACTAACTTTTTCATCAGACTCTACTGCTTTGTTTGCTACATCTAAGCCAGTATTTAAACTCTCAACAAGTTTTGTTGTCGTTTCTGGATTCATTTCAGTTAATACTCCAGCAACTCCCATTAAGTTGTTGATGATATTAGTAACAGGCTTACGAGTCATCTGGCCAAGTGCAATATGAGCTATTTCTTCTTTTGCTTCAATTAGTTTTGTAGCTGCTTCAAGTGCTCCGATATCATTTAACTCTGCCATGATAGTAAAGACTTGATTAACAGCTTCTTCATTCTCAGAAAGTAGTTGTTTTAAATTCTCTAGCTTTTGATCCTTAAGTTGTTCTTCTGTTAATTGTTGCTTATTTATTGTTGTAATTGGTGTAGCCATATTATCACTCCCTTTCGTTATTTGTTGTTAAATGAACGTAGTCAGGACGATTCCATTTACGTTGTACTTCAACACCATTTTGTGGATGACGTTTTTTATAACGTGGGTTCGTTCTAGGAAGTGGATTTTTTCCTTTTCGTTTCAACACTTCAACACGCACTTTTGTTTGTTTGTATGCCGGTGTAGATGTGCGGATGTCTGCAGCAGGACCTGTTAAGAAGTTGATCGCTGAATCTTTGCTAACAGAGTTCATTGGTATGAATAGTTCATTTCCTTGTACACGATCAGTTACTAGGGCATTTAATTTTAATGCGCCGTATGGAGAAACTAAACGAAGAAGTGCTCCATCTTCAATGCCTCGTTCTTTTGCTAATTCTGGTGATACTTCAACGAAAACCTCAGGTATTTTTGATTGAATACCTTGTGATTTATTTGTCATGTTTCCTTCGTGGAAGTGTTCAAGCACACGACCGTTGTTAATATGACAGTCGTATTGTGCTTCAAATTCAGCAGGTTTTACCCAATCATATAAAGCAAAACGAGCCTTTTTGTCTGGGAAGTTAAAACCATCTTCATATAGTAAAGGTGTATCTTTACCATCAAGACTACCCCAACAGAAGCTACCCCAATTTTCTAAAACGTCATAGTTTGCTTGAGCAAAGATTGGAGAAAGACTAGCCATTTCAGCAAAGATTTCACTTGGGTGGCTGTAATTCCAATCTGCACCTAGGCGACGAGCTACTGCTTGGAGAATTTCCCAATCAGCTTTTGATTCCCCAAGCGTTGGTAACACTTGATATAGACGTTGAACACGACGTTCTGTATTTGTGAATGTACCTTCTTTTTCAAGAGATGGTGCTGCAGGTAAAATAACATCTGCGTATTGTGCTGTACGTGATAGGAAACAGTCTTCTACAACAAAGAAATCTAATTGTGAAAGAACTTCATCTATATGGTTTGCGTTACAGTCTACAAGGGCCATATCTTCTCCAACTAAATACATAGCTTTCATTTTACCTTCCATAATCGCATCTAACATTTCCATATTATTACGACCTGGTTGTGATTGAATTTTTACACCATATGCTTTTTCAAATTTTGCACGTTCTTTTTCGTTTGTTACTTTTTGATATCCTGGTAAATGGTTTGGCAGTGTACCCATGTCACAAGCACCTTGTACATTGTTATGGCCACGAAGAGGGTAGGCACCTGCACCTGGACGGCGATAGTTACCAGTAGCTAAAAGAAGATTTGAAATAGCAGCGGATGTATCTGAACCACCTGTATTTTGTGTAACACCCATACCCCAAAGAATACATGTACCATCTGCATCTCGAATCATTTCAGCAACGTTAATGAGTGTCTCTTTTGAAATACCTGTTTTTTCTTCTGCATATTCGAGTGTGTATTTTTCAAGAACATCTTTGAACTCATCGAAGAAATTCACATTCTCTTTGATGAAGGCTTCATCATGCCACCCTTGATCAATCAAGAATTTTGTAACGGCCATTAACCATACTTGGTCTGTACCTTGTTTTGGATGCATGAAGATGTCGGAACGTTCAGCCATTTCATGTTTACGAACATCGGAAACGATTAATTTTTGACCATGTAATTTATGAGCACGTTTTACTCGAGTAGCTAAAACAGGGTGACCTTCTGTAGGATTTGCACCTACAATAATGACAAGACCAGCTTTTGCTATATCTTTGATTGTTCCTGCATCACCACCCAAACCAACTGTTCGTAATAAACCGTCTGTAGCTGGTGATTGGCAATAACGAGAACAGTTATCGATGTCGTTTGTTTCGAACAATTGACGTGCCATTTTTTGAATTAAGTAGCTTTCTTCATTCGTAATTTTTGAAGAAGAGATAAAACCAACAGAACCTGAACCATATTCTTTTTGAATACCACCAAGTTTTGAAGCAATCAAGTCAAGTGCTTCGTCCCATGATGATTCAACAAATTCATCATTTTTGCGAATTAATGGTTTTGTAATACGTTCTTCAGAGTTGACGAAGTCCCAGCCAAATTTACCTTTTACGCAAGTAGAAATAGCATTAACTGGACCTTCAGAAGGTTGAACTTTTAAGATTTTGCGACCTTTTGTCCAAACTTCGAACGAACAACCTACACCACAGAAAGTACAGACTGTTTTTGTTTTTTTAGTACGTTTACTACGCATTGAAGCTTCGATTTCAGAAATGGCGAAGATACCGCTATATCCTGGTTCAACGTCTTTAATTAAACCGATCATCGGTTCTAACATATCCTGTTTAAGCCCAGTCATAAAACCAGCTTCTCCAAGCATTGATTTTTCCATTAGTGCGTTACAAGGACAAACTGTTACACATTGTCCACAACTTACACATGAAGAATTGTTAATATTAACGCCTTCATCCCAAATAACGCGTGGTCTCTCTGCTTCCCAATCTAGGGATAATGTTTCGTTAACTTGTAAGTTTTGACAAACTTCTACACATTGCCCACACGCGATACATTGGTTTGGGTCATAGCGATAAAATGGATGTGACATGTCTACTTCATTTGTTTCAACTTTTGGTTCATAAGGATATTTTTGATGTTCAATTTCCATCAATTCTGCTGTGTTGTGTAAAGTACAGTTACCGTTGTTATTATCGCAAACTGTACAGTACAGCAAGTGGTTTTCTAAAAGACGATCCATTGCTTCTGTTTGTGCAGCTTTCGCTCTTTCAGAGGTAAGTTGGATGTCCATTCCATCTACTGCTTTTGTTGAACAAGAACGAACCAATTGACCATCAACTTCAACGATACATGTATCACAAGTTTCGATAGGATCAACAGATGGTACATGACAGATTTGTGGATGGGCGATGTCATTTTGATTGATGATATCAAGGATTGTAGCTCCTTCTGCAACATCATACGGAACGCCATTAATTTTAATTTTAGACAAGGTAATAACCTCCTTTAGTTCTTTGTCACTTATAAGACAACACGTTAATACTTATGGTAAAGCGGGGGAGTATATCGAGTTGGTAACACTGATTAAAGATTGTCTAGTTATAATTTCAATTCTCGATTTATCGTGTTGCTATACCAGAGTGGATTAAGAAACGTTCATTAACGAGTTGTCATATTGTTGACATTGCTCTAAAAATAAAAAATCCACCATGAAACGGCACGGACTTCACGTGCTGATTATTCATGGTGGATAAAATTCTTAGCAGGACTTGCTAAAAACTCAATCTACTTTATTTTTTTAGTATAACAATAGAATTCAAATATAGATCAACTCTGGTCGTATAAAACTACGACATAAGAATCAAAATATCTCAATTCCATTTGTAATATCACTTATTATAGCCCCATCATTCAAAATGGACAAGAATAATTATGAATTTTTATAAATACGAACATTCCAACATATTAACTTTTCCATATTCAGATTCCGATGTTCCGCTACAGACGGCGCTTTCCACGGGCTTGGCTTCAATCTCCTCGTCACTATGTTCCTGCGGGGCTTTCAGCTCAAGCTTTTCCCGTAGGAGTCGCCGTCTTTCGCTCCACAATGAACAAATTGGATATCACTAAATATTCGAATATATTCCATATAAATTTTGCAATATAAAATCGCTTTAAATGAGAATTGTTATCAATAATTATTTTCTCTTTAAATTTTTTTCAAGTTGCTATATCATTAACAAACTGTAAGGGTCGTCTCAAGATAACAAGACAAAATAAGTTTAATTACGTTGGGAGAATCGTTAAGATGTCAAAAAAAGTGCATGAATTTAACGATATTATTCGAAAACTACGCAAAGATATATTTGGAAAAGGACCAGAGCGTATGCATACGGTTTTCATTGAGAATATGGCTGTTTCAACTTTGTATGGCAATATTACACCAACAGAAAAGTTTATTGCGAGTACACCAGATGGATTAAAAATGGTCCATGCTGCACGTACAAGGATGATTCAAGATTTATATCCTAAAGCAATCCCTGAAGGTATGGAAGAATTGATGGGTACTAAGTTACTCCATTTATTTTCAGATATAAAAATTGAAGAAGATATTGCTATTTCTGTATTTGTTTTTGAAGATAAGATTAGTGAATAACGAGATGTCTTTTGAAAAGAGCAGAATCACGAGAGATTTTACGCGTTAGAAAGTGGTTCTGTACGCACAAAGAGCGTAATCAATTACCTACGAATGAAGCAATTGACTAATATGAAAGAAGGAGTTTAAAATTAACAATCTACATGACCAACTACACAGACCGTTAAGAGATTTAAGAATATCAGTGACAGACCGTTGTAATTTTCGTTGTCAATACTGCATGCCAGCAGAAGTGTTTGGTCCAGATTACGCTTTTTTACCGTCCGATAAAATATTGAGTTTTGAAGAAATCGAACGATTAGTAAAGATTTTCGTCTCATTAGGAGTGAAAAAAGTGCGTATTACTGGTGGTGAACCTTTACTACGTCGAGATCTGCCAAAATTAATTGAACGCATTCATAACATAGTTGGAGTAGAGGATATTGCTTTAACAACCAATGGTACTTTATTGAAAAAATATGCAAATGATTTGGCAAAAGCAGGATTATCACGAGTAGCTGTCAGTCTAGATTCGCTAAATGAAGAGCGATTTTTCGAGATGAATGGTCATCGAGGAAAAGTGAAAACGGTATTAGAAGGTATTGAAAAAGCTGCAGAAGCAGGTTTACAAGTGAAAATCAATATGGTTGTTAAAAAAGGAAAAAATGAACAAGATATCGTTTCGATGGCAGAATTTTTTAAAGACAAACAGCATATTCTTCGTTTTGTTGAATATATGGATGTAGGTAACACAAATGGTTGGCGACTAGATGACGTTGTGTCGAAGAAAGAAATCATTGAGCAAGTTCATCAATTTTCCCCTTTGAACCCTGTTGAACCTAATTATACAGGGGAAGTAGCTAAGCGTTATCAATATCAAGATGAGCAGGGCGAAATTGGTGTAATATCATCTGTAACAGATTCTTTCTGTTCAACTTGCTCGCGTGCACGTATTTCAGCAGAAGGAAAATTATATACTTGTTTATTTGCAACAGATGGAACTGATCTAAGAGAATTGTTAAGAACTGGGGAAGATGATGCATCAATCATCAAATGCATTTCGAATGTTTGGGAAAATAGAAATGACCGCTATTCCGATGAACGAAATGAACAAACGATGGAAAAAAGAAAAAAATCAAAAATCGAAATGTCACATATCGGTGGATAGTCAAAATAGATTATCAAAAATAGAATAGTAGCTTTCGATAAAGGTAAAGTAACAATGTTTTCGATTGGAAATTAACAGATGTTGAGGTTTTAAAGTGAAGAAATAAATCACGGTATTTAAATGGAATTTTGTTGCTTTTCAACTTGATTTTTTGTAAATTTTATATTGAGTTAAAAAGTTTAATGTAATATAATTATAAAATATAAGTTATGGATGATAAGTAATGCTAGATTGCTTACTTCTATTTCTTTTTTATTTTTAAATGGTGAGATGGATAAACTAGTAGGATGAACTGCTTAGATATTAGCCCGCCATAAAATAGTTTGTGTAAAGTCATACGCAAACTATTTTATGGCGGTTTTTTTATTTTGGGGTGATGATGTCCTTCTAACTGTAATTTTCCTATTACACACAACCTAATCAAGTCTCTGACTTCGAGAATAAAGGCTTAGTTTTGATAAAGGGGGAGAGAGTCAATTGACTTGGTCGGTTTTACACACAATCGGAATTATTGCTTATGCAGCAAGTGGGGCAGTTGTTGCTATGGAGGCTAAATATTCTTTTATTGGAATCTTTGTGCTTGGACTTACAACTTCATATGGTGGATCTGTGATTAGAAACATAGTTCTCGATGTTCCAATTTCTGAAATATGGGATCGTCAATCCTTACTTGTTGTAATAATAACGCTATCTACAATCGTATTCATTGAGAGAAAATGGGTTCATCATTGGAAACGATGGGGATATTTCTTTGATTCTATTGGTCTTGCTTCTTTTGCGATAAATGGGGCACTGTTAGCAAAAAGTTTGAATTATGATCTAGGTATTATTGTCATAGCTTCTATGTTTACTGGTGTTTGCGGAGGAATGGTTCGAGATTTGTTAGCGGGTAGACCCCCACTTGCTTTAAAAGAAGAAATTCATGCGATACTTACATTCATGTGTGCTTTTTGTATTTGGGCTGGGTGGAGCAGTCCTATTGAATTGTCGACCATAGTAGTTGTCGTTGTATTTATTCGTATGCTATCGGTTCATTATAAATGGAGACTAAAACTTCCTTACAATCAACCTGAAAAACATTTATAACTCTGTAAATTAATGATGTAATTGAATCAATTTTATATTGAATAACCTAGAAGAAAATTAAAGATTAGAATCCGAGGAGGGATATAATGACAAAAAAAATGGAACATGCAATGAGTATGTTAATCCGCGAAATTCGTAAGGAAAATATCGGAAATGGCCCAAAAGAAATTAATGTTCGTATTGTAGGTTCTTGGGTAATTTGCGAGATGAAAGGTAATTTAACGAATGTTGAAAAGTTTATGATCGAATCAGAAGAAGGACAACAGATGGTTCATAAAGCAAGGACGACATTAGTGAAAGAAATTTATGAGGACCCTGCAAAGGTGAAAAAGCTTGAGGACATAGTTCAGGCGAAACTAGTCAATGTTTTTACAGATATCGATATAAAAACGGATATTGCAATGACAATTTATGTGTTTGACAAACCTATAATGGACAATAGTAATACTAAAAATTAAATAGATAAAGCCAATCTTTCATGATCTATTGTTGCAATTTTTTAAACACAAGTGGAAGAATTACTTTTCAGCCATATAAACAAATGACCAGGCGCTCATAAAAATGTGAGTACCTGGTCTTTTTGTGTGTCTGTTTATGATAATTAAAGCTGATACATTGAAGTGTCCACATCTAAAGATTTTGCAATATTAAAAGCTTCTTTTTAAGTTTTATTATTTCTTATTAAATCATTCTACAGCTAATATTAAATTAAGGATCTGCTAATTCTCATTGTGTAAGAGCTGAGTCGCTTTTACCTCCTTTTTCTGACCCTTTAAGAAAAATGATACAACGAGGGCAACAACTACAAGGATAAATCCAAGCGTAAATGCTTCTTGGAAGCCGGATGTTAAGCCGTTTAATTTTTCTGCTGGATCCATTAGATTTGTTGAGTTTTCCATATATTTTGTTGTACCTGTTGTCATTTTAGATATAAATATAGCTGTGCCAATTGCACCGGCTACCTGCGATAACGTGTTAAAGAGTGCTGTACCGTGTGGATAAAGATCCGGCGTCAATTGATTTAAACCATACGTTTGTGCTGTCATCACAAACATGAGTCCAATCATTAATAAGCTGTGCATCAAGATAATTTGTGTCAATGTTGTTTCTGGGGTAATGCCTTTGAATAGCCACATTGCAACAGCTACTAGCCCAATGCCAGGGATGATAATCGTCTTTGGACTAAGTTTATCAAATAACTTACCTGCAACCGGCCCCATTATGCCACTAACAATACTGCCTGGTAGCATGATTAGCCCTGATTTAAAGGCTGTAACAAGTAAAACCGTTTGTAAGAACATTGGTAATAATGTCATTGACGCGAACAGCGACATCATGACGATGAACATTAACACAACAGTTAAAGTGAACATGGGAAATTTAAATGCACGTAGTTCTAAAATTGGATTATCGATCTTTAATTGACGAACAACAAAAATGACTAACGATATAGCTCCGATGATTAAAGAGAAATACACTTTAGAATCTGACCATCCCAAATCGCCTGAAGCGCTAAAGCTATACACAATACCACCAAAACCTAATGTTGATAAAAGGATTGATAAATAATCAACTTTTGGTCGTGTTAACTCTGTGACATTTTGAATGTACTTCATTCCAATTAAAATAGAAATGATTACGATAGGAATAACAATGTAGAATAACCATCTCCAATTAAGTGTATCAACGATCAATCCGGATAATGTAGGACCAACTGCTGGAGAAAACATCATAACAAGTCCGATTAAGCCCATTGTGGCACCACGTTTTTCTGGAGGACAAATAATTAAAATCGTATTCATTAGTAGTGGTGAAATTAATCCAGTAGCGATTGCTTGGACAATACGACCGATTAATAAAACAGAAAATGTCGGTGCGAATCCAGCAATCAATGTACCGACTAAAAATGTTAACATGGCGGTTAAGAACATTTGTCTTGTTGTGAGCCATTGTTGAAGTAAAGCTGTAATCGGAACCAAAACCCCAACTACTAACATGTAGGCCGTAGAAAGCCATTGAATTGTTGAAGGTGTTACATCAAATTCTTGCATTAATACAGTTAAAGCATTACCAAGTAATGTTTCGTTTAAAAATGCGACCATTGCACCTAAAATTAATGCAATTAAAATTGGTGTATGTCTAATATTAGAAATATCAACTTTACTATTTGTAGAATCCGTGGTCGTAATATTCATTTATTCAATTTCCTCCTGCATTCTATTCTTTTTATACATGTGTATATAAAAAATCACATGTAATATAATATACATGTGTAGATTAAAAATAGGGAGAATCAATTTTCAGTCGTTGTATAATTAATCTACAAAAAAGGAGAAGTGTAGATGAAAAGTAATGAGGGACAGCTGGATTTACGAATTAGACGTACACATAAATTATTGTGGGAGTCCTTATTTGAATTAATGACGCAATCAAAACAGAAATATAGTTCCATTACTATCAATCAAATCTGTGATCGTGCGATGGTGCATCGAACAACATTTTATAAACATTTTGAAGATAAAGATGCGTTATTGGCATTTGGATTTAAACAATCTCAAGAGGAAGCTTTTACAATACCACTTTTAGAACGATTAACTAAACCATTTCAAGTGATGGAGCAATTCCTACATCATAAGGAGATAGGGAAAATATTAGAGTCACAAATAGATGATGAACAATTTTTTAGCTTTATAAATTATCAAACTCGTGAAACGAAGAAACAAGAGAATCAAGAATTAAATCGAATTTGTAAAAATCATACGATACCAAATGAGTTAATTATCGCATTCTATTCGGGGGTAATTACAACGTTAAGTGGATGGTGGTTTCAAAATAGAGAAAGTGTTTCAGCAGAAGAAATGGATAGATACTTCCATCAAATGATTAATCAAGATATTTTTCAATTTGAAAGCGAATAAAAATAGACGTGGACTGTTGAATCTATTTTTTTCAATAATGCTTCGTTAATTTATGTACAAATCTTCATAACTTTGTTCAAGAAAATGAGCCGATTGCTGAACAAAGTTATAAAAGATCACATCTTATTGTTTGTCCCAAAACTCGTAAAATAAATTATAATAAAATAAATTGCCTTTTTTGAGTAAAAGAAGAATTAAATCAATTTTAATAGGATTCAAGGAGAGTGACTTAATTTGACTCTTATATGTATACTTGCTGAGAAACCTTCACAGGCAAAGGCATATGCGGACGCATTTAAAGTAGCAAAGAAAACAAAAAACTACATAGAATTACAGCCATCAGCTACATTTCCTCAAGGTGCTACGATCACATGGGGAATCGGTCACTTAGTTGAATTAAAACAACCTGCAGACTATAAACCTGAATGGAAAAGATGGTCGCTTGCTCAACTTCCAATGATCCCTGAAAAATATGAGTTTCGTGTATCAAAAGGGAAGTGGGATCAATTCCAAGAAGTGAAGAGACTTTTTAAAGAAGCAGACCTATTGATTAACGCATGCGATGTGGACAGAGAAGGATCTAATATCTTTTATTCGATTTTACGTCAAACCGGTGTGCGGAATAAACCGGTACAACGATTATGGATTAATTCGTTAGAAATAGATGAGATTCGAAAGGGCTTTACGAATTTAAGAGATAACCAGAAAGACTTGCTATTATATCGTGAAGCTCAAACTCGTCAAATCAGTGATTGGCTCGTAGGGATGAATGCGAGTCGCTTATATACGATGCTTTTAAAAGCAAAGGGACTAAACGAGACAATGTCAATTGGCCGTGTACAAACACCAACTGTTTATATGATTTATCAACGCCAAATGGAGATTGAAAACTTTAAGCCATCCAATTTTTACGAGTTAACGGGTGATTTTTTATCAGAATTTGGTCCATATAAAGGGAAGGCCGCTGTAAAAAAGGACAAGCGTGAAGAAGCAGAAGCGATTTTAATGCAAGCGGGTATTGTAGAAGATGATCCTCTTCAGGGAACAATCAAAGATGTGAAAAAAGCTCGTAAATCGATCAAGCCACCAAAGCTTCATTCACTATCTACTTTACAAGCAAAGGCCAATAAAATTTGGAAATATAGTCCGGCGAAAGTGTTGGAGATTGTGCAATCTTTATACGAAAAGAAACTCGTTTCCTATCCTCGTTCTGACTGTCAATACATTACAGAAGCAGAATTTGGTTATCTAGTAGGGCAAATTCCGGCCTATCAGAGAATTATTGGACACCCATTTGAGGTAGCCAATCACCGTCCTCAAAAACGCTATGTTGATAATGCCAAAGTTGAGGAACACTATGCGATCATCCCAACTAAAACAATTCCATCTGAACAAAAGGTTGCTGGATTGCCACCAATGGAGCAGAATATTTATCTTGAGATCGTCCGCAGTATGCTAGCGATGTTCCATAGAGATTATTTATATGAAGAAACAACCATTATGACAGATGTCAAAGGTATTGATTTTAAAACAGTAGGCAAGGTAGAGCTAGATAAAGGTTTCCAAGAACTGTGGCCAGTCTCATCCAAAAAGAAAAAGGAAGAAGAGCCTTTATTACCACAAGTCAAACAACAAGAAATAGTTGAAGCACATATCCATATTCATGAAGGCACAACACAACCTCCAAAGCCTTATACAGAAGGACAGCTTGTACAAATGATGAAAACTTGCGGTAAGTTTATAGAGGATGAGGGAGAAAGTGATATCTTGAAAGAAGTGGAAGGCCTAGGTACTGAAGCCACGCGTTCTGGAATTATTGAAACGATTAAAAGACATAGTTATATTGAAGTAGCAAAAAATATCGTTATGATTACAGATAAAGGTCGTGTACTTTGTGAAACGATTGAGGGCTCGCTATTATCTAGCCCAGCAATGACAGCTAAATGGGAAACATATCTACGAAAAATAGGTAATGGGAATGGATCACAAGAAGCATTCTTAGGAAGCGTTTCAAAATTTCTCCACCATTTAATAGAAGTAACACCTGAAAAAGTAGCGGGTACAAATATCCAAGCTGCAGTAGAAGCGACGCCTTCAAACGAACCAATTGTAGAATGTCCAATTTGCCATCAAGGAAAAATGCTCGCAAGAAAATCATTCTACGGTTGTTCAAATTACAAAGCAGGATGTAAATTCACTGTTTCTAAAACAATAGCTAGCAAAAAACTTTCACCAAATCAAATAAAAGATCTATGTCAAAATGGTGTGACAAAAGAGATGAAAGGCTTTAAGTCAAAAAAAGGCTCAAGTTTTTCTGCTAAACTGAAGTTGGAACAGGGGAAAGTAATTTTTGAATTTTAATTGAACCTAAATATAACTTCCAAAGAGTATTTTTAACTCATATAAACATTCGATGAGGTAGGGTGTAAAGGGGAGAAAAGTGTTTAGCGACTTGTTAAAGTAAATCGACAAATTACCACACACTAAAAAGATGCCTAATGAAATAACTACTTGTCTAGCTTTTTGGAGTCGCTTCAAAATGGAGCGATAAGGAATGTTTGGATTAGGAATAGGGCTGTCAGTTCTGCTGATAGCCTTTTTTTGTATCCAGATTTAACCGTTTCAAAAACAAAAGATAAATCAAGGGAAATATGTTTTTGCTAAGTATTTGAGTTTTCACGTTAAATTAACTTAGAATAGAGGGATTAAATTAAGTGAGATAAAAAATATAATAAGTAATTATTTCAAAAGTATAAAGCGCCCTATAAACAGGGCGCCTCGAACGTATACATCACTTTTAATTATAACTAATATTATAGGTTGGGTATAATGTCGTTCCGCCAATCCAGATGTTAATTTCATTTGCTAATGGAACATTTTGTTCATTAATAACTGTTCTCCACCATTCCCATGGAAGACCTGTACATTCTCTTGCTATGACTTTTATATTTTTTGAATTAGGTGGAAGTGATATGACAGTAGAGAAATGAGCAGTTCTGTCTTTGCCGTTTGCTTCCCAAGTTTTATGAGATAGTACTTCATTTCCATTTTCATCATATGAGAATTCATCCCAAGAAACATCAAATTGAGCAACATAGGCACCATAATGATCAAGTTTCATTTTAGCACTGGAATATTCTGTAGTTGTAGTCTCGATATAATCTGTATTATTATGAACAGCAGCAACCGCATTATCTTTTAAGAAAGTGCTAGTATATGAAATTGGGTATGCTGGATTTTTAGGACTTAATTCTGCATTATCTTTAATTATATTTCGTATTTCATCAAAATCTTTTGTAACAACCTTGTTATGCTCTTTTGCATCTCCGCCTAACACTACAGCAGTAAAGGAACTGTTTTCATAAATATCTTTGTACTGTTGATTCGTTTGGACGCCTTGATTCTCAATTAAAGCTTTAAAGGCAGCTTGTACATCTTTGCTCTTAGAAGTTGTTTCTAATTTCACATAAATTGTTCTTCCATAGGCTACATTTGACACCATAACAGGTGGGGCCTCATTACTTATCCCTTTACGAGTTAACTCTTCAAAAGTAACACTATTATCAAAAAGGTCTGATGGATTGTCAGGTAGTTCTGCACTTACGGTATAAAATATTTGCTTATACGCCGCAACCATCACTTTTTTCTCTCCATTGGCAATCGCATTAAAATCAATGTTCAGTCCATTATCAAGATATTTAGCGTTAACATTAAGAGCACTTGCTATTTGAGATTTACTATAAACCATAGATTCTGTATACTGCATTCTTGCAGGTATCGAATGTGTTGATGAATACTTTTCATTCCAAGTAGATACTAAATCATCTACTGCTCCAGACACATTACTATATGTTGGGTTTTGGACAGTTATTGTATTTTCTTTTCTCATGCCAGGTAAGTCTATACTAATATTCAAAGGTTTTCTCTTAGCCACTAATAAACTAGGTTGATTATCTGCAAAAGCTTTATTTGCAAGTTGTACTGCTCCTGGATATGTACGATTAGTCATAGAATCAACAATTGAAATATCGACTGGTGAAGTTGTAAGTGATTTTTTCTCACGTTCAACCACTACAAATTTACCTTTTGAATTGATACCTTGTTTCGGAACAAAACTTTCTACTTTATCACCATTTACTGCTAAAATATCTCTATTATCATACTTTAAATTTGCTATGCCATTATCAATGCCACTAGTATTCTTTGTTGCATCAGCTGAATTACTAGTTTGTGTTTCAGCGAAGGAGATAATCGGATAATTAATAGTGCAAAAGCCAATTAATAAACATACTAGTACTTTTATTACTTTAATAGAATTTTGAATATTCATAAAATTAACCCCTTTTATTTTTTAGTAAGATAGAAGAAAGATTTTCTTTATCACTGAATCCGTGAAATATTTTTTGTAAGATGATTAAAGATTTCTTGAAAATATTTCTGATTAAATGCTTTTTAAGTTGCAATAACATACATTACAAGATCATCTATCTTTACTAAACGAATGATTATTTCTTTAATCGTTGATTTTTGTTTGAGCATCTGTCATTCACATTACTCCTTTAGAAATTAGAATATTTTAATTTTGAACCAATTTCACCCTATAAACTCATTTTAATGGTCTTGATTTTCTTTCCCAATCACCTTTTACAGGTTATACGATAATATCGGTTGTACGATTAAATATTTAAACAAAGAAGATATGTACTAAAAGTGTGACAAAAGAGATGAAAGGCTTTAAGTCTAAAAAAGGTACTACTTTTTCTGCAAAGTTAAAACTTGATCAAGGCAAAGTTATTTTTGCATTTAATTGAATCAATTTAATAATTCGAAAATTTAATAAAATACACGAACATTAAATGAGTAATTGGTATATACCAAATCTATTAGAACATTGTCTATGAAGCGGAAGATGGCGACTCCTGCGGGAAAGCGAGAAAGGTGAGACCCCGCAGTGAAGCACGGTACGGGCTTCCGAGGAGGCTCACCGCTCGCCCGCGGAAAGCGCCATCTGGAGCGGCTTACTATGCAAATACTAGAAATGCAATACTATTCGAATTATTGATTTGTTTATTTAGAAAATATTCGTATTTTTTAACTAGAAAAGCACTTATGAAATAGACTCAATTAATAAGACAATCAATCCAACTTCCAACAAAGGAATAATAAATTCTATTTTAGACAAACTTTTAATACAGGGATCATGAATATCTGAGAAGATTTTACACTTTGGAATTATTAAGCCTTTAATTTATCTCGCTTTGTATGATAACAGCATATAAACGAGGTTGAAATGATTATGAGGGAGTTGCTTGTTTGTGAATGATTGTAATTGCGATTTTACACCGATGGAACAAGTATTAAAAGAAGATATTAGACAAGTCATAACTGTACTGCAGAATAGTTTAGATGAAATGGGTAAAGAAAATTATTGTCTTCTTGGTAATTTTGAAAATGTAAAAGACAAATTTAGTGATATTGAAGTCAAAGCTGCTACTTTCTATTTAAATTGTTATCTGGCACCATATACAGATAAATATCCAGAAATATCAATTTGCGCACAAAAATTATCCAATAAAAGACATGGTGGTTTAATCGTCATTCAACGGGAAGATTCCTTGTCATCTTTAATTCAACCAGGGATAACTATAAACGCAGAGCTAACTCATTCTTTATTGGAATCCATTTTTTATCCTGGAAATCCATTACATGATGGGGCTGTTTTAGTAAATCAAAATCACATTAAATCTGCCGCAAATGTACTTCCACTTACAAATAAGTCTATTGGTGATCAAAAAAAGTTAGGTACGCGTCATCGTGCGGCTATCGGTTTATCAGAACAAAGTGATGCACTGGTGCTAGTAATTTCGGAGGAAACAGGTAGAGTATCTTTTGCATTAAATGGAGAGCTTTACCCAATTTCGATCTGACATCAGCTAGTAATTTGAAAACCAATGTATTTCAAAATGCATACTAAATAATACAGGGATTTTTATCCTTTTATTATTGCTTCACTTAAGTCTTGTTACTTGTGTGAAGCTTTTTTTATTTGCAATAAAATTCTTCTAGTCAACAGGTCTAGGTCCAGCAGCTTTTCCAGTGTTTTCTACTGTCATGATTGGACGAACGGTAATATCTCCCTTCACAAGTATTTGACAAGATAATCGTAAATGATCTTCAAATATATGATTATCCATTCCTTTATTTACAAAAGCTTTATGTTCTTTATTTGTTAATTCTAAATAATCTCCGTCAAGAATCTCTACCCTGCAAGTCGTACATTTAGCATTACCGCCACAATGATGTAGAATATTTACACCGTTTTCCTCCAGTGCTAATACTAACTTTTTCCCATTTTCAACTTCAAAAGTTTTCCCACCAAGTATAGTTACAATTGGCACTTATTATCACCTCAAGTACATGATTAATTTCGTAAGAGTCATTAAATTATTTATCGCCTTATTGTGTAATATTTAGACAGACCATAGAAATCAAAGTTCAAAATTTTAAAATACTTTATCTTTTTATAAACCTCGATAGTCTATATGTAAAATTAAAAAGAAAGCAATAAGATAAAAAAACGAATAAACTTAATAGGGGATGTAATTATTTAATAATGGCAGAGATGCTTGTTTGAACATAAGAAATATGGTGGTGTAATGGATTATGAAAAATTGGAATCCCATGAAAAGGTTATTTTATCTGAATGCTTGTCCTATAGGATAAAGTTGAAGAAAAGATAATAAGTATGTTTAAACTTTATTATGTTTATAAGCATTAAAATAGACAAACACATTATTCTATGCGATAATGGAATATATGCTGATTAGCTAATTTAGGAGTTATTGGCATTCTGCTTTTTGTTTTTGAAGATACTTATTCACACTGGCGTGACTTTGGGGTCACAAGGACGCGAAAGAAGGTAGGGTTCGCGTTGCTTAAGTTAGAAAGCTTTCCAGTGGAATTTTACCGCGGCAAGAAAGGTAGACTTTCTCGTAAATATTCCCCGGATGATCGGGTTGAAATTAGAACTTTCATAAATTAGCTAATATATATAATCCAAGGGGTACGCTCATCGATGAGTGTACCCCTTGTCCAATTTATTCGTAATTTAGTAATGGCATGCTTTAGTATAATTATTTTATTCACCTCTTATTAATATAGGATTACTTTCCAAGTATAAAACAGCAGGAAATAGACAATTCTATTTGATGGAGGTGAGCTAAATTGACAAAGAATAATAAGAATAAGAAAAGTAATGTAAGCCGTGAAGAATACGGCTATGGTTACGATCTTAGTCCTGATGACTTAGATGTTATTGGACAAAACAATGCAGCAAAAGCAAAAAATAAAAATGAAAATCAGGGTAATCCAACAAATAAAGAAACGCAATCAAAATTAAATGAATAATTAAAATGACAAAAGCACCATAAAAGAAACAAATTCAAAGTTGTTTCTTCTATCGTGCTTTTTATGTTTTTACTATTATGAACGAATTAATTGAGATCGAATCATTTGAATAATAGATAAATGAATTTTCCCCATTTCTTCTGGACTTTCTTTTGCGTCATTTGCTAACCATTCTTCAATTACACCAAAAATGGCAGAAGTCATAAAAGATAGAAAATAATTGTTCAGTTGATTCTCTTTACTATTAAAGTAATGATTAGTGTTTTGTTTAGCCATTTCTTTAAGGAGTTTTGCTAAAATCGTCTTTTTATAAAGTGTTTTTACTTTTTTTGAAAAAGAAGGATCACCGTTAGGTCCTAATAATACTTTAAAAGCATTTGCTTCTTGACCAAAGTATGTAAACATTTGAATGATAGCTGGGTAAGGATCTCCATTTTTTATATACATAAAGCCATCTAATGGTTCTATTTTATTTAGGCAATTTTGAAGCCCATCAAGAAGTCGTTCTTGAATTTGAGATAATAAGTCAAATTTATCTGTATAGTGAAGATAAAATGTCCCACGGTTAAGTCCAGTAACAGAAGTTAATGCTTGAATAGAAACACCGTGAATCCCTCGTTCTTCCATAAGATGGATGCAAGCATCATGTAATTTTTGTTTTGTTTGCAAAGTCATTTGCTCATGGATTTTCCCCAATGTATTTCCTTACCTTTCTTAATCCAAATTTGTCTAATAAATATTGTAGCATAGTTTTATTTATCTGTAAGATATTTCAAATCAATAATTGAAATGCAATAAAAATTAAAAGAACTGTAAATAATCAAGGGAGTAGCTACTATTTAAATTGATTCTTGATCATATAGAGAAAGACCTCTTTCAGACAGAAAGAGGCCTTAAAAACTTAACAATCTCTACCTTCGATTCGTATAGCTTGAATATCTCGGCAGTCTACGATAATTGTAGATGGTGCTTCATGTGGATTTTCAGGATCAAAGAAGTATGCACAGCAATCTTTTTCGTCAAAGAAGATAAATAGAACATCGTCAAAAACTGTACCACTTTTTAGGTAAAGATCAACTTCTGTTTGCACTTGTAATCTTCTTAATTGATCACATGCACAGCCTCTGCAGCGGTTTTTCTCGTGACATTTATGACAATCATTACGGTGATTTCTCGAGCTACCCAATCATATCACCTCCTTTGTATTAATCTGTCTTACAATGATAATTTATGATTTTAAGTGAATAGCAGTTGTACACTTGTTCCCCTTATCAAAAAATAATTTAGTATTTAAATGAATATAAATGCGAATAAACACTTTCATTAAGAATGTTTATTGTATTCCTCTAATCGTTGAATTACACTCAAACTATAGTTAACACCGTGTTTAGTGAAAGGATGATAAGGATGACTGTTTCAGTTGAAATCACAGAAGTAAACAAACAGTTTCATAAGCATGTAGTTTTAAAGGATATAAGTTTAACTGTTCAAAAAGGGAAAATTTTTGGGATGATCGGTCCTTCTGGTTGTGGAAAAACAACATTAATAAAAGTGATGGTAGGGATGTTAAAGCCAGATAGTGGCAATGTGATCGTATTAGATAAACCAGTCCCTCAATTTGATCAATTAGAAAAAATAGGGTATATGGCACAATCTGATGCACTTTATACAGATTTAACAGGTTATGAAAATCTAAAATTTTTTGCTAAATTATATGGATTCCCTAAAAAACAAAGAGACCAACAAATTGCCTATGCTGCAGAAGTTGTGCAATTAACAGATGACTTAAAAAGAAAAGTACAAGATTATTCTGGTGGGATGAAACGTCGTTTATCGCTTGCGATTGCTCTTATTCAAAATCCGGAAATTTTAATATTAGATGAGCCGACAGTAGGGATTGACCCTGCCTTGAAGAAAATAATTTGGCAAGAACTTGAAAGACTTCGAGATGAAGAGCAAAAAACTATTTTCATCACAACCCATGTGATGGACGAAGCAGAAAAATGTGATGAGTTGGCTTTAATGCGTGAGGGTAAAATTATTGCACAAGGAATGCCAGTAGAACTAAAATCTCAATTCGAAGCAGATAATTTCGATGATGTATTCCTAAAAGCAGGGGGGCAACTATCATGAGATTTTTTGCATTGGTGACTAGAATCATACAGCAAATGATTCGTGATAAACGAACAATGGCGTTGCTATTTTTGGCACCTTTACTTGTGTTAAGTTTGATGTACTTTATTTTTAATTCAGATGAAGTGGATACTACATTAGGTGTTGTGAATGTAAATGAAAAAATTGTGAAAACAATTGAAAAGTCTGATATAAAAGTTAAAACATATGATGAATTAACAAACAAAATGGCCATTGATGATAAACTGGATGGCTGGTTGAAGGTTGAAGATGGCAAGCTTTCACTAACATTACAAAATGATCAACCAAGTCGTGCAAAAGCACTTCAATTAAAGCTAAAGCAAGCACTTTCTGGTCAACCACAGCAGTCCACGCCAATTTCTATCGATTATGTTTACGGTGGCAAGGATACGGTATTATTTGATGTAATCAGTCCGATATTAGTAAGCTTTTTCGTTTTCTTCTTTGTTTTTTTAATCGCAGGAATTGCGTTATTAAAAGAACGTACGACAGGAACTCTAGAAAGATTGCTTTCAACACCTATAAGACGATATGAAGTAGTTTTAGGATATTTAATGGGGTATGGTATTTTTGCTATTATTCAAACCTTAATCGTCGTTTTCTATGCAGTAAATGTATTAGATGTTGTACTTATCGGCTCCATTTGGAATGTACTTTTGATAAATTTATGTTTAGCTTTAGTTGCATTGTCACTTGGGATTCTATTATCTAGTTTTGCAACTTCAGAGTTTCAAATGGTGCAATTTATTCCTTTAGTAATCATCCCACAAGTATTCTTTACCGGACTATTTCCGATGGATGGAATGGCAGATTGGCTTGTTAACATTGGTCGAATCATGCCACTATATTATGCATCAGATGCGATTACTGGGGTCATGTACAAGGGATATGGCTTTAGTGATATCGGAATCGATTTAACGGTATTATTAGGTTTTGCATTAGTATTTATCGTGTTAAATATATTCTCATTGAAAAAATACCGCGCATTATAAGAAATCATTTTTAAAATATTGACAATTAGCTTAATCTGTTGCATTCTTATATGTAATATTAAGCGTAAGTGAAGACTAGTACGTGTGTCACTTCTGTAAAAGAGAGCGATGTTCACCGGCTGAAAGGCATTGCAACAGAACCATGCAGAACCTACTTCATAGCTCCTAGCAAAACTAGGCGCAGTCTCAAGCGTTATGAGGAATGAGTGGAATATCAAAATTGGTATTCAACTAAGGTGGTACCACGAAGAGTAACCCTTTTCGTCCTTAATTTTAAGGATGAAAAGGGTTTTTTTATCTTGTTTTGGGCTCTATACTAACTGTTGGGTTTTCATATAAGTTAGCAAAAAGCAATAGAAAAGTGGAGGTGAATGCCCCGACACTCCTGCCGAAAAACTGGCGGTCGAGACCCCGCAGTGAGCGATAGCGAATGAGGAGGCTCGGCAGTCAGTCGGCGGAAAGGGAGGGGCAAGCACCGGAACGGGTGCGTTAGATATTTTGATGTTTTACCCCAAAGTTTGACATAGAGCCGTTTTTCAAAGAGATTGTGTTTAACTTTCCGTAAAACCTCGATTAGTTCAATTCTAACTATCAGTAGGGGAAGTAAACTCACAGATTGAAGTTTCACTTTATTGGAGGAAATGATATGGAAAAGAAACGAATTGTTGTGAAAATTGGTAGTAGCTCTCTAACTAATTCCAAAGGGGAGATTGATCAGCTAAAATTTCATGATCATATACGAGCAATTGCTAAATTGAAACAAGCAGGACATGAAGTTGTTCTCGTTTCTTCGGGAGCAGTTGCTTGTGGATTCCGTAAACTTGGATATTCTTCAAGACCCGTAACCTTAAAAGGAAAACAAGCAGCTGCAGCAGTAGGTCAAAGCTTACTTGTGCAATCTTATACAGAGCAGTTAAGTGAATACGATATTGTGACTGCACAGATTTTATTGACAAGAACCGATTTTTCAAAAAAAGATCGATACAAAAATGCCTATGCAACACTGTCTGAATTGCTAGAACGCTCAGTTTTACCAATAATCAACGAAAATGATACAGTATCGGTTAAAGAATTAACCTTTGGTGATAACGACATGCTATCTGCATTAGTAAGTGGTTTAGTACATGCAGATCAACTTATTATCTTAACGGATATTAATGGTCTTTATAATGCGAATCCTAAAAAAAATCCAGATGCAATACGATTCAATCGATTAATTGAAATTACAGATGAGTTACTTGGTTTTGCAACAGCAGAAGGCTCAAAAGTAGGTACTGGTGGCATGCAATCCAAGCTTCTTGCGGCCAAAACTGCCTATGATTTAGGGGTTAAAGTTTTCATAGGACGAGGTACAGGGGAAGATAAGCTATTATCCATTTTAAATGGTGATGGAGATGGAACTTATATCGAAAAAGATGAGTTACCAATATTGAATAGTCAAAAACAATGGATTTCAATATTCTCAGCTGTCGCAGGTATAATTACGATTGACAAAGGTGCAGAAGTTGCGTTGATTAATCACGGGAAAAGTCTTTTACCTGCAGGTGTTATTGGCTTAAAAGGCGAATTTTCTACAGGAGATGTTGTAGAAGTTTATGGCACACAAGGTCTTTTAGGTAGAGGAGAAGTGCTATATTCTTCAGAACAGTTGGAACAATCGATGGGAAAAAGAACAAGCGAAATTGAAACGCAATCGATAGAAGTGATTCATCGTGATCGTTGGGTTCAAATATAAGGAGGAATTAGTATGACGGAAGTTTTAGAAAAAGGTAAATTAGCTAAGAAAGCAAGCTATGAGATGAATCAAAAGTCAACAAAAGAAAAAAATGAAGCATTACAGTTAATTGCTAAGCAATTACTAATGGATAAAGAAACTATTCAAAGAGAGAATGAAAAAGATATTATCTCTGGTAAAGAAAAAGGACTTTCTCCATCAGTTTTGGACCGGATTTTACTTACAGAAGACAGAATAAATGGCATTGCCGAAGCCATTGAATTAGTAGTAAGCTTACTAGATCCAGTAGGGGAAGTTCTTGAAAATATTACAAAAGAAAATGGCCTACATATCGAAAAAAGACGTGTTCCGATTGGGGTTATAGGGATGATTTATGAAGCCCGACCTAATGTAACAGTCGATGCAGCATCACTTGCACTGAAAACTAGCAATGCTGTTATTCTTCGCGGTAGTTCATCTGCAAAATTTTCAAATATGGCTCTAGTCGATTCGATCCATAAAGCATTAAGTAAATCAACATTACCTATTAATGCAGTACAACTTATTGAAAATACAAGTCATGAAGCTGCTGAAGAACTATTCCATTTAAAAGAATACTTAGATGTATTAATTCCTCGAGGCGGCAAGAATTTAATTGATACCGTTGTATCAAAAGCTACGGTGCCTGTGCTTGAAACCGGTGCGGGGAATTGCCATATCTTCATTGATGAAACAGCAAATTTACAAATGACAAAAGATATTATTTTAAATGCTAAAACACAGCGTCCATCAGTTTGTAATGCTGCTGAAAGTCTGTTGATTCATGAAAATTGGTTTGTAGCTCATGGGAAAGAATTAATAGAATCATTGCTCAAAGCGGACATCACAATGTTTGGAGATGACACCGTTCGAGAAGCTGATCCAAAAGTCAAAAAAGCAACAGAAGAAGATTGGGCAACAGAATATTTAGCATTAACGTTAAGTGCCAAAATTGTTAAGAATATCGACGAAGCGATTGAGCATATACATCAATATGGAACAAAACATTCAGAAGCGATTATTACTGAAAATCTAGAAAATGCAAGAGAATTCCAAACGGGAGTAGATGCTGCAGCGGTATATCATAATGCTTCCACTCGTTTTACTGATGGTTTTGAATTTGGCTATGGAGCAGAAATCGGAATTAGTACACAAAAACTACATGCAAGAGGACCTATGGGCTTACCTGCATTGACTTCTAGTAAATATTATATATCAGGAACTGGACAAATTCGTGAATAATAGGGAAATATGGGTCTTAAAGTTCTATTAAATGATTGATATTATTGTATAATAAAATTACTTAAAAGAGAAAGTAGTGACCAATAATGGCAACAGCCTCACACACAGTAGAAGTTCAAGTACCACAAAAAGAAGTATGGGAATTCGTAAGTCAAATGGAGAAATGGGCAACACTAGTACCAGGATATCGTGAACACCAAATTTTAAATGACAAACAATCTACATGGACATTTGCAGGAAATGTAGGTGTATTAAAAAAAGAAGTGAAAGTACAAATTGATATTACGGGCTGGGAAGAACCTTCTAAAATTAGTTTCGAACTAACTGGACTATCTGATAAATTCTCAGGAACAGGTTATTTCGAAGACGTGGCATTAGATGCAAATAAAACGCAAATGACAGGTCATTTAGAAGTAAAAGCAGGGGGTCTTGCTGCACCAGTTTTAAATCCACTTTTCACGGCAGTACTTCCAAAAGCAACAAGCGTATTAACAAATCGTGTTGCCAATAAAATTCAATTGGTTCATGCTTAATTTGATTATCTAAGTGCAATTTTATAGAATTATCACCTACTTGATAGGTAACTCAAACTGTAAACAAACTCGAAGTATTTTGAGCTTGTTTACAGTTTTTTTCTTTTACAATAAAAATGTTATAAATGACTCAATTTCATAAATCAAAGATTTAATAAAATACTTGCCATATCTATTAGAACATTATCTATGGAGCGGAAGATGGCGACTCCTGCGGGAAAGCGAGGCAGGTGAGACCCCGCAGTGAAGCACGGTACGGGCTTCCGAGGAGGCTCAACGCTCGCCCGCGGAAAGCGCCATCTGCAGCGTCTTACTAAGTAAATACCGATCCTTACTTAAAGTAGGTATCTTTTATTTGTTTTGGGCAATATTATTCGATATAGTTTGGGTAAGGAAAATGGTATTTAAGACAGGAGTAAACACATGAATAGTTATTATTATGTACATCCAAATACGATAAAAGAAACACCTATTCTAGAGATTCAAAATGAACAAAAAGAAAAAATTTTTACATGTCAAAGAATTTATAGTAACTTTTTAAAACGTGTGATTGACAAACTATTAGAAAATAAATATTTTTTAACATATAAAACTTATAATCTTGAGCAACAAGAGCTTTTTACTTGTAGGAAGATATCTAGAAAAGGCAAAGTTTATTATGAAGTAATAGATGAACAACAAAATGAAAAATATACGATTGCTTACGATGGTTGGCAACGGATGATTCCGGATTTAATTTTGACGAAAGGCGATTTTTTGATGAAGATACATAAAGAAATGGAAGATTGGTCTACATTTCTAGTGAATGACAGGGTGGTTGCGAGATGGAGAGCAAACTTGCAAAATGATTCTTTTCATATTGAGTTACAAATTGAAGAAGAAGCAACGATTACGAATCCTGCTTTTTATATCGCAATTAGCCAGTGTGTTTTATATATAGGGGGATAGTGAGCAAAAAAAAGGTTCCTAATAAGGAACCTCTAGCTAAATTTGATAAGTTTTTGTATCTGAAATGATTTTAAAGTAAATGCCTTTAACATCTTTTGTTACAGATTCTTTTAATGTTTCTAAGTTGACTAATTCGGTAGTACCAACATACTTCGCAAGTTCATCCATTAAACGTTCAAAAGAATCTGTAAATAATGTTCGTATATTATCAAAATCTAAGTTTCTAAAGCTACCATCTATTTCAAAAGCTTCTATTGAATTCATTTGTTTCGAAGCACCAGCAAAACGATCATCATAAACCGTATAGCTTTCATCAGTAAGTGCAATAATAAATAATTCTTCCCCTGTTGTTGTACGTAATTCAATATGGTTTTTATGTTTTTTGACGTCGACGATAATATGTATACCTTCTGCATGTCGAATATTAAATAATGTCAAATTAATTCCTCCTTAGAAAAATAGAATAGCCACTTACTCTATGTAGAATAACATAACTTTTAAAAAATTTTATTAAAATAATACAAATTTCACCAATTATACAAAAGGTAGAATTTTATAAATACACCAATAGAATTGATAGGGAAAATATATATAGGGAAAGTCAATATAAAAATATAGGAAAATGCTAAGAAATTCGTGTATTTGTTCATGTTTTCACATAAAATATTCAAATTTGATGGAAACTATGTAAAGAAAGGTGTATTATTCATTTGTAGGCTTATAATAGTGGTTACATTCCACATATTATAGGATAGAGGTTGAATATAGATCGTCAAAATGGCAATCGTTTTTAAGATTGGTATACGAGCACTTTTTGAAGTAGAGTGAGCGTTAAAAAAGATGATTACAGGCATGCTTGGCCAGAATTATCGAACTAATGGAATGTCGAAAGATGATCAAGTATCACAATTATTTGTATTTTCAAATAATAAGTAAATAGTTATTGCAAAGGAGAATTGGATATGTCAGAAACGACTAATCAATTACAAGCTGAACAACCAGCTGTAAGCCAAGAAAAACTTGATGTATTAGATCAATTATTAAAACCTGAGGTGCAAGAGTCTATTACAGCATTGGTAAACGAATTACCAAAGTTGACAGAAATGGTGTCAACTATAACAAAGGTATATGATATAGCACAATCTCTTTCAACAGACAGTGTGTTAAAAAATGATATCGTTGGTGCTGTAGGAGAAATGGCAACGCCAGTTGTAAATTCAGCTAAAAGTATAGCTGCAACAGCTATTGAAGCAAAAGATCGTGCTGCTGAAAGCACTGAAACTATTGGTCTTTTTGGTGTACTCCGTTTACTAAAAGATCCACAAGTACAACAATTATTCCGTTTCGCTAATGCTTTTCTTCAAGTGAACGAAGAACATAAACAAGTAAAATAGTCTTTACATCAATACTGATTATGGAGGATTAATTATGTCAAAAAAAATCATCATTTTAGGCGCAGGTTATGGCGGCGTTTTAACTGCTCTAAAATTCCGTGAATATGCAACTAAAGATGACGCAGAAGTAACTGTAGTCAACCAATTCCCAACACACCAAATCATCACTGAACTTCACCGTTTAGCTGGTGGTACTATTAAAGAACAAGCTATTTCATTCCCATTAGAAAAAATCTTCAAAGGGAAAGATATTGATCTTCACATTTCTAAAGTGAAAGAAATCTCACCAGATAACAAATTTGTTAAATTAGAAGATGGATCATCTCTATCTTATGATGTTCTTGTAGTGGCTTTAGGAAGCCAAACTGGATATTTCGGTATCCCTGGACTAGAAGAAAACAGTATGGTACTTAAATCTGTTAACGAAGCAAACCAAATCAATGCTCATATCGAAGCTAAAATTAAAGCATATGCTGAAACAAAAGATCCTGCTGACGGCACAATTGTAATCGGCGGTGGCGGCTTAACTGGTATCGAACTTGTTGGTGAAATCATCGACAACATGCCTAAAGTTGCTGAAAAATACGGCGTTGACTTCAGCGAATTCAAAGTTAAATTAGTCGAAGCAGGTCCAAAAATTCTTCCTGTATTACCAGATACTTTAATTGTACGTGCTACTGAATCATTAGCTAAACGTGGTGTAGAATTCTTAACTGGTCTACCTGTTACAGCTGTTGAAGGTAACAAAATCTCACTTAAAGATGGTCAAGTAATCGAAGCAAACACATTTGTTTGGACTGGTGGTGTTGCGGCACTTCCTGTAGTTGCTGAATCAGGTTTAGAAGTAAACCGTGGTAAAGCAACAATCAACGAATTTTTACAATCTACATCTCACTCAGATGTATTCGTTGTAGGTGACGCTTCAGTTTTAATTCCTGAAGAAGGCGCACGTCCATTATATGCTCCAACTGCTCAAGTAGCATGGCAAATGGGCGAAACAGCAGGATATAACCTATTCGCACAATTAAAAGGTCAACCAATGAAAGAATTCAGTGCAGTTAACTCTGGTACACTTGCATCTCTTGGACGCAAAGATGGGGTAGCAACAGTCGGAGCAAACAATACTGAACTTAAAGGTCTACCAGCTACATTGATGAAAGAAGCTAGTAACATTCGTTACTTATCACATATCAAAGCATTATACGGTTTAGTATACTAGGCCGATAATTTAAAAAACCGACTTCCTAAGAGAGGGAGTCGGTTTTTTATAGCCAGTTTGAAATCAAGCTTACTATTATTTTGGTTAGTTCACAAAGCAAAAAGAGCCAACAAAACTGCAGCTCAGATATAACGTACCTTCAGTTCATTAAAAACATAACATTATATTTCACACTCAAATACATTGAACGAACTTCCTTCGCCATATCCGTTAATTACTTCGTGAACTACTATGTCTCTAAATCCATTTGTCTGGAGTAAATCCTTGAATTCTTCTAACTCATAAAGACGAATAGGGAAATCCATAGTTTCTATTTTCACTAACTGCTCACCTTGAACTGATTGATATTTCAACTCAATATTTAATACCTTAGATTCCTGATCATAGTTCATTTTTTTATATTCAATAATCATTTGATCAACAAATTGTATCCTATTCGTTTCAATCCAATCAGGAACTTCTTTAACCTCTGTATTTTTTATCATAACAGTCAAAAGTAGTTTACCATCTGGATTTAGAACAGACTTTAAATTTTGAAGACTGACGTGCACTAATTTATCAGGTAAAAGTGAGAAGGAACCGAAAGGAACCATAATTAAATCATAATTTTTATTGCTCTTAAATGCCTCTATTTTTTCAAGAAAAACTATTGGATTGAGACCTAGTTTTTTTCCTTTTTCTTCACATACATTCAGCATCTCTTCTGAGATGTCGAAGCCCTCGATATCAATCCCTCTTTGCAGAAAAGGAATAAGCATTCTACCATTGCCACACATAGGCTCTAAAACTTTCATATTATTATCTTTAACGAAAGATAGATAAAAATTCAGTTCTACTCCAATTGCAATGGATTTTTCACTTTCATATATTTTTGTACAAAGTTCCCCATAGTAATCCATCTTCTATTCACCTCACGAAACATTATTGATGTTATAGTACATTCTATACACTTATCGTATAATCCTGCTCCATTAGTGAAAGAAGAAATCCCGTTAGCTTTAAGCTAACAGGATTTCTTATAACAATATTTTTTAAAACCACAATTGGAGTGAAAGACGGCGAGTCCTCTAAATGCATTCGCATTTCCTTAGTGCGATGTTCATTCATAGTCCTACGGGAAATCTAGGAGGACACTGGAAAAGTAAAAATAGATGGAAATTTATGATAAAAATCTGGAAAACTATCTTCGTTGAAGTGGAATTAGCGGAGACTCCTGTGGGAAAACGAGCTAGGCGAGACCCCGGAGCACAGCGAGGAGGCTCGTCAGTTCGCCCACGGAAAGCGGAGCTAATTCCACTTCATGTAATAGCAGATATATACTATAAATATTTGTATTACTACACTTTTTCAGTGGACTCAAAGCTCAATACGCGCCCACGGAAAGCGTCATCTGGAGGTGCATACTAAGTGAATACTTGAAATAAAATATTATTCGAATTATTGAGTTGTTTATATATTGTGAAAGTAAACGGACTGTAGACTAACTTAAAAATCATAAAGTTTGTCTACAGTCTGAAATGAATGTTAATCATCATATTTAACCAATCTGTTTATCAATATCCTGAAGAATATTTTCTAAGGAAATTACCACACCTTTTTCATCTTTAAACATAATATGTTTAGGTTGAAAGTGAACAGGTGAATCGATTCCAGCAGCTGCTGAGATTCGAAATAGACCTATTCGAAGAGTTACAAGATAATTCGCAACGCGATATTTCTTTTCATCAATCACAAGCGCCTTTTGTAAATCCGGGTCGGTAGTAGCTACACCAACAGGACAAGTATTTGAATTACATCGCATCGCTTGAATACATCCGAGGGATATCATGAATCCACGCGCTATATTGACTAAATCAGCCCCCATAGCGAGAGCTATGGCGATTCGGTCTGGAGTGAACATTTTACCAGAAGCAATGATCTTAACTCGATCTCGTACGCCATATTTTTGAAGGGTAGATACGACAATAGGTAAAGCTGATCTAATTGGTAAACCTACACTATCAATTAATTCTTGATAAGAAGCGCCTGTTCCGCCTTCACCTCCGTCAACTGTTATAAAGTCAGGACCTTTGCCAGTTTCCTTCATATATTTTGCCAGTTCTTTTACACTGTCATTTCCACCTACAGCAATCTTCATGCCAACTGGTTTTCCAGTATGAGAACGAATTTTTTCTATAAAATCACACATAGTTACTACATCACTAAACTGATGGAATCGATTTGGACTATCTACGGATTTATACGGTTCTACTTTGCGAATTTCTGCCACTTCAGGTGTAACTTTTTCTGCATCAATATGACCACCGCGTGTTTTTGCACCTTGAGCTAGTTTGATTTCAAATGCCTTAATTTCTGGAATTTCACTTTTTCTTTTTAATTCGTCCCAATCAACTTCGCCATTTTTGTCCCGTATACCGAACAATCCAGGACCAATCTGCATGATGACATCTACTCCACCTTTTAAGTGGTAGGGAGATAGACCGCCTTCCCCGGTATTCATCCAAGTACCCTTTGCTAAACTTAATCCTTCTGATAAAGCTGTAATTGCATGATTACCTAATGAACCATAACTCATAGCGGACATACCAATAAGGCCTTTCACTTTAAAAGGATACTTTGTGTTTGGACCAATCACAATCGCATCATCATCATGCAATAAATAGGCAGATGATTCTTCTTCTTCCCATTTTTCGTCTCTTTGAAAAAAGAGAGAATCTTTCAATAAAATATATCTTTTGGTATCTACCCTCGTTTCATTATCCATTTTTATTTCCTCTGTTAGTTTAGGAAACATATCATTTCGAACATAAAAACCTTCTTCTTCATAATTACGTTTTGATCCAAAGGCAACCACTTCACGCATATATTTAGCGCCTTTTACTATATGTTCGTAATCTACACGGGAAAATGGTTTCCCTTCAAGATCTCCGTCAAACCAATATTGACGAAATTCAGGACCGATTTTTTCAAAAAAGTAGCGCATTCTACCGAGCGCAGGATAATTTCTTAAAATAGCATGACGCTTCTGATTTCGATCAAATGTAATTATATAAACTAGAAGAACAATAACAGCTATAACAGCCAGTACAGTCAAAGTAAAAACGAAAATAATTAACCAATCAGCGATATTCATTAAATTCCTCCTAAAAATATTAAAACTATTTGGTTTTAATCTTCTCGAAAATACTTACATTTATTCAGAGAGTGAAATGGCCAGAATACATAATTTTTGATGAACATGCCATCATAAAAGGAAGAATGCGATTTTAAGTTTTAAGTCTATCAATGAATCAAAAATCGTTAGAACAACAAAATGATTAGTTTAAAACTTAAATAGAGGAGGAAATGACTTGAAGGCATCGGATTTATTTGTGCGTTGTTTAGAAAATGAAGGAGTTAAGTACATTTTTGGAATTCCTGGTGAAGAAAATACAGATCTTGTTGATTCGCTCATTGGATCTAAAATCGAATTTATCATAGTCCATCACGAACAAGCAGCTGCTTTCATGGCAGATGTATATGGTCGTTTGACAGGTAAACCGGGTGTTTGCTTAGCTACACTTGGACCTGGTGCGACTAATCTTTTGACTGGAATTGGAGATGCATATCTTGATTATTCACCTGTTGTTGCAATTACAGGACAAGCAGGTCTAGAACGTATTCATAAGAATTCACATCAATATATAGATATTATTGGTATGTTTGAAGAAGTAACAAAATGGAGTCAACAAATTCGAGTGCCAGAAACAATTCCAGAAATTATTCGTAAAGCATTTAAAACTGCTCTTCTTGATAAACCTGGTGCTGTTCATATTGAACTTCCAGAAAATATAGCGATGATGGATACAGAGGGGGAACCACTACCAGTTACCCCAATGCCAATTTCTTGTCCAGCTGAAGAACAAATTAGTAAAGCTGCAAAACTGATCAATCAAGCAAAAAGACCTCTAATTTTGGCTGGAAATGGAGTAATACGAGATGGAGCTACAGAAGAACTACGGAAATTTGCCGAAGCGATGCAAATACCAGTTGTTAATACATTTATGGCAAAAGGAGTTTTACCTTCTGACCATCCGCTAACTTTATTTACAGTTGGGATGCAATCGAAAGACTATGTACTTTGCGGCTTTGATTCTGCAGATGTCATTATTACTGTCGGATATGATATTGTCGAGTATTTACCAAAATATTGGAATGATGAAGTTATGAATCCTATTGTTCATATCGATACCATGCCTGCCGAAGTCGATGCTTATTACCCACTTGAAGCTGAATTAGTCGGTGACGTTAAAAAAACATTGGAAGCATTAAGCCCCCTAGTGAATGAAAAAAAGCTTTGGTCAGAGATAAAACGTTTAAAAGAACAACTAGATGAAAAACTGCATGCTTATGATGAGATAGAAGGAAGCCCAATAATTCCACAGCGTATAATCGCGGATATAAAAAAGGCAGAAAAAGGAGAAGCAATTATTATTTCGGATGTCGGTGCCCATAAACTATGGGTTGCCCGTATGTATCAACCTGAAAAACCGAATCACACAATCATTTCAAACGGCTTTGCTTCAATGGGGATTGCCGTACCAGGAGCAATTGCAGCCAAGCTAGCCCATCCCGAAAAGCCGGTCATTGCGATTACCGGTGATGGTGGCTTTCTCATGAATGGTGTGGAGTTAGCCACTGCCAAACGACTAGGCCTTGCCATAGTAATTGTTATCTTTCACGATTCAAAATTTGGTTTAATCGAGTGGAAACAGCTCAATAAATTTAATCGATCGAATGCAATAGAATTTGAAGATCCAGATTTTATCGAGTTTGCTAAAAGCTTTGGTGCAAAGGGAATAAAAGTTACGCATTCAGAGGATTTACTCCCTGCTCTAAAAAAAGCAATAAAAAGTTCAGAAATTGTATTAATTGATGTGGATGTTGATTATTCAGAGAATATAAAACTGTCTAAAATGCTTGGTGACTATATTTGTAATTTGTAAGGTAATGTAAAGATTAACCTATCATACTAATATTTACGCTTATTAATTGGAGGTGCATTTAGAAATGAAACAAAAATGGCAATTATGGATCGGTGGAAAATGGCGAGAGGCAAAAACATACGAACCATTATTTAATCCCCATACAAATGAGGAATTAACACAAATTGGACAGGCTGAACCTGCAGACGCTGTCGAAGCAGTAGTAGAGGCACATGTTGCTTTTCAAAACTTTAGAACATTTCCAGCACATGCTCGAGCAAAGATATTAGCGAGGGCGGCGACCATAATGGAAGAACGCAGCGAAGAATATGCTAAGATTATTTCTTTGGAATCTGCTAAAACAATACGTAATGCTCGTGAGGAAATCAATCGAACAGTACAAACATATCGCTTTGCAGCAGAAGCAGCAAAAAATAATTATGGTGAACAAATTCCAATGGATGCAGCAGAAGGTGGCGAGAAGCGTTTTGGATTTACAATTAGAACGCCAATTGGGGTAGTGACGGCTATTACACCTTTTAATTTTCCTTTCAATCTTGTGGCTCACAAAGTAGGACCAGCGATTGCAGCTGGAAATTCAATTGTTCTAAAACCTGCTGAACAAACACCGCTTAGTGCATTAGCTTTGGCTGAAATTTTTAAAGAAGCTGGACTTCCAGATGGAGTGTTGAACATTATTCCAGGAAAAGGCGATGTATTAAGTGAGGTGTTAACGTCTCATCCACATGTCAAAAAAGTAACGTTTACAGGTAGCGTTGAGGTTGGTCATATAATTCAACAACAAGCAGGTTTCCGCAAATTAACACTTGAATTAGGATCTAATTCTCCTTTTATTATTGATGAAGGTGTGGATATTGACAAAGTCATAGATCGAAGTGTTTTGGGGTCTTTTTCAAACAATGGTCAAGTTTGTATCTCGATTCAGAGAATCTATATACATCAATCGTTGTATAAACAATTTTTAGAACGGTTTGTAAGTCGAACAAAACAACTTGTAGTTGGTCCACCATTGGATGAAAAGACAAATATCACGGCAGTTATCTCAAAAAAATCTTTAGATCGATTAAAAACCTGGTTAGATGAAGCCGTACAAGAGGGAGCAAAAATTGAGTGCGGCGGAAATGTAGAAGGGAATGTATTATACCCAACTGTTTTAACAAATGTAAATCGAGATTCTAAAGTATTTCGCTTTGAAGTTTTTGGTCCCATTGTATGCATTTTTCCATTTGGTACATTGGATGAAGCCATCAAGGATGCAAATGATTCACGTTATGGCTTAAATTCAGGTGTGATGACTCCAAGTATTGAACGGGCATTCTATGTAGCTGAACGTCTTGAAACAGGTGGAGTGATTGTAAATGATATTCCGACATATCGAAATGACAATATGCCTTATGGTGGATGGAAAGACAGTGGTGTTGGTAGAGAAGGCGTAAAATATGCCATGAATGAGATGATGGAGCAAAAGTTTATAAGCTTTAAAACGGGAGATTAACTAATTTGAGTCAATTTCATAATTCAAAGTTTTGATGAAAAACACGAACATTAAATGAGGAAATTGTATGTGCTATACCTGTCTAAGAAGCAAGATGGCGAGTCCTCGAAAATGCATTCGCATTTCCTTCGTGCTATGTTAATTCAGTGAGATCTATTCAAAGTCCTGCGACGAAGTTAGCGTAGCGATGCAGGAACAATCTTTTAACTGCGACGAGTAACCGCAGGAGCAATCTTTTAACTGCGACGAGTAACCGCAGGAGCAAAGGGTTTTCGGACGAGGAGGGCTCACCGCTCTTCCGCGGAAAGCGCCATCTGAAGCAGCGTATTAAGCAAATAGTATTGTTGCAGTATAGTCCGAATCATTTGGGTGTATATTTAGATTACATTCGCGTTTTTCGTATAGAAAAGTATTTTTTGGAATAGATTCATTTTGATAACAATAAGAAAATCCTTGATTTACTGATAACATAAATATACTATTAGTATGGAATTAAATATTCTGCTTTAAAGCGGAAGAGGTTCTAGCTACCCTCTTTAAAAAACTAAGAAGAAACAGTACTCTTTCTTAGAGTACTGTTTTTTTGCAATAAAGGAGTAATTGCAGAAATGAAAAAAGAAAAAGCTGTTATCGTGTTTAGTGGTGGTCAGGATAGTACAACATGTTTGTTCTGGGCACTCGAAAAATTTGAAGAAGTTGAGGCAGTGACGTTTGATTATGACCAACGACACAGTCTAGAAATTGAATGTGCGCAAAATATTGCCAAAGAACTTGGCGTAAAGCATCATATTCTGGATATGTCACTTCTTAATCAATTGGCTCCAAATGCATTGACTCGTAGTGATATAGAAGTGAAAGAAGGAGAAGATGGAGAACTACCTTCGACTTTTGTGCCGGGACGTAATTTACTGTTTCTTTCATTTGCAGGAGTACTTGCAAGACAAATTGGTGCTAAACATATTGTCACAGGTGTCTGTGAAACAGATTTCAGCGGTTATCCTGATTGTCGGGATATGTTTATAAAATCTTTAAATGTCACTTTAAACCTAGCAATGGATGATTCCTTTGTTATTGATACACCACTAATGTGGTTAAACAAAGCAGAAACTTGGGCTCTAGCAGATCAATTAGGGGCATTTGACTTTGTTCGTGAAAAAACTTTAACTTGTTATAATGGCATCATCGCAGATGGCTGTGGAGAATGTCCTGCTTGCAAGTTAAGGCTGAAAGGTCTTTCGGAATACTTAAGTGTTCGAAAGGAGTCATAAGAAATGTATGGATTTAAAATTGTCGATCATCTTCAAAAGATTGATGAAGATATAAAACGAGATCAATTAAAATACCATGCTAAACGAGTTCTGGTAAGTAAGGAATTTACTTTTGATGCAGCTCATCATCTACATTGTTATGAGGGAAAGTGTAAAAATCTGCATGGTCACACGTATCGAGTAATATTTGGCTTAAGTGGCTATACAGATGAACGTGGTTTGATGATCGATTTTGGTGATATAAAAAATATTTGGAAAGAAAAAATTGAAATCTATTTGGATCATCGATATTTGAATGAAACGCTTCCTTTAATGAATACAACAGCTGAAAACATGGTTGTTTGGATATATGAAAAAATGGCAGAAGCTTTGCTAGAGGAGCAATCCTATAAAGGAGCTCGTGTAGAATTTGTCCGCCTTTACGAAACTCCGACAAGTTTTGCTGAAGCAAGACGGGAGTGGATGGATTTTGAGTAAAATTCCTGTTTTAGAAATCTTCGGTCCCACTATTCAAGGTGAAGGAATGGTTATTGGTCAAAAGACAATGTTTGTTCGTACGGCAGGTTGTGATTATTCCTGTTCCTGGTGCGATTCTGCTTTTACATGGGATGGTAGTGGGAAAGATCAAATTGTACAAATGACAGCTGAAGAAATATGGAATGAGCTGAAACGAATTGGTGGAAATGGTTTTTCTTTTGTGACTATTTCGGGAGGTAACCCAGCATTATTGAAAAACCTAGATCGTTTAGTATCTCTATTAAAAGAAAACCAGATACAAATTGGTGTCGAAACACAGGGAAGCAGATGGCAAGAATGGTTTTATGAGATAGATGAACTAACCATTTCACCTAAACCACCTAGCTCTGGTATGAAAACAAATTTCGCAATTCTCGATGACATATTAGCGAATCTTAAAGACAGTAAGAACAGTCAACATGTGTCGCTAAAGATTGTTATCTTTAATGATGAAGATTTTGAGTACGGGAAAAGGGTACATCATCGTTATCCAGATGTACCATTCTATTTTCAAGTTGGAAATGATGATATAACCACGACTGATGATTCGAAGCTTATAAAAAAACTTTTACAAAAGTATGAATGGTTGATTGAAAAAGTCATTTCCGATCAGGAGCTGACAAATGTAAAAGTTCTTCCGCAATTGCATACGTATATTTGGGGGAATAAAAGAGGGGTATAATTGCTCCCTACTTAGGTCAATCATTACTTTTAAAAAGATATAGATATTCAAGCGTGTTGATTAGGATAAAATAGGAAGAATATTCTTTTGTATACTTACTTTCAAGATGCTTGTGTTACATTGTTTATTGATTGTAGCGGAGGATTGCTCGACTCCCGCGGGAAAAGCGTGGCAGCTGAGACCCTGCACGTAGCGTAGCGAAGGAAGCGGCTCAGCGCACGCCCGCAGGAAAGCGAGCAATCCGTAGCGAGTATCAGTTGATCATCCGTTTTTTAATGGATAAAACTGGATAATCAACACGCGGGATAATATATTATAATAGATGAATCAAATTCATCAATGCTTTTCTAGCTATAAGATATAGAGTAATAACCTTCGAATTTTGAAATTGATACTGATACGATGCAAAAAAACTGATTAGGTTTAACCCACAGAAAATTATATTTTCTGTGGGTTTTGTCGTTATCCTAGCTATTGATGATGTTCAATCATTTTACCTATGCTACACTTGTTTTGAAGGAGTGTTTGAAGTGAATGTTTTGAAGTTATTGAGTGGGCTTTTAGGTGCAACATTATTAATGTGTTATGACTTTTATCAAGAGTGGACCATATGGCAATCACTTCCCAAGTGGACTTGGGTTGTTTTGGGGTTTGCTTTATTAATTTTTAGCGTATATGCACCAGCCTCCAAAGATAAAATGATACATTTTTATGTAGAAGTTGCAGTTATGGTGTACTTAGTTTTATTAATTATTCTCTTACCATATTTAGGCGGGCAATCAGCTGTTGGATTCAGTATGAAAGAGCCATTTTTCTGGATAGTCATTTTAATAACTGTTTGGCAACTAAAATCGTATCGAAAACGAATAACAAATGAAGCAAAGGACAATAAAAACAAATGAAACATAAAGTAGTAATTTTAGACTATTCTTTTCACGGATCAATTACATGTTTTATTAAAGTTCAAGGATATGATGGTTTAAATGATCAACCTTTTGATGGAATGATTCGAATGGTAGACGGAGTTCCCTATGGAGATTTGATAAAAGAGGAGAAAAGTATTTTATCATCTAATTGTATTCAATTTATTAAAGCATATATTTATGATAAGTATGAGAAAGGTTTTTTCTCATAATAATAACAAAATAATCGAAATTGTTTAAATTTTAGTATTTTTTTACGAATCTATAGCTAATTAATAAAATGTATATCTTTTTTACCAATAATAATATACGATGAAAAAGTACTAGGAAATATTATTATGGGGTGAAAATATGTCTATAAGAAATAAGCTGATTGCAGGATTTAGTGCATCGATTTTAATTACCATAATTGCATGCATAGTTATTTTCAGTCAACTAACAAAGATTGATCATCAATACTACTCAACAATAAATAGTGGATTACCTCAAATCAATTCTGCAGCAAAAATTGAAAATTTATCTTTACAAAAAGGTGTATTAATTAGATCTTATCTTTTAGGAAATAAAGATTCTTTAGATACATTAATGAATACTAGAAAAGAATTAAATGACGAAATCGATCATTTAAGTAAGCAATTAAAAAGACAAAAAACAAAAGATTTGATAGCACAAGTTTCTACTGAGATTGATAATTATGATCATATTGCAGATCAAATTATTGAATTAAATCAAAATGGGAAAAGTAAAGAAGCATTTCAGCTAACAAATACAGAAGGTGCTGCTGAATTAAAAAAAGCAACAGATAATACACGAGAACTATCAGACTATATAAAAACCTTATTTAAACAAGCTGAAAACAAATCAGAAACTATGGCTAATACAGCGTTCACTCTTGCGGTCATCATCATCATTATCGCGATTATGATAGGCGTATTTATTTTACTTTATATGAACCGGATTATTGCAAAACCTTTAGCGAAACTAAATCAATCTGTTAATGTTATTGCTGGAGGAGACTTAACTGAGCCTGCAATTCAAATCCATTCAAAGGATGAAGTAGGGGAACTTGCAAAATCATTTAATGCAATGAAAGAATCGTTAAAAGGATTGATTTCTTCATTAGCAATTAGTTCAGAACGCTTGAGTGCATCATCAGAAGAGTTGTCCGCATCAACTCAAGAAGTATCTGCATCATCAATCGAAGTGTCACAAAATCTTGAAAGTACAGTTCAAACCGCAGAATCTACTACATATGCAGCAAAAGAAAGTGCAATTGCTATGGATGAAACTGCTGCAGGTGTTCAAAAAATAGCTGAGTCTGCTCAAAGTTTACATAGTTCTGCAAGTGATACATCAGATATTGCCAATATTGGTCAAGGGAAGATTTCAAATGCAAAGCAACAAATGATGCTTATTCATTCTTCGACAAAAAATACTACAGATTTAATACAATCATTGAGTAAACAATCTGAAGAAATCGGGAATATATTAAAGGTCATTACAGATATAACTGAACAAACGAATTTACTGGCTTTAAATGCTGCAATTGAAGCTGCAAGAGCCGGAGAGCACGGAAAAGGTTTTGCAGTAGTTGCCGACGAAGTACGGAAATTAGCGGAGCAATCAAAACAATCGGCAAGTCAAATAGAATCATTAACGGTTGAAATTCAGCAGGATACAAAAAATGTAGAAAAAGCAATTCTAGTTAATTTAGATACTGTTGAAGATGGCGTACATCTCATCCAAGATGCTGGTGAATCATTTGAAAATATTGTACAAGCAGTTGACAGTATGAAAGCCGAAATTGAAGATGTGTCTGCAATTACCGAAGAAATATCTGCTGCTGCAGAGCAAGTAGCGGCATCAGTAACTGAAATAGCAACATCTACCAGCAACTCTACTGAACAAATTGAATTAATATCATCTAATTTACACCAAGTTACAGCAACAATTGAAGAAATTTCTTCAGTTGCAAATGAATTAACAAATGAAGCAGTGGAACAAAACGAATTAGTTCAAAAGTTTAAAGTATAACATGGAAATCCTAGTATAAAATTATTATACTAGGATTTTTGTATTATATAATTTTTTTGTTACGGGGAAATACCGATTAATTAGTAAAATCATACTAATGTCATTTTCTGAATATTAATGCTATTATAATAGTACATTTGCATAAATAGTGATAAATTAACTATAATGGGGGATGTATATGATTATGTCTGTACAAAGAAAAATAAGTCTAGGATTTATAATATTGTTTGTCTTTATCTTAATTTTAATGGGGTATAATAACAATCGTATGAATAGTGTTGTTGATTCTTTTAATCACGTAATCAATACAAACATAAAAAATATTGATTTGGTCAATAACGTGAAATCTGATCTAGCAACTGAAGGTTTGTATTTGAGAGGGTTCATCATTGATGATAATGCCTCAAACAAACAAAAATTACTTGTTTATCAAGAAAAGTTATCTAAATCGGTTGAAGAACTTCAAAAAAATGCAGACTCAAAGAAAATGAAGGATTATTCAGCAATAATGAGTGATTTAATGACAAACTATAGTAAAGTAATTACTAATATCGTCCAGCTTAAAGAAGAAGGAAATAACGATGATGCGGTATCACAATTGACGAGTGCAGAATCAGCTAATCATGACATGATGAGTATAATTACATCTGCCGAAAAATATCAGCAAGATGAGTTAAATGCTGCACATGAAAATGTAGATCATATAGCTCAAGTAGCAAAGGTTGTGGCAATTATCATTGCGATTGTTGGAATGATTATAGCACTGTTATTTATCAATCGAGTTAAACGATTAGTTGTTCAACCATTACTGAAAGTCGTAGATGGAGCGAAACAAATTGCTTCTGGAAATTTACTTCAAGACGATATAATAATAAAATCAAAAGATGAGTTAGGGGCATTAGCTTCATCCTTTAATGAGATGAAAAAGAATTTACAAACGATTATTATTCATATTGGAGAAGGGTCTCGTCAATTATCTGCATCAATTGAAGAACTTTCAGCATCTACTGAAGAAATTTCAAATGCTGCTGATGAAGTATCAAATAGTGTTGAAGAGACATCCCAAGGCGCAAATGATTCAGCAGAAATTGCAAAAGATGCAGTTACAGCTATGCACGAAACATCGACTGGGGTACAACGAATAGCAGAAGCTTCTCATTCACTATTTAAACAAGCAAAACAAGCTACTGAACTTGCAGATAATGGTGGTAAAATTCTACAAGTTGCAAAAGGACAAGTTCAATTAATTTCAGAATCCACCAATCAAACAAATGAGCTAATCATTCGTCTAAAAAAACAAGCAACAGAAATACAAGTTATGACGAAAGAAATAACAGATATTTCAGAACAAACAAATTTATTGGCGTTAAATGCAGCAATTGAAGCAGCAAGAGCAGGTGAACATGGTAAAGGTTTTGCAGTGGTTGCAGATGAAGTTCGTAAATTAGCTGAACAATCTAAGAACTCTGCAGAACAAATTGTTAAGTTAACAAATACAATTCAAACAGATACAGAAGTCGTAGCAAAATCAGTTACTAATAGTTTGAAGAATGTAGAAGAAGGTGTATATGTCATAACAAATGCATCCGATTCATTTGGTCACATTGTAAATTCTGTTGAAGATATGACAAGTAGATTAGAGGATGTTACAGCTACTTCTGAACAACTTTCTGCAGCAACAGAAGAAGTAACAGCATCAGTAGAAGAAATCGCAAATCATTCACAATTATCAGCTCAAGCTACTAATAATATCTCTGGTTCCGTAGAAGAACAAAATGCAACTTTACAAGAAATAAATAGTGTCGTCCAAGAATTAAGTAAACAATCCGTTGAGCTACAAGAATTAACACAACAGTTTAAAGTGTAATAACACAAAAAAGTAAGCCTTGAAGCTATATAGTGCTTCAAGGCTTACTTTTATATTAAAATATTTTTGGGAAGTATTCATTTGAATTAATTTCATAGTTCAAAGATTTAATAAAATACAGCCTATGGAAAACGCCGTCTGTAGCGGAATATCTAAATCTGAATATGGTAAAGTTAATATTTTGAAATGTTCGTATTTAATAACCGATAATAGATTTATGAAATTGATTCATATTAAACTAGAAATAAATTTGCAACAAAATAAAGAACCGACTAGTATATAGCTATTAATTAAATCAATTTCATAATTCAAAGATTTAATAAAAAACACGAACATTAAATGTGCATTGTATATGCCATATCAATTAAACATTATCTATGGAGCGGAAGATGGCGACTCCTGCGGGAAAGCGAGACAGGTGAGACCCCGCAGTGAAGCACGGTACGGGCTTCCGAGGAGGCTCAACGCTCGCCCGCGGAAAGCGCCATCTGGAGCGGCATACTATGTAAATACGGGGAATGAAATATCAACCGAATTATTGAGCTGTTTATTTAGAAAATATTCGTATTTTTTATCTAAAAAAGCATTTTATCTAATTGGATTCAAAAATAAGTAAGTAGGTGATTTACCTTGGAAATATATTCATTAAGTGGACCTAGTGGCACTGGAAAAAGCACAGCAGCTCTTTCATTTGCACATGATCACGGAATCGATGGAATTATTGATGACGGTCTTTTTATTGTCAAAGGGAAGAAAATTGCTGGCACATCTGCAAAGTTTGAAAAAAGCGCTTTTAAAGCAGTAAAAAGAGCGATCTTCACAGACGAAGATCATTTACATGAAGTACAAAATGCTATAAATGAGCAAGGAATAGAAAAACTATTAATCATCGGTACATCTGACCGTATGACTAAAAATATAGCAGAACGCTTAGCATTTGGAGATATTCAATATTTATATCATATAGAAAATTTAAGAACATCTTCTGAAATGAAATTAGCTAAATTTATACGGAAAACGGAAGGGAAGCATATAATGCCAATTCCTGTTGTGCAGGTTGAGCAAAATTTCTTTAAACGATTCATACAAAAGGGCGTGGAGATTTTCTCACCTAAAAAAGAAAAAATTGGAGAAACAACAATAGTACAACCGGACTTTCATCAAGTAATAGGACATGTTGAAAAACAACAATTTGTTCAGGTTATCAAGCATGCTTGTGAAGAAGAAGACTTAATAGAAAGAGTAACAAAAGTACAATTTGAATTGTTACCATTACCTAAAACAATGATTAGCATTGTATTAAGCGGACCAATTAATTTGAATGAACAGATACCGATTGATAAAGTGCAGCGAAACATCATGCATGCTTTTGAAAAGGAATTTGAATTGGAATTACATAGTATCGATGTAAATATAATTTCTATTCAGAATGGAAAAAATAAGGAACTAGCTATTCACAAGTAAATGAATAGCTAGTTCCTTTATTCTTATGGTAAACGTTTAAATTGTGGAGTTCTCTTTTCTACAAATGCTCGTACTCCTTCGGGAAAATCGTGAGGATCCACAAAAGGTGTAGAAGTTTTCCAAAGTACAGGTGCAGAATCAACACATTCTTGGACTGATTTTTTAACTGCTAGTACTGAAGCTGGCGACATTGATGCGACAAGTTTACCTAGACGAATTGCATAACGATCCAAATCCTTTTCTTGTGTTATATAATTCAACATGCCAACACGATAAGCTTCATCTGTTTTGAGTAAACGGCCTGTATAAACTAAATCCTTCGTCATGCTTGGGCCAACTAAATTAACAAGTCGTGCTGCAAATTTATTATTTAAAGTGATTCCTAACTTTCCTACAGGAATTCCAAGCTTTGCTTTATCTGATCCAACTCGAATGTCACAGGCAAGAGCTAGTTCCAATCCGGCACCCATTGCAGGACCATTAATAACAGCAATTGTTGGAATTGGTAGATGTTCAATAGTAGAAATCGTTTTTTCCATATGAATAAACGCCTCCTCAGATTTCTCTAAAGAAATGGAATTGAATTCTTTAATATCAGAACCAGCTGTAAATTGTTGTCCATATCCTCTTATAAGCAATACTTTATTTTTGGGATTATCCAATGCTTGTAAGGCGATTATTCGAAGTTCATCCCACATATGTGCGGTAAGCGCATTTTTCGCTTGTGGACGACTGATCGTGATAATGGCTAAACCTGCCGTTTCTTGATAAATGATTTTGGCATCTTCTTTTTCTAGTCTAGTTGTAGAAACTCTCATCATTATCCCCCTAATTTTCATATTATCTCTATTATATAACAGATATAACTGTTGTAGTCTAGAAAGAATTTATTTAAAAATTAAAATAATGATAAACGCGTGAAAATAAACTGAAAATTTTGTAATTCGAAGAAAAAATAATGAAATATTTGTAAAAAGTCAAAAAAATTAAGTGAAATTCAACCAAAATATTGGACATTTGTAAAAAGTAATGATTTATTTTGTAAATTTTCTGAAATCCTATTAAATCAGCGTTTAAGGCATTAAAATCATAACTAAAATGCATGATTTTTTATAAGATAATATTGTGTACATTATAAAAGAAAGGTGTTATTCTCTATGTAATATTAAATGTGAACAAAATTGAGCGCCCCAAAAGGTAAAAATGTAAGATTGTCTATGTTTTTAGTTGACAGTTATATTATTTACATTTAATAGAAAAATAATTAAGGCACTCAAATTAAAAAGGAGTTCAAAAAGATGAAGTTATTGGCACCTCAACCATTTACATTAGAGGGAGATCGTCGAGCTGTATTATTGTTGCATGGATTTACTGGAAGTACAAAGGATGTAAAAAAATTAGGACAGTATTTAAATAAACAAGGATATACATGTCATGCACCAATGTATCGTGGTCATGGTCTTAGTGCCGAAGAAATTTTGAAATACGGTGCGAAATACTGGTGGGAAGATGTGACAAGAGGTTATCATCATTTAAAAGAATTAGGTTATGAGGAAATTGCTGTTGTCGGTATATCTTTAGGTGGTGTCTTTACTTTAAAAGTAGGTGCAGAGTTCCCTGTTATAGGTGTTGTTTCAATGTGTGCCCCTATTAAACGTAAATCAAAAGACGGTCTTTTCGAACGCTTATATAACTACGCAAAAGCGTATAAACAATTTGAAGGAAAAGATGAAGAACAAATTGAAAAAGAGCTTGAAGAATTAAAGAAATTACCACAAAATGCAATCGATGAAGTTCAAAAAATGATTCAACATACTTCAGATGAAATAGAAGAAATACATGCGCCAACGCTTGTATTACAAGGCAAACTGGATGATTCTTTATACCAAGAAAGTGCACCATTTATTTATGATACAGTTGAAACAGATGATAAAGAAATTATATGGTACCAAAATTCAGGTCACATCATTACGTTAGGTAAGGAACGTGACAAAGTATATGAAGATACACTTCAATTCTTAGATGAATTACCATGGTCAGAAGAAGCTAAAATGAGTAAGCTTCATGCATAGAATTTTCAAAATATATAACAATAGATAGTAAACAACTACCCGTTATGTTTGAATATAACGGGTTTTTTAGTGCGGAAAATTTAATAATAAAGCTCAAAAGTCGATTTTAGTGATAAAATAGTGAACGTCAGGAGACTCTTCAATCGTAAAATTGTTGAGACGAGCTGAGCAGAGTATAGGAGGTATTTTTTTGAACAAGAACAACAATCAGTGGTCAACAAAACTGGGATTTATTTTGTCGTCCGCGGGAGCAGCGATTGGATTAGGTGCCATCTGGAAATTGCCATATGTAACCGGGCAAAGTGGTGGAGGTGCCTTCTTCTTACTATTTGTTTGTTTTACACTATTAATCGGTTTGCCCATGTTAATCTCGGAATTTATCATTGGACGTGGCACAAATCGAGAAGCAGTTAGTGCATATAAGATATTAGCGCCAAATTCAAAATGGACATGGATCGGTAAGTTAGGTGTCGTAGGATGCTTTTTACTTTTGTCGTTTTATAGTGTTGTAGGTGGCTGGATCTTAATTTATACAGGAAAAGCTGTTGTAGGGAATGTTATCCAAACGGGTCTAAATCCAAGTGAATTATTTGGAATGGTCACAGGGACTCCTTGGGTTACTATAGTAGGATTGTTATTATTTACTGTTGTTAACGTACTAGTGATAAGCTTAGGTGTTCAAAATGGTATTGAAAAAGCAAATAAAGTCATGATGCCATTGTTATTTATTTTCTTTATTATTTTAGTCGTACGTTCGTTAACTCTTGACGGTGCTATGGAAGGTGTAAAATTTTTCTTAGCTCCTGATTTTTCGAAAATTACTGCAAGTTCTGTGCTATATGCTTTAGGACAATCATTTTTTGCTTTAGCAGTTGGATTTTCGTGTATGGTTACTTATAGCTCTTATTTGAAAAAGGATGAGAGTTTACCATACTCAGCTGGATCAGTAGTCATAATGAATATATTTGTATCTTTGTTAGCAGGTCTTGCTATTTTCCCAGCAGTTTTCGCATTTGGCTTTAAACCAGAACAAGGGCCAGCATTATTGTTTATGGTTCTTCCCGCTGTATTTGGTAAACTGCCATTTGGAGAAGTGTTCTTCGCAATCTTTTTATTATTATTCTTATTTGCGACACTTACTTCGTCATTTAGTTTATACGAAATTATCGTTGCAGCACTTGTTGAAAAATGGCCAAATGCAAGACGTAAAATAGCATGGGGGATTGGGGTAGTAGTTTTTATTGCATCAATTCCCGCGGCTTTATCATCAAGTACATTAAGCGACTTTACAATATTCAAAAAAAGTATTTTTGATGCAACAGATTATCTTGTAAGTAATATTCTCTTACCATTAGGAAACTTACTAATTGCTATTTTTATCATTCATAAAATTGATAAAAAGTTAGTGGCAGATGAGTTTTTGAGAGGGAGCACTATTCCGATAGGCTATTATAAAGCTTGGAGATTTATGATGGTATTTATCGTTCCTATTGTAATAGCTGTAGTGTTAATTTATACTATTTTGCAGTATTAAAGGATTTAAGGGCATATGAGACAAAATTTGTCTTAATGTCCTTTTTTCTTGTAAAATACCATCTCGGAACATTTGTTCTCTAAAATAATTCTGTGATAAAATACAATATATATAGTAACTGGAACGGAGTGATAATATGAAAATTTTTCACACAGCTGATTGGCATTTAGGTAAATTAGTACAAGGTGTATCAATGACCGAAGATCAAGAATACATTTTAAAGCAATTTTTAGATGATATTGATAAAGAAAACCCCGATGTTGTCGTAATAGCAGGCGATTTATATGACCGTTCTGTTCCACCTACGGAAGCCGTTCGGTTATTGGATGATGTTCTATCTGCCATTGCCATCAAACGAGGAATACCAGTCGTTGCAATTGCTGGGAATCATGATAGTCCTGGTCGTATACATTTTGGTTCCCGATTTATGGGGTCAAAAGGACTTCATATCATAGGAAACTTATCAAAGGATTTAAAGCCGGTCGTATTGCAAGATGAATTTGGCGAAGTACATTTTCATCTAATTCCTTATACTGATCCATCACATGTCCGTTATATTTTCGATGATGACACTGTAAGAACCCAACAAGATGCTATGGCCAAAATTCTAGAAAATATTGTTGTTTCCCTAGATCCAAATGCTAGACATGTACTAGTGGGACATGCTTTTGTTACGAAAAATGGTGCTGAGGAAGAGAATAAAACAGATGCTGAACGCCCTTTATCAATCGGTGGTTCAGAATGTATCGATTCAAAACTATTCGCACCATTTAACTACACAGCACTTGGACATTTACATCAAGCTCATTTTGTAGATTCAGAAAAGGTCAGATATTCAGGATCCCCCTTAAAGTATTCTATTTCAGAAGAAACGCATAAAAAAGGATACCTTATTGTAGACATAACTGGCGACGGTTCAATTAATATAACAAAAAAAGAACTAAAACCTAGACGTGACCTAAGATCAGTAGAGATGACAATGGAAGAAATCTTAAGATCCCCTAAAAGCGAGGATTATATATTTGTAAAGTTATTAGATGAGGCACCGATTATCTCACCTATGGAGAAAATCCGATCTGTCTATCCGAACGCTATGCATGTTGAACGTATCACGTTAAAAGATTTTACTAATGTACAACAAGAAGTCGTATCAAGACAAAAAATGGACGACCTTACGCTGTTCAAATCATTTTATCGAGAAATTTTAGGGAAAGAAGCAGATGATAAAACAATCGAACTTTTCCATGAAGTTTTGCAAGAAGAATTGTTAACAAACCGTGAAGTCGAGGTGAAGAGTTAATGAAACCGATAGAGCTAAAACTTACAGCATTTGGGCCGTATAAAGATACTGAAACTATTGATTTTAATGAATTAGGCGAAAATAGATTGTTTGTTATTTCAGGTTTAACTGGTGCAGGGAAAACAACTATTTTTGATGGAATTTGTTTTGCTCTGTATGGTACTGCTAGTGGAGAAGATCGTGCTGATATTAAAGAAATTCGTAGTGATTTTGCTAGTGATGAAATTCATACAGCTGCAGAATTGACATTCGCGATAAAAGGAAGAACTTATCGTATTTTACGACAGCTTCCTCACCAAAAAAAAGGAAACAAATCAGCTACAGGTGATAAATTTGAACTTGTAGAAGTTTTACCAGAAGGAGAAAGACCGGTTGTTGAATCACAAAAAGTTGGTGAAATCAATCGTAAAATTGAAGAAATAATTGGTCTGTCAAAAGAACAATTTAAACAAATTGTTATGTTGCCACAAGGTGAATTTCGAAAATTATTGACTTCAGAAACAGAAAATAAAGAAGCCATTCTTCGCAAAATATTTAAAACAGAATCTTATCGCCATTTAGCAGATCGTTTAAAAAGTAAAAAAGATGAATCAGAAAAAGCGTTAAATAGTGCGAAATCTATTGAGCACTTACATATTGATCGTGTTAGAACCTCATTACCGAAACGTGAATCTACTTTACAAAAGGTTTTGTCTGCTGAACATATCAATATGTATCAATTAGTAGATGCATTAAATGAAGAAATCGGATTTTACTCAGAAGAACAACAATTAAAAGAAAAATTTTATCAAGAAATATCATCACAAGTTGAGATTCAACATCACTTAGTTGTTGAAACAAAGGATTTTAATAAACGTTTACGTGCTTACCAAGAAAAAGAAGCACAGCTAGTTGCATTAGAAAAGCAATCATCTAATTTTGAAGAAACTAAAATGAAAATAGATGCTGCTAAAAAAGCTAGCCATATTATTCCGTTAGAGGAACGTTATTATGAGAATCTTCATTCAAAAAAGGAAAAAGAGCAGGCTTTAATCTCCTTACAGCAGTCATATACCTCTGCAAAAACTAAATGGGAGGAGTCAATAGTCTTTTTTGAAAATGAAAAATTGCAACAACCCAAAATTGAGGAATTAACAGTTGAAATAGCTTCACTCAAAAGCTTAGAAGAGAAATTTAACGATTTAACAAAAGCAACGCGATTATTAAACCAGCAACAATTGGTTGTGGATCAAGATACGAAAACGATCAATGAGCTAAAAATAAAACTTGATCAACTGAACTTAATCAGATTAGAAAATAGTGAAGTAATAATAAATTTAACTCAACAATTAGATCATTTTGATAAAAAAAATGAACAGCTAACCATGTTAAAGGAAAAAACAAATGCATGGCAAAATTGGCAGCAACAAGCGATTTCAGTAAAAGAACTTCAAAAACTAGAGGTTGAGAAAAAAAGTATTTATGATCAAGTAACAACCAAGTATCGTACTGAAGAACAGAAATGGCTTAGCAACCAGGCAAGCATTTTAGCTGCGCAGCTAGTTGACGGGCAGCCATGTCCTGTTTGTGGAAGTCTTGAACACCATTCTGTACAAGCGAGTCTAGGAGAAACAATAAGTGATGATCAACTATCAACATTAAAATCACAAGCAGAGCTTGCAACCAATCAATATTATGAATTACATGGTAGAGTTCAAGCAAGTACTCAACAATTAAGTCATTTAGTAGAAAAATTAACTCAATTAGAATTGCAACCTCAAGACGGTCAGAAAATTCTTATCCAATATAAACAACTTCAAAATGAAATTGAACAATTAAAACAAAGAAAAAGAGAACTTGAAAATGTACAAACTCAAAAACAACAATTAGATCAACAATTAGAAATGCAAACTCAAAAACAACAACAAATTGAAATTGAAAAGAATGCACATCTAGAAAAATATTATGATGCTCAAGCGAAATATAATAGTGTTCAAAAAGAAATACCTGAGGACATTCCAACAATTCAGGTACTTCATACGAAAATTCAAACAATCATATTAAATCGTGATCAATTAAAACAACGCTATGAACAAGCACAACAACAGGTGGAAGCGACTAATCGACAAGTAGTTTCATTAGAAGCTTCAATTAAAAGTGCCGAACAAAGTAGAGTAGAAGCCGAAGAAACGCTTCAACAATCACAAAATCGATTTAAAGAAGCGGTATTTACAGCTGGATTTGAAAATGGAAATGCTTATCAATCTGCACGTCTAAAAACAGAAGAATTAGAACAGCTTGAAACAGATTATACAAATTACGTTAAACAAAAATATGCAATCATAGAACAACTAAAGGATGGAGCAGATGATTACGCAGAAAAAACGCTAAAAGATGAGTTTCAGCTAGAGCGTCTTTTAGAAGAACTAAGACAAAAGTCAATTGAGGCTAGCGATCAACTACATCAAACAAAACAACATCAAATCGATGCTATGCAATTATCTAATGATATTAAAAAAATTAGTCAACAAATCATGGAACTAGAAGAAAAATGTTCTAAGATAATCGATTTATATGATATACTCCGCGGGCAAAATCAATTGAAAATTTCATTTGAGCGATATTTGCAAATTGAATATTTGGAACAAATTATTCAAGCTGCCAACGAACGGTTGAACCCAATCTCGAATGGACAATATCGCCTGATCAGAAGTGATAGACAAGAGGCAAGAGGGAAACAAAGCGGGTTAGGATTAGATGTATATGATGCTTATACTGGTCAAAATCGAGACGTTAAGACACTTTCAGGTGGGGAAAAATTCAATGCTTCACTGTCATTAGCACTAGGTATGTCTGACGTGATTCAATCGTTCCAAGGAAATATTCAAATCGAAACGATGTTCATCGATGAAGGTTTTGGTACTCTAGATGAAGAGGCATTAAATAAGGCTATCGATACTTTAATTGAATTACAAAATACTGGTAGAATGATTGGAATTATCTCGCATGTTGCTGAACTGAAAGACGCTATGCCAGCTCTATTAGAAGTGAAAAAAAGTAAAGAAGGATTTAGTCATACACGTTTTATTCTAAAATAATGACATAGCCCCTCAAGAAAATGAATATATATTATTTATCCTGAATTATCCATACTTATTCAAATTTACTGTTTAGGCGATTTTAGTAGTTTTTCTTATTTAAAGAAAAAATAGAAATGGGCTTCTGTCTAAAGCCATATTCAAAAGCTATCATACAGCTTTGTTCGCTTTTTGAATATATCTATGAATAAACTAGGATTACCATTTTCATATCATTAAATTGTTAAGTATAAAGGCTTATTTTTTATATTTTTATTAAAGAGTCGTAAAGATTTATAGTTAAAATAGCCAGATAGGTATATAATGTACCGATGGGACATAAATAAATCCCAACTTGAATCAATTTCATAATTCAAAGTTTTGAAAAAAACACGAAAATTAAATGTGGCATTGTTATATGCCATATCTATTAGAACAAAGTCTATCAAGCGGAAGATGGCGAGTCCTCGAAAATGCGTTCGCATTTCCTTCGTGCGATGTTATTTCAGATAGGTCCATTCATAGTCCTGCGATGAAGCTTGCGAAGCGATGCAAAAGCAAATGTTTTTCTGCGATGAGTAACCGCAGGAGCACCAATGTTTTGCTTCCGAGGAGGCTCAACGATCGCTTAGCACGAAACTGCCATCTGGAGCGACATGCTAAGTAAATACTGAAAATGAAATATCATCCGAATTATTAATTGTTATTTAGAAACTATTCGTATTTTTCAACTAGAAAAGCATTTATGAAATTGACTCACATAAACTATTTGAATTTATTAATTGAGGGGTAAAAATGATGAAAAAATATATATTGGGGATCATTCTAAGTGTTTCTGTAATGAACATCGTTTTATCACAAGGACCAGTTGCACATGCGACAACTACAGATAGTGTAGTGACAACAACTGCTGAAGATAATGGATCTGCAATTACAACAGTATCAAATTCAACAACGAACACTGAAAAAGAAACTACATCTTCTAATAAGGCAGAATTTGTACAAAATACATTACCTCAAACAGGTGTTGAAGCCAACTATTCTGGTTTATATTTTTCAATCGCTGGTTTCTTCTTATTGTTAGCATTTTTCACTAGTAGCTCTAAATTATTTAAGCGTAATAATGTTTCTGACAAACAAAAAAAGTAAACCAATAATGGTTTACTTTCAGGCTGTAGATTCACTCGACGAAAATCGAGAGGATCTACAGTTTTTTATTCTTTTTTATGGAAGCAAGTTCTCTTGATTTAGCTTCTGCATTTTGAATACATGCGTAGATGGTATCTTTAAAATGATTTTCTTCTAATGCTTTAATTCCTGCTTCGGTTGTACCACCAGGACTTGTTACTTTTCGTCGTAATTCCGTTGGTTCTTCACTTGATTGTTTTAGCATCTCAGCAGCACCAGCAATTGTTTGGACGGCTAACTTGCGTACTACATTTTGACTTAACCCAAATTTCATCCCTGCCTGCTCGAAAGCTTCTACTAAATAGTAAAGATAAGCTGGGCCACTACCTGATAGGGCAGTAACTGCGTGCAATTCATCCTCTTGAACTTCTATAACTAACCCAATGGCTTCTAACATGTGCATAAATTCTTCTTTAAGGGAAATGGTAGTTGAACTGTTAAATGCGACACCACTTGCAGACATACCAATCGTTGCTGAAGTATTCGGCATAACTCGTGCCATGGGTCTTTTTCCTAATGTTTGTTCAATTGTTTCCATGGAAACACCTGCTACTACGGATAAAATGGCTGTATTTAATTGAAGATAAGGAACTAAATCTTCCATAGCTTTCTGAATGTCTTTTGGTTTCATTGCTAGTATTAAGCAATCAGCTTTTTTCACAATTTCGCGACTTCCACAAACAATTTGTACGCCATAGGTATTAGCCATTCTTTGCAGCTTTTGTTGATCGGATTTATTCATAACGTATATGTTTTCGGGTAAAACTACACCTTCTTTGACCCAGCCATGAATTAATGCTTCTGCCATTGAGCCTGCACCTGCAAATACAATTGTTTTCATTTTCGTCGCCTCCTATATTTATTAATTGACTTTTTTTCAATAAAGTTGAAAATTCATCTGTCTCTAAATGCGGACACTTCTGAGCTAATCTGAAGAGCCTCCTCGTATCAGAGGACACTGAAAAAGATTTTATCCCTAACTTTTAGAGCAAATCTGTTGTAACATGAAGTGGAATCAGCTTCGCTTTCCGCGGGCGAACCGACGAGCCTCCTCGCTGCGCTGTGGGGTCTCGCTGGCTCGCTTTCCCGCAGGAGTCTTCGCTGATTCCACTTCAACAAAAAACTGCATCACACAATTTGGCCTTCTAGTATTACTTGCAGGGTCTAGTCGGGCTCTTTTTCCTGCGCCATTCGCTCATTCAGATGTGCTAATAATTCAACAATATCATTTAATAAAGTATTTAAATAAAAAAGCATCTTCATCCTTAATATAAGGACGAAAATGCTTGATTCCGCGGTACCACCTTGTTTTGCTACTAATTGTAGCACAACTCAATTTCTCTTTATCGCAGAGATGCGACTGTGTTTTCACAGTAGCTCGGAAGTAGGTTCTAAAAGAACATTGTTATGTGACTTGCAGCCGATGATCACACTCTCTATAAACTCCGTATCCTTTGTACTATTCTTCGTCTTTGCTTAACATATATAAATGTGAGTATAGGGAATGAAAGAAGTTTTGTCAATGAAAAAAGATGACGTTTTTCAAAAAAAACTGTACAATAAATTGAATAAGTATTCATTAAAGGGGCCTAAGTATGATTCAAAAAATTGTAACACCTGTACCTTTTCCGGAAGGAACAGTGAATTCATATATATTAAAAAATGATGCACTCTCCATAATTGACGTAGGTACGAAAACACCTGAAGCTTTGGAAGCATTAAAGGAAGGTGTGAAAAATGCTGGATATCGAATGGGCGATATCGAACAAGTTATTTTAACTCACCATCATCCTGACCATGTAGGATGGATTGATGCTTTTCCAAATGCTGAAGTACTTGGGCATGTATATGTTGATGCATGGCTTCGAAGAGATCCAGTATTTATTAATTCACACTACGATTTTTATATGGATCGTATGAAAGAAGAAGGTGTTCCGGAAAAGTATTTATATTGGGTAAAGAAAATGACACGATCCGTAGAAATGCTTGGTGAGCGAACATTAACAGGAATTATCCATGATGGTCAAGAGATTCCTGGACATAAAGGATTAGTTGCAATTGAGACACTTGGACATGCACAAAGTCATCTAGCTTTTTGGCATGAAGAGAAGAAGGCGATGATTGGCGGTGACTTATTAATTGGTAAAATTTCATCCAACCCTCTGATTGAACCACCATTAAATCCGAAGGCAAAAAGAGCAAAATCCTTATTACAATACAATGAGTCCTTAAAAAAGCTATTAACATTACCAATTGATATTCTTTATAGTGGACATGGTGATGAAATAACAAATGTTAATGAATTAGTAAATGCAAGACTAGAAAAACAACATCTTCGCGCAATGAGAGTACTCGATATGTTAGAAGAACGACCAAAAACTATTTTTGAACTAAATGTAGAAATTTTTCCTGCACATTGGGAAAGAGAACTTGGCTTAACTTTATCTCAAACAATTGGTCAAACAGACTATTTATTAGATAACGACTTCATTACAGAAGAAATAGATGAGAACGGTGTATTCTGGTATGCAAAAAAGTAAAACGATTTTAATAACCGGTGCAACTTCAGGTGTCGGCCGTCTAATTGCAATAAAATTGGCGGAAAAAGGACATCGTATTATTGCAACTGGGAGAAATAACAAAGCTTTAAGCGAATTAGCTAAAAGAAACATGATGGTTTTCGAGAGTGATTTATCTACTCAATCAGGAGTGAAGGTTTTAGTTGAGCAGTTACCGCAGATTGATATTGCAATTTTTTCTGCTGGGATTGGTACTTTTGAATATGCAACCGAAATGTTGGATGAAGATTTATTGAAAATGTTGCAAGTGAATATTCAAGCACCGATGCTTCTTACAAAACATATTGCGTCTAAGATGAAAACACAGCAATATGGTCAACTCATTTTTATTGGATCACAGGCTGGGAAGGTTGCGACGCCCAAGGCAGCTGTATATGCTGCGACGAAACATGCGTTGATAGGCTATACAAATGCATTACGAATGGAACTTGCACCATTTCACATTAATGTTACTTGTATTCATCCAGGGCCAATTGATACGCCTTTTATTGATCATGCTGACAAAACAGCTTCATACAGAAAAGCGATGAAACGTGTTTTATTAGATCCTGAAAAAGTCGCGAATGCTACAATTAATACAATTGGTAAGAATACAAGAGAAGTAAACTTACCGTGGTATATGGGGATATCAAGTAAAATATATGCAATCGCTCCTAGTATAGTAGAGAAAATAGGGAAGAACTTCTTCAATAAAAAATGAATAGCGTATACATTTGCTGTATTAAATCTCTATTATTCCATTTTCAAAAAGGCTACTTGTATGCATCTTCATTTTTGATCATATGATAAATAGAACATATTTCATTGAATTATATTATCAAGAGTGTTGACTAGGATAAAATAGGAAGAATATACTTCTGTAATCTTACAATTAAGGTGCTTGTGTCTCTTTGTTTATTGAATGTAGCGGAGGATTACTCGACTCCCGCGGGAAAAGCGTGGCAGCTGAGACCCTGCACGTAGCGTAGCGAAGGAAGCGGCTCAGCGCTCGCCCGCAGGAAATCGAGTAATCCGTAGCGATTATCGGTTGATCATCTATTTTTTAATGGGTAAAACTGGGTAATCCACACACATATTATATTATATAAGTTTATTAAAATAGCGACTCTAAAGAATAATTTGAGTCGCTTTTTTTCTGTTTAATTCACTGGATTTTATCGAAAATTACATTATTTTTACATCGCATATTTTAAATTGATTTTTATTTATAACTTTTTAGAAAAATGCAAGAAAATACACTTGTATTCATTTTTATTCCATGTTACGATGTATGCATAAATATTAATAAATAACGCATAAACATACATCGAGAGACATGGAGGAATGTAAGATGGCAAAAAAATTAGTGTTAGCATATTCAGGTGGTTTAGATACTTCCGTAGCGATTCAATGGTTAAAAGACAAAGGGTATGACGTAGTAGCTTGCTGCTTAGACGTTGGTGAAGGGAAAGATTTAGACTTTGTACAAAAGAAAGCATTAGAAGTTGGTGCAGTTGAATCTTATATCGTTGATGCTAAAGACGAATTCGCTGAAGAATATGCTTTAATCTCATTACAAGGTCACACTTGGTATGAACAAAAATATCCTTTAGTTTCTGCTTTATCTCGTCCTCTAATTTCAAAAAAATTAGTAGAAATCGCAGAAAAAACTGGTGCAGTTGCTGTAGCACATGGATGTACAGGTAAAGGGAATGACCAAGTTCGTTTCGAAGTATCTATCAAAGCTTTAAATCCAGATTTAGAAGTTCTAGCACCTGTTCGTGAGTGGGCTTGGAGCCGTGAAGAAGAAATCGAATATGCAAAAGAAAAAAATATTCCGATTCCAATCAATTTAGATAGTCCATTCTCAATCGACCAAAACTTATGGGGTCGTGCAAACGAATGTGGTATTTTAGAAGATCCTTGGGCTGCTCCACCAGCTGATGCTTATGAGTTAACAGTTGCACTTGAAGATGCACCTAATACACCAGATGTAATCGAAATCGAATTTGAACAAGGTGTTCCAGTTGCTCTTGATGGTGTGCAATATAAACTAGCCGATTTAATCTTAAAATTGAACGAATTAGCTGGTAAACATGGTGTTGGACGTATCGACCATGTTGAAAACAGACTTGTCGGTATTAAATCACGTGAAGTATACGAAGTGCCAGGTGCTCACACTTTACTTCTAGCTCATAAAGAATTAGAAGATATTACACTTGTAAAAGAATTAGCTCACTTTAAACCAGTTATCGAGAAAAAATTAACTGAAATTATTTATGATGGTCTATGGTTCTCTCCATTACGTGTTGCAATTGAAGCTTTCTTAAAAGAAACTCAAAAATACGTAAATGGTACAGTTCGTGTGAAATTATTTAAAGGTCACGCAATTGTGGAAGGACGTAAATCACCAAACTCTTTATATGACGAAAAATTAGCTACTTATACAAAAGATGATGAATTCAACCATGCTTCAGCTGTAGGTTTTATTGAATTATTCGGTCTTCCTACAAAAGTTAATTCAATGGTCAACAACAAAGGAGCAAAGAAGGTGCAAGCATGAGTGGTAAACTTTGGGGAGGTCGCTTCCAAAAATCTGCAGAACAATGGGTAGACGAATTTGGAGCATCCATCGGGTTTGACCAACAGCTTGTAACAGAGGATTTAGAAGGTAGTATCGCACATGTAACCATGCTTGGCGAAACCGGCATCCTTGATCAAGATGAAGTCAGCACGATAAAAGATGGTCTTGAACAATTAAAAGTGAAAGCTCAAAATAACGAGCTTACATTTTCAGTAGCAAACGAAGATATTCATTTGAATCTTGAGAAGATGTTAATCGATTTGGTCGGTCCTGTTGGAGGCAAACTTCATACAGGCCGTAGCCGAAACGACCAAGTTGCAACGGATATGCATTTATTCTTGAAAAAGCGTGTAAAAGAAGTCGTTGAGCTAATTGCAAAATTCCAAGAAACAATTGTCGATCAAGCAGAGGCAAACATCGATACGATTGCACCGGGATATACGCATTTACAACGTGCACAACCGATTTCCTTTGCGCATCATTTAATGACATACTTCTGGATGTTAGAAAGAGATAAAGAACGTTTTAGCGAGTCGCTTAAACGTATAGACATCTCTCCACTTGGGGCAGGGGCTCTAGCTGGAACAACATTCCCGATTGATCGTGAAATGAGTGCAAAACTAATGGGCTTCTCATCTGTTTATCAAAACAGTATGGATGCAGTAAGTGATCGCGACTTTATCGTAGAATTTTTAAGTAATAGTTCATTATTAATGGCGCATTTATCAAGATTTGCTGAAGAAATTATTCTTTGGTCAAGTGAAGAATTCAAATTCATCGAGTTAGATGATGCCTTTTCAACAGGTTCTAGTATTATGCCACAGAAGAAAAATCCTGATATGGCTGAACTAATTCGTGGAAAAGCAGGCCGAGTATACGGTAATCTAATGGGATTGTTGACAGTCTTAAAAGGTATCCCACTTGCTTATAACAAAGATATGCAGGAAGACAAAGAAGGTATGTTTGATACACTTCATACAATTGTCGGTGCGCTTAAAATCTTTGAAGGCATGATTCGAACTATGACTGTTGCGAAAGAAACATTGAACAAAGCTGTTCATCAAGATTTTTCAAATGCAACTGAGCTTGCGGATTATTTAGCAACAAAAGGCATGCCATTCCGTGAAGCACATGCTGTAACAGGTAAATTAGTATTCCTTTGTATTCAACGTGGTATTTACTTATTAGACCTACCTCTTGAGGACTTGCAAGAGGCAAGCAATCTAATCGAAGCGGATGTGTACGATGTTTTAGCACCAGAGGCAGCTGTTAAACGTCGTCATTCCCTAGGTGGAACAGGCTTCGATCAAGTGAAAATCCAAATTGAAAAAGCAAAAGAAAAATTATCAGTTACAAAACAGACAATATAAAAGATATAAAATTTTAACTTATGAAAATACTTGTCTGCCAATTGCAAGACTAAGATTTCATCACAAATTAGTAATTGAATGATTGGAAGGACGTCCACAGAGGGGGGCCAATTCCATGGACAGCATACATAGTGTGCTAAAGAAAAACCAGTTTCCAGAGGGGAGCTGGTTTTTTATTTGGATATTTATATTAATATCACAATAAGATTGTGAAGATATTTACTTCAACTCTTATGTAGAGGGCTAAAGGGGCATGTTAGTTCAATAAGTATCCAGTGGGATGGTTAATCAGAGGTAAGTGTAGAATCTATAAACGTATTGATTATTTAAAGAAAGAGATCAAAATTACATAGAGAGAATGATATTTATTAAATAACTCTCAGCATTCTACTATAAGTAAAAATGTTTAATATTAACGCTGTAGTTTAGTTCATCAAGAAAACCTAATATTAATGGATATTTATCGAAGCAGTTTAGTTTTATAAAGTGTTTATATATTTTAAAAAAATATATGATAATATGGTATGTGTGGAAAATTTTGAATTATTAGAAAGAAGGAATTGAATGATTTATAAAGCGGATAACAATGTAAGGGGAAAGTTGGTATCTATGTTTGAAAATATTGATAGCACTATTGTTCTTTCATATCTCCAAGGACATATGGGGAATGCTTGGGTGGACAACCTTGAGAATCCAACTGTTGCTCAAATAACTGTAGGGATATTTGTCTTTTATGCTGGGGATCCTAATACAGAGGAAGCTGAAGAATTACTTTATAATCTTCCTGAATTTACTCTCGCAATTGTTGATTCAGTTGAATGGAAAAATCGGATAGAGACTGTTCACGAAGGTTCAATTGAGAAATTTCAGCGGTTTAGATTTAATAAGAACCCTGATGATTTAGATAGAGTTCACATACAAGAACACCTGTCTGCATTACCTGAAGAATACCAAATTAAAAGAGTTGATAAAAATATAGCAAATGCCTCGTCATTCCATGAACTTTCAGAAGACTTTATTAGTCAGTTTGATTCTATTGATGATTTTATTGATAGAGGAATAGGTTATGCTATTTTATATAAAGGGCAAGTTGTTTCTGCGGCGACATCATTTAGCATATATGATGATGGAATCGAGATTGAAGTTGCAAGTCACCCTAACCATAGAAGGAAAGGTTTAGCAACAATTGTTGCCGCTGCACTGATGCTAGATTGTCTAGAAAGAGGAAAATACCCTAGTTGGGATGGAGCTAATTCTGAATCTGTTGAACTGGCGAAAAAGCTAGGATACACTTTTATGGAATCTTATGATACTTATTTTATTGATAATTTAAAGATAAAAAACTGAAATGTGAATAATTTTATATAAACTAAAGGGGGCGCTAATCTAAGAAGGATTAATGCTCTTTTTTGTTGGCAATGTAAAACCACATCGTTGCTTATAAAACAAAAATAGAATTGTACCTAATTTATGGGTCACTCAATGTTAATGTTTATCAAATATTTTCCTTTGATTTTTTTCCTTGGTATACATTTCAATCATTTGTGCCAACGCTATACCGCTTAATGCGGCTAAAAACATTGATAATGAAATGACGCTGAAAAACTTTAATACGACCACAACAGCCAAGATAAATAATCGCCAGATGAGTAATCCATTCAAATGTTTCACCTCATATTTTTGTTGAATAACAAGTAGTTTATTTCATCTATTAAAGATATATATTTAGAAGTGATCCCAAATTCCCTTTATTTCGTAATTTATGCCTTAAACTCACGTTTTATTATTGAATTATTTGTTACATGAATAAGAAAAGATTACATGATTATATTGAAAAAATAAATATATCAAAGGAGGAAGTTTTGTTGAAGAATTTAATATACATATTAATCGGTATCCTTTTGTTATCTGTTATTGGATGTTCTGCTAATAAACAGGTAACAAGTAGCACATTCACATTTACTGCAGAAGAAGAAAATGATTTACAAAAAGTTGCTTATCAATCCCTATCGAACTCCATAAAAAAAGAAATAATTGATGAGGAACAGGTGGAAGTTACGGGTTTTAAATCGGGAAGTAAATTAGAAGTATTTAATAATAAAAACAGCAATACAATAGATATTAAAAACACTCAAACAATATTGGTGAATTTTACAACCAAAGAAAAATCTAAATTTAAGTCTATCAATGTTTATTTAGAAGAAAATGGCGAAAAAGTATTAGGGTTTCTTACTGAGGATAAGTAGATAAATGTCTTATATTATCTAAAGTCAACTATATACAGTTGGCTTTTTGTATGCCATAGGAACAAATAGGTTACTAAGAAAATTTTTTCTTTTTCAACTAAAGGCGCATGTTAGTTAAATATGGATATTATTTTTTCTGAAAATTCTTTACATTTTTTCTGGTTATGTTTATATTACATATAACCTATTGGTTATATGTTAAAAGTGAGGGAATGATAATGCCAGATGTTTATCGAGCATTAGGTGATTCAACGCGGCGCCGTATATTAAGTATGCTTAAACAAGGAAATAAAACCCAAAAGGAGATAGTCGAAGCATTTGATATCTCTCAACCAGCAATTAAGAAGCATTTGAATATTTTATTGGAGGAAAGAATTATTTCGGAGAGCTTGAATGGGAAGTATCGTATCTATTCATTAAATCTCAATATTCTCCAAATTGCCTACCACGAAATGCTTCAATACATCGAAGATCTACTTGATGATCAGCTCGTAAGTCTAAAAAATTATGTGGAAAAAGGAGAGTTTCGAGATGAAGATGATTAAGGATTCCATTAAGAGAGAAATTGTTGTTAATGCGCCTTTGAAGCAAGTTTGGGATGCATTGACTAAGCCTGAGCATTTAAACCGTTGGTATACAAAAAATGCTGAAATAGAATTTCGTATAGGTGGAAGAGGTTATATGAATCATGGCTGGGGGGCAACATCTGAGGGTATATTTACAGAAATTGATACAATGAAACGCTTTGTACTTCAGAGCCTTGATGGGGATTTTACTACCATTACTTCTATAGAAGAAGTTGAAAAGGGTATTCATGTGAGTATTGAATATCAGGCTTCCTTTATTGGTGAAATGAATCAATCTACGAAGGAAAATATGTTGTTTGGTACAAGTCAATTCTTAGAAAATCTAAAGAGTGTATATGAAACAAGTACTGATAATCGTGCGGATTTTTGGAAAGCATGGATTGGTATTGTACACACAACAAACGAGAAGGATAGAGGTACAAGAGTTTTACAGGTGAAGGAAGGAACGGTAGCCGCAGCTGCTGGAATTAAACCTGAAGATATTATAGTGGAGATCGATGGAGCAGAAATTGTTGGATATGAGTCATTTGAAAGAACATTGAATGAAAAAACTGATAATTCCACTGTTACCTTAACAATAGTAAGGAAAAGTGAAAAGTTACGATTAAACTGCCCTCTAGATGCTTATCCTGTACCTTATTAATATTCAATGAAGAAGATGCTAACTTAATAGCATCTTTTTTTGATAAAATTCATAGCTCTATCTCGTTTAATGAAAATGAATGAAAGGTTATAGACATATTTCTTCTTCAAGTTATGGAGCTGGTTAGAAATGACACAGAGAAAATCCATTGTTGGATATCTTTGTTGGTTAATTGTGTAGTTAGAAGATAAAACAGGGAAGTGACAATTACAATAGGGGTGTTGATACAAGAAAGGTTAACAATTTTGGACTTATTGTACTAAAGGGGCAGTTTTGTTGAAGAAGGAGAAATCAAAAATTAAAATTTTTATCTTGACCTTGAAGTATAGTTCAACCTTTATACCGTAAATATCGTAACGCAATGCAGTATACTCCGAAACGGCGTTCTAACGGTATAGATTATATACAGAAGATTACCTTGTAAAAATAAAATTTATAAAAGATACCTAATCATTAAGTTACTCGTTAAAGGAAATTAGAGAAATCATGAAAATGCTAAGTAATACTTTAAAAGGCATTGTAAATATAATAATAAAATTGAAAGGAAAAATTAAAGCCTCCGTTCAATTCAAGACCTTCTATCTAACTTGTTACAGACTTTTGATAAAGAGACACGGCTTTTATAAATCATACCGTGTTATGAAACAGGATGAACAGTAAAAATATTTAAAGGAGAGAAAAAAATGAGTGTAGAAATTTTTAACGGAGAACGTTCTGAAGAAAGTGTTCAATTTGAAAAATGGTTAATTTCCAATAGTAATAAAACGAGTTTTTCTAGTATAGAAAATACCAAACGGTTCGTTAAGCAAAGGGGAACTGAAAATATTCAGCCCTATGTTATTGGGGATGATGTTGAATTTTCAATTGATGTGAAGGAGGAGGCATTCGAAGGAATACAGGTTTTCACTTTAAATGACCAAAAGTCTTTGAAACAAAAAGTTATTTTCTATATTCATGGTGGTGCTTGGACGAATCAACCTTTAGATTTACACTGGTTGTTCATGGATAAAATGGCACAATCTTTAAATGCGAAAATTATTGCGCCCATTTATCCTAAAGTACCTCATTTTAACTATAAAGATACCTATTCAAAAATCCTCAACCTATATAAAGAAATTCTTGGAACCATTGAAAGTTCCAATCAATTGACCATCATGGGAGATTCGGCAGGCGGAAATATAACACTTGGCCTGGCCCATCTTTTGAAGATGAACCATCTACCTCAACCGAAAGATATTATTTTATTATCTGCATGTGTTGATATGGGTTTTGAAAATCCTCTTATACCTGAATATGAAGAAAAGGACCCGATGTTAGCTAGTGAAGGAATGGAAGTAATTACAAAGATATGGGCAGCTGATAAAAATTTAAAGGACCCATTGATTAGTCCAATTTATGGTGAATTTAAAGGACTTGGGAAAATTACTCATTTTATTGGAACACACGAAAGTTTATATCCAGATGCAATAAAATTTGATGAGAAACTGATAGAACAAGGAATTGAAATCAATACCTTTGTTTATCCTAAAATGAATCATGTGTTTGTTGTTATGCCAATTCCTGAAGCCAAAGATGCTCAACAGAAAATTATTAATATAATTAGTAACTAATTGTTGTTTTATATTTTAATAGGGCAGGTTAGCAGCATTGTGAAGAATTGTACTTAAACTAAAGGGATGCATTAGTAAAAAGGGCAGCGTCAAATAGACGTTGTCCTTATTAATTAATATTACTTTTGATAAAACTCTTTTCTAAGTCTCCCGCTTGTTGAGCATAAATCCGAGTGTTTTCGCTCTTCTCATGCCCCATCAGACTTTGACTAACTTCAATAGGTGCACCATTATTTAATAAGTGGAGCTTCAGCAGGGAAATTTGGAAATCTGTTTATGATTCCAAGCATAGCGATAGATAGATATTATGTTGGAACAGCAGAATCATTGAAAAATCTGGATGAATACGAGATATATCTCGTAAATATTTCTGAAGACGACCCCAATACTGTATATGTTTATGAAGTGAGGAGTAATGAAACTGCCCATCAAGCATCTTTAACTCTTGAAGCTACACAAACATTAATAAAGCGTGCAAAACCAATCATTACTGGAATGGAGAGAATCAGCACCCTAACAACAAAAGGTGGGAAGGGTATTTCATCGAATTCTTAATAAGCGAACAGGGGTGTTGATTCAAGAGGGATTAACGTTCTTTTTGTTGATCTTTTTTTTACATGTAAAAGTATGTAAAAAGTAGTTTTCTTACATGTTTTGAGGTGAAGAAGATCTTCATGGGTAGCTAACGAGGCGATTGCGAAATAAGAGCAGTCGCTTTTTTACTAACGATAGCAGTTAAGTAGAATATCACCATTCAATGGAAGGCTTACTTCTAGAATCATCTTATTTAAGGTGAAATTATTCTAATGAAAATAATAATTGTGCAAATGTAATATCAAGAGCACAAAGCATCTCAACTATTTAGCATAAGTTAAAGTATACCTAGATGGAAGGGAGGAATCGTATATGAGTGGTGATTGTGGTTATGACAATGGAAGTAGCAACAGTTTTACTTTAGTTGTTGTCTTGTTTATCTTATTGATTATTGTAGGAGCTTCTTTCATGAAAGGGGGCTGCTAAAAAGGGCTAATATGGAGTGGCCACCACCCCTTACATTTTAGAATCCTCACTTGTTGTGAACTGCCCCCAATTGTTAGACTCAAACTCTAATAATTGGGGCATTTTAGTGGCAAAATAATCAACAAAATTCAAATTAGCGTAGGCGAACATTTTATGTAAATCATTGTCCCTATGATTACTGTAAAACTAAAAACATCATCTAGTCTGATTAATATGATAGTATGTGAATAGAATGATATCAACGTAAAAGAGGGATAATATGTCGATAGTGCCTAAGTTGGCCTCGAAGTTACAACGTCGTGATGAAGAACCAAATATTGAACTAGCACAGGAATTAGTTAACGATCACAATCTTGAAGGTATAAAAGAAGTTATACAAAACTTATCTAATAAGGATAAAGGAATTCAACAGGATTGTATTAAAGTAGCCTATGAAATTGGGGAAGTTAACCCAGAGCTTATAAGTGAATACGCTTTAACCTTTATAAATTTATTAAAAAGTAGAAATAACCGTTTAGTTTGGGGTGCAATGACAGCATTATCTACCATTTCAACAGTTTCATCTTCGATTATGATGGAGCATCTTGATACAATTTTTTCAACTATGAAAACTGGCTCCGTTATTACTGTTGATAAAGGGGTATTAACTTTAGCAAAGTTAGCAACTGCAAGCAATGAAAACAATGAACGAATTTTTCCTTTCCTGCTTCATCATTTAGAAACTTGCAGACCGAAAGAAGTTCCCCAACACGCTGAGAGTACTCTTATTGCTGTAAATAATGATAATAAAGATGCATTTTTAACTGTGTTAAAACGAAGAGAAAATGAACTTTCAGCACCTCAATTAAAAAGAATTAAAAAAATTTATAAAGTACTAGGGCTGAATGAATAAAAATGAGGAGGAACGATGATGAAAGAATATAAAAAATGCCAAAGCTGTTCTATGCCAATTAAGAAGTCAGAAGACCGAGGTACAGAAAGAAATCATGAAAGAAGTTCAATGTATTGTAAGCATTGTTATCAGGAAGGCGAATTTACTCAAAAAAATATATCCGTAGAAGAGATGACGGTGTTTGTAAAAGGAAAGTGTATTGAAATGGGTTTACCCAAATTTTTAGCAGGCATGTTCGTTAGAAATTTAGATAAGCTGGAGAGATGGAAATAGAAATACATATTGAGTTAATTGTACTTGTTAAGAAAAAGACTCAAGATGGACATTATATATAATAACAAAAACTCCCTTTCGAAAAAGGGAGTTTTTGATTATTTTACTTTGATATTTACAATAACCATACCGACTAAGAGCCATAAAAAATACAATCCAAAAACAAAATAATAAAAATTACCAGGAACAAGCGTGAAAAACACAGATATGATTCCTGCACCAAGTATTAACATACCAGCATTCTTTGAGAGTTTCTTTGTATCCTTTACTTGACCTTCCACATATCCTGCTAAAATCAGTACCTTTCCTTTTTTCCATATAAAGTAAGTGAGCAAAAAGTGAACTACACCAACGATAGGTCCAATATAAAAAGGCATCATTTAACTCCCTATTATAATTATATTTTCTGATAACTTATCATTATTATACATATAATACAGGAAAATACAGATGAAAAAAAGTCTAAATTGGAAAACTGTTTTGCGAAAGGAATGAGTTTTGGATAATTAGATAATGTATTTTTAAGTTTACTTAGAACGATGTTAGAAAATGTATTTTTTATTATTATTATTTATGCATTTTACTTTTTCAGTGCCCTCAATTGAAGTGAAGTCCTTTTGGATTTTAAAAGCTTTGGATAAAGTGAAAAAATGCGATTGAAATATTTGATTATCCGAAATTAATTTTTCAGTTTCTTCCATAAGTTCTGAATTTTTGATAAACTGATACGTACGAAGAAAAGAAGGTGAATCTATTGAAAGTATTTTTTGAATTAGGATGGTTTTTTAAAGAAAGGAAATGGCAATATATAGCTGGTATTACAATGCTTGTTTTTGTTGCCATCTTACAATTAGTCCCACCGAAAATCATTGGGATTGTTGTTGATGAAATAGCCAATGCTCAACTAAATTCAAACAGGCTATTAATTTGGCTTGGAATTTTGACGATTACTGCAATTGTAATGTACATAATACGATATTCTTGGCGTCAAATGATTTATGGTTCTTCTATGTCTCTAGCTAAGCGATTACGAGCTCAATTGTTTCGACACTTCACTGCCATGTCTCCAGCATTTTATCAAAAGCGTCGAATTGGTGATTTAATGGCACATGCCACAAATGATATATCGGCCGTACAACAAACAGCTGGTAATGGAGTGTTAACATTAGTCGATTCACTTACAACTGGTGGTTTTGTTATATTAGCCATGGTGTTTACAATTGATTGGAGACTAACATTAATTGCTTTAATTCCAATGCCTTTTATGGCGTTATCAACCAGTTATTATGGAAAATTACTACATCAACGTTTTCATCATGCACAAGCGGCGTTTTCAGAATTAAATGATAAAACACAAGAGAGTATTACAGGCATCAAAGTGATGAAAACATTTGGTCAAGACAAAGAAGATGTAGAGGATTTTAAAAGGCTATCTCAAGAAGTAGTAGATAAAAACATTCGTGTTGCAAAAATTGATTCTTTATTTGATCCGACCATTTCACTTGTTGTTGGTATTTCATATTTTCTCTCAATGGTATTTGGTGCCAAATTTGTTGTGGCGGGGGATATGAGCATTGGAGATCTAATTGCTTTTATTGCTTACTTAGGTTTACTTGTCTGGCCGATGCTCGCATTTGGTATGTTATTTAATATCATGGAAAGAGGTAGTGCTTCATATGATAGAATTCGAACATTATTAAATGAAAAGATTGATATAATCGATCATCCAAATGCCTTCTCGATCCAACCAAAGGGAGATTTACATTTTCATGTGGAATCATTTTTATTTCCAGGGGATTCATCACCTGCATTGCAGCAAGTTGACTTCACGTTAAAACGTGGTGAAACATTAGGTATTGTTGGGAAAACAGGAGCTGGGAAGACTGCAATTTTAAAACTTCTATTAAGAGAGTTTGATGGATATCAAGGTCAAATTACCTTTGGAAACCATGAGCTTAATGCATACCAAGCAAAAAAATTACGTGAAGCAATAGGTTATGTACCTCAAGAGCATTTTCTATTCTCTTCAACTTTATATCAAAATATAGCATTTGTTAATCCAAAAGCTACAGAGGAAATGGTATTTGAAGCAGCACGTATTGCGCAAATTCATGATGATATCATACGTTTCCCAGATGGCTATAGCACAATGGTCGGAGAACGTGGAGTATCTCTTTCTGGAGGACAAAAGCAAAGAGTTTCAATCGCTAGAGCTTTACTGATGAATCCAGAATTACTTATTTTAGATGATTCCTTATCGGCTGTGGATGCGAAAACTGAAGAAAGTATTTTGCAAGCGCTAAAAAGTGCTAGGCAAGATGCGACAACAATTATTACTTCTCATCGTTTAAGTGCTTTGCAACATGCACAAATCATAATCGTATTACACGAGGGAACGATTGTGGAAAAAGGAACTCATGAGACATTAATGGCATTAAAGGGTCGATATTATGAGATGTACCAATTACAACAATTAGAAAGGTTGGTTGAAAGAGGAGGTGGAAATGCATGAATAATGATCGAACCACCGCTTTAAGTAGTAAAGAACAATGGCAAGTTTTAAAACGTTTGTTGGGATATTTAAATCCACATAAAAAATCAATAAGTATTGCACTTTTCCTATTAGTTATTACTGTTGTTGGGGATATCATGGGTCCATATATAATAAAAGTCTTTATGGATGATTATTTAACACCTAGAAAATTCCCTACGAATCCTTTAGTTATACTTGGTGTAACTTATTTGGGAATTCAGATATTAAATGTCATCATAAGCTATTTTCAGATGATGCGATTTCAAGAGCTCGCTTTAAAAGTCATCCAGCAATTACGAATTGATGTTTTTCAAAAAGTCCATCAACTTGGAATGCGTTATTTCGACAAAACACCTGCTGGAAGTATTGTTTCTCGAGTAACGAATGATACAGAAGCAATCAAAGAGATGTTTGTCACGGTATTAATTGGATTTGTACAAAGTGGGTTTTTAATCATTGGTGTTTATATTGCAATGTTTTCTTTAAATGTGAAGTTAGCATTTGCATCGCTTATTCTACTTCCTATTCTGTATATCATTATTAGCGCTTATCGAAAATATAGTGCTATTTACTATATGGATATGCGAGAAAGACTGAGTCAACTAAATGCCAAAATCGCAGAGTCATTACAAGGAATGTCTATTATTCAAGCTTTTCGTCAAGAATCACGCTTTCATGATGAATTTGATGAGATAAATGAAAATCATTATAAGGCAGCAATGAGCAGTATTAAGTTAGATAGCTTATTATTACGTCCAATTATAGACCTTGTGTACACATTCGCAATTATATTGTTACTAAGTTTTTTTGGTATAACATCGTTCCGTGAGCCTATTGAAATAGGTGTTATTTATGCTTTTATAACATACATTAATCGCTTTTTTGAGCCAATTAATCAAGTAATGCAAAGAATGTCCTTGCTTCAACAAGCAATTGTTTCTGCATCTAGAGTATTTAAATTGCTGGATGATCAAGAGTTAGATCCTCATCAAACTGAACATAAAGGTTTTCATGTTGAGAAGGGACGAATTGAATTTAAGAATGTATCGTTCTCATATGATGGTAAAACAGATGTTTTAAAACAAATACATTTTACTGTTAACCCAGGAGAAACGGTTGCGCTTGTAGGACATACTGGAAGCGGGAAGAGCTCAATTATTAATCTTCTCATGCGATTTTATGAATTTAATAGAGGAGAAATTTTAATAGATGGTCGGTCTATTAAAGAATATTCAAAGCAAGAATTACGTGAGCAAATGGGACTTGTATTACAGGATCCGTTTTTGTTTTATGGTTCGATTTCTAGTAATATTCGATTATTTAATGAAAGTCTGACAGATGAAGACATAAAAGAAGCAGCGACATTTGTGCAGGCACATGAATTTATCGAGCAATTACCTGATCAATATAACCAAAAAGTATCTGAACGAGGTTCGACTTTCTCTAGTGGACAAAAGCAACTGATTGCATTTGCAAGAACAATTGCGACAAACCCTAAGATTCTAGTATTGGATGAAGCGACAGCTACAATCGATACCGAAACTGAAATGGCGATTCAAGTAAGTTTAGATAAGATGCGTAAAGGCCGTACGACAATTGCAATTGCTCATAGATTGAGTACAATTCAAGATGCTGATCAAATTCTTGTATTGCACCAAGGTGAAATTGTTGAGCGTGGTACACATCAACAACTCTTACAGAAAAAAGGTCTATATCATAAAATGTATCGATTGCAAAATGGATTAGTAAATGAAATTAAAGGTTAATAAAGATAAATAGAGCCGCCATAGAAATCTTTCGCTTTTATTTGAATTCAGCATTATACTAATGATAAGTAAGACAAAAGTTCAAGAAAATGTCACAAGTGAAAAATAAGAATTTTTTCGTAAAGTTTGGTACGATGGATATAGAAACTATAAGGAGCGACATCCGCATATGAATACAGATATAAATTTATTCTTTGCTTTTGGTGCAGGCTTTTTAAGCTTTATCTCACCATGTACGCTGCCTCTTTATCCTGCGTTCCTTTCTTACATAACTGGCGTATCCTTTAATCAGTTAAAAAACGAAAAAGGGATGTTGCAAAAAAGAGCCATCTTACACACTTTATTTTTTTTACTAGGCTTTTCTGTTATTTTCGTAGTATTAGGCTTTAGTACATCTTTTGTAAAAGGTTTCTTTGTACAATATGATGAGTTAATCCGCCAAATTGGTGGTATTTTAATTGTTGTATTTGGTCTTGTTATTACAGGAATTTTCACTCCTGAATTTTTGATGAAAGATCGTAAATTTGAATTCAAAAATAGACCATCCGGATACATTGGTTCAATGCTTATTGGCCTTGTATTTGCAGCTGGTTGGACACCATGTACAGGTCCTATTTTAGCTGCGATTATCGCTTTAGGTACGACAAACCCAGACTCATCTATATGGTATATGTTAGCCTATGTACTAGGTTTTTCAATTCCATTCTTCGTACTTTCATTCTTCGTTTCACGAATGGATTGGATTAGAAGAAATAGCCAAAAATTCGTTAAAATTGGTGGGTATATCATGATTGTAGTGGGGGTTATTTTATTCTTTGATGGAATGACTGTTCTTAATCGATTATTAACACCTATTTTCGGAGGATTCCAAGGCTTTTAATATTGAGTAAATAGTTACGAGGTGAAATGGTTGTCAACTGTTCTAGTAGTAGATGATGCAATGTTTATGCGTCACGCCATTACAACGATGCTTGAAGAGGCAGGCTTTGAAGTAATAGGCGAGGCGGAAAATGGAAAACAAGCAATAGAGCAATATCAAAAGCTACATCCTGATGTTGTTACAATGGATGTTACGATGCCAGTGATGTCAGGCTTAGAAGCTACTAAAGAGATTATACAAAATGATCCCGATGCCAAAATTTGTATTGTCACTGCATTAGGGCAACAAAAACTTATTTTAGAAGCATTAAAATCTGGCGCAAAAGATTTTATTACAAAACCTTTTGAGAGGGAACATTTAGAGACGACCATTCGTCAAATGATAGAATAACTTTTTAAAGATAGGTGAGTGTATTACGTTGAGTTCTATTCCTTCTCAATATATGTTAATTGCTTCTACTGTTGGTGTTGTATTTATGGGGATTATGATGATGATAGTTCGTGCTAAATCAGCTAAAAAACCAGCGAGTGTAAAAAAAATTATTATTCCTCCAATTGCTATGTCGACGGGTGCATGTATGTTCTTTAATGAATATTTTCAAGTACCTTGGCCGCAAGTATTTGAAGCAGTAACTGCAGGATTAATTTGTTCAACAGTTTTGATTGCAACTTCTAAATTCCAAATTGTTGATGATAAAGTTTACTTAAAACCTTCTAAAGCCTTTTTCTTCATCCTAGCAGGCTTATTAATCGTTCGTACGGTTGTTAAGGTTTACTTAAGTGGTACATTCGACTTAGGAGAACTTGGTGGAATGTTCTTTATATTAGCTTTTTCTATGATTGCACCTTGGCGTGTAGCCATGTTGATACGATTCAAAAAACTTGAAAAGCAATTACATTTGCAACAAGACTAAAAAAAGGTTCTTCTCTATTTCGGAGAAGAACCTTTTTTTTGCTAGTTTTGAACACTACCTCTAATCTTAGTCTAGTAAATCTTCATAAGGCGATAAGTCAACTTTCATTTGATTTAATTTTTTACGTAAAAATTTATGATCACGTTTTGGTGAGGCTTGTATGTATCCTCTGATAATTAAGTCAAAATCGATTTTCTTTGCCTTTTCTTCTAAAGCAAGTTGTCCAATTTTACCTGCAATTTTTTGCTTCGCAACATCGCGAAATAGTTCTGGTACTGGGCTAACTAATTCATTTAATAAGTCCTTTTCTTCCTGATGCCATAAATGTAAGCTTTTGTTTACATAATAATCTTGCCAATCCAATGTAGATTTACCATCATCTTTTGGCATTGATTTCAAAAACTTGCGGAACATGAAGAATCCGCCTATAGCCATAGTTCCTACTAGAACAACTACCCAAAATAATATAAACCACATAAACCAGCCGTTTAGCACACTATTCACCTCTCTATCATTATAAATTGAATATTAAAAAATTGCATCCCTTGTCCTTTTTCAAGATTTAAAGTCTATGTAAGAAGTGAAGGGAGGTGATTATCATGGCAACGAAAACATTTGAAAATGCAACACTTCGTTTAAAGTTCTCATTAGGTGTAAATGAAAATGGTCAAATTATTGAAAAAACGAAAACATTCCGAAACGTATCAGAACAAGCATCGTTAGATAATGTGGCTACTGTAGGTACTGCACTTGCTAGTCTGTACCAAAACCAATTTATTGGTACAGGTTTAGCAACACAAGAAGCAATTCGAAATTAATAAGAAAAGGAGAGAGTGTAAATGGCAAAGGTTCTGCAATTACAATTTAAAACATCTGATGGTACAGCATGTTCTTTGAGTGTTGATACACCAAAGGAGGATCTAACCCCTGAAGTAATCTATCAGGTAATGAACACAGTTATAGACAGCAAGGTTTTTGCAATAAATGGAGTAACACTTTCAGAAATCGTTGGTGCACGCTACATTGAACGTACAGTCACAGAATTACAAGCGTAAATTGTTTAATACTGTCTCATTTATCAACAGATAGATGAGACAGTTTTTTTGAGAGGAGGAATTGTGATGGCTGAATGGACTACTCTTATTCAAGAAATAGGATTTCCTATCTTTGTCTCATTCTATTTAATGCATCGAGTAGAATCAAAGCTACAAGCAATTCACGATGCTTTATTGGACTTAAAATAAATAGATTCACAAATTCGTCTAAAAGCTTTCCATCTGTGTTCTTGTAATCTGTGTTACAATTCGATAAGATGAATGCAGAGTAGGAGTGAAAGATAAGATGAAAAAAAGATTGATTATATCGTCCTTATTTTTAGTTTTAACTGTATTATTATCTGCATGCGGTAGCAGTGACAATTTTAAAGCGGAAACCGATTGGCAAGTACAAGATTTCAATTATACGAACCAAAATGGTGACAAGGTTTCACTAGATAGTTTGAAAGGCAAACCTTGGCTTGCAATGTTTATCTTTACAAACTGTGCAACTGTTTGCCCGCCAATGACCAAGAATATGACAGACATTCAAAAAAAGTTTAAGGAAAAAGGATTAGAAGACTACAAAATCGTTGGATTTAGTGTAGATCCTGCAACAGATACACCTGCAAAATTAAAGAAATACCTAGCACAATATCCTGTAGCAGACAATTCTAAATGGGATCTGCTTACAGGCTATTCACAAGATGATATAGCTGATTTAGCATTAAAATCATTTAAAACTATTGTCAAAGATGATCCTAATACAAACCAAGTAATTCATGGTTCAAGTTTTTACTTAGTCAATCAAGATGGGGTAGTTGTGAAAAACTATAGTGGCTTTAAAGACGTTCCAGTCGATACGATTGCGGTTGATATGGAAACCTTAATTGAAGATGGCAAATAATAAGCGAATGAGCAGCTATTCAAAAAAATAGCTGCTCATTTTTATTTTCTCTCTTGAAGTAAAGCACGAATATCCTTTAAAAGGTCTTCAGTTGTTTCAGCTGGAAGTTCTTCCAAAACTTCTTCTTGTTTTTTCTTGAAATTGAATTTTGAAATAATCCGAATGAAAATAAAGATAGAAAAAGCAATGATCAAGAAATCAAGAACGTTTTGTATGAAACTACCATACTTAATGCCGTAAAACGTTAAAGAAGTGAAATCAAATTCTTCTTTCCCGCTAAAAAGACTAATAATCGGCATAATGATATCGCCTACTAAAGACGATACAATTTTACCAAAAGCAGCACCTATAATAACCCCGACTGCTAAATCTACCACGTTTCCTTTAAAAGCGAATTTTTTAAAATCTTCCCACATATATTTTTTACCTCCTATAAAAAGGATGTTTTACTAAAAAGTAATATTTTTCATAAAACACCTATTACAAATAGTATCAAACCTTATTCTTAAAAACTAGATAGTAAATATCTAATCTAGGTGTTTTTTACTTTTCATGTTATGATAGGTATTTAGTGACAATGGAATATTTTTATTAGAATTGAGGTATTTTGATGAATAAAGTATTTGCCGCTGTATTACTAGCGACAGCTTTGGCAGCAATAGAAGGTACGATAGTTTCAACAGCAATTCCCAGTATAACAACCGATCTCTCTGGTGTTGATCTTATTAGCTGGATCTATTCTGCTTATCTTTTAACTTCGGCGATTTCTGCCATTATTTTTGGGAAATTAGCAGATCTCTTTGGACGCAAGAAAATGGTTATTGCAGGGATTAGTATTTTCTTAATAGGATCATTATTATGTGGAATGGCAACATCAATGGAACTTCTTATCATTTTCCGTGCAATTCAGGGGATAGGAGCAGGGTCCATTTTACCAATTACTTTAACAATTGTTGGAGAGTTATTTGAATCGGAGAAACAACGTGCTAAAGGACAAGGCTACATAAGTATGGTATGGGGTGTCTCAGGTGTTGTAGGTCCCTTAATTGGAGGATTTATTGTAGACCAGTTAACATGGCACTTCATTTTCTTATTAAATATTCCTTTTGGTTTAGGGGCAATATATTTAATTGCTAAACATTATAAAGAAGATCGAATTAAATTAACTCGTAAAATTGATTTTGCAGGAGCATTCCTTTTTTCAATCGGTATGGTTGCGTTGCTTTATTCACTAATAGCAGGAAGTAATACGCAACATTGGGTAACCACAACACAAATAATCTTTTACATGATTGCAATTGTTTTTCTTGGATTATTTGTCTTTGTTGAAAAGAAAGCAAGTGAACCTATCATCCCACTTTCGTTATTTAAAAATAAACGATTAAATGTTGTAAACGGTTTAACTCTATTTTGTATGGCAGTTGTCATTAGTATTTCAGTATATTTACCAATTTACGCTCAATCTGTATTAGGGAAAAATGCGACAGAGGCAGGACTCATGCTTACGCCTATTTCTGTAATGTGGACAGTAGGTGCAATTATTTCAGGTAATTTAGTTGGCCGTTTTGCAAACAAAACGATTATCCAAATTGGAACAAGCTTATTGTTGATTTCAACATTTATGCTAATGTTCTTATCTTCCTCAACTAGTTCACTTTTTGTCTATCTATCAACGGCGTTTTTAGGATTGGGCATGGGCCTTATTGCACCAATGATTATATTAACTGTTCAAGCATCTTCTTCAGATGAGCAATTAGGAACGGCGATTGGCTTAAACTCCTTTATCAATACCTTTAGCCAATCGATTGGTGCGGCAATTTTTGGAGTTCTATTTAATATAACTACAAGTGGGCGATTGTCTTTATTAGGTGCAGAGCATATTAATTTAAATGGATCATTTGACCATTCAATCTTTTCACAACAACAAATTAGTAAGATCATTGAAATTATAGCGGATGGTATACGATCTGTTTATACCGGTGCTTTCATTTTCGCTATCTTTGCTGTAATTTTGGCGATTTTTGTAACGAAAAGAAAATCTCAAGTAAAATAAGCCGAATTATAAGAAGAGGGTATCCACTAGAATTTGAATAATTCTAGTAGATACCCTTTTTACATAATTGTTGCGCCTAATGAGTTTTTAAAATGACCAAGAGCCCACTCATGACCAGCTTGATTAAAGCTTGCAACAGAATCTTCATAGATGACAAGGTCAAATGACTTATTATATGCATCAACTGCTGTATGTAGTACGCAAATATCAGAACAAACACCTGTTAAATATAACTCATTTATATTTCGTTCACGTAAAAGCTGTTCTAGATTTGTTCCAGCAAACGAGCTGTAACGTGTTTTATCCATCCAAATAACATTTGGTAAATGTTTTATTTCTTCGTACAAGGACTGAACTTCATTATATAGTTCTCTTCCTTTTGTATTCCGAATATTATGTGGAGGGAATAGCTTCGTTTCTGGATGAAAAGGATCGTTTTTTTCATGTAAATCACAAACAAAAATAATTAGCTCATCTTCATCGATGAATTGACGAATATGACGTAAAATCGCTTTCTCAAGTATTTGTCCTGCTTCTCCGCAAGTTAATGCTCCATTTTCCGCTACAAAGTCTACAGTATAATCAATTACGATTAATGCTTTCTTCATTTCATCACCCCAACAGTATGTCTTTACATATATCATGACACACTTTATAGAAGAATGTCGAATGAATTTCATAAATCTGTTTTCGGTTTATAAATACGAAAATTTCAATTTCCGTAGGACTGGACTGTGAATGCACTTCATTGAATTAATATCATGGGAAGGAGATGCGAATGTATTTTCGAGGACTCGCAAGCTTTGCAATAATAATGGATATCAATAAATATTCATGTTTTATAATATAAATTTTGCGTTATGAAATGGATTCGGTCATATAAATAATAAAATAACTATGAGACTTAAAAGTTTTGCAATTTCAAATAGCTTAGTATATAATTACAAAAAAGTTGAAGGGAGTTGTAAGCTTATGGATCGTACATTAATGAAAAAATATAACAAACATGCATTAATTTTCGTAGCGATACATTCAATTTTCTTTTTGAATCTCGCTTTTGACTTCTTAGAGATCCACTAAGTCTTAAAATAAAATATGATCATACAGATACTAAATGCTTCTTCTCCGACGGAAAACACATTTCGCCTTTGAAGAAGCATTTTTGTTATTTAAAATGGATAAATTATAGAGTTATAGAGTTTGCAAAAGGAGTGATTACAACTTGCAATCATTTGAAAAGGCATTTGAAAACGTTGAAAGGCCATTTGCTTGGGTCGATATGAATGCTCTAGATGCAAATATTCGATTTATCAACCATCATGTCAAAGAAAAAAATGTTCGCATCGCAACGAAATCCATTCGTTCTATTCCATTACTTAGATATTTAAATGAAAAGCTATCTAATGTATCGGGATTGATGACTTTTACAGCAAGTGAAACCTGTTATTTGTTAGAGAATGGCTTTGACCATTTGCTCCTCGGCTATCCAGTGTTGGAGGAAAAAAGCGTTTTAGAGTTATATAAATATATTAAAAAAGGCTATGATGTTTGTTTTATGGTAGATGATATTCGACAAGCAAAGTGGTTAAACGAATTAGCGAAACGTTCTAATGTAAATGTTGGAATATGTATCGATATCAATCTATCAATTGAACTTCCATTTATCTTTTTTGGTACGAGGCGTTCTGCTATAACAAATTTAAAGGATTTAGAGAACTTATTAGAATTGCTAAAAAAACAAACACATTTACATATTGAGGGTGTGATGGGCTATGAAGCACAACTCGCAGGTGTTGGTGATTTGCCAATACAAAAATGGAAGCGACCAGTGATTCAACAATTGCAAAAGGTTTCAAAAAATCGTGTTGCAAAGCTTCGAAAGGAAGCGGTTGATTTCATTTTAGCTGAAATTGGGGAGGTAGAATTTGTTAACGGGGGAGGATCAGGGAGTATAGATTTTACAGCACAAAGTTCAGAGGTAACGGAAATTACAATTGGCTCAGCATTTTTTAATCCTGCATTATTCGATCAATATAGTCAATTAGATTTACAGCCTGCTGCTGGATTTGCTTTACGCGTCACAAGAAATCCAGCAAGGGATGTTGTAGTTTGCCATGGGGGTGGTTATATTGCTTCAGGAGCTATTGGAAAAGATAAGCAACCTGTTCCTTATGAAGCTCAACATTTTGCTTTTTTACCACTTGAAGGTGCAGGAGAAGTACAAACACCACTTAGAAGAAAGGATCATCAAAATCCCAAGATTGGAGATACAATTTATTTTCGTCATGCAAAAGCTGGTGAATTATGTGAACGTTTTACACAGTTAGAGGCTGTAAGAAGTGGTCAACATGTGAATTGTTTCAAAACTTATAGGGGGGAAGGAAAATGTTTTCTGTAAAAGATTGGGTAGATACACGTAAGTGGCGAAATTGGGCTGGAAATGTGAATGGTATCCCAACTCAATCCTTATTACCACATGACACTAAACAGCTTTCTAATTTAATTTGGAATATACAAAAACAACATAAAACGATTCGAGTAACTGGAGCAGCACATTCATTTAGTCCAATCGCGAAACCAGATGATATTGCTATTTCTCTTCATAATATGAGAGGGCTAATTGATATTAATAGGGACACAGGAGAAGCCACATTTTGGGCAGGCACTTATTTGTTTGAAATTGGTCCAATTTTGGCTCAATTCGGCTTTGCACTTGCGAATATGGGAGATATACATGAACAAACAATTGCAGGTGCAATCGGGACAGGTACTCATGGTACAGGAGTGACATTAGGTTCTTTATCCAGCCAAGTTGTGATGTGGGGGATTGTAGACGGATTAGGTAATTATCATGAACATACCAGAGGAGACGATGATTTATCAAAAGCTTTACACATATCATTAGGGCTTTTAGGAGTACTAGTTAAAGTAACCATTAAAACAGTTCCACTATACAGTCTAAAATGTCAAACAATCCATTACACTTTTGATGAAGCAAATAAAGTTTGGGATATGATGATTCGGGAACATCGTCATGTTGAATGGTTTTACTTCCCTGGAACAGAGCGAATTCAAGTGAAAATAATGGATCAGATCCCAATTGTTGAACAGTCTAAGAAATCTAAAACGGTTGAAGATTTAAAAAATAATGTAATTGAAAACGGTCTTTTATATATTGTTTCAGAAGTCTGTAAAAGACAGCCTAAAGCCACAAGATGGGTAAGTAACTTAGCTTCCAAAAGCGTACCAACCGGTGTAAAACAAGGCCTAAGCTATGAAATTTTCCCATCACCTCGTAAAGTAAAATTTTTAGAAATGGAATATGCAATCCCTTTGGAAAAATTCCATGATTGTATGGAAGAAATACACTTCACCTTAAAATCGCATCCATTCAAAGTGCATTTTCCTATTGAGTGTAGAATAACAAGGGGAGAAAATGGCTTTTTAAGCCCAACACAAGACAGAGAAAGTGCATTTATAGCTTTTCATATGTACAAAGGAATGGATGAAAAAGATTATTTTAGATGGGTACAAACATTGATGAGAAAATATAATGGTAGACCACATTGGGGGAAAATGAATCATCTAACAAAGGTGCATATACTAGAGCTCTACCCAAATTACCCGCTTTTCCTTCAATTACGAGAAAAATATGATCCTGAAAATATTTTTGTTACGGATTATTTCAAAAAACTAATCGAATGAACGAATAATATCTCACATCATTGTGTAAAAAATCGATATATTATGTGGGGTTGAAATGTTCTAAATAGATCCAATTAATTAATTTTTCTAAAAATTTTAATTTTGTTCATAACTTAGCGAAAAATTAATATAAAGGGAATGAAAACGTATACATTGAAGATTTAATTTTTTAAATTGAGTGACAATTCCAAAAATACTGTTGACTTCAATGGAAATACATACTATGATAGCAACAATTTAATAAATGTTTTATGCAAATAGCTAAAGACAGATTATTGTATTTTACAGAAAGAAGTGAAGAGTATGGGGGAACAGTTAATTTTTCTTGATGGAAATTTAGTGCAAAAGGAAGACGCTAAAGTTTCTGTTTATGATCATGGTTTTTTATATGGTGATGGAGTATTTGAAGGCATTCGCTCATACAATGGCAACGTCTTTCGTTTAGAGGAACATTTAATTCGATTATATGAATCTGCTAAATCAATTTTACTCACCATTCCATACACAATAGAAGAAATGACCGAAATTGTTAAGGATACATTAAAAGCAAATGAATTACAAAGCGCTTATATCCGTTTGATTGTATCAAGAGGCGTCGGTAATTTAGGAATTGATCCTTCAACATGCAGTGGGGCAAGTGTCATTGTTATTGCTGAACCACTTGCACTATTCCCAGCTGAATTATATGAAACTGGTATTTCAATCGTTTCAGCGTCAAGTAGACGTAACCGTTCAGATGTATTAAGTCCAAAAACAAAAACATTAAACTACTTAAATAATATTCTAGTGAAGATTGAAGCGACACAAGCTGGCGTTTCTGAAGCATTAATGATGAATGATGAAGGGTATGTAGCAGAAGGCTCTGGTGATAATATTTTCATCGTTAAAGGGAATAAATTAATTACTCCTCCAGGTTATATTGGTGCATTAGAGGGAATCACTCGGAATGCTATTTTAGATGTTGCGAAAGAACGTGGCTACGAAGCGAGTGAAGGTGTATTTACAAGACATGATGTATATGTTGCGGATGAAGTATTTTTAACTGGTACTGCAGCTGAAGTAATTGCAGTTGTAAATGTTGATGGCCGTGTAATTGGCGAAGGTAAACCTGGCAAAGTAACAAAAGATATCCTTGAAGGTTTTCGTGAAATCGTCGAAAAAGAAGGCGTCAAAGTATATGACGAAGAAGTTACAGTAAAGTAAGGGGCGGTATACATGCGTAGTGACATGATTAAAAAAGGAGTCGATCGAGCTCCACACCGCAGCTTATTATACGCTGCAGGTGTTAAAACAAAAGATTTAGATAAACCATTCATCGGTGTCTGTAATTCATATATTGATATAATCCCTGGACACGTTCATCTTCAAAAATTTGGAGAAGTTGTTAAGCAGGCAATTCGTGAAGCTGGTGGTATTCCTTTTGAATTCAACACTATTGGAGTTGATGATGGAATAGCAATGGGACATATCGGTATGCGTTATTCATTACCAAGCCGTGAGTTAATTGCAGATTCCGCAGAAACTGTTATTAATGCCCATTGGTTTGATGGTGTATTTTACATACCTAACTGCGACAAAATTACACCAGGAATGTTGATGGCAGCTGTTCGTACAAATGTACCTTCTGTCTTTGTATCTGGTGGTCCGATGGAAGCGGGTGTATCTTCAACAGGTGAACAACTATCACTTACTTCTGTTTTTGAAGGTGTAGGGTCATATAAAAGTGGCCTTATGACAGCCGAAAAACTAAAGGAAATTGAAGAGAATGCATGCCCAACTTGTGGTTCTTGTTCTGGTATGTTCACAGCTAACTCGATGAACTCTTTAATGGAAATGCTAGGTATGGCATTACCTGGAAACGGTACAATCGTTGCAACTTCTGACGAAAGATATCAGTTGATTAAACAAGCTGCAGAACATCTAGTTCGTATGGTTAAAGAGAATGTTAGACCTCGTGACATCATTACAAAAGAAACTATTGATGACGCATTTGCACTTGATATGGCTATGGGTGGCTCAACAAACACAGTTTTACACACACTCGCAATCGCTCATGAGGCAGAAATCGACTATAACATCGAGGATATCAATAAAGTTGCAGAACGTGTTCCATATTTATCTAAAATCATGCCAGCATCCAACTATTCAATGCATGATGTCCATCTTGCTGGTGGTGTTAGTGCAATTATTAATGAATTATGTAAAATACCTGGCGCAATTCATAAAGATCGCATCACTGTGACTGGTCAGACACTTGAAGAATTAGTTAAAGGTCATGAAATTAAGAATTCGGATGTCATTCGTACAAAAGACAATCCTTATAGTCCTGTAGGTGGTTTATCTGTTCTCTTTGGCAATATTGCTCCAGATGGTGCAGTAATCAAAGTGGGTGCAGTAGATCCATCGATTAAAGAATTTACTGGAGAAGCAATTGTATTCGATTCTCAAGAAGAAGCACAAGCTCGAATTGATGATGGAACAGTTCAAAAAGGGCATGTCGTAGTCATTCGTTATGAAGGTCCCAAAGGTGGACCAGGGATGCCTGAAATGCTAGCTCCAACTTCTGCAATTATGGGGCGTGGCTTAGGAAAAGATGTAGCGCTTATAACTGATGGTCGTTTCTCTGGTGCATCTAGAGGTATATCAATAGGTCATATATCTCCAGAAGCGGCTGAAGGTGGTCCAATCGCATTAGTTGAAAATGGCGATATTATTTCAATTGATTTGATAAACAGAACAATTGAATTAAAAGTGTCAGATGAAATTTTAGCTGACCGAAAAGCAACATTAAAACCATTTGAACCTAAAATTAAAAAAGGTTATCTAGCTCGTTATTCTAAATTAGTTACTTCCGCTTCGACTGGCGGCGTTATGAAAATATAATTTGAAAACAAAATAATGATAAAACGTTGATAAGGTTAAAGGTATTAGAGTCTTGTATTTACAGAGAGCCGGGTTGCTGAGAGCCGACAATACAACTAATACTGACATCCCCTTGGAGTGGGTTACTAAAAGCTATTTGCAATTAGGTAACCTCGGGCGCATACTTTTGTGCTCGTTAAAGAAAGAATAGATTGTTCTATTCATGAGGTAGTCGTTTTTGGGCTATAAAATAGGGTGGTACCATGAAAGCTTTTTTCATCCCTACGCGATAGGTTTTTTGCGTGGATGAAAAAGCTTTTTTTATATAATAAATTTAATATCCTAGGGAGGAGTTCTATGATGAATGCACAAGTTCAACTAAAGAAACAATCAGCGACAGATCAAGAAGTTGATCAAGAGTGTAAAGCCAGTAAGACGGGTGCTGAGATTTTTATCGAATCGTTGCAAAACCAAGGTGTTGAGATAGTTTTTGGATATCCAGGTGGAGCAGTCTTACCTTTATATGATGCACTCTATCGTAATCCAATTAAGCATATACTTGCTCGTCATGAACAAGGTGCTATTCACGCAGCTGAAGGCTATGCACGAGTATCAGGTAAACCTGGAGTAGTAATTGCTACTTCTGGTCCAGGGGCTACTAACTTAGTTACTGGTATTACTGATGCAATGATGGATTCTTTACCACTCGTTGTCTTTACAGGTCAAGTTGCAACAACTGTCGTTGGTACGGATGCTTTCCAAGAAGCGGATATTATCGGAATTACTCAACCGATTACAAAACATAACTATCAAGTGAAAAATGTACAGGACTTACCGCGAATCGTAAAAGAAGCATTTCATATTGCATCAACTGGTCGCAGAGGCCCGGTTGTAGTTGACATTCCAAAAAATATTGCAAATGCTATTTTTGATGATAGCGCAGTTGAAGAGGCATCAATAAACTTGCCTGGCTATCAACCAACGTTGCATCCAAATTATTTGCAAATCAAAAAAGCCGTATCATTGCTTAGCACAGCAAAACAACCGCTTGTTTTAGTGGGTGCTGGTGTTTTAGCAGCTGATGCATCGAAAGAATTAACAGAATTTGTGGAAAAATTTAAATTCCCTGTTGTTAATACATTATTAGGACTCGGAAGCATTGAAGGAAAACATAAACTTTTCCTAGGAATGGCTGGTATGCATGGAACATTTACAGCTAATATGGCTATTAGTAATTGTGATGTTCTGTTAAACATAGGCGCTCGTTTTGATGATCGCTTAACAGGAAATTTGAAAAAATTTGCTCCGAAAGCGAAAGTAATTCATATTGACATTGATCCAGCTGAGATTGGTAAAAACGTTCCAACTGAAATTCCAATCGTAGCGGATGCTAAAGAAGCATTACTTTCATTATTAGAACAACCATTTGAAGTACAAGATTTAACACTTTGGCATGAATATTTGCACGAATGCCAAGAAGAATGCCCACTATGGTATGACGATGATGGAGATGGCACAATTTATCCTCAATTTGCGGTCGAAACCATCCACCGTCTAACTAACGGCGAAGCAATCATTACGACAGATGTTGGCCAACATCAAATGTGGACTGCACAATATTATCCTTTTAAAAATGATCATCACTGGGTAACGTCTGGTGGTTTAGGTACGATGGGCTTTGGTTTCCCGGCAGCAATTGGGGCACAATTTGCTGATCCTGATAAAAAAGTTATTTCAATCGTAGGTGATGCAGGATTCCAAATGACATTACAAGAACTTTCATTGCTAAAAGAATTCAAACTACCCGTGAAAATTTTCATCCTAAATAACAGCTGTCTAGGTATGGTTCGCCAATGGCAAGAAACATTCTATGAAGAACGCTATTCTTCTTCACTTATGCCAGTACAACCAGACTTCGTCAAACTTGCTGAAGCATATGGCATAAAAGGCTATAAAGTTGAAAAAGTAGAAGATGTGGAATCTGTATTCAAAGAAGCAATCGAATCAGATGAACCAACTTTAGTAGACTGCCGTGTGAAAGAACTTACATTAGTTAATCCAATGGTAGCACCTGGTAAAGGACTTGCTGAAATGATTGGAGTGAAAAAAGGATGAGAAGAGTAATAACCGTAACAGTTATTAACCAAAGTGGTGTTCTAAATCGAGTTACAGGGCTACTGATGAAACGTCAATTTAATATTGAAAGTATCACGGTTGGTCATACAGAGCAACAAGGTATTTCCAAAATGACGTTTCTCGTAAATGTAGAGGATCAAGCTAAAATTGAACAGCTTGTAAAACAATTATCAAAGCAAATTGACGTGATTAAAGTCAATGACATAACAGAAAAATCAATTGTTATGCGTGAATTAGCACTTATTAAAGTAGTAGCTCCACCGAATTTGCGTAGCGAAATCAATTCAATCGTCGAACCTTTCCGTGGTTCAATCATTGATATGGGTAAAAATGTGATTACATATCAAATCGTTGGTAATCCGGAAAAAATAGATGCTTTTATTGAATTGATTCGTCCATATGGTATTAAAGAACTGACTCGTACAGGTGCAACTGCATTTGTACGTGATGCTCAACTTAAGCCATCAGCGCAACTTTCGATTTTACAATAAAAAAATATAAACTACAAAACAATCAGGGGGAAATTAAAATGGCAAAAATGTATTATAACCAAGATATCAATGAACAAGTATTAGAAGGTAAAAAAATCGCAATTATCGGTTACGGCTCACAAGGTCATGCACATGCTTTAAACTTGAAAGAATCAGGTTTTGACGTTCGCGTTGGTATTCGTCCAGGGAAATCTGCTGAAAAGGCAAAAAATGATGGTGTTGAGGTTAAATCAGTAGCAGAAGCAGCTAAAGAAGCAGATGTAATCATGATCTTACTTCCAGATGAAAGACAAAAAGCAGTATACGAAGCAGAAATCGCTCCAGGATTAGAAGCTGGAAATGCACTAGTTTTCGCACATGGCTTCAACATTCACTTTAAACAAATCGTGCCTCCAGCAGATGTAGATGTATTCTTAGTTGCTCCAAAAGGTCCAGGACATTTAGTTCGTCGTACTTACGAATCAGGTGCAGGCGTACCTGCTCTAATCGGTATTTATCAAGATGCTACTGGTACTGCAAAAGACATTGCTCTTGCTTATGCAAAAGGAATTGGTGCAGCACGTGCTGGCGTACTTGAAACAACTTTCAAAGAAGAAACAGAAACAGATCTATTTGGAGAACAAGCAGTTCTATGTGGAGGTACAGCAGCGCTTGTAAAAGCTGGTTTTGAAACATTAGTAGAAGCAGGGTATCAACCAGAAATTGCTTACTTTGAATGTTTCCACGAATTAAAATTAATCGTTGACCTTATGTACGAAGGCGGCCTTTCTAACATGCGCTACTCAATCTCTGACACTGCTGAATGGGGCGATTTCGTTTCAGGTCCACGTATCGTAACGGATCAAGTAAAAGCAGCAATGAAAGATGTTCTTACTGATATCCAAGAAGGTAAGTTTGCAAAAGAATGGATCAACGAAAATGAAACTGGTCGACCAAAATACAATGCAATCAAAAAAGCTGAATCTGAACATCAAATCGAAAAAGTAGGGGAAGAGTTACGCGCTATGATGCCATTCGTAGGCAATAAAGTTGAAAAAGAAACTGTTGGTAGTACAAAAGCTTAGTAATTTTAGTTGATAGTATTCCGTGTTCTACATCTAAATAGTGATTTTTACAATTCACAACTTAAAGGAGTAGTTTACCTGCTTCTTTAAGTTAATGAGTTGTAACCAATGGGACTATCGAAAATTTAGAAGGAGTGCATGTTTAATCATTTTAGTATTGGAGGAGGAGTTTTTATGGAAAAGAAGATTACTATTTTACCTGGTGACGGGATTGGTCCTGAGGTTGTTGCTTCTGCAGTAGAAGTACTACAAGCTGTGGGCAAAAGATTTCAACACACATTTCATATTGCATACGCGATGATTGGAGGTGCCGCAATTGATCAGCATGAGGATCCACTTCCTCAAGAAACCATTGAGTTGTGTGAACAAAGTGATGCGATCCTTTTAGGCGCAGTAGGGGGTCCAAAATGGGATCAAAACCCTGCTGAACTGAGACCTGAAAAAGGATTACTCCGTATCCGTAAGCATTTTGATTTGTTTTCAAATTTACGCCCCGTTCAGGCTGTTCCATCACTCATAAAAGCTTCTCCTCTAAAAGATGATTTAGTAAAAGATGTCGATCTACTAATTGTACGTGAACTAACTGGAGGCTTATATTTTGGTGAGCCACGTAAACGTACAGATGAAGAGGCACTAGATTCACTAGTATATACTCGACCTGAAATTGAACGTATTGTGGAGAATGCGTTTGAACTAGCGCGTGTTCGTAGAGGAAAGTTGACATCTGTTGATAAAGCAAACGTTCTTGATACTTCACGCTTATGGAGACAAATTGTAGAAGAGAAAAAAGTACAATATCCAGATGTAGAAGTAGAGCACAGTTTAGTCGATTCAACTGCAATGAAGTTAATTACGAATCCCGGTGCATATGATGTCATTGTCACTGAAAATATGTTTGGAGATATATTAAGTGATGAAGCTTCTGTTATTACAGGATCTCTTGGTGTTCTACCTTCTGCAAGTATTCGCTCAGACAATTTCGGATTATATGAACCAGTCCATGGATCTGCACCAGAACTTGCAGGAAGAGGAATTGCCAATCCGGCTGCAACGATTCTTTCGGTTGCAATGATGCTACGCTATTCATTTGGATTAAAAGAAGAAGCTGCTGAAATTGAACGCGCTGTTAATGCTGTTTTTGAAGATGGTTATTTCACAGCAGATTTAGCAACTCCAAATAGCCGCGTACTTACAACAAATGAATGGACTGAAAAAGTATTAAATGAATTAGATACAAGTTTTGTTTCAGATAGTATTATGACTACTTATATTTAGAAAATAGGTGAAGAATAATGGGGAAAAATATAATAGAAAAAGTGTGGGACCAACACGTTGTTTATCAAGAGGATGGTAAACCAGATTTACTCTACATCGATCTTCATTTGATTCACGAAGTGACTTCACCGCAAGCTTTTGAGGGGCTTCGTCTAAATAATCGAAAGGTTCGTCGTCCAGACCTTTGCTTTGCTACAATGGATCACAATGTACCTACACGAAACTTACCAGTAATCAATGATCCAATTGCTAAAACTCAAATTAATACTTTAGCTAAGAACTGTGAAGAATTTGGTGTTCCATTAGCCGATATGGGTCATCCAGATCAAGGGATTGTCCATGTAATTGGACCACAACTTGGTTTAACTCAACCTGGTAAAACAATTGTATGTGGAGATTCTCATACGTCTACACATGGTGCATTCGGTGCGATTGCATTTGGTATCGGTACAAGTGAAGTAGAACATGTATTATCCACACAAACACTTTGGCAAAGTAAGCCTAAAACAATGCAGATTCATGTTCAAGGTGAACTAGGCTTTGGCGTTACTGCAAAAGATATTATTTTAGCAATTATTTCAAAATTTGGTATTGATGTAGGTACTGGTCATATCGTTGAATTCACAGGTGATGCAATTCATAAATTATCTATGGAAGAACGCATGACGATTTGTAATATGTCCATTGAAGCGGGAGCAAAAGCAGGTTTAATTAGTCCTGATGAAATTACAGCTGATTATATTAAAGGTCGTCGTTACGCTCCTCAAGGTGAAAAATTTGAAAAGGCAAAGGAATACTGGTTATCACTTGCATCTGATGAAGACGCAACATATGATCAAACACTTGTTATTGACACATCTGAAATTGAACCTTTCGTAACTTGGGGTACAAATCCATCAATGGGTAGCGGTATATCTAAAGCTGTTCCATCTTCCTTTGATTTTTCAGAAGAATCAGATAAACGAGCGTTGCAAAAAGCTCTTGCTTATATGGATTTAAAAGAAGGTACACCTTTAACAGAAATTGAAATTCAACATGTCTTTATTGGTTCTTGTACGAATTCTCGTTTACATGATTTACGTGCTGCAGCTTCCGTTATTAAAGGAAAACAGGTGCATTCAAATGTTCGTGCAATTGTTGTACCTGGCTCTCATTTAGTGAAAAAACAAGCGGAAGAAGAGGGACTTGACCAGATCTTTAAAGATGCCGGATTTGAATGGCGCGAATCAGGTTGTAGTATGTGTCTTGCTATGAATGAAGACGTTGTACCAGCAGGTGAACGTTGTGCCTCAACATCTAATCGGAATTTTGAAGGACGTCAAGGTACAGGTTCAAGAACACATCTTGTTAGTCCTCCGATGGCTGCAGCTGCTGCAATCGCTGGTCACTTTGTTGATGTTCGCGAAATTATTAATGTACCTGTATGATGGAGGCGTAAATTATGAAACCTATAAATATTGTAAAAAGTGTCATCACACCTTTAAATCGTAAAAATGTAGACACAGACCAAATTATTTCGAAAGAATTTTTAAAACGAATTGAACGTACAGGTTTTGGACAATTTGTCTTCTATCATTGGCGTTTTGACCAAAATGGTAATCCAATAGAAGATTTTGTATTAAATCAATCACAATACAAAGGCTCAAACATCTTAGTGGCTCATGAAAACTTTGGATGTGGATCATCTCGTGAACATGCACCATGGGCCATTTTAGATTATGGTTTTAAAGTTGTTGTTGCACCAAGCTTTGCAGATATTTTCCATAATAACTGCTTCAAAAATGGTATTCTACCAATCAAATTGGAAGTATCAGAAATAGAAGAATTATTATTGAAAGGCGAACAATCTACTCTAGAAGCTGAAGTGAACCTACAAGACCAAACTTTAACTGCAGACGACAAAGTATATCACTTTGAAATCAATCCTTATTATAAGGAAATGTTGTTAAACGGTTGGGATGAGATTGCATTGACTTTCAAATACGAAGATTCTATTAAAGAATTTGAAGAAAAACGTATTCAATTCAATTAAACATTAAATAAGTAAATATCATAAAGAACTATCGAGTAAATCTAATGAATTAGACTTCTCGATAGTTTTTTTATTTCAGTGAGATTCATTCATAGTCCTACGGGAAAAGCTTGAGCTGAAAGCCTTGCAGGAACGTAGTGAAGGCACTGAGAAAGTGTTAAAATACAAATTTAAAAGTATTAATCTGTTTTCTCAATGATGTGGAATTAGCTTCGCTTTCCGCGGGCGAACTGACGAGCCTCCTCGCTACGCTGTGGGGTCTCGTCTGGCTCGCTTTCCCGCAGGAGTCTTCGCTAATTCCACATCAACTAAGATAGCTATACAAAATTTTTATTATGAATTTTCATCTTTTTTACTTTTTCAGTGATTTCAACATATTGGAAATTGAAGCCAAGCTCGTGGAAAGTGCCGTTTATATCGGAACATCCATATCTGAATATTGAAAAGTTAATTTGTTGTAATGATCACATTTAAAAACCGAAAATAGATTAATGAGAATGATTCATTTAGATATTCCGAGATTGATGCCATTTACGAATGACTGCTACTAATAGAGCGGAAGACAGGCGACTCCTGCGGGAAGAGCAAGCGATTCAAGACCCCGCACGAACGAAGTGAGGAGGAGGCTTGATGCTTGCCCGCGGAAAGCGCCTGTCTGTAGCGGAACAGAACTATCGATTAAATCTATGAAATTAGATTTCTTGATAGTTTTTTTATGTGAATAAAAAGTGAAGGTGAATACCTAACAATATGTAGATGACTAAAACAATTTCCATTTGTAAATAATGAAAACAACTACATGCTTAGTGAACATATTAATTGTTCTTGATTTTTATAAAATTGCATATAGAAACAATTGAATATAAGGAGCTTGGTTCATGTGAAAGTTACATTATTTGTGACATGTGTTGTTGATATTTTTGAAACGGATGTAGGTAAAGCGACTGTAGAATTATTGGAAAGGCTTGGTTGTGAAATTGATTTTCCTAAGAAGCAAGTATGTTGTGGACAACCCTTTCATGCAGCTGGTTATGTAGAAAGATCAAAGCCCATGATTAAAGATATGATCGAAACATTTGAAGACTCCGATGTTGTTGTTACGCCATCTGGTTCTTGTGCATTGATGTTCAAAAAATACCCTGAAATTTTAGATAATGAGCCACATTGGGCGAAACGGGCCACAACCTTAGCACAAAAGACATTTGAGCTGACTGATTTTATCGTTAATGTGTTAAAACTTGAAAACGTTGGAGCAAAGCTAAATGGGGTTGCAACTTATCATACATCTTGCCAAATGACTCGATTGTTAGGTGTGAAGGATTCACCATTTAAATTATTATCAAATGTAGAGGGGCTTCAGCTTAAACCACTTCCATATCGATATAATTGTTGTGGTTTTGGTGGAACGTTTTCTACTAAGATGGCAGAAATATCAGAGCAAATGGTGGATGAAAAGGTAAATTCAGTGATTGAAACGAATGCCGATATTTTAGTTGCTGCAGAAGGCGGTTGTATGATGAACATTGCTGGAAGAATGGAACGTAGAAAAGTTCCGATTAAAGTAATGCATATAGCAGAAGTATTAAATTCTCATTAGGAAGAAGTGTAAAAATGCCTATAAAGATTTCTAACGATCAATTTTTAGATAAAGTAAAAGCAAATTTGCAAGATCAATTTATGAGAAGTTCAATGACTGGGGCACAAGACGGGCTTCGATTGAGTAGGTTAAAAAACATTAAGGAACTAGGTAATTGGGAAGAATGGCGATCTCATGGAGAAGAAATACGAAAACATGTGATTGAAAATTTAGATTATTACTTGCATGAATTGTCTGAAAATGTTGAAAAGCTTGGTGGTTACGTTTTCTTTGCTGAAACTGCAGAAGACGCCAATCGATATATTCAAGATGTAGCAAAGAAAAAGAAAGCTAAAAAGGTTGTTAAATCAAAATCAATGGTAACCGAAGAAATTGGCTTAAATAAGCATCTGGAAGCAATTGGAGTTGAAGTGGTAGAGACAGATTTAGCTGAAGTCATTTTACAAATGGATAATAATGATCCACCTTCACATATCATTACGCCAGCACTTCATAAAAGCAAAGAAGAGATTCGTAAAATTTTTGAGGAGAAACTGAACTATACGAAAACAAGTGATCCAACTGAAATTGCACGTCATGCACGCGATACGAAAAGAAATGATTTTTTTACAGCAGATATAGGGATTACTGGGTGTAACTTTGCTATTGCGGAATCAGGTTCCGTTAGTATTGTTACAAATGAAGGAAATGATCGTTTAACAACAACTATTCCGAGGACGCAAATAACCGTTATGGGTATGGAACGAATAGTTCCAACTTTTGCGGACCTTGAAGTACTTATTACTTTGTTGATTAGAAGTGCTATTGGGCAAAATATTACAAGTTATGTATCGATACTTACTGGGCCAAGGCGTACTGAAGATGTAGATGGACCAGATGAATTTCATCTCGTGATTGTTGATAATGGTCGTTCGAAAATAATAGGAACAGAATTTCAATCTGTGCTTCACTGCATACGATGTGCGGCATGTATTAATGTTTGTCCTGTGTACCGTCATATTGGTGGTCATGCTTATAATTCGATTTATCCTGGACCGATAGGGGTGGTTTTATCACCATTATTGGGTGGATATGAAGATTTTAAAGACCTCCCTTATGCATCTTCATTATGTGGAGCTTGTTCTCAGGCATGTCCAGTTAAAATTCCTTTACATGAATTAATCCATAAACATCGTCAGGTGTTAGTTGAGAAATTAGGTGAAGTACCTATTCAAGAGGAAGTATTGTATAAGACATTTGGATTAGGAGGTTCATCAAATACAATTTATACCACCAGCACAAAAATGATTTCATCTTTTGTGAAAACATTTATTAAAGATAAAAAATTTATCTCAAAAGGTCCTGGTCCATTAAAAGAATGGACATCCAATCGTGAGTTTCAAATGCCTAAAAGTGAAAGATTCCGTGACTGGTTCGACAATCGAGAAGGGGGATTTAAAGAGTGATTCAACAGCGTGAGCCTTTTTTAAATAATATTGCAAAAGCCCTTGGCAGAAATGTTAATACCTCAAGAAAGCCTGAATTAAAATGGAAACACAATCCTCAAGCCTCTACACTAATTGACCTTTCACAGAATGAATTACTTCAATTATTTAAAAGTCAGTGTAATACAATCCATACTGATTATGTTGTATCGAAGGTTGCAGATTTAAAAAATGAATTAAAACATAGAGTCAAATTAAATGGTGGTGGTCCTGTTTCAATTTGGAAGGATGAACGATTTGTTGAATTTGGTCTCCAATCTTTGATACTAGATGAGTGGCCCTCTTCAAATGTAGTAGTAAACGAATGGAATCCTGATATTGGTGCCGCTAATATAGCTCAAGCTGAACGATCGAATGTGGGAATCACTTTTAGTGATATGACACTTGCTGAAACTGGAACAGTCGTATTATTTTCAAGTTCGGGCAAAGGTAGATCTGTTAGCGTCCTTCCAAAATCGTATATTGCTATCATTCCACAAAGTACAATTGTCCCCAGAATGACACAAGCAGCGCAATTTATATCACAACAAGTAAAAAATAGCGAAGGAATTCCTGCTTGTATTAACTTTATTTCAGGACCTAGTAATTCAGCTGATATTGAAATGAATCCAATTATTGGTGTTCATGGGCCCATTAAAGCAACTTATATTATCATATCTGATAGATAATACCCCAGATTCTATAGGGGTATTTGGTTGCAGAATGGTCTCGGTTAAAGTCCTAATAATTGAGAATGAGAAAAGAAGGGGAAAGGCTCTTCTCTTTATTATTAGTATAATACGTAACCATTAGTGATTAAATCGAATACAAACAGAGTCCTAAACAGCTATCTTTGTTGAAATGGAAATTGCGATGACTCCTGAGAGAAAGTAAGTAAGATAAAGCCCACATGCTGCAAAAATTTTCTGCAACGAGTAACCGTATGAGCAATCTTTTTCTTCTGACGAAACGATGGCAAAGAAAAAGTCTCCACTGTCAAGGAATTCAACGCTCACCAGTTAAAATTGAAGCTAACTCCACATCATGTAGAAAGTGTCATATTTGAACGGAAATCAACAGATTCAAAACCTAAAAGTGCAAATCCAATGACATGGATTTGCACTAATTTTACTTCGGATATACATTTTTGAAAATAAAAAGTATTAACTTTTTTAAAAAAAGTACTAAATTTCTAAAAATTCATTGCATTTCAGACAATTATGAATTATATTTCTAATATATTTATTTTGTAAATTCGACAACAAAATACTATTTTGCTCGAAAGTGTACTATTTTACTTGCTGACGAAGGGGTGTAATATAGAACATTTAAATTTATAAAATAAAATGATAGCGTTTTCAAAGGGGATGAAGAGAATGACAGTACATCATGAGGAACAAAATGTTGTTATTAAACAACATGAACAAAGTATTGTTGAACAGCAAGAACAACAGCATTTACAACGGAAATTAAAATCCCGTCATTTAACGATGATTTCAATCGGAGGAGCAATTGGAACCGGTTTATTTCTTAGTAGTGGAACTGCAATTCATACGGCTGGTCCAGGTGGTGCATTACTAGCATATGCTATAGTTGGAGCAATGGTCTACTTTGTTATGACTAGTTTAGGAGAGATGGCAGCTTTTATGCCAACAAGTGGCTCATTTAGTACATATGCGTCTAAATTTGTGGATCCTGCATTCGGTTTTGCCATTGGATGGACTTATTGGTTTAACTGGGCAATGACAATTGCAGCTGAATTGACCGCATCTACGATGATTATGAAATTTTGGTTTCCAGATAGCCCTTCCTGGTTATGGAGTGGTGCATTCTTAACGATTATTTTCCTTCTAAACTATTTATCGGTAAAGGGGTATGGAGAAGGAGAATATTGGCTTTCTTTAATAAAAGTAAGTGCAATTGTTATTTTTATTGTTGTAGGTATTCTTATGATTTTCGGTATTATGGGTGGTGAAGCAGTTGGCTTTAAAAACTTCACAGTTGGTGATGCACCTTTTCCAACCGGTATGATGGGAGTATTCATTGTATTTATCGCAGCAGGATTTTCTTTCCAAGGAACTGAAATTGTTGGTGTTGCAGCTGGGGAAAGTGAAGATCCAGCCAAAAATGTACCAAAAGCTGTGAATAGTGTGTTTTGGAGAATTCTACTATTTTATGTTTTGGCGATTTTTGTTATCGGACTTCTAATTCCGTATACAAATCCAAATTTACAAAATGATAGTGTAATGGTTAGTCCGTTTACTCTAATTTTGAAAAAGGCAGGAATTGCATTTGCTGCCTCACTTATGAATGCAGTTATTTTAACAGCTGTATTATCAGCAGGTAATTCTAGTGTTTATGCATCCACTCGTATGCTATTCTCTATGGCTCGAGAAGGACAAGCTCCAAGAATATTTGCAAAATTGAATAAACGTGGTGTACCTATTGCTAGTATGATTTTCACGTGTGCTATTGGTGGCCTTGCCTTTTTAGCTTCATTCTTTGGCGATGGTACAGTTTATCTTTGGTTGATGAATGCTATAGGAATTACAGGATTTATCTTCTGGTTAGGTATTTCTGTCAGTCATTATCGTTTCCGTAAAGCATTTTTGGCACAAGGTCATTCTTTAGATGAATTACCATATCGTGCAAAATGGTATCCGATTGGACCAATTTTTGCAATCGCATGTGGCATTATCGTAATATTAGCTCAAAATTTCCAAGCGTTTCTTGCTGATAATGTGGATTGGGGCAGTGTTGTAGCCGCATACTTGGGTATTCCACTATTCATAATTTTACTGATTGGTTATAAAATATTTAGGAAAACGAAATTAGTTAAATTAGAAGAAGTTGATTTTGACTTTGATAAAAAAGTATAGTTGAAAAGCTATGTATCAAAAATTAAAAGGAAGTGTGACCATAAGTTGTCGCACTTTCTTTTTGTATTCAATAATAAGTACAAATAGTGTAATTAAAATAGTTTGAAAATATAGAATTTTGAGTGTAGTATAAAAACTATCTAGTTAGTCATCTGATGACCTAACTTTCTTTTATTGAGGGGGATTTATGAATGAAGGTTTCATTATTTGCAACATGTATTGTGGATATGTTTCAAACAGATGTAGGTAAAGCGACAGTTGAACTATTAGAAAGATTGGGTTGTGAAGTTATTTTTCCAAAAGGCCAAGTTTGTTGTGGTCAACCTGCTTATAACTCAGGTTATGTAAGAGACGCAAAAGAACCTATGAAAAAAATGATTGAAGCGTTTGAGGATGCTGAAGTGATAGTAGCACCATCTGGTTCTTGTGCGTTTATGTTCAAAGAATATCCAAAAGTGTTTAAAGAGGATCCAATTTATTTTGAAAAAGCGAAAAAAGTTGCATCCAAAACATACGAATTAACGGATTTTATCGTCAATGTACTAAAAATTGAGGATGTAGGTGCGAAATTAGAGGGGAAAGCTACATACCATCCATCATGCCATATGACTAGACTTTTAGGCGTATCTGAGTCACCCAAAAAATTATTAAGTCATGTGGAAGGTCTTCAATTGATTGATTTGCCAAATAGCTATAATTGTTGTGGCTTTGGTGGAACGTTCTCTGTGAAAATGGGCAATATTTCCGAACAAATGGTAGATGAAAAAGTAGATAGTACATTACAAACTGGGGCAGATTACTTAATAGGAGCAGACGGTGGCTGTTTGATGAACATTGGAGGCCGTATGCAAAGACGTGGTGAAAATGTCAAAGTAATGCATATTGCAGAAGTACTGAATCACCATTAGGGAAGGTAGGGAATTGAATGTCTATTCAATTTAATAATCATAAATTTAAAGATAACGTCGAAGATAATTTAAGCAATTCATTTATGAGAGGGTCAGTAGTTTCTGCTCAAGATCGTCTTCGTGCAGGTCGTATTGCCGCTGCAGAAGAATTAGGTGATTGGGAAGAGTGGCGTTCGCATGGAGAAGAAATTCGTCAACATGTATTAAATCATTTAGATTATTACTTAAATGAATTAGCTGAAAACGTTGAAAAAGCTGGCGGACATGTATTTTTTGCAAAAACAGCAAAAGATGCGACAGATTATATTCAAGAAGTCGTGAAGAAAAAGAAAGCAAAGAAAATCGTTAAATCAAAATCAATGGTAACCGAAGAAATCAGTTTAAATGAAGCATTGGAAGAAACAGGATGTACAGTTGTGGAAACTGACTTAGGTGAGTATATATTGCAAATTGATAATCACGATAAACCTTCACATATTGTCGCACCGGCATTACATAAAAATGCCCATCAAGTGAAAGATGTGTTTGTTGATAAATTAGGATATAATCCAGAAAATTCAGCTGAAGCTGGTGATTTAGCAAGACATGTTCGTACTACATTGCGCAATGAATTCCTAACAGCGGATGTTGGGATTACGGGATGTAATTTTGCCATAACGGAATCAGGTTCTATCAGTCTTGTGACGAATGAAGGAAATGCGGGGCTGGTTACAACAATTCCAAAAACTCAAATTACAGTCATGGGGATGGAAAGACTAGTACCAACATTTGAAGAACTAGAAGTTTTAGTGAATATGCTAACAAGAAGTGCAGTTGGCCAAAAATTGCCAAGCTATGTCAATGTTATTACAGGACCACGTAAACCCGGAGAAACAGATGGACCTGAGGATTTTCATTTAGTTATTGTCGATAATGGTCGTTCAAGTATTTTAGGTACAGATTTCCAATCTATTCTACAATGTATTCGTTGCGGTGCCTGTGTCAATGTATGCCCAGTATACCGGCATATAGGTGGACATTCTTATAATTCTATCTATTCAGGACCTATTGGCGCTGTTTTAACGCCATTACTAGCCGGTTATGATGAATTCAAAGAGTTGCCATACGCATCATCTTTATGTGGAGCGTGTTCAGAAGCATGTCCAGTAAAGATTCCATTACATGAATTGCTATTAACACATCGTGAACGAATCGTTGAAAAGGAAGGAAAGGCACCCGTTTCCGAAGCCATGCTGATGAAAGCATTTAGCCTAGGTGGATCATCAAGCTCAATATACGCAACTGGAGCTAAGATCGCTTCACGCTTTGTAGCACCCCTTTCGAAAAACGGAAAAATTTCAAAAGGACCTGGACCATTAAAAGAATGGACTAAAGTTCGTGATTTCCCAGCACCTAAAAAAGAACGCTTTAGAGATTGGTTCAAGGAACATGAAAAGGGAAGTGACAACAAATGATTCAACACCGTGAAGAATTTTTAGAAACAATCGGGATGTCTTTAGGTCGTGCTGTAAATACAACAGATAAACCACAACGTAATTGGAAATACGCACCACAGAAAAAAGGCTATCAAGGATTATCACAAGACGATTTGTTAGAAATTCTTGAAAAGCAGTGTCAAAACATTCATACAGATGTAGTAAAAACGACTGTTGAAGAATTACCACAAGCATTAGAACAAGTAGTAGAAAACTATGGTGGTGGACCAATTTCAATGTGGCAAGATCCACGCTTTAATCAATACAAGCTAAAATCATTGTATGAAGAAATATGGCCAAGAAAAGGATATGAAATCTCACAATGGAAGGAAGAATTAGGAGAAAAAAATATTGAAAATGCGGAAAAAGCTAATATTGGGCTAACTTTTTCTGAGTATGCGCTAGCAGAATCAGGAACTGTTGTGCTTTTTTCTGATAAGGAACAGGGTAAATCTGTTGGTCTTTTACCTAATAGTTTTATCGCTATTGTCAAAAAAAGCACGATTGTACCTCGTATGACACAAGTAGCACAAATATTAAACAAACGTGTAGAATCAGGTGAAACATTACCATCAGCAATTGATTTCGTATCTGGTCCGAGTAACTCGGCTGATATTGAGATGAAATTAGTTGTTGGAGTACATGGCCCAATTCATGCAACATATATTATCTTGATAGATGAATAATTTAGCTGAAAAAAGCCCAGCCTAAGCTGGGTATTTTTATTGATAATAATTTCAATTCTCTGTACCATTAAGAGAAATTGGCGTTTCTTCTATTATAAAATAAAGGAGGATGTTATGAATTCGATTCTTTTCTATGATGGTGACTGTGGATTTTGCCAAAAGTCGGTGCAATTTGTACTAAGACATGAAAAGAAACCGATTTTTAAATTTGCACCACTACAAGGAGAAGTCGCAGCAAAGTTATTACCAGCAAATATAACTCAAAACTTAGATTCGGTTGTTGTTTATCAGGATGGAAAAATGTTAACAGAATCGAATGCGATTCTATTTATTACAAAAAATTTAAACTTTCCTTTTTTGTTCTTTTTTATTTTTAAAATAATTCCTTCACCCATCCGTGATTATTTTTACCGAATAATATCCAAAAATCGTTATAAATTTACGAATTCAGGTAAGATATGTAAAATTCCTGATGAAAATGTGCGAAAACGTTTTCTAAATTAGAGGTCATAATTTTTTCTTATCACAAAGCATAAAATTAATGTTATTTACTTATGTATCTTTTTCGATTATTATTGGTTTTGGAGAAAAGATGCTCAATTAAAAAGCCTTTTCATTAGTTTATTTAGAGGGGGAACCGAACAATGGCAAACAACAACTTGCATAATAGTCGTTCTTCATTCGAAGTTAACGGTAAAACTTATAACTTTTATCGTTTAGCTGCGATCGAAGAAGCTGGCATCGCACAAGTTTCACGCCTTCCTTATTCAATCAAAGTATTATTAGAATCAGTATTACGTCAATATGACGGCTACGTAATCAAAGAAGATCACGTAGACAACTTAGCTAAATGGGGTAAAGATGCAGACGCAAACGCTGAAGTACCTTTCAAACCATCTCGCGTAGTACTACAAGATTTCACTGGTGTACCAGTAGTAGTTGACTTAACATCTCTACGTACAGCTATGAAAGAAATGGGCGGCGACGCTAACGAAATCAACCCTGCAATTCCAGTTGATTTAGTAATTGACCACTCAGTACAAGTTGATAAATACGGTAACTCATCTGCACTACAAGCAAATATGGATCTTGAATTCGAACGTAACGCAGAACGTTATAACTTCTTAAAATGGGCACAAACTGCTTACGATAACTTCCGTGCTGTTCCACCAGCAACTGGTATCGTACACCAAGTTAACCTAGAATACCTAGCTCCAGTAGTTCACGTGAACGAAAATGCTGACGGTACATTCGAAACATTCCCAGACTCAGTAGTTGGTACTGACTCTCATACAACTATGATCAACGGTATCGGTGTTCTTGGTTGGGGCGTTGGTGGTATCGAAGCTGAAGCTGGTATGTTAGGTCAACCTTCATACTTCCCAATTCCAGAAGTTATCGGTGTTAAACTTACTGGTAAACTTCCAAGTGGCACAACAGCTACTGACTTAGCTCTTAAAGTTACTCAAGAGTTACGTAAAAAAGGTGTTGTAGGTAAATTCGTTGAGTTCTTCGGACCTGGCGTACCTGCACTTCCATTGGCTGACCGTGCAACAATCTCTAACATGGCTCCTGAATATGGCGCAACTTGTGGTTACTTTGCAATTGATGAAGAATCACTTAACTACATGCGTTTAACTGGTCGTGAAGAAGAACATATCAAAGTTGTAGAATCATACTTGAAATCAAACAACATGTTCTTTGACCCAGAATTAGAACCAACTTACACTGATGTAGTAGAAATCGACTTAAACGATATCGAACCAAACCTTTCTGGTCCTAAACGTCCACAAGATTTGATTCCACTTTCTAACATGAAAAATCGCTACCACGAAGTAGTAGTTGCTCCAGCTGGTGTTCAAGGCTTCGGTTTAACTGAAGATGAATTCACAAAAACAGCAACAGCTAAATTTGCTGAAGGCGATGTAGAAATTCCAGCAGGTGCTGTTGGTATTGCTGCAATCACTTCATGTACAAATACATCAAACCCATACGTTTTAATCGCTGCAGGTCTTGTTGCGAAAAAAGCGATTGAAAAAGGCTTAACAGTTCCTAAATGGGTTAAAACTTCATTGGCTCCAGGATCTAAAGTTGTTACTGGCTACTTACAAGACTCTGGTTTACAACAATACCTTGATACTCTTGGTTTCAATACTGTAGGTTACGGCTGTACTACATGTATCGGTAACTCAGGTCCATTACTACCTGAAATTGAAGAAGCAATCAAATCTAACGATTTATTCGTAACTTCAGTACTTTCTGGTAACCGTAACTTCGAAGGTCGTGTACACCCATTAGTAAAAGCTAACTACTTAGCTTCACCACCATTGGTTGTTGCTTATGCATTAGCTGGTACTGTAGATGTTGACCTACGTAAAGATTCATTCGGTAAAGACAAAGACGGCAAAGATGTATTCTTCGATGATATCTGGCCAACAACTGAAGAAGTTAACGCAGTACTTTCAAAAGTTGTTACTCGTGAATTATTCCAAAAAGAATATGAAACAGTATTCAACGCTAACGAAAAATGGAATGAAATTGAAACTTCAACTGATTCATTATATGAATTTGATGATAAATCAACTTACATTCAAAACCCACCATTCTTCCAAAACTTATCTGCTAAACCAGAAGATATTCAAGAACTTGCTGGCTTACGCGTGTTAGCTAAGTTTGGTGACTCAATTACAACTGACCACATCTCTCCTGCAGGTGCAATCGGTAAAGATACTCCTGCTGGTAAATACTTACGTGAAAACGGTGTAGAACCACGTAACTTCAACTCTTACGGTTCTCGTCGTGGTAACCACGAAGTTATGATGCGTGGTACATTCGCTAACATCCGTATCCGTAACCAAATCGCTCCAGGTACAGAAGGTGGCTTCACTACTTACTGGCCAACAGGCGATGTTGAATACATCTATGATGCAGCAATGAAATATGCTGAAAACAACACTGGTTTAGTAGTACTTGGTGGTAAAGATTACGGTATGGGTTCTTCACGTGACTGGGCAGCTAAAGGTACTAACCTTCTAGGTGTTAAAACAGTTATCACTGAATCATACGAACGTATCCACCGTTCTAACTTAGTAATGATGGGTGTTCTTCCTTTACAATTTGTAGATGGCGATAACGCTGAATCACTAGGCCTTACTGGTGAAGAAACATTTGCAGTAAAAATCGGTGAAGGTGTTAAACCTCGCGATATCTTAACTGTAACTGCAACTGCTAAAGATGGTTCTACAAAAGAATTCAAAGCACTTGCTCGTTTCGACTCAGAAGTAGAAGTAGATTACTACCGTAACGGCGGTATCCTACAAATGGTATTACGTAATAAATTAGCAAAATAAGTTCGTTGTAAAATGAACATTTTCATACATGTGCACAAGTAAATTGTGCACATGTTTTTTTTATTGTTTTTATTACCGAACTTGAGCGAAAAATGCTGAATCCTGCGGATAGTGTCTATTAGTAAAGATACGGATAAATATAACAATATTGTTAACAAAACCTTGTCAAAACAAACCAAAGTACTATTTTTTATGATATATTTATACTAGATAATAAACGAGGTGTTAAAAAATAATGGGAATACAAAAGAAAATTAAGCGCTCGCTTGTCTATTCAGCGGGATTTTTGCTGTCGATGAGTTTACTATCCGCTGAAGCATTTGCGGCTGAATTAAGTGAACAAAGCAGTGCAGTTAAAGTAACAAAACATGGTTTAGAAAACAGTTCAGAAGGAGTTAACAGTCAGACTAATGATACAACTTCATCTGAAAGTGGAAGTGAAAATCAGAGTATTGGAAATTTCGCTAAAATAAGCTCAGATGCAGAGCTATTTACACCGGAATCGTTACAACCAACAAATTTGAAACTACCAGCAGATGATCATGCATATTATGTAACAAAATCTTCAAATGAGGACTATTTTGAAATCCTTATAGGGGAAAATACATATTGGATTAAAGCAGAAAACTTAATTGCTTCGCCTGAAAATCCATCAGAAATAACTCAGAAACGAAATCTGATCATCACCACTAAAAGCAACTTTAACATTTACTCCGAAAACGATAACAATTCGAAAATTCTTGTCGAAGGAACAAAAGAAACGACTTTCAAAGTTGTTGATGTAGTGCAAGATTATTATGTAGTATCAATGGCTGGAGTAAGAGGATACATTCCTATTAGCGATGTAAATATCGACTACAAGAAAAACAGCAATGTAGAGGTTGCGACAAGCTCAGTTAAAATGTATAAAATCGATGGTAGTAAGTATAAAGCGATGGGTTCATTAGATAATGGAGCAGTAGTAAAAGTAGCTAAATCAACAGCTAAATATCATATTATTCAAGTTGGAAGTCAAACATATGCAATCCTCAAAAAAGGTACAATCCCTACAGAAAATCCTGCATCGCTTGGAACATTAATGAAATCCACTTATCCTATCACACTAACAGTAAGTAAAACAAACTCTATTTATACTTCTAAAGGCACCAAGATGGGGACAATCAATAAAGGACAAGTAGTAAGCTTAAAAGGTTTAAAAGGTAATAAAGGAATCATTAATTATATGGGGAAATCAGGCTATGTAGATCTTAAATACTTTAACCATTCCAATATAGTTAACCCAACAAAGAACATTACCTACGGGATGTACAACTATTATCTTCGTGTCTTTGCACAGCTATACCCTGAATTCACTGAAATCGAAAAGATTGGAGAATCCGTACAAGGACGTTCTATTTATGCATTACGTGTAGGGAATGGAAAGAAAGAAATCTTAATGGATGCTGCTATACATGCGCGGGAACATATGACAACGAATGTCCTAATGGAAATGATAGATCAGTATACTGTTTCTTATCGAAAAGGAACAAATTATGCGGGATATAATGTGAAACGTGTTTTAGATAAAACAAGTATTTGGTTTGTACCAATGATGAATCCTGATGGAGTTACATTAGTCCAAAAAGGCATTGGCTCGATGGATAGTAAATATAAAGCGAGTCTCAAAAAATATAATCATGGAAGCAATAATTTTAATCGTTGGAAGGCAAATGGACGAGGCGTTGACTTAAACCGCAATTTTGATGGATTATGGAAATATGTAGCCACAACACCTAAGTCTTATATGAATTATAAAGGAACAAGTGCATTCTCAGAACCGGAGGCACAAGCATTAAAAGCTTTTGTACAACGTCATAAATTTAAAACTGATTTATCTTACCACTCATCTGGACAAATTGTATATTGGTATAATTTCCAAAAAGGATCTAATCGTACAAGAGATTTAAATTTAGCTAAAAGTGTTGCGAGAATTACAGGCTATTCAGTTGTACCTCCTTTACCATATAGAGGATCTGGATCATCTGCTGATTGGTTTATATTAAATCAAAAGAAACCAGGTTTAACCATCGAAATAGCTCCTTACGCGGGATATGGACCAGTACCACATCGATACTGGAATAGTGTATGGAACAAAAACAAATCAATCGGTTTATTCGGTGCAAATGAAGCAAGTAAAAGATAACCTGTTGTAAAAACCTCTATAGTGAGAGCTTTAATCAAAAAGTTTGAAAAATCACCCCTTTAGTTTTTATTGGGGGTGATTTTTTTTAGATATCAGTCCTCAAAATCATCTCTACTAAATTTAACAAAAGATGGTAAGTTTCTCTGTTTCTATTACTTAATGGGAAATAATATCTCACATAAATGATTATCAATCATTTGTGAAGTGTATCTTTCTACAATTGGCTGTTCTCTTATTAATAGATTATTTTTTTCTATTTCAATAAAAATATTACTCCAAAATTCACTGATTGCCTCTTTTGTATGATCAAGCAAGAAAACAGCATATTTTCCACCATAAAATTTACCATCTTGAGCTGGTTTTGCTACATTAAAATCTTTATCTATAATAACGCAAACATCATAACGACATTTCTCTTTAGGAGTAACCTCAGGGTTATCCTGTGGTATACCTAAAATTGTAGAATTATCAAATACACCATTCAACTGCGCCCAATTTTTAAACGACCCCATTAGTTCTCTGTTTTGCTTTTCACCATACTCTCCAAGGTTTCGGAAATAAGCAATCCTTGATTCAGGTAATTCTTCAATAGATATTATCATGTTTTATTCCTCCTTTCTTAGATAAGGTAATTCGATTTAAAATGTTTTTCAAGCTCTTTTTTAAAAGAATGTATTTGAGTCAATTTCAAAATGCAAAATTCAATAAATATACGAACATTTTTAATATCCACTTTTTATTCATTGTGGAGCGAAAGACGGCGACTCCTACGGGAAAAGCAAGCGAATCAAGACCCCGCACGAACGAAGTGAGGAGGAGGCTTGATGCTTGCCCGTGGAAAGCGCCGTCTGTAGCGGAACAACAATATCTGAATATTGTAAGTTAAAATGTTGAAATGTTCGTATTTAAAAATTGATTCATTAAAGAGATTAATAACATTTTTATTAATATTTATTCCAAAATTACATCAAAGATTTTCAAATTGTAAAAAAAATGAGGGGTTTTTGGTTGAAACGATGATCGAAATAAGATTTTTTGAAGAAATTTCGATATACTAATGAATGAGGTGACAGAAATGTTTGTAAGTGAAAAAGAAATCGAAATTCGTTATGCAGAAACAGATCAAATGGGCGTAGTTTATCACGCGAATTATGTTATATGGATGGAAGTAGGAAGAACACAACTTATTCATGATCTTGGATTTTCAGTAACAAAATTTGAAGCGGATGGTTATGTTTCTCCTGTTATGAATGTAAATGTAAGCTATAAAGCCGCTTTACGTTATGGTGAAAAAGCAATTATTCGCACTTGGGTAAAATCACAAGATCGATTACGTACGGTTTATGCCTATGAAATTTTACATACAGATGGCACAGTTGCTGCAACTGCAACATCTGAACATATTGTAGTAAAAAAGGAAAACTTCCGTCCAGTGGCGTTTAATCATGTAGATGAAGTATGGTATAACAAGTATAAAGAAATCGCTGAGATTCAAAAATAAAAAACAAAAAGCATGCTAATAACTCTAGCATGCTTTTTGTATGTATTTTATTTATAATCATAGCTAAGTTCATCTAATTCTTGATCGAAGTCTACATATAAATCATGATCATTAAAAAACCATACGTCGTCTTCTTCGATAAAGAAAGTTACACCTTCATTTTTTGCTATGACAGTAGGATTCATAGGCTCATCTTTACTCATGCCAAGTGAAAATCCTTCATGGAAAGGGTTAGAGCCTCCATATCGTACATAAAAGCGAATTGTGTCGCCTGGTTGTACTTCCATTTCATTTGAAAACCATTGTAAAGCTTGATTAGTTATCACAATATTCATGAGAACACTCCTTTTAACTATAACCAAGTTATTTTTGGCTCTGTACCGTGTTTAATACGTGAAATATTTGTGCGATGACGATAGAATATAAAGACTACTATAATCGTTATGATGATTAAGAGTAAATACTCTTTTTCTAAAATAGCATAGATAAGTGCATAAATGAAAGCAACAACTGCTGCAAACATGGAAGCTAGACTTACCATTTTGTATACTTTTAAGCAAAGTAAAAAAGCTAAAACTAATAAAACGAAAATTGGCCAATGGTAACCAAGTAAAATACCTGCTGAGGTTGCAACAGCTTTACCTCCTCGGAAGCCAGCAAAGATTGGATACATATGGCCGAATACTGCAACGACACCAGCAATAAGAGGATGTACACCACTATTAGCAAAGACAGCAATTGTTGGTATTAGGGTAGCAACCGTCCCTTTTAAAATATCCATTAGGGTTACAGCTATTCCAGCTTTTTTACCAAGTACACGAAATGTGTTTGTTGCACCCAAATTGCCACTACCGTGCTTTCGGATATCTGTTTTATAAAATATTTGGCCAATCCATAGCCCGGAAGGAATCGATCCAATTAAATAGGCTATAACCAAAACAAGAATCATATCCATAAAAAACTCCCTCTTACTTTTTAGTAGTTGGTACTATTATATTGTACTAATAGTTTATCACGAAGTCAGTAGAATACACAATCATCAACTTTATTCGCTTTTTAATCATATTCTTATTTTCCTTTCAATTCAACGTTTGATACAATAAATGCTGTATGTATATAAATGCAAGAAGTTGACAGTTCCAATGATTGTGTTTAATATGAATAAAAGTAGAACGGGTGTTTGTATTTAGGGGGAATTTTTTTGACAAGTAAACAGACAATCACGTCTTACAATGAAGATGATATTCAAGTATTAGAAGGATTAGAAGCCGTTAGAAAACGTCCTGGTATGTATATTGGTTCAACTGATAGTAGAGGTTTGCATCACCTCGTATATGAAATCGTTGACAATGCTGTGGATGAGGTTTTAGCAGGATTCGGTTCTCATATCATTGTAAAGATTCAAGCTGATCAAAGTATTAGCGTGCGTGACTATGGACGAGGTATGCCTACAGGTATGCACAAAACAGGTAAACCAACTCCAGAAGTAATTTTCACCATTTTACATGCAGGTGGGAAATTTGGACAGGGTGGCTACAAAACAAGCGGTGGTTTACATGGTGTGGGTGCATCAGTAGTAAATGCACTATCAACATGGTTAGAAGTTGTAATTCATCGTGATGGGAAAAAGTATCGTATGCGTTTCGAAAATGGTGGTAAACCCGTTACCACTTTAGAGGAAATAGGTAAAACGAAAGAAACTGGTACACTTATTCACTTCAAACCTGATGAAACGATATTCTCTACTACAAAATATAATTTCGATACATTAGCAGAACGTTTGCGTGAATCTGCATTTTTACTCAAAAACTTAAAAATCGAGTTAATCGAAGAGGCAACAGAACGTCATGAAGTTTATCATTATGAAAACGGGATTGAAGCGTTTGTATCCTATTTAAACGAGGAAAAAGATGTTTTACATCCAGTTAAATATGTTGAAGGAACACAAGATGAAATTGAAGTAGAATTTGCTTTTCAGTTCAACGATGGCTATTCAGAAACAATCCTATCATTTGTTAATAACGTAAGAACACGCGATGGTGGTACTCATGAAACGGGTGCGAAAGCTGCGATGACTCGCGTTTTTAATGAATACGCTCGTAAAATTGGACTGTTAAAAGAAAAAGATAAAAACTTGGACGGCTCTGATATTCGAGAAGGCCTTGCTGCAATTATTTCTGTTCGTATACCTGAACACTTATTGCAATTTGAAGGACAAACCAAAGGAAAGCTTGGTACATCTGAAGCTAGAAGTTCAGTTGATGGAGTAGTATCTCAGCAATTGATGTATATCTTAGAAGAAAATGCTGAACTTAGTTCATCGCTTGTGCGCAAAGCTATTCGAGCACAACAAGTTCGTGAAGCAGCTCGAAAAGCAAGAGAAGATGCGCGAAATGGTAAAAAATCTAAAAAGCAAAGCACCATTTTATCTGGTAAGTTGACACCTGCTCAATCAAAGAATGCTTCGAAAAATGAATTATATCTAGTCGAAGGTGATTCTGCTGGTGGTTCTGCTAAGCAAGGGCGTGACCGTACTTTCCAAGCTATCTTGCCACTACGAGGTAAAGTGATCAATACTGAAAAAGCAAAATTGCAAGATATAATGAAAAACGAAGAAATTTCAACTATTATTCATGCAGTTGGTGCAGGCGTTGGTTCTGATTTTAATGTTGAAGATGCTGCGTATGATAAAGTCATTATCATGACGGATGCTGATACCGATGGAGCACATATTCAAGTACTGTTGTTAACATTCTTCTTCCGATATATGAGACCACTTGTAGAAGCGGGGAAAGTGTATATAGCGCTACCACCACTTTATAAAGTATCAAAAGGTACAGGTCGTAAAGAAGTCGTAGAATATGCTTGGACTGAAAAAGATCTTCAACAAGCGATTAACAAAATTGGTAAGGGCTATATTTTACAACGCTATAAAGGTCTTGGTGAAATGAATGCCGAACAACTTTGGGAAACAACGATGAATCCAGAAACACGTACATTGGTACGCGTTAAAATCAATGATGTAGAACGCGCAGAAAAAGGTGTTGCTACTTTGATGGGGGACAAGGTTGAACCACGTCGTAAATGGATTGAATCGCATGTTGATTTCGGACTTGAGGAAGACGATAACATTTTAGAAAGTGAATTTATACAACAAGAGGAGGAAGAGCTTAAATGACACAATCAGAGAAATATCAAGACTTGCCTTTAGAAGAAGTCATTGGTGATCGTTTTGGTCGATATAGTAAATATATTATTCAAGACCGTGCTCTTCCAGATGCAAGAGATGGACTTAAACCAGTACAAAGACGTATTTTATATGCGATGTTCATGGAAGGAAACACACATGATAAACCATTCCGTAAATCTGCAAAAACAGTAGGGAATGTAATTGGCAACTATCATCCGCATGGTGATAGTTCTGTTTATGAGGCAATGGTACGTATGAGTCAAGACTGGAAGGCTCGCCATATGCTGATTGAAATGCATGGTAACAATGGTTCTGTAGATGGTGATCCACCAGCCGCTATGCGTTACACAGAAGCACGTTTATCTACTATTTCTGCTGAAATGCTTCGTGACATTCAAAAAGACACAGTCGATCTCGTACCAAACTTTGATGACCAAGATATGGAACCTACTGTGTTACCTTCACGCTTTCCAAACTTACTAGTAAACGGTTCAACTGGGATTTCTGCAGGTTATGCTACAGATATTCCGCCTCATAATTTAGAGGAAGTATTAGAGGCTGTTCTTATGCGTTTGAAGAACCCGAAAGCTACAATAGATGAGTTAATGACAGAAATTAAAGGCCCAGATTTCCCTACGGGTGGTATTATTCAAGGAATCGAAGGTATAAAAAAAGCATATGAAACAGGTAGAGGCAAAATTATCGTTCGAGCAAAAGCAGAAATCGAACAATTAAAAGGTTCAAAAGAGCAAATTGTCATTACTGAAATACCATACGAAGTGAATAAGGCTAATCTTGTTAAGAAAATGGACGAAATGCGCCTAGACAAGCGATTAGAAGGAATTGCAGAAGTTCGTGATGAATCCGATCGTACAGGTTTACGAATTGTTGTTGAACTCAAGAAAGATATTAGTGGCGAACCTATTTTGAAATATTTATTAAAAAATACAGACCTGCAAGTCACTTATAATTTCAATATGATCGCAATTTATAATCGCCGTCCTACGATGATGAGCTTACCACTTCTTTTAGATGCCTACATAGCGCATCAAAAAGAAATTGTAACTAGACGTTCTCGATTTGAATTGAAAAAGGCAAAAGATCGTTTACATATTGTTGAAGGATTGATGAAGGCTTTATCTATTTTAGACGAAGTCATTGCAACAATTCGTGCTTCAAAAGATAAAAAAGATGCGAAAAACAATTTACAACAAAAATTTGCCTTTACGGAAATACAAGCCGAAGCGATTGTTTCATTACAGCTTTATCGATTAACAAATACGGATATTACAGAATTACGTGAAGAACAAGCAGAGCTTGATAAGAAAATAGTAGAATTAGAAAGCATTTTAGGTAGTGATGCAAAATTAATAAAAGTATTACAAAAGGAATTACAAGATGTGAAAAAACGTTTTGCTGAGTCAAGACGTTCTATAATTCAAGATGAAATTGAAGACATCAAAGTAGATATGGAAGTATTAATTCCAAGTGAAGATGTAGTTGTTACAGTTACAAAAGATGGCTATATCAAACGAACAAGTATTCGTTCATACAATGCATCAAACGGTAAGGATTTTGAAATGAAAGAATCTGATCATTTATTGTATGAATCGAATCTTAATACACAGCAGCATGTATTATTATTCACAGACAAGGGCCACTATATTTTCCAACCAGTGCATGAACTACCAGACATCCGCTGGAAGGACTTAGGCCAACATATTTCAAGTATTGTGCCGTTAGATTCTGATGAAAATATAATTAATGCTTGCGGAGTTACTGATTTTAATGCAAATAAATATGTATTAACAATTACAAAAAATGGTCAAATCAAACGTACTGCTTTAGCTGAGTTCCTTGTACAACGGTATACAAAACCATTAAAAATGATGAATATTAAAAAAGAAGATGTCGTTATTTTTGCGGATATTGTGGAACCAACCATTGAAGTATTACTAACATCTCATTGTAGTTATTCAATACGTTTTAAATTAGATGAAGTGCAAGATACAGGTATTAAAACTGCTGGTGTAAAAGCAATGAATCTAAAAGACGACGACTACATTCAAGCTGCCAATGCAATTCCGGAACATCATAAAGGAAAAGTAATGGTTGTCACACATCGTGGAGCAGTGAAGAAAATGGCTTTAGATGAAGTAGAAACTGGAAATCGTGCTTTGCGAGGAGTGCTTACCCTTCATGAATTGAAGAAAAATCCACACCGTATTTTTGCTGTCGTTTATGTAGAAAAAGGTGAAGGTATTCAAATCACCACTGAAAAGGGCGTAACAGAAGAATTACGGGAAGATCAATATCGATTAGCAGATCGATTCTCTAATGGTTCATATGCTGTTGATGTTGATACAGATGGTGCTATTGTCTATGTGCAAAAACTTCCTGCAATTGAAATTGAAAATTAATTTAATTAATTAGGTAGTCTAAATATTTGATTTACGATACAATAATACCATTATTAAACTAGAAAGGAACTGGAAGCAGTTCCTTTCTTTTTTGGAGGTGGGGATATGTGGAGAAGTCGGAATGTTTGGATAATACTTTCAGGTGAATTGATTGCTGGACTAGGTTTATGGGCTGGAATCATTGGCAATCTAGAGTTTATGCAAGAAGGTGTTCCATCAGACTTTATGAAATCACTTATTCTAGCTAGTGGATTACTAGCGGGGATATTAGTGGGGCCATATGCTGGAAGGATAATAGATCAATCAAAGAAAAAAACCGTATTAATCATATCTGGAGCGGGGCGAGTGATTAGTGTGGTATTTATGTTTATTGCATTGGCAACAGATTCGATATCCTGGATGATTGTATTTCTAGTTACAATGCAAATTTCAGCAGCCTTTTATTTTCCAGCATTACAAGCCGCTCTTCCCTTAATTGTTGAAGAGAAAGATTTGTTGCAACTTAATGGCTGGGATATGAATATTTCAACAATTGCACGAGTGGCAGGTACTGCACTCGCAGGTTTAGTATTAGTGTATGCACCAATTAGTGCACTATATGGTATGTCGATGATTGCCTATATAATTCTGTTGTTGCTTACATTTATGCTTAAAATACCTGAGACGAAGGATGATCTTAAACAGAACTCAGTGGAAGAGCATAAGGATCAAGGGAGTTTTAAAGAAGTCTTTCCAATGTTGAAACGGGATGTAGGTATAAAATATACGTTGATTTTATCTTATATACCCGTGTTATTCATAGGTTCTTTTAATCTACTAGTAATTAGTATTAGTGAAATACAAGATTCATCTTCGATAAAAGGCCTTATTTATACAGTCGAAGGAATTTCCTTTATGCTAGGTTCCGTTGCGATAAAATATATTGGTTCTAAATGGAAAACGAATAGTATATTATTTTTCTCCTTATTTGTAATAGGAGCTGCAGAATTATTGTTACACTTCGCTCATATTCCAGCTATGTCGCTTATTACATTTGGGTTATTTGGATTTTCGGTAGGATGTTTCTTCCCGACAGTAATGACCATTTTCCAAAAACAAGTACCTAAAGAATATCATGGCCGTTTCTTTTCATTCCGTAATATGTTAGATCGTACTTCATTCCAAATCGTACTTCTTTCAACAGGTGCGCTTTTAGATTTGATAGGACTCGAAAATATGGTTCTATTTTTTGGAACATTAAGTATTTGCATAACTTTATATTATTTATTGCAAATGAAAAAGAATAATATTCATATAGAAACGGCACAAAAAGCAGCCTAGTTAACAGAGATCATGCGTCATCAAATGCTGATCAAATTCCATTCCAGTCGCTTTATAGATGCGAGGGAAATCCATTCTATTCTTAGGTAATCTAGTTGATTGTAGTGCAGGCGGCGACTCTTAGGGGGAAATGCTTGTACAGCTTGTGACCCTGCAGGAGCGTAAGCGCGACGAAGCGGCTTTAGGTATGCCCCCTGGAAAGCGACCGCTGGAACGAAAATCAACGGCATAGAAGAAAACAACCAGTTAGAAAACGACGAATCGTTTTCTAACTGGCTAAGTTTATTACTAGAAACTTTTTTAGTAGTCTCATTTAGTAAACAGCTACTTTTTCATCTATCATTTCATTATATTTTCATATATAATGAATTCTGAATATTCAGTATATGTTTAAAGGGGGATTTTTATGAGGAAATGGTTAGTCTATAGTTTAATGGCAATTATTCTAGTGGTATTAAGCGCTTGTGGAAAGGATTCTACAAATAATAGTGGGGAATCAAATAACGACGGAGAAAAACAAAGCTCACTTGTATATGGACGAGGTACTGATTCGGTTTCTCTAGATCCAATCACTATAACGGATGGGGAATCATTTAAAGTAGCAAGAAATATTTACGAAACACTTGTACAGTTTGGAGAAAAAGATACATCAATTAAACCGAGCTTGGCTAAAGAATGGAAAATTTCAAAGGATCAATTAACGTATACTTTTATACTACAAGAGGGAGTTAAGTTCCAGGATGGTACGGATTTTAACGCAGAAGCGGTAGTGAAAAACTTTGAAAGATGGATGAATGGTACAGTTGATCAATTTCCGTATTACGGAGATATGTTTGGTGGTTTTAAAGGAGAAAAAAACCATATGATCGATTCTGTAAAGGCAGTAGATGACACTACTTTCGAATTAAAATTGAAAAAACCTTCTGCAGCATTATTAAATAATCTTGCGATGACTGCATTTTCAATCGCTAGCCCTACTGCCATTGAAAAAGAGGGCGACAAATATGGAGAAAATCCTGTTGGTACAGGACCTTTCAAATTTGTTAGTTGGAAACGGAACAATACAATAGAACTTGAAAAGAATCCAAATTATTGGCAAAAAGGCTATCCGAAAGTTTCGAAGTTGATTTATCGTACGTTGCCTGATAACTCAGCAAGATTAAATAGTTTAGTGACAGGTGAAATTGACATTGCTGATGGATTAAGCCCTAGTGATCATACACGAATTGAACAAGATCAAAATCTGCAATTATTAAAAAGACCATCATTTAATGTAGGTTATTTAGGAATGACAATGACACAAAAGCCACTTGATGACAAAAAAGTGCGAGAAGCAGTAAGCATGGCCATAGATCGCCAAGCTATTGTGAATAGTTTCTTTGAGGGATTCGCTACTGAAGCAAAAAATCCATTACAGCCGACAGCGCTAGGCTATAACGAAAATACAGAACCGTATACTTTTGATGTTGAAAAAGCAAAATCTTTATTGAAAGAATCTTCGTATGATGGAAAAGTAGTTGAATTATGGGCAATGCCTGTTCCGCGTCCATACATGCCGGATGGTCAAAAAGTTGCAGAGGCAATTCAAAAGAATTTAGAAATGATTGGGATGAAAACAAAAATTGTTACTTATGAATGGGCTACGTATTTAGAAAAAACACGTAAAGGTGAAGCGCAATTATTCTTACTAGGTGGAACGAGTGATAATGGAGATCCTGATAATTTGTTATCCTTATTCTTCTATAAATCAGGTTCATTAAACAATTCGCAATTACATGATGAAAAAATACAAAAATGGTTAGCAGAAGCCCGTTCCACAACTGATCATGCAAAACGAGAAGTAATTTATGCAGATATACAAAATCGTTTACGCGAAATTATCCCTGTACTACCTTTAGTTCATTCAACACCGATTGTTGGGGCTAGAAGTAATGTAAAGAATTATCAACCACACCCTACAGAAGCAGATGATTTAAAAGATGTAACTGTAAAATAAAGGATCATTTTGAAGGTATGAAAAAACGCTTGTAATATGTTAGTCAAAAAGAATAATACAAGAAAAGCAATGCAAATTTGGTGATTTGCATTGCTTTTTCATTTTTTGAATGGATAGGTTTTTGAAATTTCAATTTGATAACTACTGTTTAGTAAATAAGGAAAGAATTTCAGTCCACGCTTTTTAAATGGCTTCCGCTGATTATTTAACTTTGAATATAGCGAATTCTCCACCAGATAGTTTACTTTCACAAATTGAATCATCAATTGGATAATTGTTTGAAATAACGATGCAAGTATCATATCGACAGTTTTTTGTGAAATTATTTTAGGGTTATTCGCGAATTCCAATTATTATTGCTTATTGGAAAACAAAACAAGAATATAACTGAAGGGAAAGTTATATTCTTATAACTTATATAACAGATGAAAGCCTTTTATCAAAAACGAATGTAACAAAACCTTACATAGAATTTATAAATTTCTGAAAATTATATTGACTAATCATTTTCTGTGTGTAAAATATAAATAAATAATAATTCATGTTATAAAATCTAACATGTGTTATTAAATAAGGTGACATAAAGAAAAGGGGATGGTATTCATGGATGCAACATATCTGATGAATAGCTTGTGGACGATGGTCAGCGGAGTTTTAGTTATTTTAATGATTGGTGGATTTATTTTATTAGAAGCTGGTTCCACAAGAATGAAAAATGCTGGTCACGTAGCTGGTAAAACAATTTTCACTTTTGGGTTAGCATCATTAGTATTTTGGGCATTAGGCTATGGCTTGATTTTTGGAGGGAATGCAAATTTCTTTGTAGGGATGACAGACTTTTTCTACTCAGGAAATCAGGTGAAAGATGCTGGTCTAGCGACAGCAGTATTCTTTTTTTTTCAATTAGCGTTTGCAGCAATTTCAATTACAATTGCTCTCGGTGGTTTTGCGGAACGTGCGAAATTTTCAGCCTATGTAGTTTTTACAATTCTATTTGGTATTCTAGTTTATCCCGTTATCGCTCACTGGATTTGGGGTGGGGGGTGGTTAGCGGAACATGGTAAACAAGATTTCGCCGGTTCTACAGTCGTACACTTAACAGGTGCGATGGCTGCGCTTGCCGCAACGATTCTTTTAAAACCTCGTATTGGTAAATTTAATAAAGACGGTTCAGCAAATAATATTGCAGGACACAACCAAGTTTACACTGCATTGGCCGTATTAATTCTTTGGGTAGGCTGGTTTGGATTTAACGCCGGTAGTACAGTTTCTGTTGATAAAGCTTTCTTCGGTTTCGTTGCTCTTAATACAAATTTAGCTGCTGGAGCTGGTGCAGTAGCAGCAACATTAATTTCATGGGTTGTACTAGGAAAACCCGATATTCCAACGATTTTAAATGGTGCGCTTGCTGGATTAGTAGCGATCACAGCCTCTTGTGCATTTGTAGATGTTTGGGCTTCTGTTGTTATTGGGTTCATCGCAGGTATCTTAACCTTCTACAGCGCTCGTTTCTTAGAAAAGAGCAAAGTAGACGATCCAATCTTCGCAGTATCTGTACATGGTATCCCTGGGATTTGGGGTACATTATCTACAGGCTTATTCGCAACAAAAGAATTAGCTACTGTAGGTAAACCTGGATTATTTTATGGTGGTGGTCTTCACCAATTAGGAGTTCAATTTATGGGTGTAGCTGTAGCAGGGATTTACGCATTTGTTGTTTCGTACGCAATTCTTTGGGTAATGAAGAAAATGATGGGAGGAATTCGTGTCAGCGAAGAAGAAGAAATTATGGGGTTAGATATTAGCGAACATGGTAGCTATGGTTATCCAGAACAAATGGCACAAGAAAAAGCTGAAACTGTCATTGCTAGTAAAACTCAAATTAGTTCATAAGTAAAAAGCCTAAAAAATACAGGCTTTTTACGAAAAGGAAGTGTTTCTGTTGAACGCTGGGGTGTTAACGTATGAAACGATTAAGGATTGGAAAGATCAAACTATTTTTCAATTCAAAGATGATTTAAAAGGGTTAAATTCATTTCATGATCAAGTAATGAGAAAGGTAATGCAGGTGGCAATTATTAAGTTAAACAAAGGGGTACCACCTTGTAACTTTTCGTGGTTTGTGACAGGGAGTGGAGGAAGATTAGAGCAAGGTTTTATCAGTGATCAAGATCACGGTATCATTTATAAAGAAGACACTGAAGAAAGTAGTAGCTATTTTAAAGCTCTTGGGGAGGAGCTTTCGGATGGTCTTGCAATAGTTGGCTATCCTTATTGTAAAGGGAATATTATGAGTTCAAATCCGCTGTGGTGCAAATCAATTGATGCATGGAGAAAACAACTTCTTACTTGGATGGAATCTGAAAGTTGGGAAGCAATTCGTTATTTGCAGATATTTTTTGATGCTCGAGTTTTAGAAGGAAAAGTAAATTATATCAGACGATTGAAATCAGTTATTTATGAATACCAACGAACGAATCCGAATCTCCTAAAGCGATTTACGGCTAATATTATGCATGTAAAAAATGTAATCGGGCCATTTGGTCAACTTTTAGTAGAAAGATACGGTATATATCAAGGTTATTTAGATATAAAATATTCTGCATTTGTACCGTATGTTAATGCTACAAGAGTATTAGCGATCAAAGAAGGTGTATATGAAACTTCCACACTTGCCCGTATGTATCGTTTGATTGAAAAAGAAGAATATGCAGAACTTCTAAGAAATTGCGAAAGAGATTTTGATCAACTATTAAAATATCGACTATCTCTGAATAAAGTAGATTGTTACAGTGACACGCATTTTTTTAAAATAGCAAGGCTTGGGAGGAAGGAAAAAAAGGAAATTAAGCAAATTGTTAAAAATGGCATAAGACTACATGATGAAATAATCGAGCTCATTGAAAAAGGGTGTTAAATATGGCTTTTGAACCATTTCAACAATTACTAAGATCCATACAAGGAAGAAGTAATACAGGGGGATTAGGAGAAGTTCAAAATGCACAACAAATTGCTTTTTTGCGAGGACTCCAAAAAGAAATGCAGTTAGAAGAAGCATTAACTATTCCGTTATCTAAACTAAATGTGGTTATATTTGATATTGAAACGACAGGCTTTTTTCCAGAAAAGGGAGATGAAATCCTGTCAATTGGTGCAATTAAAATGAGTGGTTCTTCAATTCATAGGGAAGAAATATACTATTCGCTTATGCATGTTGAAAAGGAAATTCCTCAGGGTATAGTACAACTAACAGGTATTCAAAATGAAGAAATAAAGAACGCTCCAGCAGCATCTGATGTGCTTATTGAATTTATGCGGTTTGTTAAAGAATCATCACTAGTTGCTCATCATGCAAATCATGAAAGGCGTTTTATGCAGTATGCAATTAATCGTTTGTTTAGAATGCCATTTAAACATCGCATCATCGATACAACCTTTCTATTTAAAATCGTTGAGCGGAATCTTGATATTGTGAAACTTGAGGATTTTTGTACCCATAATGACATTCCAATCGTCAATCGCCATAATGCATTAGGAGATGCAATCCTAACTGCAGAACTTTGGAGTCTCTATATTGAAAGAGCAAAGAATATTGGGTGTGATACGTTGCAAGATGTATATGATCGATTTTCGAGATTATAAACTCATTTACTAAAATAGAATAGTTAATAATTAATCTGTAGTATAATTTGAAGCTATCTGCTAAAAGATGCGGTTTTTTACGTAAAATAATCATTAAAAGTGTATCGATTTTCATTTGAATACATTACAAAGTTACATCAGGAACAATTGACTGTAATGAAGCATAGATTAAGAAACACGACACATATCAAAAATAAATTCCAATCGTAAAGTGTTTGTAATGCTTATTAGTGTAATAAAAATTCTGTTTTATGCTATAATGTTATTACTATTTAAATGAATTTAAATAGTAAATGGAAGAAAGGGAAGTGATGTGTATGATGACAATTAACATCTATAAGGAGAATATGCATTATGTTGTAGAGTATGTTTCTAAAATGGGAGAAGGTGTAGTCCTGCATACTAAGGATTCGCTTTATGAGAGTATTTATAAACTCGGTCGACGTATCCATATAAATAATGTTCACTTTCGTATCCCACAAGATTTAAGCCTGCCATTGTTATCCTTCTTATCAATTGAATATCCAGGAGAGCTTTATGAACACAAGATTACAATTACCGATTAAACCGTATCATCTCAATCAAATAATCAACTTACTTTTATTACAATAAGGCAGATGGTCTAACTCGATAATGTTAGATCATCTGTTTTTCTTTTGTTTTTTGGCTCTGTTATTTGATATTGTTAATTTTTTTAATGAATCTACTCGGTAAACTGTAAAATAAAGTAGATGTAGCATATAGCATCTTTGAACCTAATAATTCTTAGAAGCCAGGAAACTTCCAGCAAATGTACGACCTTTATCATATTGAATATACAAATGAAGTTAGGAATAGATTAATGCAAAATTGTGATGTAAAAAAATATTTAAGTTTTAAGGAAAAATCATATTGTTATATAACAATATGATTTTTTTCTTTATCTGTATTAAATTTAATGCTTTAAAATCCAAATATATGGAAGTTTCACCTAATAAGCATATATCGGTCAAATTTCATTCAATACCCGATAATTAAGCTAATTTTAAAAGTAAAATATAAATACATTTATATAAGAAGAAGTTAATTCGTTCATTTTTTAAGACAAACTCGAAATGGTGTAATACAGAAAAATTTTTAATTTTCTAACGTTTCTAAAGTTAAATTAATGTTGAGTAGAAATTAAAAAAATTTATAAAAACGAATTGACAGTTTTAAAGAAATCAATTAATATTAGCCTCAGCATAAATAAAGTTGCTCTTATTAATAACCGTTGAGACTAGGGGTCTAGGATACGGTGGCAAACCAGTCTGGAAAAAACAGATGTTGGGGCTAAACCTGAGCGCAAAATGTACAATGTTTTGTGAACGATAAGAGGATAAGCAGTTGATATTAATCGAAGCTTTCCTTCTAATGGTTGGAGAGCTTTTTTGCATGCTAAAAATGTTATTTTTTAGTAGGAGATGATTTTATTGACTGATAAAATTTTATTTACAACGGGTTCCGTGTCGCAAGGACATCGGGATAAAATGACAGATCAAATTTCAGATATACAACATGATATTGATAAAATCGAGCTAGAATCTCTAATGGAAATTTGTTCTACAGATGACCGCTTCGATATCAATGGAAATTTTATTGAGGTGGGTGATTAATAATGAATAGCTTACAAGAACAAACAAAGATAAGAGAATTAGCCCTTACACAAGAGCGTATGCCATTATTTGAAACATTAGTGAACTATGCAAAAAAGAAAACAACACCATTTGATGTACCAGGTCATAAAATGGGCGCACAATCAAGTCCATTGAAAAATGTACTTGGTGAAATGACCATGAAGATGGATGTTAACTCCATGAAAGAATTGGATCTCCTAAGTCACCCAGAGTCTGTTATCAAAGAAGCACAACAACTTGCAGCGAATGCATTTGGGGCTGATCATGCCTATTTTTTAGTGAACGGTACCACTTCTGGTATATTAGCCATGATTTTAGCAACATGTAAACCAGATGATGTATTAATCGTTCCTCGAAATTGCCATAAATCGGTGATGAATGGACTTATCTTGAGTGGTGCAAAACCTGTATTTATTGAACCAGAAGTAGATGTTCATTTTGGTATTTCTCATGGTATTTCAGTAAAAAACGTAGAAAAAACGTTATCAGCATATCCAGAAGCAAAAGCAATCTTAGTTACATATCCAACATACTTTGGATCAATGAATGACTTAAGAACCATCTGTAAGCTGGCACATGATCGTGATGTTACTGTTATAGTAGACAGCGCACATGGCGCACATCTACCATTTATGCCAGGGCAAATTGATCCTCTCACAGCTGGTGCTGACATAGTTACAATGAGTATGCATAAAACGGGTGGGTCGCTTACACAGAGTTCGATATTACTCTTAAATGAAGGTCGTATCTCCGCTAAAAAGATGCAAAAAACACTGAATTTGTTACAAACAACGAGTGCCAATTATTTGTTGATGAGCTCTTTAGATGTAGCAAGACATGAGCTTGCGTTATATGGATATGAGGGCTATAAAGCGTTAAAACCAATCGTAGAAAAAGCAATACATGAAATTGAACAAAACACATGTTTTGAGGTATTGAAAAACAATTATTTAAAAAACAAATGTTCTCAATCATATGATTGGACGAAACTTGTGATTCGTGTGAATGATTGTGGTTTAACAGGCTTTGAAGTTTATACACTTTTAAAAGAAAAATACCAAATTCAAATGGAATTAGCAGAAGGCTATGTAGTGATGGCAGTTATTACTACTGCTGATGACGAGAATTCATTAGGAAAATTAGTGTATGCTCTTTGTGAAATTGAAAAACATTATGGCAATAAAAAACCGATTTATTCAACAAATGTAACATCTAAACATGTAAATAAGTTAATGATTACACCAAGAGATGCGCATTATGCTGAGCATGAATTAGTGCCAATTGATATGGCTAAAGGGAAAATCAGTGCAGACTTATTGATGATTTATCCTCCAGGTATACCACTTGTTATTCCGGGAGAACTAGTTTCAGAAGAAGTAATTCAACAATATCACTATTATTCTCGAACTTTCGGTAATGTTCTTACTGAATCTGATTTAAAAGATCATATCACCGTTGTTAAAGAATAAAACTTAAGTGAATTTAGTTAAATAATATAAAGATAAGACAGCTAAAGGAGAAACTCACAATGCAAAATAAACCATTAAATGTATCAACATTCATCGGATGCGACAACAACTATGAAGAATCAGATGTTGTACTATTTGGTATTCCGTTTGATGGAACTACAAGTTTTAGACCAGGTACACGCTTTGCTATGCAAGCGATTCGCCCTGATTCTTATGGATTAGAATCTTATTCTCCATACCTTGATCGCGATTTAGAAGATATTGCAATCTTTGATGGTGGTGATCTTGAATTACCACTTGGTAATACACAAAAAACAATGGATGAGATTTTAGATTATACTCGTTCAATAGTACAGGATAATAAAAAGTTTGTAATGGTTGGTGGAGAGCACTTAGTAAGCTTGCCAACAATCCAAGCAGCTTTTGAGAAATATCCTGATTTACATGTGATTCATATTGATGCACATACAGATTTACGTGAAGACTATATGGGAGAAAAGCTATCTCATGCAGCTGTTATTCGTCGTTGCCATGAATTCTTAGGAGATGGAAGAATTTTTCAATTTGGAATTCGTTCAGGTTTAAAAGAAGAATTTGAATGGTCAAAAGAGCATACGTATATGGAACGTTTTTCAATCGATACACTTAGCGAAGTTGTAAATGATTTAAAGGACCTTCCTGTATATGTAACAATTGATTTGGATGTATTAGATCCAGGTACTTTCCCAGGCACAGGAACACCAGAACCAGGCGGTATTACGTATAAAGAATTGTTAAATGGAATGCAACAATTATCAAAATTAAACAATATTGTTGCAGCAGATGTCGTTGAGCTATCACCGCAGTATGATCCTTCTGGTGCATCAACAGCAGTGGCATGTAAAACAATTCGTGAAATGTTATTAACTGTTGGTAAATAGTTTTCTATTCTGTAGGTAGCTTATAGGCAGATAAATTAGAGCTTAGGTTTAAATGTCATATTAAATAACAGAATATTTAATAGTAAATTTAGCAAAATAAAAAACACTTGGTCATTCCAGGTGTTTTTTATTATTGCTCTATAAATGAAAACTTTCTTTAACTATTTTTGCTACATCTTCGGCACTTAGGTTTGTATTGTTAATCTTGATATAGTTTTGGAAATTGATTTCACCTTCTAATGAATTCAATCTATGTTTCTCCATTGTGCTTTTTAAATCATTCTCAGACCATTCAATATCTCTTTTTTTAGGTTTGTGTTCAAGTCGATTTGGAGTCTTATTTCGCTCAAGCCTAGCTTCTAAGTCAGCCTCTAATTCTACATAGTAAACAGTCCCACCTCTAGACTCAAAAAGCTTGGAGAGTTGTTTAACATAATCCCAATCGGACTTCAGATTGAACATCCAGACATAAGTGAAAATCATTCCATACAAATTACTTTTTGAAACCTCTTCAAATATCTCCTGCCGAAACAAATTCACTAATCTTTTTCCTTCTTTTGTACTGTAATCAAAAAAGTGACTAACCAAGTCAATCGTCATATGGTTGTGAAAAAGTTTCATATCCGTTATTTTAGCTAACTCCTGTCCAACTGTCATTTTACCAACCGCTTGTGGTCCAAAAATATGTACAAATTTCATAGACTCCCTCCTAAACAACTTATTTTCACCTCAATTTTGAAATCCTCATAAAAATTTTTACATAAATATACAAGTTATCCTAAAAAAAGAATAATTAAGTTTAAAGTTTTACGATGAACTCATCTTGATTAGAATTTTTTCTATTATTTATATTTATTCATTTATTTATCATTAAATGAACATTCTTAAATGGCATTTCTATTAGAAGATTGTATAAGGAACAGAAGATGGTGACTGCTAATAAATGCATTCGCATTTCCTTCGTTCCATTGCCCTAAGGGAAAGCGAGGAAAGTAAGCACGATATTTATATGCAAATGGATTTATGGAATTGATTCACAAAAGTTAAATATAGGAAATGTACGAATTTATATGTATTTAAAATAAAAAAACAGATATATTTTTTTAATAATTTTATATAAAAAACTATTTCATAAATTTATATTTATGATATTATATTTATAAATATAAATTAATATATATTCAGAAAATTATTGGAGGAATACTATTGGAAAGTTGGATCGATTTATATGACAATATGGGGAACTTTTTAGCACCGAGTATGGCAAAAGATCACCCCAACCTACCTGTAGTTAAAGAAGAAGGTTGCTATTATTACGGGGCAGACGGTAAAAAATATCTAGACTTTACATCAGGCATCGCCGTTGCTAACACGGGACATCGTCATCCAAAAATCGTGCAAAGCATTAAGGATGCTGCAGATCAATTAATACATGGACCATCTGGTGTTATCATGTATGAATCGATTTTAGAACTCTCCAAACAACTTGGTGAAATACTACCAGGAGATTTAGATTGTTTCTTCTATGGAAATAGTGGTACAGAAGCGATTGAAGGAGCATTAAAGCTTGCAAAATTTACTACAGAACGTCCATACGTGATTTCTTTTACAGGTTGTTTCCATGGACGCTCAATGGGGGCACTTGGTGTAACAACATCTAAAAGCAAGTATCGTAAATTTATGCAACCATCACATTTGTCTTACCAAATTCCGTATGCAAATGTGAAAGAAGCACCTGTTGGAGTTGATCCTGTCAAATATGTTGTAGACAAGCTTGAACATGATTTTGATCTATTATTCAAACATCAAGTAACACCTGAAGAAGTAGCAGCCGTTATTGTTGAACCAGTACTTGGTGAAGGTGGCTATGTTATTCCACCAAAAGAATGGCTACATAAAATTCGTGAAGTATGTGATCGTCATGGGATGCTACTAATCTTCGATGAAGTTCAAACGGGATTTGGACGAACTGGTGAATGGTTTGCAGCTCAAACATTTGACGTAACGCCTGATATTATGGCAATAGCCAAAGGAATTGCATCAGGGTTACCATTAAGTGCAACAGTCGCTAGTCACAATTTAATGGAGAAATGGCCAATTGGTTCTCATGGTACAACATTTGGTGGAAATCCAATTGCTTGTTCAGTTGCATTAACGACACTTGAAATTTTCAAAGAAGAAAATCTCATTGAAAATTCAAAAGTAGTAGGTGCATACGCTGTTGAGCAACTAAAAACAATTCAAACTAAATACGATTGTATCGGGGAAGTTCGTGCAACAGGTTTGATGATTGGTATCGATGTTATTGAACCAAAAACAGGACATGGTGATGGCGATGCACTTAAACGAATTTTAGATCTAGCGCTTGAAGAAGGTGTTTTGTTCTATCTTTGTGGAAACGAAGGTGAAGTAATCCGGATGATTCCACCTCTAACAATTACTAAAGAACAAATTGATGACGGGATAAACATGCTAGATCAAGCATTACAAAAATATACGAATGAATTGAAATAAAGGAGTTTTTAATATGAAAATCAAAAAAAAATGGTTATTTTTAGCAACAGCAGTTTTGGCACTATCACTTGCAGGTTGTGGAACAAAAGATACGAATAAATCAGCTGATAATGGTTCTAGTGATGCTAAAGAGAAAAAAGTCTTAGTAATGGGTACAGCAGCAGATTATGCACCTTTTGAATATATCGATGCCAAAGTTTCTGATGATATTATCGGTTTTGATATTGATCTTGCAAAAGCTGCTACAGAAAAAATGGGTTATCAACTACAAGTGAAAGATATGGAATTCAATAGTTTAATCCCAGCACTTCAAGCAGGAAAAGTAGACTTCGTTTTAGCAGGTATGACACCAAATAAGAAACGTGATGAAGTAGTAGATTTCACTAAATCTTACTATGATACAAAAGAATATATGTTAACTAAAAAAGATAGTGGCATTAAATCTGATGCTGACCTAGCTGGTAAAAAAGTCGGCGTACAAACTTCATCTATCCAAGAAGATTTAGGGAAATCTCTAGCCAAAAAAATTAAGGGTATGCAACTTGATAGTCGTGACCGTATTCCTGAGTTAGTACAAGAAGTTAAATTAGGTCGTATCGATGCATTAATTACTGAAGATATTGTTGCAGAAAACTACTTAAAACAAAATAAAGACCTATCATACTATGTAATTCAAAACCAAGAAGACCAATCAAAAGCAGCAGCATTCCCAGAAGGAAGTAAATTGACTGCAGAATTCGATAAAGCCTTAGATGAACTTAATAAAGAAGGCAAAGTTGATGAATTAAAAGCTAAATGGTTTAAAGTGAAATAATTTAAAAATCACATTGCTTCAAAAGCATAAGAGCTTCTTTTCTTAATGTAAGTAAAACATTGGGAAATGAGGCTTTTTTATGCGTTGCTGTTATTATGGTATTAAACAATTTATTGGGGTGATTTAAAAATGATGATATTAAAAACGAAAAATTTATATTTAAGAGAATATCAAAATGAAGATTTACCATCGCTTCATGTAATTTTTTCAGATGCTGAAACGATGAAATATTATCCTGCACCATTTAGTATTGAAAAAACTCGAAAATGGATTGAAACAAATCAAAATAGATATATACAAGATGGATACGGGTTGTGGTCTGTATGCTTGAAAGATACAAATGAAGTAATAGGCGATTGTGGCATTACAAAACAACAAGTAGATGGAAAATTTGAGGCTGAAATTGGATATCACATAAACAAAAAATATTGGGGAAAGGGATATGCTACTGAAGCAGCTACAAGTTGTAAAGAATTTGGCTTTAATCAATTAGGTTTAAATAAATTAATCTGTATCATTGATCCTCAAAATAAGCAGTCAATACGAGTAGCAGAAAAGATAGGCTTTCTATTTGAAAAAGAGGCTTTCGTTTTTAACAAGTTACATAACATTTATTCAATTACAAAAGACCAATAATTGTTTTGAATTGGAGAGTATACGAAGAATGAATTTATTGATAATTGAAAGAAAATAGGAAATATTCCTAATATAAATATTGCCCGAGGAATAAGGAAAAGCGACAAATATCTTGAGTTTATATAATTTTTTTCGACAATATTTTTATTTTTCTATTGAAAATGAACTTTTTAATCATAAATCTAAAAAAAATGCGCACTCTTACTTAAAAAGGACTTTAGTTTTTTTATATTTATGTTATTATATTCATAAATATAAATTTATATATATTCATTATTTGAAGGATACCCGTATTATTATGCATTATTTTTATAACTCTCAAATAAAAGAATATATAGATAAATAACAAAACAATTAACAGAATGGAGCATTTCAACATGAAAAAGAAATGGTTATTTGCAGCAGCAGCGGTATTATCATTGTCATTAGCAGGATGTGGTTCAAATTCAACCAAAACTGCAACTGATAAAAACACAGATCAAAACACAGATCAAAACAAAAAAGTATTAGTAATGGGTACATCAGCAGATTTTGCTCCATTTGAATATATTGATCCAACAAAATCAAATGAAATTATCGGTTTTGATGTCGATCTAGCTAAAGCAGTAACACAAAAAATGGGTTATCAATTAAAAGTTCAAGACATGGAATTCAATAGTTTGATTCCAGCTGTACAAGCCAACAAAATCGACTTTTCTATGGCTGGTATTACCCCAAATAAAAAGCGCGCAGAAGTTGTTGATTTTACCGATTCATACTACGATACACATGATTATCTAATCACAAAGAAAGACTTTAATTTCAAAAAACTTGACGATTTAAAAGGTAAAAAAATTGGTGCTCAAGTTTCTTCAATTGAAGAAGATACTGCAAAGGCTATCTCCGGAAAAGTGAGCGGTGTAAGCGTTGAGACACGTGACCGAGTACCTGAACTTATTCAAGAGGTTAAACTCGGAAGACTAGATGCAATTGTTCTTGAAGATATTGTTGCAGAAAACTACGTAAAACAAAACAAAGATTTGAAATACTCAAAAATCGAAGGCGTTGAAAACCAAAAGAAAGCAGCTGCATTCCCAAAAGGAAGCAAATTGGTTAAAGAATATAATAAAGCTGTAAAAGAGTTAAAAGATTCCGGAGAAATCGATAAAATGAAAGCAAAATGGTTCAAAGTAAAATAATTTAGGGAAAGAGGTTATTTAGATGAATTTGGATTTCACACCAATTATACCTTCGATCCCTTATATCCTTAAAGGGATCGGAGTTACATTAGAAATTGCTGCAATTGCGTGTGTACTCGGTTTCATCCTGGGAGTATTACTTTCGCTAGTCAAATTAAGTGGCATTAAGCCACTTAAATGGCTAGCCGATTTTTATACTTCTGTATTCCGTGGTACACCACTTGTATTACAATTAATCATCATTTATATGGGGATTCCACAAATGTTCCCAGAAATCAAAATTGACCCTATGCCAGCTGCAATTCTAGCATTCTCTTTAAATTCAGCAGCATATATCTCTGAAATTATTCGCGGTGGTATTATGGCAGTTGATAAAGGGCAAAGTGAAGCGGCACAAGCTCTTGGTGTCTCTTATTCTAGTATGATGAAAGATATTATCTTACCACAAGCGCTAAAAAATATTATACCTGCGTTAATAAATGAGTTTGTTTCATTAACAAAAGAAACAGCAATCGTCACAGTAATTGGTGCACTTGATGTTATGCGTCGTGCGTATGTTGTTGGTGGTGCGACTTTCCACTACATTGAACCTTTACTTATTGCTGGTGTAATCTATTATATTATTGTATTAGTTCTATCAAATGCAGGTAAATTGGTTGAGAAAAGGATGAGAATAAGTGATTAATGTTCAAGATTTGCACAAATCGTTTGGTAAAAATGACGTTCTTAAAGGCATTTCAACAACGATTCAAGATGGCGAGGTTATTGCAATCATTGGTCCTTCTGGTTCTGGTAAATCAACATTCTTACGTTGCATTAACTTACTAGAATCTCCGACAAGTGGTAAAATCCTCATCAATAATCAAGACGTAACCGAGAAAAAAACGAACTTGATGAAAGTACGCGAAAAAGTTGGAATGGTATTTCAACATTTTCATCTATTCCCGCACAAAACGGTAATGGAAAACTTAATCTATGCACCAATGAAAGTAAGCAAATTATCCAAAGCTGACGCTGTAAAACGTGGTGAGGAATTGCTTAAACAAGTTGGTCTTTTTGAAAAGAAAGACGAATATCCAAATCGTCTATCTGGTGGTCAAAAACAACGTGTTGCTATTGCGAGAGCATTGGCTATGCAACCTGATATTATGTTATTTGATGAACCAACGTCAGCTCTTGACCCAGAAATGGTAAAAGAGGTGCTAGAAGTTATGAAATCTTTAACAAAAACAGGTATGACCATGTTAATCGTAACTCATGAAATGGGCTTTGCTCGTGAAGTGGCGGATCGTGTATTCTTCTTAGATGGTGGCCATTTAATCGAAGATGCAGCACCACAAGAATTCTTTAATAATCCTTCTACACAACGCGCGAAAGATTTTTTAGAAAAAGTTCTATAATAATTGTAGTAATGGAAATTAAATATTAGAGGCACCTAATAATCCTTTGTGATTAAAGGTGTCTTTTTATTTACGAGCACTTTGGTTAAAATAGCCTAGGAAATAAAAAATTCTATTTGCAAAAATAGAACCTTTACGCAACAATAGTATTAAGATTTTTTGCAAATACGGAAAGATAGTTAAGGAGTAATAAAAGTGATTATAAGACAAGTTGAAATGGAAGATTTTGATCGAATAATGGAAATAGAACAATTAAGTTTTACACCCGAAGAAGCAGCGACAGAGGTGGCATTCGTTAATCGTATTCGTATGATTCCAGATAGCTTTTTAGTTGCAGTAGAAGAAGGAGAAATCGTTGGATTTATAAACGGCCCTGTCATGGACAATGCATACATTACCGATGATTTATTTAGTGAAACAAAAGAAAATCCAGACAATGGCGGAGTACAAAGTATTCTTGGACTAGCCGTACATCCAACTCATCGGAAAAAGGGAATTGCATCAAGATTATTATCTAATCTTGAAAAGGATGCAGCTTTGAAGAATCGTACAGCTGTGACTTTAACATGTTTAGATGCTTTAATACCTTTTTACGAAAAACATGGCTATCAAAACGATGGTGTTTCAGAATCTGCACATGGTGGAGAAGTATGGTATAACATGACAAAACGTTTGTAATTCACTAGCATTAAAACCAATAGATTTGAGCAGGGTGAATAACAGTATTCGTTTAGTAGATCCAACGGTAGAGTTAGAAGCTGATGAGTGAGAAGCAACAGATTTTGTTAGGAATTATACTCATTTTTATGGTAATTAGTTTTGTTCTTTCCGTATTTTTAGGTATTGATTCTAAATGGTTACAACTCTTTAATCTATTTATTTGTGTACTTTGGGGAAATTTATTGTTTGGAATGTTAAAAAAAACTAATGGATTTAGCGGCTGTATAAATATACTCATTTATTAGATTGAGGTGAAAACATTGATTTTAGTAAGTTCGTGTTTAGCGGGGTTAAAGGTTAGATATAACGGTACGCACAGTTTAGATAATAAAATTCAGAAACTATTGATTGAAAATAGAGCAATCACAGTTTGCCCAGAATTACTTGGAGGCTTTTTAACTCCGAGAGAGCCAGCTGAGATAATTGGCGGTGACGGTGAAGATGTCCTAAACGGAAACGCCAAAGTTGTGGAAAAATCGGGTAGAGATGTAACAGAGCTATACATAAAAGGAGCATACTTAACACTAGAAAAAGCTCTAGAGGTTGATGCAACAGTCATAGTTCTAAAAGAGTATAGTCCATCCTGTGGCAGTTCGATGATTTATAACGGTGAATTTAAAGGGAAGAAAATGGTTGGAAATGGTGTTACTACTGCATTACTAAAAAGAAACGGTTTAAGAGTAATTTCAGAAGAAAAACTTACTGATTTTTTAGACGAAATTATATAAGTAATCTTAAAATCAGTTAAATCATATTCTATTATCCCTTGAATTGCAAATTGGCAAACTACAAGCGTAGATATTGGAATATTGGAGTTTCTGGACGGGGATTCGAACCCCTTATGGGACATCGAAGGTTTCAGATAGTATAAATATGAAACAATAAGAAGATGCTTCAAACCTTAATATAACAAGGTTTGGGGCGTTTTTTAGTTTTTAAGAAATAGAAAGAATTCGAAAGAAAGAGGTGATTTTTATACAAGTTTTACACAATTTTTACACCAGGATTTATTCATCGAGTAGTTCTTTACTTGTCTGCAAAATGAAATACCATGAAGTTAGAAGGGGAGCTAAACTCCAATTTTGGAAAAGTATTATCAATATTGCTAAATTGGTAAGTTCGATCATTACTATGTTTTGCAGTGCACCTTTGCAAAAATGAAAATAATTAAAGGATTTTAATAATGAAACTGTAGATTTTATAAGGTTTTCAGAGTTGGCATGAATTTTGCATTTAAAGATTTATATACAACTAGTAGGAAGAAATAAAAAAGGCAACATTTCAGATTACTAAAATTAGGAGGAGTAAAATAATAATGAACTATTCATCAAAACTAGTAAAAGTAAATAAAGATCCAGGGCATGGCTCACATATCACCCCTGTTTATATGACTTCAACATTTGTTTTTGATAATGCAGAAGTAGGAGCACAACGCTTCGCAGGAGAAGATCCAGGATTTATGTATTCACGCCTGGGAAATCCAAATGTAAGAGAACTGGAAGAGAAGGTAGCGGCATTAGAATTTGGTGAAGGTTGTTTGGCTTTCTCATCTGGTATGGCTGCCATTACTGGTTGCCTTTTGGGTATTTTGCAGGCAGGGGATCACGTTGTTGCACATACAGCGTTGTATGGGGCGACACACGCCTTTCTAACCAAAACGGTAAAGAAATTTGGAATTGATGTAACATTTGTACCGTTTAAGACAGGGGATGAGCTTGAACCACACATTACAGATAAAACGAAAGTGGTATACTTTGAAACTCCTTCCAATCCTACGCTTTCCTTAGTGGATATGAAGAGTGTAGCGTCGATCGCTAAGCAAAAGGGTATCTTGACTGTTGTTGATAATACATTTTTATCCCCATATTTGCAAAATCCTATTCTATGCGGCATTGATATTGTCGTCCATAGTGCAACAAAATATTTGTCAGGTCATGGATATCTTATTGGCGGACTAGTGATTTCCAGCAAGGAAATTATTGATCCGATGAGAAAAGAAGTGCAGAAGACTATGGGAGCTAATTTGGCCCCTATGGATGCCTGGCTTCTCTGTCAAGGGATACGTACATTGCACATTCGCATGGATCGCTCACAAGAAAATGCTCAAATTTTGGCTGAACGCTTGGAAAAACATAAGGCTGTAGAGAAGGTTTACTTTCCAGGACTAGCAAGTTTTGAAGACAAAAATATCATGGAGAAACAAATGAAAGGTCCTGGAGCAATGATTTCTTTTGTCTTGAAGGGGGGATACGAAACAGGTGTTAAACTGATGAATTCAGTGAAACTGAGTACGTTAGCAGTTTCCCTTGGTGATGTAGGTACATTAATTCAACATCCAGCTTCAATGACACATGCGATCATCCCTAAAGAAGAAAGAGAAAAAGCAGGTCTCTATGATGGACTCGTTCGTTTTTCGGTTGGAATTGAAGATGTAGAAGATATATGGATGGATCTTGAAATGGGATTAGAATAGCGGTAAGGCTTAAGGAATTTGTTGAGTGTTAAGGTTAAATTTGAACTGGAAAAATCTAATTAGAAAAAGAGGGTGTGTACAATGCTAAACCCATTGGCATTAGAATTAAATCATGTTATTGAAGAACGAAATAAACCAGTATATGAGATGTTTTCATTGTTAGGGAAATCCTTGTATTTCCCAAAAGGGATTGTCAGCCAAGCTGGTGAGGCAAGGGGGAAAGGAGACCGATTCAATGCAACAATCGGGATGGCTTATGAGGGTGGACAACCCATGTATATTGATGTAATTCATAAAAACCTCTCCTCATTTAATCCGAAAGACCTGTATCCGTATGCACCACCCACGGGAAAACCGGAGTTGCGTGAGGTTTGGAGAAAAAAGCTTCTAAAGGATAATCCATCCCTTGAAGGAATGGAATTTGGTACCCCGATTGTGACGAATGGGCTGACCCATGGCTTGAGTATCGTATCCGACTTGTTTGTGGAAAAAAGCGATTCGATAATTCTGCCGGATAAGTATTGGGATAACTATCACATACTTTTCAACATCCGCCACGACTGTGGGACCGTGACCTACCCTTTATTTACGAAAGCAAACAAATTTAATGTAGAAGGGTTGCTGGATGCCCTTTTATCCTGCAAAAATGGTAAAGCGATTCTTGTACTTAATTTTCCGAATAATCCTACCGGGTATACTCCTACGGAGAAAGAGGCAGAAGGAATTCTTGATGCCATCAAGAAGGCAGCGGATCTAGGGGTTAATATTGTTGCTGTTATGGACGATGCTTATTTTGGATTATATTACGAAGATTCAATCAAGGAATCTATATTCGCTCGTTTAGTAGGATTACACCCGCGTGTCCTCCCCATTAAAATTGATGGGGCAACGAAAGAAGAGTATGCTTGGGGTTTTCGTGTTGGATTTCTCACGTTTGGAATTCAGGATCCTCTGGTATTAGAAGCGTTGGAGCAAAAGACGATGGGTTCCATTCGAAGTACCATCTCATGCAGTCCGCACCTTTCCCAAACAATCATTTTGGATGCCTTGTTACATCCTGAATTTGATATGCAACGCAAGTTGAGAAATAATGTAATGGAAGACAGGGCCAAACGAGTCAAAGAAATCTTAGCGGACGGGAAATATGCGGATGAATTTGAACCTTATCCATTCAACTCTGGATATTTCGTATGCCTTCGTATAAAGCATTCTGATGCTGAAACACTTAGAATCCACTTGCTCAATCAGTACGGCGTGGGTACCATCTCCCTTGCCAAGACAGACCTTCGGATTGCATTTTCTTGTGTCGAATTAAAGGATCTAGACCTCCTTTTTGAACTTATCTATCAGTCTTGTAAAGAATTAAATCAATGTTATATAAAGCAATGATATTTCAGAAGGTTTTCCATCATTCTTTTCGTCCATTTAAATATATCTAGCCTTTAACAGAGGCTACAGAAGGAGATTTTATATGAATTTAGCACAATTCCCTAGAAAACGATATACAACCGCCTATACACCCATTGAAAAATTAACCCATTTATCCGAGGTTCTTGGAGGTCCTTCCATCTATATGAAACGGGATGATTTACTTGGGCTGACGGCTGGTGGAAATAAAACAAGAAAGCTAGAATTCCTTGTTGCAGATGCAATGGAAAAAGGTGCGGATACATTAATTACCTGTGGAGGCATTCAATCCAATCATTGCCGTTTGACGCTGGCCGCATCGGTAAAAGAGAAAATGAAGTGCATTCTTGTATTGGAAGAGGGGCTTTTATCCGAATCTGATCCGGATTTTAATGGGAACTATTTTCTTTATCATTTATTGGGAGCTGAAAAAGTCAAGGTTGTACCGAATGGGACAGACTTGATGAAAGAAATGCAGAAAGTAGCGGAAGATGTAACGGAAGAAGGACATACACCTTATATCATTCCGGTTGGGGGATCGAATCGTATTGGGGCAACAGGATATGCTGCGTGCGCTCAGGAGATTTTGGCACAAACCTTTGATCAAGGAGTCTCCATGAATGCTGTTGTTTGTGTAAGCGGCAGTGGAGGAATGCATGCAGGTTTGGTGACGGGCTTTTATGGAAACCGAACTAATATACCGATAATTGGAATAAACGTAAGCAGAGGTAAGGCAGAACAAGAAGAGAAAGTTTATCAGCTTGTTAAAGAAACTTCAGCACATATTGGAATCCCAAGTTCAATCCCTCGTGAGGCTATTATGTGTTTTGATGATTATGTTGGACCAGGGTATGCTTTACCTACGCCTGAAATGGTGGAGGCGGTCAAGCTCATGGCAAGAACGGAAGGGATATTGCTGGATCCGGTCTATACTGGTAAAGCTGCGGCGGGACTCATTGATTTAATCCAGAAAGGCTTCTTTAAGCCTGAAGATAATATCCTATTTGTGCATTCTGGAGGATCCACAGCGTTATATGCAAAAACTTCGCTCTTTCATTGATGTTTTAGTTACTCAAGCGTCTGAAAATTTTATCAACTTCCTGAAAAGTATTTTCATTATTGCGAAATTTAGTATAATCATTTATATAACGAAAAAACAAAAAAAGTTTTTGGGATTTAAAGTTGGCTTGAAAATTGCGTAGAGAAATATCACAAGAAAAAATTTAAAAGCACTTGAAGCTCGTAGGAGGAGAAAATGTGAGAGGGATCACTCAAAATCAGGAATTTATTCAAATATTCTCAGAAAACCTTACAGCGGTACTTGGTTTTGATATAACCATACTTGATCGAAAAGGTAATCGGGTTAGTGGAACAGGAAGTTATCAACATCAAATTGGCAAACCCGCACCTGATGGCTCCTTGTTGCGGGCTGTAATGAAGACTGGCAGACCCGATATGACCTATGATGTCATTAAAAATGATTCCCATTGTATGAACTGTAAATTTTTTAAGGAATGTAAAGAGACAGCAACTATTGGTTTTCCAATCGTCAAGGGAAGTGAAACATTAGGAGCCATTGGGCTCATGGGCTTTTCGATAGAACAAAAAGAAAAGATGATCGAAAATGCAGAATCACTCAAGAAATTTCTTCAGCATCTAAGTCTTGTAGTTGAATCCCAGTTAATTTCGCAGAATGGTAGATTCCAAGGACAATGCCATTTATACGAAGATACTTTAAATACAAATAAAGTCATTACCTTTGAAAACTTAAGCAGCAAAAATGAGGATATGAAAGATGTGATACGTAAAGCCAAGCGTATCGTAAATAGCACGGCAAATGTTTTAATTAGAGGAGGGACGGGAACGGGGAAAGAGGTATTGGCAAAGGCCATTCATTATGAAGGGAATCGGAATATCCACCCCTTTGTTGCGGTTAATTGTGCCGCAATACCGGAGAGTTTAATAGAAAGTGAATTATTTGGCTATGTAGGTGGGGCTTTTACCGGGGCAAGCAGGGAAGGAAAAGCAGGGAAATTTGAGCTGGCGAATAATGGAACCCTCTTTCTTGATGAAATAGGAGATCTTCCTCTTTCCCTGCAGCCTAAACTTCTCAGGGTATTACAGGAAAGACAGATTGAAAGAGTCGGAGGAATCAAATCACTGCCTGTAAATGTTCGTGTGATAACGGCAACACATCGCAATTTAGAAGAAATGGTTCAAAAAGGTACTTTCCGTGAGGATTTATATTATCGAATCAATGTGATCCCGCTGGATACAAAGTTATTGAAGGATAGGAGGGACGACATTCCCTTCTTTCTCCAGTACTTCATTTGTAAGTATTGTTCGAACTTAAGTCGCCCGTACTTAACGATGGATCCGCAATTAGAACAATGGCTAATCCAATATGATTGGCCCGGGAATATTAGACAGCTGGAAAATGTTGTGGAGTATATGGTGAATATGGCAGAATCGGATGTACTTTTCTTTCATGATCTTCCGGATTATTTGTACCAATTTCTATCACCTATTCATACCGGCGGGTTAAGTTTAGATGAGATGGTGGCCGAATATGAAAAATCCATTATCCAAAGTTTCTTCCTAGGTGGTCAAGATAGAAAAGAAAAAGAAAAAGTAGCGGAAGAATTGAAAATTAGTTTATCGACACTTTATCGTAAGCTAGAACGATATAATCTAAAAGTTTGATTACTTTATAAAAGATTGCAAATTTAATTTGCAATCTTTTTTCGTCTTAACTTGGAATATTTCTATTAATTAGAAATATTTTTTTCGAATTTGGGAACCGAAAAACAGTACGGAGCGGTAGGTCTTTACTATATTCTTCGCGGAAATAGGAATTTCTCAACTCGTTCGATGGTAGGAATGTTGAATTAACAAGGATTTAATTTTGGCATGACTCTTGCATTATAAGTAAACGAAAAGAAGGAGGTGGTGTCCATTTGAAAGTATAGTTAAAGTTTTCTGAATATTAAAACTATACAGAAAAGTAAAGTTGGAATTTTACAAATCATCCATTCTATTAAAAATTTTAGGGGGGAATTATTTATGAAAAAGAGTTTTATCATCATCGCTTTTTCGATACTGGTAGTATTTGTATTATCTGCATGCGGAAATTCCGAAACGCAGACAGCAAGTCAACCAGGCAAAAAGGCAGATGAGAGTAAGAATTTGCTAGAGCAAATTAAATCGAGTGGGGCCATTAAAATTGGTACAGAAGGAACCTTTGCACCTTTTAGCTACCATGATTCTTCAGGGAAGTTAACCGGTTTTGATGTTGAAATCGCGGAGGAAATTGCAAAAAGACTTGGCGTAAAACCAGAATTCATTGAAACCCAATGGGACGGTATGTTCGCAGGACTCGATTCAAAGCGGTTCGATATTATTGCCAATAATGTAGGAATTACTCCTGACCGCCAAAAAAAATACGATTTTTCCGAGCCGTATATTTTGTCAAAACCTTTCTTAATTGTTCACAAGGACAATAATACGATTAAAAAATTTGAAGATTTGAAAGGGAAAAAATCAGGTCAGACATTAACTAGTAACTATAAAGATATAGCAGCATCTTATGGTGCTGAGATCGTTGGAGTAGAAGGTTTTAATCAATCCATGGATTTATTACTTTCAAAACGTGCGGATGCAGTTGTAAATGACGGACTATCCTTCCTGGATTTCAAAAAGCAAAGACCTGATGCACCGGTTAAATCTGTAGCAGAACTTGATGAGCCGGCAATAATGGGAATCATGATGAGAAAAGGGAATAAAGAACTGGTAGAGGCTATAAATAAAGCGCTTTCCGACATGATGAAGGATGGTAAATATTTAAGTATTTCAAAAAAATACTTTGGAAAAGATGTTTCAAAATAGGGAGGGGTCTACATGTTTGCTGATGAAAGAATGGATCGAATTGTTGACATCATTGTAAATTCCTTTTTACCGATGTTAAAAGCTGGGGTTGCGTTTACAGTTCCATTGACATTAATATCCTTTTTTCTGGGCCTCCTTCTCGCTTTACTTACGGCATTAGCCCGAATCTCGGGAATTAAACTTCTTGACGGTATTGCAAGATTTTATGTGTGGGTGATTAGAGGAACACCGCTGCTTGTTCAGTTGTTTATCATTTTCTATGGCCTTCCGAGTATAGGCATCACGATTAGCCCCCTTCCTGCAGCGATTATCGGTTTTACGATTAGTGTTGGCGCCTATAATTCAGAGATTATTCGTGCGGCAATACTCTCCATACCTAAAGGTCAATGGGAGGCAGCTTATTCTATTGGAATGAGCTATCCGCAGTCATTAAAAAGAATTATTCTCCCTCAGGCGACAAGGGTATCTGTGCCGCCTTTGGCAAACAGTTTTATTAGCTTGGTAAAGGATACATCGTTGGCCGCTACCATTACGGTGACTGAAATGTTTAGAGTTGCTCAGCAAATTACCGCAACAACCTATGAACCATTAATACTCTATTGTCTAGCGGGATTTATTTATTTGATTTTCAGTACTGTTCTTTCTAACGCTCAAGGACGTATGGAAAAACGACTTGATCGTTATGTTGTGAGCTAATTTGATAGGGGGGAATATTACATGATTGAAATAAAGAACCTTCATAAACAATTTGGAGAAACAGAGGTTTTAAAGGGAATCGATCTAAAAATTGAGGAAGGCAATACAGTTTGTATAATTGGGCCTTCTGGTTCAGGGAAAACAACTTTGTTACGTTGTCTGAATTTATTGGAAGCGCCTACAAAAGGGACCATTAAGCTCGGAAAGTTTTCTATGGATTTTCAGGAAAAAAAACCAGTTCCAAAAGATCAAGTGATTAAATTCCGTCAACAAACAGGTATGGTTTTCCAAGGTTACAATTTGTTCCCTCACATGACTGCACTTGAAAATGTTATGGAAGGTCTTGTTTACGTTCGTAAACAAGACAAGGACGCCTCTCGTACGAAGGCTCTTCAATTGCTGGAAAAAGTAGGATTATCGGAAAGGGCAAACCACTATCCATCCCAGCTATCCGGTGGACAACAGCAACGTGTAGGAATCGCACGTGCGATGGCAATGGAACCTGAAGTCCTGCTTTTTGATGAACCTACTTCCGCGTTAGATCCTGAGTTAGTAGGTGAGGTTCTAAAGGTCATGAAGGAACTTGCAAAAGAAGGAATGACCATGGTTATAGTGACACATGAAATGAATTTTGCACGTGAAGCAGCGGATAAAGTCGTATTTATTGATAAAGGTGTAATCGTTGAAGAAGGAACACCTCAACAAATTTTTGAACATACAGGGAATGAACGGACATTACAATTTCTCAATAAACTTTGTTCATAGGTAAGGGAATCTGTATTTTCATAGGTGGTATTAGGCTAATTTTTTAGTCTCTAGTTTTGCCTAAATCACCTATGAGACCTTTACGAACGTACATAAGTTTCTTCTTTAGGCTTCTTGTCAGAACGAATTGAAAGAGTTATCGTATTATTTTTTTGCATCTTATACTCAAGTTGCGCCTTGCATGCGATGACGTTCCCCGGATATCCTACCTTTCCTTTTATGTACAAGGAAGGTTTTTTATCGGATGTGAGATAAATTTTTTCACATTTGCAAAAATTCTAGTAAAAGTAATGGGTTATTCCAATGACAGAAAATGATCAAACAGTGTTGTATCAAAAAAAATCAACCCAATTCCAGGTTGATTAAGGGAAGTTTTTGTTTTGGCATGATTTTTGCAATGAAGTTTGGTGTAAGGGTTACTAGTTAGGGGGAGCGAGATGAATTACAACTTCGATCAGGAAATTAACCGGATGAAAACGGCTTGCGATAAGTGGGATGGTCTTGAGACACGTTTTGGTGTGAATGATGTCCTGCCAATGTGGGTGGCCGACATGGACTTTAAGGCACCACCTGCTGTTATTGATGCCTTAAAGGAAAGGGTAGAACATGGGATATATGGTTACACCTATCACCCGAGCTCGTATTTTGAAACCATTGTTAATTGGGTGTCACGAAGGCATCAATGGTCAATTAAAAAGGAATGGATCACCCATAGCCCTGGCGTTATTCCGGCTTTGGCATTACTCCTGCGTTCATTAACACAGCAGGGTGATAAGATCATCGTTCAATCACCGGTCTACCACCAGTTTTCCCGAGTGATTGAATCACATGGACGTACGGTTTTGAACAACCCTCTTTCCTTCAAGGATGGACGTTACACGATGGATTTTGCAGATTTAGATGCTCAGATTGATCCTTCAGTAAAAATGTTAATCCTTTGCAGCCCGCATAATCCCGTGGGGAGGGTATGGAGACAAGAAGAGCTTATACGTCTTGGGGAAATCTGTATTAAAAATAATATTTTGATTGTTTCGGACGAAATTCATTTTGATCTCGTCTACAACGAGTATAAACACATACCAATCGCTTCGATTTCAGAAGCGCTAGCTCAACAGACCATTACATGTTTTTCGCCAAGTAAGACTTTTAATATTTGGGGAGTACAAACCTCTGTTGTCATTATTTCAAATCGTGATTTGAGAGAACGTTATAATCGTGAAATCAACAGTATGGCGATTGGATGGGCAAGCCCATTTGGCATAGCAGCTTTGGAAAGTGCCTATCGATTCGGGGAAGAATGGCTGGATCAGCTGATGGATTATTTAAAAGGAAATGTTGATTTTGTTGAATCATATTTGAAAAATAATATCCCTCAAATCAAACTTATCGAACCGGAGGGGACTTACCTGTTATGGCTGGATTTCCGGGAACTTGGATTTAATATGGAAGAATTAGATCAGTTTATGCTACAAAAAGCAAGATTGGCCTTGAATGAAGGTCACATTTTTGGTCAAGGGGGAGAAGGATTTATGAGAATGAATATTGCATGTCCCCGCACTACTATGGAAAAAGCTCTGGTTCAGTTAGAGGAAGCGGTTAAGCAACTTTCCCCTACAGGAAAGTAAAACATCAGAATATTGAGGAGGAATTAGGATGGATTGCAAGAATGAATATGATTTCAAAAATTTTGTTCATGATATGACGGTTATGGTGGAACAGATTCAGAATGAAGACGAATGTGTTGTAGAGGCGGAAAAGTTAGTTGGTAAATTAATTCAATCCCAATCATGGCTTCCTGCTGAGAAAAGAAGACCAAGTGATGAAGGATACTCGCGGCATCCGCTGTATTGTGATCCAAAGGATCGCTTCGAAGTGATCGCACTTGTCTGGAAGCCAGGCCAGAAGACCACTCTTCATGATCACGATGATACATGGGGAGCAGAAGGAGTTGTCGCGGGTCAGGTCAAAGTGACGAATTATATACGATTAGAGGAATTATCAGGAGGGAAAATCGTTAAGTTACAGCATACGGATTCCATCGTTATAAACGAGCAGAATACAGGAAAGTTATTGCCTCCCGCAGACTGTCATATCCTTGAAGGGGTAGGCGATAAACCGGCTATTACGATACATGTTTATGGAAAACAATTGAGGAAATTTCGGGTATTCTCTCCTTTAGAAGAAGAAGGACTATATCTTGCAGAAGAAAAGCAGATTGAATACTCACCTTCTTAGAATCAATTAAATAGTGAAAGTGTGGTCCGGTCTGTCACTTAGACGTTCAGGACTCATGAACATAGAGGTCAAGATAAAAAACATTGATTCCTTTCGGTTTTTTATCCTTGAAAGGGGGAGTTAAAAATGGATCAAATGACTCGAAAAATTAAAAAAGTATTAGTGGCAAACCGAGGAGAAATTGCGATTCGCATTTTTCGCGCATGTACAGAACTAAATATACGTACGGTAGCCATTTATTCAAATGAAGATGCAGGATCTTTTCATCGCTACAAAGCGGATGAGGCTTATTTAATCGGAAAAGGGAAAAAACCTATTGAAGCCTATTTAGATATTGAAGGAATCATAGAATTGGCTAAAATACATGAGGTAGATGCCATTCATCCAGGATATGGGTTTTTGTCGGAAAATATTCAATTCGCCAAACGTTGTGAAGAAGAGGGAATAATCTTTATTGGTCCACAATCAAGGCATCTTGATATGTTTGGTGATAAGGTAAAAGCTCGTTATCAAGCGATTCAAGCTAATATTCCCGTGATCCCCGGGAGCGATGGCCCAATTTCAAGTCTGGAAGAGGCGGAAAAGTTTGGTCGAGAACATGGTTATCCCCTTATGATCAAAGCCGCATTAGGTGGAGGCGGCCGCGGCATGCGGATCGTTCGAAGTGCAGATGAAATAAAAGAATTATTTGAACGTGCCAAGTCTGAAGCGAAGGCTGCGTTCGGTAATGATGAGGTCTATATTGAAAAATGTATTGAAAACCCCAAGCATATTGAAGTACAAATTTTGGGTGATCAGGACGGCAACATCATCCATTTATATGAACGTGACTGCTCGATCCAGCGCCGACATCAAAAGGTAGTGGAAATCGCACCGAGTGTTACTTTAACCGAAACATTGCGCAATCAAATCTGCGATGCAGCTATTCAATTAATGATAAACGTTGGCTACCAAAATGCCGGAACCGTAGAGTTCCTTGTGTCAGGCGATACGTTTTATTTCATTGAAGTCAATCCACGGGTACAGGTAGAGCATACGATTACCGAAATGGTTACAGGGATTGATATTGTTCAGGCACAAATTCTCATTGCGGATGGATACTCCTTGCATAGTAATGAAATTGGCATTCCTCCTCAGGAAGACATACAAATCAATGGTTTTGCGATTCAATCACGCGTAACGACAGAAGACCCAATCAACCAGTTTATGCCGGACACTGGGAGAATTATGGCATTCCGTTCAGGTGGCGGGTTTGGTGTTCGTATTGATGCTGGAAATGGGTTTCAAGGGGCCGTCATTACTCCTTTTTATGATTCATTACTCGTAAAAGTGACGACATGGGCAGATACGTTTGAGAAAGCGGCTTCTAAAATGCTGCGTAACCTTCGGGAATTTCGTATTCGTGGGATTAAAACGAACCTTCCCTTTTTAGAAAATGTGGTAAAGCATGAAAAGTTTTTAAAGGGCGACTTTGACACATCCTTTATTGATACAACACCAGATTTATTCTTATTTCCAAAAAGCAAGGACCGCGGTACAAAATTGCTGACCTATATCGGGAATGTTACAGTAAATGGGTTCCCTGGCATCGGTAAAAAGAAGAAGACTGTATTTACAAAACCCTCCATACCTAAAACCATATGCAGAGAGCCCGTTCCATCTGGTACGAAACAAATTTTAGATGCTGAAGGTGCTGACGGTGTCGTCAAGTGGATTAAGGAACAAAAAGAAGTATTGTTAACCGATACGACCTTCCGTGATGCTCACCAATCCCTGCTGGCAACCCGCATGCGGACCAATGATTTAGTAAGGATTGCAGAGCCGACAGCTCGCTTAACCCCTGAACTTTTTTCGGTAGAAATGTGGGGTGGTGCCACATTTGATGTTTCGTATCGATTTTTAAATGAAGATCCTTGGGATCGATTATCCCAATTACGTAAAAAAATGCCCAATCTATTATTCCAAATGCTCCTTCGTTCTTCAAATGCGGTTGGTTATAAAAACTATCCGGACAATGTAATTAAAACATTCGTTGAAGAATCAGCCGAAGCCGGGATTGACGTGTTCCGGATTTTCGATAGTTTAAACTGGGTGCAGGGAATGACATTGGCTATTGACACTGTTAGAAAAAGCGGTAAGATCGCCGAAGCTGCCATGTGTTATACAGGAGACATATTAGATCCGACGAGAAGAAAATATGACTTGAACTACTACAAGCAGCTGGCCAAAGAACTCGAGGCATCGGGTGCTCATATTTTAGGAATTAAGGACATGGCTGGATTATTAAAACCACAGGCAGCATATGAGTTAATCTCCGCTTTAAAGGAAACAGTCGGTATCCCGGTTCATCTGCATAGCCATGATACAAGCGGTAACGGAATTTTCATGTATGCAAAAGCCATTGAGGCTGGTGTGGATATTGTCGATGTGGCCGTCAGTTCCATGGCGGGGCTAACCTCCCAGCCGAGCGCCAACTCCCTTTATTATGCCCTGAATGGCTATGAACGCAGACCGAATATCGATATTCTGGGTCTGGAACAACTCTCAACTTATTGGGAAGACGTTCGCAAATACTATCAACCTTTTGAAAGTGGTATGAATTCCCCTCATACAGAAGTTTACGTACATGAAATGCCAGGAGGCCAATATAGTAATCTGCAGCAACAGGCCAAAGCAGTAGGTTTGGGCGATCGGTGGGATGAAGTGAAAGAGATGTATTCAAGAGTGAATCATTTGTTTGGTGATCTCGTCAAAGTCACCCCTTCTTCAAAAGTAGTCGGCGATATGGCTCTTTATATGGTCCAAAACAACTTGACTGAGGAAGAAGTATACGGGCGAGGTGAAACATTGGACTTTCCGGATTCGGTGATTGAACTGTTCGAAGGTTACTTGGGCCAGCCATATGAAGGCTTTCCGAAAGAACTTCAACATATTATTCTAAAGGGAAGAGAACCTATTACCGTTCGCCCGGGGGAACTGCTGGAGAATGTTGATTTCCAACAAATAAAAGAAACACTTTGCCATACGCTCAACCGCCCTGTTACGAGTCATGAAATAATTGCTTATGCCTTATATCCAAAAGTCTTTATGGACTATCATAAGATTGTTGAACAATATGGAAATGTATCAGTACTAGATACTCCTACTTTCTTATACGGGATGCGTCTTGGGGAACAAATCGAGGTGGAAATTGAAAAAGGGAAAACGTTGATCGTCAAACTGGTCTCCATTGGACAGGCACAACTAGACGGCACACGTACGGTGTACTTTGAACTAAACGGCCAATCCCGTGAAGTCATCATTAAGGATAACAGTATTAAGACAACCGTTGCATCAAGATTGAAGGCTGATTCAGCCAATTCGAACCATTTAGGTGCTACTATGCCCGGTACAGTTATCAAAGTACTAGCCCAAAAAGGAGAAAAAGTATCGAAAGGTGATCATCTAATCATTACAGAAGCCATGAAGATGGAGACCACCATTCAAGCTCCATTCGACGGAATTATCAGAAATATCTATGTATTAAATGGAGAAGGTATCCAACCAGGAGACCTACTTATTGATTTGTCAAATCATGAATAAGCCCAATTGTATTTAATCGAATAAACTTAAAGGGAATGTACGGTAGCAAGAAAACGACAGCGATTTCGCTGTCGTTTTAACATTAATTTTATTTTTAAATTACAAATTACCCATTTTTGTCCATCTTATCAATCTCTATGTCATAATCATTTACTTCTTTACTTCTTTACTTTTTATCCTTATCAATCATTTTTAAGTATCTGTATACACTAGGTTCAGATATATTCAATAACTCAGCGACTTCGGATACGGCACCTTTTAACTGAAAAATTCCTTTCTTGAATAACTGTTTTATGATCTCTATTTTTTGCTCCTGCTTTAGGGAAATGTTCGGATTTAAAAGGGATGGGTCGACGATTGAGTGTACAACCTCTTTAATAGAGTCTGAAAAATATTCGATATTTTCATGTTCATGGAGTTCTTCTATTTCTTCTTTATTTGAAAGAGCCGTTTCAACTTCTATTGGGCTAATCATGTTTAGTTGAGTTTGAACTAAATCTAGAATATCATTGGTAATCTTCTTATGTTTACTAGAATCAAAATTGATACAAAGCATTCCAATTAATTCATTGTTATCATCTTTGATAAAATAAGTAGAACCTCGAATTTCTGCACCTAATTTTGTAAATCCTTTATAGTTTGTAACATAGTCCTTATCTAGATATAGTTTGTCTTTCATCATTTTAAGTGCAAGTCCTGTTAATGGCGCATTAACTGTTCGGCCGCTAATATGATTATTAGCGATAGCTCCGACATAAGAATTGCCTTTCTCAATAATGTGTAAAATCACTTCATAGTTTTCACCAAGGACTTTACCCAAAAATTCCACCAGTTTTTTATAGTGATCAATAATTTCCTTTTTCTTAACTTTTTTATTCATATTATTACTCCTCATTAACAATAATAGATTTGTATAATTGCTCTTAAAAAATCAAAAGGAACAGGTATAAAGATCCCAATCTATTTATCTTAAAAGCTTAACAATATTTGAATAAATTTTCCAGATGGAAAATGATAGTCATTAAAATGATACCAAGGATACTTATATGAATATTAGTATAGTTTGGTGATTTTAGCTATATTTTCTCCAAATCTCTTAAGGTATATTTGTAATTTAAAAAATATTCTCAATATTATAAAATTTCATTGCAATTAGATTATCATAATAATATAATATTATTATGATAATAAAAAATTATTAAGGAGAGTGTTTTTAATGGAAAAATATCCAGAAGCAATTGGTCCTTATTCGGTATACCGTAAAGTAGGTAATTTGATTTATACGTCTGGACAGCTTCCAATTGATCCAGAAATAAACGAATTTCCCAGCGATAAAATTGAAGATCAAACAAGACAATCCCTATTAAATGTAAAAGCAATACTCAAAGAAAATGGCGCGTCGATGGATGATATAGTAAAAACAACCGTTTTTCTAAATGATATGAATGATTTCAATGCCATGAATGAAGTATATAAAGAATTTTTTAATTGTCCCTACCCTGCAAGAACAGCTGTTGCGGTAGAAAAACTGCCTAAAAACGCCTTAGTTGAAATAGAAGTTGTTGCGGTAATGGATAAATAAAAATGGAACTGGATACTAAAATTAATTCACGGCAGCCCTTTGACTGATCTACATACCGGAAACTTATTCGTGCCTATTTATCCTATAAGGAAATCATTGGAAGGAATAAGCAGTTCATAATCTATTACACATTTTAGAAAATATGAATCAATTTAGAGACAATCATTTATGTTTTTCGGATGAGGAAATCAACATGATAGATCTCTCTATCGGTTTAGGCTACGGCAAGAGTCAATTGGATGAACTGAGATTTATAGAGAAATTCGCACAATGATGTATAGTTTGTACCACGAACTTAAAAATGGAAAACTTCAGGGAAGCATTCATTCCAGTGGGATTTTTGGCTGGATGGATGAAAAGATTAAGATGTTGTATGGAGCTATTTAAAATTGTCGGTTCTTTGGACATATCTCGTGATATGTCCAAAGAACTTTTAGAAAGTTTTAAATGGATAGTGTTATTAGTCAACGCGAAATGTAAACGCATTCACAGCGATTTTTAGAAAAATGAGGGATAAGCATGATTCACAACTTTGATGAAACGATTAATCGAATTGGTTCTGATTCCGATAAATGGGACAATGAAGGGAAAGGTGGCACATTAATTCCGCTGGGCATTGCCGATACCGATTACAAGGCACCACGTGAAGTATTAGATGCTGTAAAGGAAAAGGTGGATTTTGGCGTATTTGGTTATGGATATTTTCCTCGTGATCGATTTACTGATGCTATTAAAGGTTGGTATGGTCACCATCATAAAATTGATATAAGAAAAGACGAAATTAGTTATGCGCCTGGATTAATGACAGGGGCGTTATGGATGTTTTTAGATGCCTATACCAATCCGGGAGATAAAGTAGTGATACAGCCTCCTGTTTATGCCACCTTTAAAAAGGTAATTGAGAATTTTAATAGAAAAGCAATCGACAATCGATTAATTTACCACAAAGGTGATGGTTATCAGATTGATTTTGAAGATTTAGAAGAAAAACTAAAGATGCCCGATGTGAAAATACTCCTTGTATGTAATCCTGCCAATCCAATTGGGCGGTTATGGACAATAGAGGAAATGAAGAAAATGTATGATTTATGTCGCGTGAATAACGTGATGATTATCAGTGATGAAATTCATAGCGACATGATTCACAAAGAGTTCTCTTTTCACTCCTTTTTAGAGATTTGCGAGGAAGAGGATCAACATGTTGTGGTGATGAACTCCCCAAGTAAAACCTTTAATCTAGCATCATTTTTTAGTGCTTATGTAATTATAAAAAATAAAAATATGAAGAAAGCATTCGATGATATTTATGCAAAATATCACTTTGATTATAACTATTTAGGAGTCGAGGCTTTAATCACTGCTTATAATGAATGCAATTATTATGTGGATGAATTAAATGCTTATTTACGGGGCAATATTGATTTTTCGATTGATTATATCCATAAATATTTACCAAAGTTAAAAGTTCAGTATCCTGATTGTTCCTATTTGTTATGGATTGACTGTGAAGAGCTAGGACTTAACGGTACGGATTTGGCTGAATTTTTTACAGAGGCAGGGATTAGAGTCAATGATGGGGGTTCATACGGAAAAGAAAGTGGTAACTTTGTAAGAGTCAATATTGCTTGTACAAGATCTTTACTAGAACGTGCATTGAAACAGATTAAGCTAAACTATGACAGAAATGGTTTTTAAAACTAATTAATTGTGAGGTTTTGCGTATGGGGAACAAACCTGAAAATCAAGGAAATGCAACTGTTACGTGGGATGATAAATCGTATAAATTTCCGGTGTCATTTAAATATGCAGTGATTTCTGTCTTAATCTTTTTCGGATTGCTGCTTACGGGAACACTTGCTTTTGGTGCATCCCTGGAATTAATGTTCTTGTTGTTATGGATTGTCGTGGCCTTGCTTGTCATGAAACTAGGATACAAATATAATGAAGTACAAAATATGGCTTGGGAGACGGGGAAGCAATCTTTTGAGCCGAATACGATTATTTTAATAGTTGGCGTCATGATTGCTACCTGGCTGGCTTCTGGTACAATCCCTTATATTATGTATTGGGGCTTAGAATTAATTTCGCCACAATACTTTTTAATCACGGCCTTGCTCCTAACATCAGCAACATCCCTTGCAACCGGAACCTCATGGGGGACCTTGGGTACAGTGGGTTTAGCTTTAATGACAGTTGGTAATGCACTTGGAGTTCCCCAAGCAATGACAGCAGGTGCCATTATTTGTGGTTCTTTCTTCGGAGATAAGTTGTCGCCATTGTCTGATAGTACAATTTTAGCAGCTACGGTTGCAGGCACTAATGTAATGTCACACGTAAAACATATGTTATGGTCAACTGTCCCGGCTTATATTCTAACAGCAATTATATTTATCATGTTAGGCTCAAAGTATGGAAAAAACGGATCGAATATGCAGGAGATTCAACAAATCACTGATGTAATATCAAAGCATTTCAATTTATCCTGGATTTCATTGATTCCTCTTCTGGTTGTACTAGTGATGCTCATAAAGGGTATTCCATCTATTATCTCGCTATTAATGGGAGTGTTTAGCGGCATGGCAGTCGCTGTTTTTGCTCAGGGATATAATTTAGCAACAATGTTTGATATCATGACCAATGGATTTGTGTTTAAAAGCGGCAGTACGTTAGTTGACCCCATCCTCAGCAGAGGCGGGCTCTACAGTTTAATGAGCTCATTCCTTGTTGTCCTTTTAGCTATGTGTGTAACGGGAATGCTGGAGCAATCTGGGATTCTGAGTTCTTTAGTGGAGCCATTAGTCCAACGAACCCACGGCTCTACATTTAGAATAACACTAGCTACAATGGTAATCGCATTAATCACAAATATGATTGGCTCATCGATGTTATTAACTGCAATTGTAGCGGGTTCACTTATGAAAAATGTCTTTAAAAATAATAATTTGGCACCAGAAAATCTTTCGCGTAATATCGAGGATGTTGGGACGATGGGCGCACCAGTTATCCCGTGGAATTCCAACGCAATATATTGTTCTCAGATGTTGGGGGTATCACCATATGCATATTTCCCATATGTCTTCCTAGCCTTCTTTGTCCCATTATTCGATTTAGTTTATGGTGCCACTGGATTTGCAATAAAGAAGTTAAAGCCTGAGAAGCCTGAGAAGCTTGAGGATGTTGAAACAACATCTAAAGCAATCTAAGTAAATGAGGTTTTTATATAGGCGATTCCTGATAACATTTATAGGAATCGTCTTTTCATATTTAGTAAGTTGTCTATATATTTGCCATGATTTTATCCAGCCTTTTAGAAATTAGTTTGTAAATGTATGACAATTCTATTATCCTACAAGTGCTCGAGCCTATTTGGAAAGCAAAATTCTATAACCATTGCTATGGTTTCAGACCAAATCTTAATAGGACAACAAGCGTAAGCTTGGTTTGAAACGCTCATCAATCGGGCGTGATTATATCATTGTGTAGAAGTGGAGATATAAGGATTTTTTGACAATGTAGATCACGCCAAATTAATCAAACAAATGTGGTCGCAAGGTATTCGTGACAAGGCTCTCCTCTATATTATTTCACGTCTTTTAAAGGTTGGAATTTTTGGAGAAGTCATCCTAACCAATGGACACCTAAGGTGGCATTTTATCATCCCTTTTATCTACCATTGTATTAAATGAACTAGATTGGCTGGTTGGTAATCAGTGGGGAAGTTTTAAAAACTGTGGGGGAGTCGCTCACTCAGGATAGGTTCGGGGGAGACCTGTTTATTGTCCGTTTCGGTAACCGGTAAAAAGGAAAGAGGGGTAAATCCCTCTTATTGTTTGTGTGACAGGCAGTCGTACCTCGATATATAGCCTCCTGGGCTCTTTTTGAGCCTGCGGGGTCTCCAGTAACCTCTCTTCCGCAGGAGTCGAGCGCCCTCCGCTCCATTCAACAGAGTGCAAATATCAACAACAGTCTTTAACAAAGCCAATTTCTAAAAATTCCTCCTTTTTAAGAACACTCCAAAATCCTCATTTAAGTAGCTCCCTGTAAAGAAGTTTATATAGTTTTACCTAGAAAGATGATTGAATAAATTTCTAATGATTGTTCAAGTAGTTACAACAACTATCTTCTTTCTTTCCTTTTAAACTTTCTTGGCTTTTAATCAAACGTTTTGAAATTTGAGTGGGTACATGTTTTCTTAGTCTTGAAAAAATTTTTCTCAAACGTGATAGGAAATAGGGATGATGAACCTAAAAGAGGCAGAAAAAATAGTGATTTTACAAGGAATTAAAGATTGGCACGAATGTTGCAAATATATATTCATGAATAAGAGAAAAGGAGGTAAGTGATGTATAAAGCCGTTATTCTAGGGACTGGACCTGCTGGGTTAACCGCAGCCATCTATTTAGCACGTGCAAACATAAGTCCTTTAGTTATTGAAGGGCCTGAACCAGGGGGGCAATTGACCTTGACAACAGATGTCGAGAATTTTCCTGGATTTCCAGAAGGGATTTTGGGACGAGAGTTGATGCAGAACATGCGAAAGCAAGCTGAGGTTTTTGGAGCAAAGTTTAAAAGAGGCTGGGTAAAAAAAGTCGATTTATCCGATAACCCTTTTACTTTAACGGTGGAAGGAATAGGGGAGCTTAAAACGCAATCTTTAATAATTTCAACGGGAGCTTCAGCGAAACTTTTGGAGATTCCAGGGGAAAGAGAAAATATTGGGCGTGGGGTAAGCACCTGTGCAACATGCGATGGATTTTTCTTTAGAGGAAAGAAAATTATTGTTGTCGGTGGCGGGGATTCTGCTATGGAAGAGGCAAATTTTTTAACGAAGTTTGCTTCGGAGGTTCGGGTTGTCCACCGCCGAAAGGAGCTTCGCGCTTCCCAAATTATGCAAGAACGTGCCAAAAAGAATCCAAAAATTACGTGGAGCTTAAATTCCATTCCTGAAGAAGTGATTGCAGGGGAACGACACGTTACTGGTTTGAAAGTAAAAAACAGCGAAACTGGAAAAGAGGAAGTTCTGGAAACAGATGGGATTTTCGTTACCATCGGCCATAAACCGAACACAGCGTTTTTAGACAATCAAATCAAAACGGACGATTTGGGATATATCAAGGTGAATCCTGGTACAACCGAAACTAATATTCCAGGTGTATTTGCCTGTGGGGATGTTCAAGATCATAAATACCGCCAAGCCATTACGGCAGCAGGAAGTGGTTGTATGGCTGCTCTGGATTGTGAAAAATATCTTGATGCAAGTGAATTATGTAGTGAAAACAATCTATCTATCATAGAGAACCAAATATAGGGAGGATTTTAATTATGAAAGAAATTAAAACAAAACAAGAGTTTGAAGAGGCAATTTTATCAACAAAACCAGTTATGGCCAAATTCTATGCCGAATATTGCCCAGACTGTCAGCATACCGATTTATTTATGCCCATCTTGGAAGAAGCGTATAAAGAAAAAGTAGATATGATTGCAGTAAATCGAGAAGATTTTCCAGAGGTATTAGAGAAGCTGGATGTGTACGGAATCCCGAGCTTTATTGCTTTTCAAGAAGGGAAGGAATTGGACCGCTTTGTAAGTAAACTTGGAAAAAGTCAGGAAGAGGTTGAACAGTTTCTCAATCAAATTGTAGTGGCAAGTGTAAAACAAGGATAGAAAATTCTTGCTTGGAGCCAATAAATATTGAGCAGTCACTCAATATTTATTGGCCATCTTATTAATCTCAATGATCTTATCAACTTTTTTTCATAGAACCTAAACAACTTTTAGAGTTCGAATAATAAACTGACTGTGTACATGTAGGCGTTGTCTTTTCATGTTTCTTGTAACGACGGATTTACAAAGCTGTATTGAATGAGCGCTTTTCTTAAAGTAAGAAGGAGTCTTTTTGAATTGGGCCACTTATACTTATCATTATTTTATTTTCCTCTTAATTTAACGTGATGCTTTTTTTAAGTATTCAGTTTTGGTTCTTCGTTATTCAGGTCAACACTTATTGTGCAATAGGCACATTCCTTACTTCTTTCAGAATTATTCATATAATAATCTCCTTGTATTTATTTTTATTTAATTGTAATAAGGAGACTAAAACTTTTCATTAACTTAAGTTAAGTTCTAGATAAATTTGAGATTTTTTTATGGAGGTTATTGCTAACTAGGGAAGGCGAATGCTAATTATTTTTGAAGTAATGTACTTAAATGAACAGGGGAGCTTTATAGTGTAACAATAAAAAACACTCAGAGGGATATTTTCTCTGAGCGTCGACTAAGTAATTGATAAAATTTGTAAATGAAATCGTATCTATTCTTCTTCACCATAACCATACCATAGAATAGCAGCTTTAAATGAATTCAATTGGTACATAATTGTCATGGCAAGATAAATCATTGCCGTTGGCTCATTAACTTGGAATATAATATAAACTTGAAGAATGATATTTATAAAATTCGCCAAAATCCAACCCAGCCAAGAGACAGCCTTACCCTCTACCATTAAATATTGAGAAATTACCTGCACCAAGAATACGGCAATATTTAGAACGATAACCCATAGAGGTGCGTTTTCAGGTAATATTGTACCACTATAAAAATAAAGAACAATTGCACCAACTATACTAATAATTACCGATATATATAAATTAGATCTTGTTACTTTAGTAACTTCTATTTCTTTATCTAGTGTAAAATATCCTTTTAAATAAAGAATACCGCAGTATACCCCAACAAAAACATTTCCTAGTAGGCCAAATTTATAGTTGTTGAATGTATCAAACCCAGCACCAACAACACCAAGAGCACTGGCTAGTTGACCTTTTTGATTAGCAAATAAGTTCACGATAACTAATCCTAAAATTCCACCTACACAAGATGTAACAAGTAATAGATTAACTGAGCCTTCGTAGCTATAATAAGTACTCCAAAGAACTAAAACGATCCCAACGATTAACCAGACGATATCCCAAGTTTTACTTTTTAATACTTTATAAAGAGTCGATTTCATCTTTTACCTCCATTTAGTAACATAATGCTTAAATCTTCATTCTCTAATCTGTATGAGTGATTCTTACATAATATTTATTAATTTCAAATAATTCCAATTAATATTACTATTACTCTATTAAGAAATCAATATAGTGTAACAATTATGCAAAATGGAAATTAATTGTAATAAATAATTGTATAGGGGAGTGTTCACATTGATAAAGTTTTTTGAATATAACTGGCAAGTAAGAGATGAATGGTTTGAATGGTGCAATCAACTATCAAATGAAGAGTTATTAAAAGACCGAACAGGTGGAGTAGAAAGTATTTTATATACCCTTTTTCATATTATTGATGTTGAATATAGTTGGCTCCGAGGTATTCAAGACAAAGAAGACGTAGTAGTTGAATTTGGTGATTATGATACGCCTGAGAAGGTTAAATCTCTTTCAGATAGATTTCGAAATGAAATAGTTGAATTTCTACAAAACAATTTAGATGAATTAAAAGAGAAAGTTGTATGTGTTCCTTGGGATGAAGATAAATATACTGTTGAGGAAATATTACATCATTTAATTGCTCATGAGATTCACCACATTGGTCAACTCTCTGTTTGGTCAAGAGAATTAGATCTCAACCCTGTACCTGCTAACTTTATTGGAAGAAAGTTTAAATCCATTCACTCTTATTAATCGAAAGGGTAGGTTAGGGAATAAGGGGCAAACAAATGTGATTCATCTAAAGAGAATATTGATGACAAAACCCATATAACTTAATTTGGTGAAACAGCTTCAATCGATGAACAAGCAAGCATGATTAACATATTCAAAAGACGCTTTCAATGTTTAGAAATTTGAAGCAGCCTGTAAGATAAGTCTCGAATACTATTTTTGCAATCCACTAGAACCCATTTACTTTGATTAATTACTTTGATTAACTTAGTTTTTAGCTTTTGCTAAAAGAAAAAAACTAACTCAAAATTTAGAGTCAGCTTTTTAGGATTAATATTATTTCATCATATTAATTAATTTTTCTTTTTCCTTTAAATATTCAGCTTCAGTAATATCTGCTCTTTGAAGCAAACCCGCTAATCGTTGAATCTCCTGTAACATTTCTTCAGGAGTAAATTGTTTCTTTTCAGCTGGATTTTGAGAGGATTGTTGATTTGATGACAAAGTATAACCTCATTTCATTTGTGATGTACATAAATTTCTTCCATTTTATTTTACATTGCTCATAAAAAGAATACAAATGTCTATTTGAAAGATATTAAATGTTAAAATTTCTAAAAAAGAAGTATCTTATAAGAAAAAGGCATAATTATCCTTTAAAATATCTATTTATGGTATAATGTTACTAATGTGGTTGTAGGGAGGGATATTCATGCTAACCAAAATTAGAAAAGTTAAGTTTCAACCAGAATATAAAAATCCAATTTATAAGGTAATACTCGAATGCCCAAATGAAAATAAGCTTTACATTAAATTCGATTACACGTATAAAAATAAGACTTTTATGCCGTTTGAAGTTAATTATAATAAAGAAGATAAGGGAGCAAAATTAGCTTGGTATACGCAAAAAGTTGAGAAAATGACTGTTCAAGAGTTTCTTGGACAAATTGCTCAAAAGATTAATAAACAATATAATTTCAAATTTAAAGAAAACAATTAAAAAATAACATTATAATAAGCACAATTACAACAGGTGTGCTTACTATAAACCTTCCACAAATCATTGTGGGAGGTTTTTATTATGCAGAAAATGAGGCTGGAGTTAATTACCACCTTATTAGTTCTAAACTTTTTCACTATGTAATCGCTTATTGATTAAAATGGCAGGTTAACTCAAAAAGGGAGTTATTAATAATTTGTGATTTTCAAGTAATGTACTATGATAAGAATAATTCAATTATTTGAGTCGAGCGATAGTATGGGACAGTGACTCATACTCAAAGACAATATAGAGAACATTTTACTTAAGGAGCGGTTATAATGGCACGTGTTTTATTTATTAACGGGGGATCAGAAGGACATATTTATCCAACTATTGGTGTTGTGCAAGAGCTTATTTCGCGTGGAGAAGAAGTAGTGTACTTTACATACGAAGATTTTCGAGAGCGTATTGAGAAGACAGGTGCTACAGTGCGAACATTTGATGTTCAAAAATTTATAAAAGCCTTTATCTCAGGGGGAAGAAATTCGATTCTTGAAAGAGTCAACGGTCTTTTACTTACTGCTGATATCATGATACCTAGTGTCCTGGAGCAAATCGATGGGGAAAACTTTGACTATATAATCCATGATTCCATGTTTGGTTGTGGGTATTTACTTGCACAAAAACTTAAGCTTCTGTCTATTAATTCGTGTACTACTTTTGCTCAGACAAAAGAATCATTCGATAAAACGTTAGTACAGTTTTCTGAAAAAAATCCTTCAGAAATCGTTAAATCTAAATTCGATGAATTTCAAAGACTGACGGTATTAGTGAAGGAAAAATATGGTGTGGAGATCCATTCTCCATACGAAGTTTTTTGTAATCCTGCACCACTTACAATTGTTTATACAACTAGAATATTTCAACCTTCTAGTGAGGAATTTGACCAAACATACAAATTTGTGGGTCCTTCCATCTCTTCACGTGTAACTCATGAAAACTTCGACCTTACAGCAATCAAAGGGAAAAGGACAATATATATTTCACTGGGTACAGTTGTTAATCAAGCAATTGATTTCTATAAACTTTGTTTTAAAGCATTTGGGAACATGGAACATACTGTTGTCATGTCTATCGGGACTAAAACTCAAATATCGGATTTGGGAGAGATTCCCAATAACTTCATTGTAAAAAATTATGTTCCACAAACTGAAGTGTTGAAATACACTAAATTATTTATCACACATGGTGGAATGAACAGTACCTTTGAAGGTCTCTATAACGGGGTTCCGCTAATTGTAATCCCGCAAAAGTGCAGATCAGCCGATTATTGCCGAACAAGTTGCCAATAATGGAGCCGGTATTCAATTACAAATGCAAAGCTTGACTGCAACTCAACTACGTGAAGCCTCAGATCAGGTGTTAAGCGATCCATCATTCCATAAAGCTGTTGAAAATATAATGGGATCCTTTCAAGAATTGGGAGGGTATCACCAAGCTGTTGATGAGATTTTCAATTTTAAAAGTCAATATGATATCTAAATGAATCAATTTCATAATGCAAATTCCAAAAAAATATACGAACATTTAATGATATCCAATTTTGTTCATTGTGGAGCGAAAAACGGCACCCCCTACGAAAAAACTTGAGCTGAAAGACCCACAGGAATTTAGTAATTGCAATGAAGTACATCTAGTTTCAGAGTACCGAAAAAAGTGATACAAACAAAAAATAACTCCAAAATCAACGTTTATTGTAGATTTTGGAGTTACTTTACGTTTACTCTATATTTGTTTCTAATGTTAAATCTGTATAGGAATTATCTTCACCTATATTTAAAATTACTTCACATTGACGTAATCTCAATTCAAAGAGCGTTATGGAATCAAAATAAACTTCAGGATTTGATTTCATTATTTGCAGTGTATCTTGTTTTTCTTGTATTTCTAAATGAGTATTTTCTACAGCTTGTTTCAACGCGCCAAATGGGCTTCTAAAGAATATATTAATATCTCGCTCTAGTGCGTTTTCAAATAGCTCAAATTGCAAGAAGAAGTTGTTCATAATGGAAGCAGTTACTTCGATATAATCTTCATTTTCTAAATACTGTTTGTATTTGTTATATAGCATAGCTTTATTTTTAGGAAGAACTCCAAATAATTTACCGGCACTTTTCAGTAATAATTGTGCTGGTGTAAATCGGCGTAAGATATTTACTTCTTCCATTTGAATGCTAGTTGTCATTCTATCAGTATCTCTACGCCAGTCATCAAGCACTTTAAAGTCACATTCTAACTGTATTCGATTTTCTCCAAATAAAGAATTAAGTCCTTCACTGATTTCTTCTAAGTACGATTGACTTTGTATGAACTCATTATTAGAAGTTTCGATCCAATTTTGCATAGAGCGAGTAAGATTAGGTAACACAGTTTGGTTTAGATATTCTTGAACTCTTTCATTCATCGCTGTATTTAATTCAATATCAATGTGCCCAAAATCACTTTCTTCACTAATTAAATCAGAACAACTCTGCAATAGTTTCGGAATATGTTCTGCAAGATCTTTTGTAAATTCGTTTTTCATTGTACGATATGATTCTGTAATTAAATGAATTTTTTCCTTCTCTAAATCAGTTAGGTTATTAATAAAACCATTTAGTTTAACTAACATATCTTCATTCCATTTAATAGAATCTACTAGGTTATTTTCCATTTCGATGCGTTTTTCCAAAAGATATGTAATTGTTTTTCGAATGAAAAACAATAATTTTTCAGTACGTTCTGCATCGATATTTTTATGGTTAAAGTTGAATTGAATAAACTCAGTTAAATCGTTTAGTTGTTGATTATTTGTATATAACGAAGAGTAAGGGAAAATTCTCGCATGCGGGAAATATGCATTTACTCTCGCTTGTGTATCATGTATAACTCTTTTTGCTTCTGCTTCACTGTAAATGTTATCGATTTTATTTAATAAGAAATGAATTTGTAAATTTGGTGTATGTTCCTGAATACTTAATAGTATATCTCGTTCTTTGTCAGTAAAAGGTGAATCCACATTCAATACGAATAATAATTCGTCTACAGAATTTAAATATTCGAAAGTCTCATCTCTAGTGTCGTTGTTCCTATTAAAGCTAGGTGTAACAACCAATGTAAGTCTATTTTCACCTAAAAATCTGAATGGTAATTTTAATTCAACACATGCTCTATCTCTATATGTTTGGCGGTGTTGAGACATCATGTTATGGTAATCAGAGAAATTCTCAGTTGTTGTAATTGCTGAATTTGTTATAGCGCTAATTTCTGTAAGAGCGTCATTTTTTAAGACAACTACATTTGAAATTGAGTTTTCTAATATATTTTCTCCTAGTAAAGAGTTAATAAATGAAGCTTTTCCGTTTCCTGAAGTACCAGTTACTAAAATGCGATTTGTTCTTAAATCTGCAAGCTCGCCAACTAACCATCTAAATCGATGACCCATATCTAGATCATGTTTTTCTGCCCACTGTGTAATAGAATCAAAAAGGTGTAAGCTATACTCTAATCCATCTGTGAAATTAGTAGAATATGACAAGGAGTTTTCTGCATGTTTTATATCTGCTGAATCTATTTGGGAAGGGAAAATTTCATCCCATACCAATACTGCTGAAGATGGGAAAACGGACTTAGACGGATTGGCTACTTTTAACCAATTTGTTAAAAGATTCGGCATGATATCATGTAAGTGACTCAGCATATATTCACCTTGAATTAAGTCAAAGTACGTTACTTCGTAAAGAGAAGAAATTTTGTCCCATATATCGGACGACTCTATTTCGATATGTAAGAAAAATTCATTTATTGTTTTAAGCCATAATAAATAAGTTTGTTCATTATTATAGCTGTGCCAAAGCGATGAAACAATTTGCGTAAATTGTACTTGGTCTACATTATTTAATGTAACTAATACTTCATAAAAATATTCTGGTGAAATGGCCTTAGTAAATCCTTTATCAATATATTCTTTTAGAACCTCAAACCATGGAATAGATTCTGTTCGAATTAACTCATTGACAGCAAGCTCTACTGCACTGCTAAAATCTTGCTGCTCTTCATAAAAGGAACGTGCAATTGTTGTGACGTTTGGATAATCGGGATTTAAAGAAACCGCTTCTTTAATAACAGTGAAAGCTGAATCAAGTTTATTTTGCTCGATGTAAAGAGAAAGTAATTGCAGTGCAATTTCAGTCATAAGTATTTTGTTATCAGTAGTAATGGAGGTATAAACTTTTTCAGCAACTGATAGTTGGTTAAGTTCTAAGTTGGCATCCGCAATATTTTTTTGTGCCCATGGTGCTAATTCATTACTGACTTTCTCCCATTTAAAAATAGCTGATTCAAAATCTTGATGGTGATAATAAAATTCACCTTGTGCAAAACGAATATTAGATCCATCGGAATTCTCATTTTTTTGTTCGTTTAAATAAGCTTCTCCAAGTACTTGAAGAGGTGGGTGTGTTTCATTCTCCATTAGGAATGTTTCATAATATTTCTTTATTATTAATTGTTTTTCTAAACTCATATTTTTCCTCACTATATCTTGAAGATTATATTCTTCTCCATGTGTCAACACTTTTTTGTATTTACGCTTATTATTTTAACAAAGTATTTCATTTGGGAAATTTCATTTTTGTTTCATTTTTCATGTAAGATTGAAGTTTAATGAGAAAAGTTTCAGTTCTTTTTCAATTTCCTTTCAGTTGTAAAACAACATTAGATGTTCCTAATAACTTAATGCGAAAAGAAGTGAAGCAAGCTAAAACGTTAATCCAAGAAGTGATATAATTGAGATTAAATACATATGCAATTTTACAATTATATATTTGAAATGGAGATTAACTAATGATTTGGAAACAAAAGAAAAACTGCGAACATGCTTCATATAAATTCGAAGCTGATTTTACGGCTGACCCAATTTGGTGTAAAGATTGTGGTGAAAATCTTGATATAGATGAATTCCCATTATCAGATAAACTACAACAGGAACTATGGGAATGGGGAGCAGAATATGGTAAATGGATTGATTTAGATACAGATTCATTAAAAGAAAATGGATTAAAACTAGAGAAAAATCACAATGAAAAAGGGTTACAATTATTCCAAGAGGTGAAGAAACAATTAGGAGAAAAATATCCAATCGTATTTGTTCCATCCAAATCAGCACAACTATATAACATCTTGAAAGATAATTGAATTTCTTCTTATTTAGCTAACGGATTCGTTGATTCAATAAGGTTAGACGCTATTTTTGATGAATTTATTGTGTAAACATAGCAGGTAAGTTCAACAAGTAAAATATAATGAAAATCCTGATTTAGAACTGAGCTGATATTAAGGAGTGGATTTATTTATTTTAATTGATTTTTCTTTCTCTTTTATTTTTGTACTTGATAATTAAGGATCTCTTTAAATTCTTTGCTAGAATTGATATTGTAAAACATATTTCTACTTTTTATGTTTGCTATAGTCCCTATATTTGTTCTATCTATCCATAAATAATACTCACCATCGCTTAGTTTGATCTTATATTGCGGAACTATTGTGTTATCTACTTCACCTAATTTTCTAGCTTTTTTAAATGTTTTCTCTATTATTTTAATATCTTCCGCATCTGATATTATTTGTAGTGTATTGGGTTTTTCTTCTTCGAAATTCACCATTTCTTGAAATTCTATTGTTTTTGTTGTTTCTTTATTGCTGTTACAAGCTACTAACCACAAAGAACAAATAAATAAAAACAAAATTGTTTTTATTTTCACCCTATCTTCACCTCTATTCTATTTTTTCTTCGTTCTTATTTATTTTACCATTTCAGTTATTTTTTGATTATTTATTTCTTCATTCTCTTTAACTTTTGTTTTAAACCTGTAAATTATCGATTTCTAAACAAATTTTAGAGTTTCATGGTATTATATTCATAATAATAAAATGTAATTATTTTACATAAAAATAAATTAACGAAAATAATTATATAATGAATTAATTTTATAAATACTTTCCTAGGCAAAAAAACACGAATATTATCTAAATGTACAATCCAATAATTCGGATTAGACTTCAGATATACTATTTGTTTAACATGCCGCTACAGATGGCGCTTTCCGCGGGCGAGCGTTGAGCCTCCTCGCTCACTTCGTTCCCTGCGGGGTCTCACCTGTCTCGCTTTCCCGCAGGAGTCACCATCTTCCGCTACTAGACAATATTCTAATAGATATAGCACAAACAATTCCCTCATTTAATGTTCGTTTTTTATATCGAAACATCGAATTATGAAATTCACTCAATATGAAAATAAAAATTATTTGTGAATAGGAGAATGTTATAGAAATGAAGAGAAAAATACTTTCATTCATATTAATTACTACTTTTTTAACTGGATGCAATACACACTCAATAGAATCTCAACCCGAAGGAAAAGTTGTTGTAGATAATAAAGATTATACAATGATTGGAAGTGATTATTCATGGAAAGGAAATAACATTGAGATAAATACAAAGAGTTCTCCAGATATATATGAATTAGCGGATCAATTCAAAACATTAGAAGTAAAAAAAGGGGATACATTAAAACTTGAAATAGAAAGAAATCCTTCTTCCATAAAGGCAATTAAACTGAATGAAGATGGTACAAGTGATTATGTTGAAATTAAAGATAATAAAATAACTATGCCATCAGATGAGGGATATTATATTTATAAACTTAAAACAACATGGGATAAAGGAAAAGAAACCTTTATTTTTGATGTAAATATAAAGTAAAAGGAGAGTTACCTAAACTAAAAATTTTGAGTCACTCCCTTTTATTTCCGGAGATGCTGATACAATACATATTTTAATTATAGAAACGACAGATTAAAATTATGGTTTTTATGGTGAATTATTGTAGGTGGTGTTTATATGAAAAAGCTACTATTATGTATAAGTGTCTTATTCTTTTTGGTACCAGTAATTGGTTGTAGTGAAAAGGAGAAGACTGTAACAGGTAAATTTGATTTATGGAATATTGGTTTCACTTTTAAGCCAAATGAAGTTTATTATCTTGTTAACACAATTGAATGGACAGGTGAATCGCCTGTGACAATTAAGTCAATTGAGTTGATTAAAAGAGCTGAGAAGCCTATCACATACCAGGATGATGGTATAAATTATGAATTTTTTGGAAGATAGATGTACGCTGCTCTTGACCATTTCTATACAAGGAGTTGTTTTAATGTTTAATGTAGGTGACTTGATATATCAAATAATAGTATTAGGACTTATCGTTTTATTTGTAGTATCGTTTACACTTTTTATAAGGAGATTTCTTTTGAATCAACAGGCGAAAAGAAATCAATTTAATACACTTGAAAAGAAATTGGATAAAATAACAGAGTTAATGGAAAGAGATAAAAATTGACGCTTTTATCTGAAGCAAAGCATCCAAATCTGAATATTGAAAAGTAATGTATTATAACGTTCGTATTTAAAAAGCAAAATAGATATATGAAATTGATTTAGTTAGTTTTCGGGTAAATCTATAGAGACTTACTATCCCTCCAAACCAGCTAATAGGTTCATGAAAAACATTTTAAAACAAATCCCTCCGAATTTAATTCAGAGGGATTTGTTTTATTTGAAAATGCTGTTGTTTAATAGTTCCTTGGAACAGTTCAAAAATAAGGAATGAAAAAAGAAGGGGTATTAATCGATTGACCGGAAAGAAAATCGTTATGAAGATCAAGTATATTATGGTATTATTAATTCAATAGAATTATAACCTTATATTACAAAAGGCAACAGTTTACAACACCTAAATGCTTTAGGGTATGAAATTTCAACATAAATTAGTTATTCGATAAAGTTGGTAAAATTACCATTATCAATGAGATATTGGTATGGTTGGAGTTATCATAGTGATTGATTCTAGAACGGTTTCCAGATGTAGGAATGCGTTCTTTTTTGTGATGTATTTCAGGAACAGTTACGTCTTTAGCTAGGTTCACTTGAAAAGAACTAAAGCTTATTTTTTATTGTTTACAATATTGAATGAATATAGGATATACTTTTATAGTCCTATGATTTACAGGTAAAGTAGGAGCTTAACATAACAGAAAGTTTTATTGGAGGATAATTATGAATTATAAAATTATGAACAAACAAGTATTTGAACAAGCACAGTTACGTTCGATTTCGGACGTTCCATTTACTGAAGAAGAACTTCAAAATGGTATGGCGTTAGCTGTTTCTAAGGCGGATGAGACACTTTCTTTATATTTAGTGGATGTAGATGGTCAGAAGAAATTCGATGTCCGTTGGGATGATTCATCCGAACTTTTTAACGGCTGGTACTCTGCTTGGGATAATTTCTCTTGGTGCCTAGATGTAGTGAGTCAAAAAAAATAACAATTCCAAGGTCTTAATGATTAGAATAAATGAACAGCGTGTCGAGTGAAGAAAAGCGAATAGTAACCATTAAAGTAGTAATTTATATAACATGCTTATTTATTTAAATGGGTGCTGTTCTTTAAGAGCAATCATATATAAGATCAAACTTTTTTATTATAATCACATACGTAGTTAGTAAGTGAAACCCCATTTTGATTAATCTTTTTTCAAAATGGGGTTTTTATATTTGCTAATAAATAACAATTGTGGTGCACTCAAATGTGTTATATCCATTTATTTATAGTAATATATACCTCGCTAGTCTATATAAAAATAAAAAAGATAAGCAATAAGCAAAATACATAATCTATAAAAATGGTGAATGCTTTACTATTGCTGATGAGGTACGTAATCTTGCTGTAGAATCAAAAGATTCTGCAGCACAAATTGTAGAGCTAACAAACAATAATAATAAAAGCCTTCATCCCTCGATTTAAACGATAGATGGGGGCTTTCTTTATGTAAAGAGCTGTTAAATATGAATATAGTTAGAAAAGTAGAATAGATATCGTACTGACTAGATAAAAAATCAATAGTATCCTTTAACCTAATTATGTTAACTTTTTTTTAAGGATATTACTAAATCATTTAACTCAATAGTTGATCGAGATTCATAAGTTCATAGTAATTTGAATATTGATTAGAAAACTACTAATCACCATATCTTTATTTAATATAGAAAGAGGTGAAAAAATGAAAAATGAAAAGTCTGTTTTTGATATAACCATTATTGAAGGAGGACCTGTTGAATTTAACAGGTTTTTTTAGAGTTATTATATAAATAGGGATTTTGAAATCTTTTGGTGCAGATTAAATGTCAATCTTTAAAAGATGGAGGTTGTTGTGATGTTGAAACTGTTTCAATATAACTGGCAAGTTCGTGATGATTGGTTTACATTGTGCGAAGACATACCGGATGAAGAACTATTAAAGAAACGGGTCGGTGGGTTCGGCAGTATCCTACATACCCTATTTCACATTGTAGATGTGGAATATATGTGGGTTTTAGGTTTGCGAGGTGAACCAGTGCCTGAGGAGCCATTATTTGAAGATTATGCTAGCTTACAAAAAGTGAAAAATCTTTCGGCTCAATACCATGAGAAAGTGAAGCCATTTGTGGCATCTTGGACGAAAGAAATGGATTCTCGGAAATTTTCAGAAACTGATTTCAATGAAGAACTGATTAGCTCTAGAGACGCGCCAATAAGGCGCCGAGTCATTGAATGTACACACGGAGAGATCATACGTCATGTCATTGTCCACGAAATCCACCATATCGGCCAGTTATCTATTTGGGCACGTGAAATAGGAAAGGAGCCTGTCACGGCAAATCTAAGAGGAAGAGGGCTATTCGAAAATTAGACTGCCTTTGTCAATTTCACAATCGGGCGCTTTAAAGGAATAAGGATCATAGAAATGATCAATCTTTTTTATATAAGAATGATTCACCAGGATATATTAAGAGCGTGTTTTGATAAATCTTATTTCAAAACATGCTCTTTCCTTTTGTTCATTTATTGAAGTTATTAGGATTAATTTGATCAAACTTTATTCTAAAGCAACATTATTAGGAGGGCTTTTTGGTGTATTGAACATATAGATTCGGCTTGTTTGAAACTTAAATTGCCGGTATCGTGGACAGAAATCTAACAATCCAAAGATAATGTAAACTCTTTTAGTAATGAACCAACACAATTATTCCATCCATTTCCACAAAAGTGTTATGATAGTCTTTAGTACAAATTAGTAAGGAGCTCTTTTATGGCATTTAATATTTTTTTAATAGAGGATGATGAGGCAATATCTCAACTCATCAAGAAGCATTTTTTACAATGGGATATGCAAGTTGAAGGCCCTGATGATTTCAAACATGTGATGACCACATTTCATAAAATCCAACCACAGCTTGTAATCATCGATATTCAACTACCTGCGTTTGATGGATTTCACTGGTGTCGTGAAATACGTTCAATTACAAAGGTGCCAATTCTTTTTTTATCCTCAAGAGATCAACCGATGGATATGGTGATGGCAATGCAAATGGGGGCAGATGATTATATTCAAAAGCCTTTCAATATGGACGTTTTAATAGCAAAAGTCCAAGCCATTCTACGTCGTACATATGATTACACAGAAGAAACAGTAGAGCATGTACTTTGGAATGACGCAACAATTGAATATTCAACTAGTACTATTACGAAAAATAACAAAACGATTGAATTAACAAAAAACGAACAGTTTATCCTTCGAGTACTTTTAGAACATAAAGACCAAATAGTATCAAGAGATGACTTAATGCGCAAATTATGGGATGACGAACGTTTTGTCAATGATAATACATTAACAGTTAATGTGAATCGATTAAGAAGTAAACTAGAAGACCTTTCATTAACTGATGTAATTGTCACGAAGAAAGGCCTCGGATATATGGCGGTTACAAAGGATGTGCAATAGTTGATTCGATTGTTTTTGAGAGAAAGACTTTCGTGGATTCTATTTTTTGTATTTTGCATGATTTGGATGAACTTACTTTTAAATTTAGATGTAGGATTTACAAGTATTTCAACTATGTATCTGAATGCTACATTACTATTCTTCTTTGTATGTTTTTTAATTTGGCGCTATATAAAAGAAATGAAAGTAGTAAAGGTGATTATGGAATCACCAGAAGAATTTCATCGTTTTGAAGACCTTATACTTTCCAAATTGCATGAATCAGAACTAGAACTGGAACGATATAAGAATGAATTGACGATACAATTTTCAGAAGATCGAGATCAACACTTAGCGTGGATTCATGAAGTGAAAACACCTTTAACCGCTATGAAGCTAATGATTGAAGATTTACCTTTAGAGACAAGAAAACCTTTAGAGTTAGAGTGGTTGCGTATCCACCTATTACTCGACCAAACACTACACACATTACGTCTTAGAAGTATTGAGCAAGATACTGTTCTGGATAAAGTCTCTTTATATCCAATCGTTTTAAAAGAAATAAAAGAGCTACAATCATGGTGTTTTGCAAAGAATTTAGCTATAGATGTAGATGATATCGAAATTTCAGTTTTAACAGATCAAAAATGGCTGTCATTTATAATACGGCAAATTCTTTCAAATGCAGTGAAGTATAGTCATAAGGGAGATACCATCACCATTTATGTAACAAAAGATGAAGAAGGACATCAAAAATTACATATTCAAGATAAAGGAGAAGGAATTGATCCTGCTGATTTACCTCGAATCTTTCACAAGTCCTTTACGGGTTCAACAGGTCGTAAACAAAGTGCATCAACTGGTATGGGGCTCTATTTAGCTCATAATTCAGCAAAGAAATTAGGTATTGTAATCGATGTTCATTCAATCGTAAATACAGGGAGTACATTCACATTAACATTCCCAATAGCCAATGAATTTGTAAAAACAATATCAAAGTGACAAAAATGTCATTTACGAATACAAATTGTCACGTCAATCGAACGATTCCACGTCCTATTCTTTATAAAATAGTATTAACAAATGCAGGAGGGAATCAAATTAAATGAGCATATTAAAAGCAAGTAAAATAAAAAAAGTATACGGAAAAAAACTGTTCGCTCAAGAAGTACTAAAAGGAATTGATTTAGAAGTTGAAACAGGAGAATTTGTTGGGATTATGGGACCTTCAGGTTCTGGTAAAACTACCTTATTAAATGTTCTTTGTTCAATTGATCGTCCATCAGAAGGAATCGTAGAAATAAATGGTCAATCGTTACATAAGTTGAAATCTAAACAACTGTCCGCATTCCGACGTACTGAAATGGGTTTTATCTTTCAAGATTATAACTTACTCGATACATTGACAGTGAAAGAAAATATTCTTTTACCTTTAGCTGTTGGAAAAACAAACAAACGAGAGGCTGAAACACGTTGCCTTCAATTAGCGAAACAATTAGGTATCGATGAAATCTTAAACAAATATCCAAATGAGATTTCAGGTGGACAAAAACAACGTACAGCTTCTGCACGTGCACTTATTATTAAGCCAAGTATTGTTTTTGCTGATGAACCTACTGGTGCGCTCGACTCCAAATCAGCTGCAGCATTACTTGAGAACTTAGGAACTTTAAACAAATCGAATCGAGTTACAATCATGATGGTTACACATGATCCAGTAGCAGCTAGTTATTGCAGTCGTGTCCTTTTCTTAAAAGACGGACAAATTTATACTCAAATATACAAAGGGGATAAAACCCGCACTCAATTCTTCCAAGAAATTATGAAAACGCAAGGTGTACTAGGCGGTGACGGTTATGAAGCTTAGTACTCTAGTCATTCGTAGTATGCGAAAAAATATAAAACACTACTACTTATACTTTTTCGCTCTTATATTTAGTGCAGGTTTATATTTTTCATTTGTTACATTACAGCATAATGGAGCTATTGTTAAGCTAACTCATTCAAGTATGAAGGCTGAAGCTGCCTTTAGAGTAGGATCCATTTTATTGTTAATCATTGTATTTTTCTTTGTATTCTATGCAAATCAATTATTTTTGAAAAGACGTAGTAAGGAAATTGGATTGTACCAAATGATTGGAATCCCTAAATCAACTATTTCGTATATGTTAACGATTGAAAATATTATACTTTGGGTTGGTGCAACACTTATTGGTATTCTCATCGGATTTTTCTTCTCACGATTTTTCGCATTAATTTTCTTAAAGGTGATTGAGACGAAGAGAGAGGTATCATTAGATTTCTCAACAGAGGCTCTATTCCAAACATTAATGGTATTTGCAGGATTATTAATCGTTGTCTTACTTCAAACAATGTGGGTAGTTCATCGTACATCATTATTAGATTTATTTAAAGCAACAAGTAAAGCAGAACAAAAGATGAAAAAGATGAATCCGTTCCAATTACTATTAGGTATCGTCGGTATTGGTTTAATCATTTATGGATATTACCTTTCTACAATCCTTTTTGAAATGGACAAAACAGCTACAATAAATGAATTATATAAAAGAATGGGAATGGTATTAGGAAGTGTTATTATTGGTACATTCTTAATGTTTAGATATTCAATCGCATTTATCATGAATATGATTCGAATGTCTAGAAAAGGTCATTTATCATTAAATGATGTACTATCAATAACACCTATAATGCATCGTATGAAGAGCAATACGCTTTCATTGTCAATCATTACAATTATGACAGCGATGGCACTAGCAATACTTTCACTTTCATATATATCCTATTATTCTGTGGAAGCTAGAACTGAGCAATTTACTCCTTACGACATGTCTGTTGTTAATAATGAAGGTAAAGCGTTCGAAAAAGCATTACAAAAGGAAAATATCGAATTCAAAGCCAATCATTATGAACTTTTGAATGCGCAAATAGATTTAAATCCATTGTTAAAAGAACCAGTACCAGCTAATCAAAACAATTCGAAAATGGATACAATGGTAATAAAAGAAAGTGATGCCAAACAACTTATTCCAAATATTCATCTCAATAAAAATGAAGCTGTCATGTCGGGCTATAGTGATATAATGAAAAAATTTATACCTTTTGAAGTAGGAAAGAAAATGATTCTTCATACGGATCATTCCAAACAAGATCTTACTTTAGTAGACATTGAAAAACAGGCTAGTATTGATTCAATTCTTACTTATGGTGCACCAGCAGTTATCATTCAAGATGAATTATTTAAACAACTTCAAAAAAATAAAGCAATCCAAAAAAACACACTTTGGACTTCTTATACTGGTTATACGATTACAAATAGTAAACAAATGGAAAAGGCAATATCTATTTTTAAAGAAACAACGAATGATGGTATATTTAAGGCAAGTGTGAAGAAGAAAGGGGATCGTGAAACACTCCAATTAGAAGCAAAAGAAGAGTCGTATAAAATGCAACTTGAAAGTTTGGGGTTAATGATTTTCATTACAGGATTTTTAGGAATGGCTTTCTTACTTGCAACAGGTAGTATTCTTTACTTTAAACAAATGACAGAAGCAGAAGAAGAACGTGGATCATTTATGACATTGCGTAAAATTGGCTTTTCAACTGATGAAATAATGAAAGGTATCCGTCGAAAACAATTATTTAGTTTTGGGTTACCATTATTGATAGGAATTTGCCATAGTTATTTTGCAGTAAAATCAGGCTGGATGTTCTTTGGTACAGAATTAGTGGTACCACTCCTTATTACAATGGGAATTTATATTCTCCTTTATTCAGTCTTTGCGATCCTTACATCAAACTATTATAAAAAAATCATTAAAGAAATACTTTAAGAATAAGAAGCATCTCAATTTATTATTGAATTGGGATGCTTTTTTGTATTATATTGGAATTAATTTAATTTATTGAAAATTCAATCTTTCATTAACAGGTGTAAGATCCTGCCTGAAAATTGAGAGAGAAGAGAATGGGGATAACTGCCTGTAAAAGCCAGATTGATTCAACGTTCAACTAACCATCTGTGGGTAATATCTTTTGGTATTACAGCATATAGAAAGAAAAGCGAGAGCTAGAGCGCTCACATTCTCTATTATCCTATTTTATTTATTTTCTCAAGCTAAAAAAATTTTCAAATCTATTACTGTTATGATTTATTCATAAGTGAGGGGAAAAGGTTGCAAAAGAATGTAGGTATTTTTGATTTAATATTTTATGGAGTTTTCCCATTGATTATTTGGCATTTCAGTAGAAAGTATATTGATGATTACTATGCTATGTTAATTTCTTCTGTCCCTGGAATCGTCTATAGTATGATTCGTTTCTTTCTATTAAAGAAAATCAATTTCTTGGGTTTATTTATGATTGGTAATTTGATTGTTGGTTCATTGATTGATGTTTTATCTGGATCTGCTATTCAATTGCTTTGGAATAATGTATATTACTCCTATTTCTTTGGAATCGTATTTATCGTTACAATTTTAGTGAATCGCCCAATCTATGTGTATTTTTCATTAGATTTTGTAGAAATGCAGGGGTATAACCGAAAATTGATGAAAAAACTATTTTTTCAAAAGAAGATATTACAAATTTTTAAATGGATTACTTTTGGTTTTGCTTTTAAAGACATATTACTGGCAACGATCAAGATTTGGCTGATTTCTAAATATGGAGTAGATGCTTTTGACAAAGGAATTGTTATTAGACAACTTATTGGATGGAGCATAGGGGGAATATCAATTTACGGATTTATATATATTGCGAAAGTACTACAACAGCAAGAACTAGCTGCTAAAAATGTGAATTAAACTCCTTAGCCTTTTAATAGCGATATAAAATAGAGGGGAAATTGAAGTGGAAATTTTGATATCTTTTTTGTTTAGCTATTACAAAAGGAATCGTTTAGACAAATACTCGGATTACAATATCTCTACCCGAAAACAATTTTAATAGAAATATTCTGTTAAGGAATTTATTCTACAGAGTTAGCTATCCGAACTAATGTGTCGGGCATATCTAAATTTGATACCTCTCTATAAATTCCGAGCAGATATTGCAAATTGTTTTTTTCAAAGACCAAAAAGTTAAATAGGAGATCTTCAAAATAAATGGCTTTACTACCATCTTGAAGTGTATACTCTTTACCATTCAATTTTAATTTATTATTGAAGTGCAATTTATTTTTTAAAGGACGAATATCAATTTTATAAATATTTTCCCTTATATCTTTATTAACAAACATGATATATAGGGAATGATTCATATTATATTGCTTATCTTCATAAAAGTTCCCGAATTTATGTGTGAAAGAAATAGAAGGCGTCAGCCTGGGTAATTTTACCTCACATTTAAAATAATTTTCAAACTCCTTAACTGACTCTTCTACAGATTTATATCCCGCTTCAGTAAATGTTTCCTCAATTGAAGGTGGTGTATTGTTTTGATTTGCCAATACACCTTCATTTACCGAGAATAAAATAATAATACTGATAATAGATATCATATAATAAACTTTTTTAAACATTTTTAACTCACACTCCTATCTATGAAATAGATACTGTTAGTTCTATTATTTATAACGATATTTTCTAATTAACCGAACTCCTTTTTATATAAGTATTTCGATAATGGACGGAAATATACAGATACAATAAAAGCTGTTTATGCTCGAAATGAAATAAATTATGAACAGTTGTGGTTTTGTAAAATAGTTGTATATATTAAAGGTTTTATAAAAAATTCCTATATTTATTAAAACAACAACATGATATAGACAAAGCCAAAGAATAAACATAATGGACTATAGAACCAAGTGTCGTATCTAGCAAACTGAGAATGTTTAATTTTTTTAAAAAATCCAACAAACTTAAAATCACCAATTGCCCTAATAATGAAAACTAAAGCACAGACAATACTTCCGATTTTAGATAAACTATTTGCTTGGAATCCCTGCAAATAACCTCCTTGAACAACAATAATGACACTAGCCATTAGAATAAGAATGGCTACGAATAATGTTCCCCCTGTTCTCGGAGTAAAAGCAGGCTTATGTTCTCCCTCTTTTACTGGGAGAACAACGGCAGAACCCCATCGACCTCCAAAAGCCCAATATATATGCAAAAAGCTGATAAACCACAGAAGCCCTACAGCTACTAATATGAATAGTAATTTCATTTATTCGCCCCCAATTTCGTAACTTCAAATAAAACATACACTACCGTATGTTTTAGTGAAAATTTTGTCCCTTCAGGTTTTATAACCATATGAGGGACATTTATTATCGAATAATCAATTATACCTCGGCATAATTGCGTCCGGAATCGGATTTTGTTTGCATAAAGAACTCCTTTTCGATTCCGTGACATCCGCCGGAGGCTTTGGGCCAACAGGATGTTGGTTACTTAGGCGTTGCTGCAGGAAGCAGCGCTTTTAGCCTAAGTTCATCTATTTCAGCGGATGTTTGGACACCCGCTGAAAGAAGTTAAAAGCTCTACCATTTTATCCATATCAAAATTAGGATTTGCTTCAAACCTTGTCATCCATCCTACATACGTTAAATAGGCAAGTCTCGCTCGATCAACTGATTCAGCTTCGTTTATGCCCATTTTTTGATACAATTTTGCAACACAAGAAATTCTCTGTTCTTCTATATCTACTAAACGTGCTGCCACAACAGGATCATATTTAGCCCAAGTATAAATACTATTCTCAATTTTTTTATCTCGATTAAAACTAATCTGTAATAGCTGTTCTAAAGAGGCATCCTGTTGCTCCATACTTTGAACAATCAGCTTTGTTGCATGTACTTCCCAAAAGTCGAGCATAGAATCTAAAAGCTCTTGATGGTCACGAAAATAGTGATAGAAGCTACCTTTGCTTATTTTTATGAACTTATCGTTTACCTTGGCAATTTTGTGAATTTAATACTGAGGAAAAATAAAGTGTATTAATAAAACGCAAATTCAACGATTTTCTGTTTTTAAGGTTTATTTAAGGTTTAAATTAAAATGGTGTAAGGTTCAGTGAATATAATCATCTTTGTTGCTATACAAGGAGGATTACTAATGAAAACAATCTTACAAGCCAAAAATGTTCAAAAGGTATTTGGAGATAAAGAAAATCGCTATAAAGCACTTGAAGATATTAATTTAGAAATTCGACAAGGAGAATTTGTCGGAATCATGGGGCCGTCTGGTGCTGGTAAATCAACACTTCTCAATATTTTTTCAACAATCGATACACCATCATCAGGAGATGTAATTATTGATGGTCAAAACATTGTAACAATGAAGGAAGAGCAATTATCAGATTTTAGACGGAATAAACTTGGCTTCATCTTTCAGGACTATAACTTACTTGACACATTAACTGTAAAAGAAAATATTTTACTTCCACTTGCTTTATCAAAAGTAGCAGTAAGTGAAATCAATCGTCGAGTCGATGAGATTGCTGATACGTTTGGAATCCGTGAAATTTTAAATAAATATCCCTATCATATCTCTGGTGGTCAAAAGCAAAGAACAGCAGCATCTCGAGCGATTGTTACGAATCCAAGTTTGATTCTAGCTGATGAGCCTACTGGTGCGCTTGATTCAAAATCAGCAACAAGTTTACTTCAAAGCTTAAGTGCATTAAATGAAAAGAACAAATCAACGATTATGATGGTAACTCATGATGCATTTGCTGCTAGCTTTTGTAAACGAGTGATATTTATTAAGGATGGACAACTCTTTACTGAGATTTATAAAGGAGAGCAATCCCGTAAAGAATTCTTCCAAAGAATATTAAATATCCTCGCTTCACTTGGAGGTGAACAGGATGACCTTATTTAGTATCGCAAGAAAGAATATAAGAAAAAACTTTACGAATTATTTCTTATATTTTTTCTCGATGATCTTCAGTATCGTTATTTACTTTACTTTTGTTTCACTAAAGTATGATAAAACGATCCAAGCGACTTCTGATTCTTCACCAAAAATCAATTCAGTATTTAGTGGAGCTGCTGTAGTATTAATGATTTTCGTGGCTATCTTTATTTGGTACTCAAACGCTTTTTTTACTAGGAAACGCAAACAAGAGGTAGGGCTTTATTCATTACTAGGTGTGCGTAAAAAACAAATCGGTCGCATGCTATTTTATGAAAACTTTATAATGGGGATTTTGGCACTAATCATCGGGATTGTGCTTGGGGCAATTTTATCTTCGTTCTTTGTAGAGTTATTAATGAAAATCATGGGTTATGAAGCAATTACAAATTTCACTATTTCTTATGATAGCATCATCAATACTGTCATCGTGTTCTTGATCATTACAATGATTACTTCCTTCCAAGGGTATCGCTTAATTTACCGTTTTAAATTAATAGAACTATTCAGAGCAGATAAAGTAGGGGAACAAGAACCAAAAGCATCAATCATGATAGCATTACTATCCATCATTTTAATCGGCTTTGGTTATTGGCTGGCCTTACAAAACCTAGCGACTTCAAATGTATGGAAAGCTTTAGGCTTCATGGTAACACCTTTAATTATCCTTGGAACGGTTATTTTAGGAACATATTTATTGTTCAGTACATTAACGGTGTACGCACTAAAAATAGCACAAAAAAATAAAAAAAATTACTGGAAAGGCATAAACTTAATCGGAACTTCCCAGCTTCTTTATCGAATTAAAGGGAATGCTCGTACATTAACGATTATTGCCATTCTTAGTGCTACAACTTTAACTGCGGTAGGAACAGCATACAGTTTCTATTATAACAATCGAAGTAATGCGGAAAAAGCAAATCCCAATAGCATGATGTTCATCGATAATGATGAGAACGTAACAAAACAAATAAAGAAACTTATTACGAACGATAAAAATCATAAAATCGAATATCATGAAACCATTCCAACACTTCGAGTAAATACAGACATAACAAATCTAAAAATGCCATTCTCGAATAATAAAATGCAATATACCATTATTTCTAACAGCAACTTTAATAAATTAGCAAAGGATCAAAAGAGAAATGACTTAATGACATTGCATGGGAATGAAGGAGCTGCTTTAGAACCGGTTTATATGGAAGGAATATCCCCAAAATATGTTGGTAAAACCATTACGTTTAATTTGGAAAGACATAATGAGGACATGACTTTTAAGCATTTAAAAAAATACAGTGTTTTAAATTATTCTACTGCCTATTCTGCCATTGTTGTCAGTGATGAATTATTCGCGAAAATGAAAAAAGAAGCAAAGTTGGAGAATATGGAAGTATATCATATTTCTAATCAAGAGGAAGCGAAACAATTAACAAATAACATTCAAAAGGTTGTATCGGATAAAACGGGATTATCAAGCTTTTATGCTGATTATGCAGCTGGATTAGAATCATCAGGCTTAATGATTTTCATGGGTGGATTTTTAGGTCTTGTATTTCTTGCAGCAACAGGTAGTATTATCTACTTTAAACAATTAACAGAAGCAAACTCAGACAAAGGGCGTTACGAGATACTTTACAAAATTGGTGTAAACAAAAAAGAGATTAAGAAATCAATCGCTAAACAAGTAATGTTTATCTTCGCTTTGCCTTTGGTAGCTGGTATTGTCCATTGTTCCATAGCATTAACCGCTTTATCAAGATTAATGCAATCAAACTTAGTTATTCCAGTAGCAATTTGCATGGGAATTTATACATGTATATATATTGTATATTATTTCCTAACAGTAAATGCTTACTACAAAATTGTGACTAAAACAAATAAATAGAAAAGGTTGATATATATGAAAAAATTAATTATTCCTGGAGTTATCCTAGTATTGATAGTAGGTTTTATCTTGTTTATTCAAAATGTTAATATTAATAGACTTGGTTCAGATAGCTATTACGTCCAAATCAAAGCTCCAGGTGAAAAGATTGAAGGAAGATCTGATAGTGGTCAAGACTATGTCGATTACAAATATGTATTATATGGCTATGATAAAGAAGGAAATGAAAAAAAGCTTACATTTACAGCAATTAAGCAGCTGCGTCAGGATGCCTATTTAAACTTGTTTGTTAAAGAAGACAAAGGTGTCACATCCTATCAAGAAGTTCAATTAAATGAAATTCCTAAAAAAGCAAAAGAAAAATTAAAGTAAAAACGATACCGAGAGAACCTGATTTTCAATTAGGTTCTTTCTTTTATATAATAAACGAATGAAAGAGAGTGGGGAGATCAAATGTCGTTCATAAATAAAAAAATATTAATAATAGATGACGAAGAAGATTTATTGAAATTACTTAAGACCGTTTTGCTAAAAGAAGGTCTAGAAAATATCTATACTGCTACAACAGCTAAAGATGGATGGCATCAATTTCAAGAAATACAGCCTGATCTTGTTTTACAAGATATTATGTTACCTGATGGAGAAGGTTATGATGTGTGCAAACAAATAAGAAATATTTCAAACGTACCTATACTTTTCTTATCAGCAAAATCAGAGGAAGTTGATAAAATTGTTGGATTTGCGATAGGTGGGGATGATTATATTACGAAGCCCTTTAGCCCTAAAGAAGTTGCCTATCGTGTAAAAGCACAATTACGAAGGTCAGATTTTCTTCAAGTGGAGAAGGAAGAAAATCCGATTATAAAGGCAGGTCCTTTCGAATTAAATGAACAACGAGCTGAATTAAAAAAGAATGGAGAAAAGATTGAATTAAAACCGAAAGAGCTTGGCATGATGACCTATCTTCTTCAAAACCCTAATCAAATTCTAAGTAAAGAAAGCCTTGTCAACAAAGTATGGGGCGAGGACTTTATCGGCTTTGATAATACAGTTATGGTCCATATTAGAAGATTGCGTGAAAAAATTGAAGAGCAGGCTTCAAACCCTCAATATTTAGTCACAGTTAAAGGGTTAGGTTATAAACTTGTTATAAAGGATGAATAATGCATGAAATGGAAATTAACAGGGAGATTCCTTTTCTCAGTTGTTTTAATTGTTATTTTGGTTATCATCATAAATATTGTCACCTTTTTGACATTGTATATTGTCCAAGGTGCTTTTCATATACCGGTTTTCAAGGGAGAAAAAGTTGAATCTGCCGAATCTTTTACAAGGGATTTTCAGAAATATATAACGTTCTCCAATAATAAACCAATCATTAGCGATAAAGGAAAAAGGGAACTTATTGATCGTAAAGCATGGATACAAATTTTAGATGAAAATGGAAAAGAACTATATGGCTATAGACTGCCTAAAGCGATAAAGAAAAAGTACACTCCTTTAGAGATTGTCAATACGTATAAATATGTAGAAGCGGATATATATGCAACGGTTTATTTTAGTGGAAAAGAATTGAACCATCACAATACTAGTTATCTTATAGGGTTTGAGAGCCCTAATATTAAGAAAATTACGTGGTCTTATGATTCCCGGGATCTTATGAACAATATTAAAATAGGCAGTATTCTTTTATTACTGATTGATGGACTCATTGCTTTATTGATTGGGTATTTTTTTAGCAAAAGACTAACAAAGCCACTCTATACATTAATTAATGGAATTCAACGACTGGCAAATAAGGATTATAATCTAAATTATGAACCTGAAGGGGTTTATAAGGATGTTTTTTATAATGTTAATAATTTATCTTATCAGTTGAAAGCGATTGATAAGGAAAGGATAAAATTAGATAAGATGAAAGAAGAATGGATTGGAAACATCTCACATGATATTAAAACACCCCTTGCCTCCATTCAAGGCTATGCTGAGATGATGAAGGATAAAGGATACGACTTTTCCATAGAAGAGATGAGAGAATATGCGGAAATAATTGAACGAAAGTCACACTATTTAAAAGATGTCGTTGAAGATCTAAATTTATCAATAAGGCTGAAAAATGAAAAGCTATCTTTAAATAAAACAAAAACGAATCTTGTTGCATTATTAAGAAGTATCGTAATCGATATTTTAAATGACGCAAAGTATTCAACAAGACATATCGACTTTCAATATACGGAAGAAAAAATTGAAATGGAGGTTGACGAATTATTGATTCGCCGAGCCATCAATAATTTGATTTATAACGCTATAGTTCATAACGATGAAAATATCCAAATAATTGTATCTATCGAGAAAAAAGAACGAGTTCAAATCATTATAAAAGATAATGGAATAGGTATTAAGAGCAAAGAACTCGATTACATTTTTGACCGATACTACCGCGGAACAAATACTGGAGAGTCACATAAAGGGTCTGGATTGGGAATGGCCATTGCCAATGATATTATTCGAACCCATAATGGTGTGATTACAATTGATAGTATGGTTGACTGTGGGACAAGTATTGAAATCCAATTATAATATAAGCAAGCTTGGTGTTGATTATCCAGTTTTTTTCATAAAAAATGGATGGCAGATGCTGATCTTGAATAATAATGATCTACAGCAATCGGGCGAGATTGTGAAGCAACACAGGTAAAAAATGTCCAACTTTTTTATAAAAACGATACTTAAATCTGCTGAATATGAATCCGTTTTGATTTTTTTAAAAATGGATTCTTTTTATTTATCGTAAAATATTGGTTTGTCAAGTATCCGTGATAAAACTTTATTTTATAGCAACAAAAGTCCTGAATTTAAATACTATTCTCCTTAACCATTATCTCTTCATATTTCTTTGCTACAGTAATAATAAGTGGACTACTTGTTCTAACTGCATTTTCTGCAATACAATTTAATTCTTGGATAAGCGAATTCATTATGGTGACCTCTTATAATTTTAGTTACTATAAAATATATTATAAATTAAGAGAATTGATAAAATTAATTTAAATCGATTAATATTTTTAATTAGAGGTGTGATATGGAATTAAAATGGATTCAATCGTTTGTAGTGGCTGCTGAAACAGGAAATTTTCGGGAAGCTGCAGAAAAATTGTTTATTTCACAACCGAGTATTACTGTTCATATTCATCAACTAGAAGAAAGTCTTCAAGTTAAGTTATTTAAAAGAGAGCATACGAAAATCTCTTTAACCGAGGAGGGGCAATATTTTTTAAAACAAGCAAATGAAATATTAAAAAAAGTAGAGGAAAGTAAACGAACAACACAGCTATTTTCAAAGCAAAAGAAAACTGAAATAACGGTTGTTTTATCGCCGTTATTAACTGAAACGAATTTACCCCATATTATTTATCAATTTCTAATGGAGCATCCAGAGTATGATATTCGGATTATTGTTGAAGATTCGGAATTGATTGATGAGCAGCTGCTTTCTAATAAAGCGCATATTGGCATAGGAATTGGAAAAAGCAAGCATAGTTCTATCCATGCAGAAAAAATTATTTCAAGTCCAATGCAGTTAGTTTTTCCTCTTGATAGCCAAGATGATGAAACAGGGAGATACTATGAATTACAGAATTTGTTCGCTAAATATCCATTATTTACGGGGCATTTAAAAGAAGCAATATTAATTGAACCATTATTACAAAAGCATCTTAGCACAGTTCGCTTGATGTCTATATCTCAAAGCTACATAGTTAAAAGATTTGTAAAAGACGGTTTAGGAATGGCATTTTTACCTAAATCCATTATTTATAAAGAAATGATGGAAGGAAGGTTTAATATAATAGATTTTGATTTATTTGAATTACCTACCGTTGATTTATATATGAAATATTTTAAAGAAAACGATCAAATTATACCATTGTTAGACAAAATAAGATATTCCCACTTCTATTAAAAAGGGATATGAAACAAAGGCGAGGTTTATTATTCACCTTCAGAAATGAAATGATTACTTATCTCTTTACAGGGAAAATCATAACCATGACAATTTATAAAGTCTTAAATAAAATAAGAATCATCCATATCGGATGATTCTTATTAAAAGTAATTGTGCTTATGGTCTTAATAATATTTTTCCTGTACTCTTACGACTTTCAAGTAAATCATGTGCTTTTGCTCCTTCTTCAAGAGAGAACACAGTAGGAGATTGAAGTTGAAGTTTTCCGGCAATTATCCAATCAAATAATTGTTTAGAACGTTTTTGGCGTTCTTCAAATGATGTAAGAACATTCCATAAATCGCCACCTGTTAATGTTTTGGATGTATCCATTAACATACGAGGATCTACTGGAGTAGGGTCACCGCCTGACATTCCAAAGAATACGACTGTCCCACCAATGCGAGTTGCTTGAAAACTATCTTGGAGAGTAGAGCCAACAGAATCGTAAACTACATCTGCACCCTTACCATTTGTGAATTCAATGACTGATTGTACCCAATTGTCATCATATGTAAAAGCTACATCTGCACCAATTTCTAAAGCTTTATTAGCTTTTTCCTTAGTAGAAGTAAGGCTAACTACTTTTGCACCATAGATTTTTGCGATTTGTATTAAATTTTGTCCAACACCGCCAGATGCTGCATGTACAATTACTGTATCATTTGGTTGAACTTGATAACTATCACTCGTTAAATAGTGAGCTGTTAAACCTTGTAAAAGGACAGAGGAAGCTACATCAAATGAAATACCCTCCGGTAACAATATTAATTTTTCTACCGGTACTGCTACAAGTTCAGCATTTGCGAATGGAACATCTGCGAATGCTACACGATTACCAATTTGTACTTCTGTTACATCATTACCAATAGCTTCAATAACACCAGCACCTTCATAACCTAGTATAAAAGGTGGTTCACCAGCTAAATGATAATTTCCTTTTCTTCTATAAATATCTGCAAAGTTTAATCCAATACTTTTTGTACGAACTAAAACTTCATTTGGTTTAATTTCTGGATTTGGAATTTCTTCATAATGTAGAACATCAGAGCCACCAAATTCGTTGAAAACAAGTGCTTTCAAAACTAAAACTCCTTTAGCGATAGAATGAAATTATTTTAACATTAATCCTGTTTGTTTGCTTAGGATTTAGCTTAGAATGGTGTGTATTTACTCCATTTCACCATTGGATGATGATGTGAAAATCAGGTGCATCTGTTAAAATTGGAATAACTTAAGTGAGTAGGACACTCAATCTTATTTGTAAGATCAGTGCAATCACTTTAGCTATTGAGCCTAATTAAAACCGGAGGGTAAATGTATGTCTATTGATTTAAGTGCGTTAAATTATTTTGCAATTCTTGTAGGTGGTATCTTATATATGATTTATGGAGCCATCTATTATTCGATATTAGTAGGGAAGGAAAATCAAAGTAAGGGTGCATTAAAATATGTGATCTCAGTAATCGTTGCATTTATTAGTTCTATTTTTATTGCTATACTCGTACAAGCAACTAACTCTAGTAATTGGTTAGAAGGAGCTATGGTAGGTGCTATCATTGGCATTCTAATTTCAATTGTATATTTGAAAAATTCATTATTTGGACTTGTAAATAAGAAGAATTTTTTGATTGCAATCGGTGATCATTTAATCATTTTCACTTTACTAGGGGCAGTTCACGGTCTTTTTGTTTAATCGAATTACTTGTATTAATTGCATTAAGTTAAAAGTAGGAACTCAATAATAATAAGTGGATATTTTGTTCAATTTATGAGCATATATCCTCTTTTTTTAATTGGAACTGTTTTTTTGAGGTAGCCCGCAATGGGACGCGTAGTGAGGTCTTAAGACTGAACGAATAATGATTATACCGCTGGGATCATCGTCCTAGTAGTTAAAATTTGATACATTCATTTTTCTTAATTTTGGTGAATTATTTATTTTTTCAGTATGGTCGTCTATAAAAAAATCTCCCTTGTGAATAAATTATATTAAAGTGAAAGATAGTTTTTTACTTTAATGAATGTTAAATAGGGAGGTTTTTATGAATAAATCGATAAAACGAAATGACTTTCTCTACATTGGTGACGGTTCCGATAACACTGTAAAGACTTTCGATGCGGTTACGGGTAGGTTCCTTGGTAGTTTTGTTGCATCAGGAAGTAACGGTTTGTTCGGTCCCAGAGGACTTATCTTTGACCATAAAGGCAATCTTCTTGTCACCAACCAAATTGCAGATATGACCCAGAATAAGGGTGCCGTGTTGAATTACAATAGTCAAACTGGTGCGTTTCTAAGAGAGCTTGTAAAATCTAATGAACCAGGAGCACCTTTAGCACCGCGTGGAATTGTATTGTCAAAACAAAATATCCTATTTGTGGCAGACTTGGGTGACTTCGCGAATGACATAGAAGTGCCGGGAGAAGTTCGGATGTATAATGGAAACACAGGGGTGTTTCTAGGAAACCTCAACCACTCCGGCTTGAGCGGACAGTTCCATCCACGTGCAGTGGTCATTGGTCCCGACGGATTCCTATATGTTTCCGTACGGAACCTTCCTGACCCGGTAGGAGGCTCGGTGTTGCGCTTTAACCCAAAAACAGGGAAGTTCCTTGGAGTGTTCATTGAAAGCAATGCTGTCAATGACCTAAACCGTCCAGAAGGTTTAGTCTTTGGTCCAGACGGCAATCTCTATATCACCAGTTTCAGAAAAGATGATAAAGACACGGACAAAATTTTGATTTTTGACGGTAAAACGGGTAAGTTTCTTAATAAGATTGATCTCGATGTCGTTGGAAAACCACGCGCTTTTGCACAGGCACTCCTGTTCGGTCCCGATGGAAAACTGTTTGTTCCTATTACAGGCGACGGTCCTGACTCAGGTTCGGTGCGGCGATACAACGTCAATCATCCTAAGATAACATTTGATGTGTTCGTACCACCTGCTTTAGGAGGAGGACCTTTAGGGGAGCCATGGTATCTGACTTTTGGAAATACGAACCCTGCGACACTGGCTTACCAGCACGAACGTTATGATCATACGTGCGAATCATCAAACGAAAGTTCCTGAGTTTCCGCAAGCACCTTCGCAAACCAATGACAACTAGATTAGTATAATAAGAATCTTTATAAAAAGATCAACCAGAAATATCGATGGCACTGATATTGTGAATGACAAGATAAAGGCTCGGTTCCTGTTTTAGTGGAACTGAGCCTTTATAATGTAAAGAGTTCAATAGAAAGTTCAAAAAAAGCAGTTATTCGAAACAATCCAAAAAGGCCATCTTTCTTATAAATTGTTTGAAGATAAATAAACCCTATATAGTTAAATTATCTTTTTGTTCATGTGCTGTCCATTGGTAAGCCCATTCAGAACAATCAAATAATGCTCCAAATATATTTTATTGTGAATGTGGTGCTTATATTATTAAAAAGGGAATATGTTCTAAAGATTAGAAGGATTAACGCTTCTTTTTATCGAACTTGAACGATCAGAATACTAAAATTACAGGAGGACTGCTTATGGCATTAGTATCGATCTATACTGTTGGTAGGCTAAATCATCCCTATGATCACCCTTCACTCATGAATTTTTTGAAGTGGGAAACGCAGTAATTCGTGAGACAGCTAAATCGGGTCAACTTATAGAGGTGTTTTCACCTGATGGAGTCCCTTTTCCTGAAGAAGCCAAAAAGGGGTATGGTTTCCCTATTCTTACTCTAACGGTATGGAAAAGTCTTCAATCCTTATATCATTTTACCTATTCAGGTCAGCATAGGCAAGCGTTGCGAGATAGGAGTAAATGGATGGAACCTTATCAAGAAAAACATTTATCATATGTAGTCTGGTGGACAGCGAAGATGAAGGATGTAACATGGGAGGAGGCTTTCGAGAGATACAACTATTATATTCAGCATGGCCCCACTCCTTATGCGTTTGATTTTAAGCACGCGTTTGATGATAAAGTGGAGGTGTGCTTGATTAAGTAACAGTGGTAGCATACTAAATTTTAAACGTGAAAGAATTTTCTTTAACAAACAGGTGCTTAAGTTAAATAAACAAGATAACAGTCAGCTGTAGATTAGTTGGCATTTTATTTCACTATTGTGGAAGTTTAGTTGAAAAAGAAATGATAAAACAATAGAGATTTAAGTGAAGCTAAATATAGATTGGTAGTGAAAAGGTGATTGCAATAATTTTTTATTGCTTGGTTGGTTTAACTGTACTCTTTCTTATAATTGCATATGCAGTTCGACTTGGTATTGACTCTTCAAAACAAGTAAAGCTTTACGGTCCGAACTTAAAGAAATAAAAAAAATGAAAGATTTAGAAGGAAATAAGAACTAGATATTTTTTATTCAATTAAAAGCTACTTTATTTGAAACCTGGTTTCATATTTTTACGTATATGTTAATAAATGAAAGGGTGTGTAGTATGAATAAATACTCGGTTGCTGAATTTATTAAGAACACAGAGCAAGAAGATAAAGGAGAAGGCTTTTTTGAATTAGAGACACCTCGAATGCTTGAGGTTAATCTTGATGGACTCGTTTGGGCAAAGGCTGGTTCGATGGTTGCTTACAATGGAAGTATTAAGTTTGAGCGAGAGGGTGTTTTAGAACATGGAATAGGTGCAATGTTCAAAAAGGCTTTTACTGGTGAGGGTGCTGCTCTCATGAAAGCAAATGGACAAGGAAAATTATATCTTGCTGACAGTGGGAAAAAAATAATTATTCTTTATTTACAGGACGAAGCAGTTTATGTAAATGGAAATGACCTACTTGCTTTCGAACCATCTATCAAACACAATATAAAGCTTATGAAAAAGGTAGCAGGTATGATGGCAGGTGGATTGTTTAATGTACGGTGTGAAGGAACTGGTATGATTGCCATTACAGCACATCATGAACCACTTACATTACGTGTAACCCCAGGAAAACCGGTTATAACAGATCCAAATGCAACTGTAGCATGGTCAGGGAACCTTCAACCTGAATTTCAAACGGATATTTCACTAAAAACCTTCATTGGAAGAGGCAGTGGAGAATCGATTCAAATGAGGTTTGAAGGAGACGGATTTGTCATTGTTCAGCCTTATGAAGAAGTTTATATGCAGGCACAGAGTTAATGACTTATAAGTGATTATTTATATAAAGATTAATAGCAATTGAATTACGTAAAAATGCTTTTCGTAATAAATTTAATGGAGGACATTATATTGAATCTAAATGTTAATGTTTCATCATTTGAACTAGCACAATTAGCTGTGAATTTTGTTATATTATATCCTTTTAACCTGCCTAATGGTTGTTCTGTTAATAATGTTTCTTTAAAAGAAGAATCAAGAAGTTCTCGCTCTTCGTTACGTTTTGAAATTTTAAGTAAAAATAGGGTAGTAAGAGTAAAACAGTTTTATTATGATTGGGGAATTCCAACGGTATATGCGGATACAAACCTTGTTTCTCCAGCTAAATCGTTTGAAATTGATGGTATCGTTGGTTTTATTGGTACAGATTATAAAGGAAATCAAGCTGCTTGCTACTCGAGATGGTTTACTAATATAGAATTATCTGTTTTAAAAGGAAAATTTGAAGAATTTGAACTTATAAGTATAATTGAATCGTTAACACCATTAGATTCGTATACTATTGAAAATTGGGGTAAAAAGTCATTTTCAACAACGAGTTATACAGCAAGATATGGAATACCTAAGTGGCAAGAAGATGAGATTTCAAGAGTGCAATGGTATGAAAATGATTTCGATATCAACCAAATGATTTCATCTCAAAACATTTATATTCCTGCATTTGAATATCAAGAATTTTTCCTGGATTCAATAGGATATAATCAAAATAAATTCGGTGTAGAAACTCATTTCCTATATAGATCAAATTCTAATTATACTGACGGGATATGGTTTTGGTTAGCTCCAGAAGAAATGATTGAAAACCTCTCATATAAAGAGGGGGAAAATATAGGAGTAAGACAAAATTGGAATGTTAAAAAAGAAAAATTCCAAATAGGGAATATAGAAATAACAATGTTTTTACATAAACAAAATGCACAATATTATGGTTGGTATGCTCATTGGAAGATTGGGAGATATATTTATCAAGTATTTATTCGCCCATCAGTAAATTTTAATATTGAAAAGTTTACTGGATTTATAAAGACCTTATATGAAGTGGAATAGTAAAATTAAGTAATATCAATTATCTTATCGCATTATAGGGGCAATTAGTTGAGTTATTTAGTTTTGTCACAGTTTATAAATTTGAATTTCTTTGAAGGAAATTTAAACAATTTAACGAAGTCTTTATCATGATAATAAGAAGGTGAGTATAATGAATTTAAAATTAATTAAAACTATAAGAACGAATAACTTTAATGATGAAAATGTCATGGGAAAAATAAAAAATATGTGGGAAGAAGCCTCAATAGAACTTTCGAACATTGATGGTTGTATATATGGGTTATATTTTGATTATGAAACGGACTATAAAGGTGACTATCATTTAGGAGTAGCTATTGAAGATGAAGTAAATGGGACAATTAATTTAAACGACAACATTAAATATGAAGTTTTTAAAGTAAGTACCAAATTGGAAAATGGGATTTTAAATACTTGGATGGAAATTTGGGATAAAGAAAAGGAAGGACATTTAAAACGTGCCTACACTTTTGATTACGAAAAATATTATCCTAATGGAGATATTGAAATCTTTATAGCAGTTGATAATATGTAATCGATTTATGTTAAAATTTATCATTTAATACAAAAAGCGTTTATATTTTTCTTTTGTAAACAATCTAAAAGCACAAACTAAATGTTTGTGCTTTTGATTTTGATTAAATTTATTTAAAATTATAAGCTTCAGGATTTGGGCCATAATGGAAATCTTCATTTAATGAAGAAATTTTTTCAAGTTCTTCTCCTGAAAGGGTAAAGTCATAGATATCTATGTTTTCACGAATACGAGATGGTGTCATCGATTTTGGAATGGTAATGACATCATTTTGAACATCCCATTTTAGAACTACTTGTGCTGTAGATTTGTTATACTTTTCAGCGATTTCAACAAGTGTTGGATCATTTAAAATTTCACCATTCATAAGAGGTGACCACGCTTCCACTTGAATCCCATGTTTTTTGCAGTATTCTCGAACTTCCAATTGTGTTAGACGAGGTTGGAATTCAATTTGATTAACTGCTGGTACGATTGTTGTATTTTCAAGAAGCTTTTCAAGGTGATGTACATGGAAATTACTTACACCAATTGTTTTTACTCGTTTATTATTGTAAAGTTCTTCAAGGGCTTTATACACATCAATATATTTATCATCTTGTCCAGGCCAATGAATAATATAAAGATCTAAATATTCTAACCCTAATTTTCGAATACTTTCTTCGTAAGCTTCAATAGTTTCATCATAAGTAAGTCCGTCATTCCAAACTTTAGAAGTGACAAATAACTCTTCTCGTGTCACGATACCTTCATCAAGGGCTTTTTTGATACCACGACCAACACTTTCTTCGTTACCATAAATATGTGCTGTATCAATATGTCGGTAGCCTTCTTTGATTGCTAGTGTAACCTTTTCAGCAAGCTCATCACTATCTTTTACACGAAAAGTTCCATAACCAACTGCAGGTATATGTACTCCGTTGTTTAATGTAACTGTTTGATTTGTCATATTATCACTTCTCCTTTTCTAAATACATATCTTACCATGTATTGAATTAGAAATCTAAGAATCTATATCTAAATTGTTAGATTTCATTTACGATATAAATGTATACAAAAAGTAAAAATTAGTTAATTGCTCGTCCTTTATAATCAGCTTGTATTCAATTGTGAAATAAACAATCATATTAACATCCTTTTTTATTTATACATAGCAATGTCATTTGAATCATAGTTTAATGTAATTAGTATTGAATGTCTTGATACTAAGATATTTAAGCGCTTACATTTTGAGAAAGAAAGGGGAATGTTTATTGGACTATAAAACTTTATGGAAGACGATGGGTTTTGCCTCAGTTATTGGTCTAATTATACTGTTCGTCTTTGCTTGGATTGCGACTTCCTAAGCTAATGTTCGAAAAGAAGAAGTTGCTCAGGTAAATAAAAATGTAGCAGCTCAAACAGAAAACAGTAAGGATGAAAAGAGTACAGAATTGATCTCTTCTAACCCTAACGAAAAAGTAGAAAATGCATCAAAAGAATGGACAACGCATGGTAGTGATTTATACTATCGCAGTTATTCCATTCTTAATTAAATATAAATACAGAAACAATCAAAGACTTAACTAGTCTTGGCTCAGGTACTTCAATTGTACAAGATAAAGACCTCAACCAATAAGTCCATATCGAAGAAGCAATTAAGTATATTAACTCAATTTAAAATAAATGAAATTAAAAAACAATTCAGGGCTACTGAATTGTTTTTTTGTTTAATTAAACAAGCAAATGAAAATACTCTAAATATCAACTTAAAGCTGTATTAAAAAAGGGGGGGATAAATCATGGATAATATTACTGGATATATGGATCAGTACGGATATATTGTCTTATTTGTCGCACTTTTTTTGGAATTGATTGCCTTTCCATTACCTGGGGAAGTTCTTATGAGTTACAGTGGGTTTCTTGTATACCAAGGTCATTTGAACTGGATTCTTAGCATCTTGATTGCTGGACTTGGAGCATCTACTGGAATGACCTTTTCTTATTGGGTAGGTTATAAGTTAGGTACTCCTTTTTTCGAGAAATATGGCCATTATCTTCATTTTGGACCGGAGAGAATTAAGAAAACATCTCAATGGTTTAGTGTACATGGGAATAAGTTGTTGATTATTGCTTTTTTCATTCCTGGGGTTAGACATATTACTGGCTATTTTTCAGGAGCTACTCGGATACCGTTTCGTATATTTGCACTGTTTGCGTACAGTGGGGCGTTTCTGTGGGTAACAGTGTTTATCACCTTTGGAAAGATATTAGGTCCTCAGTGGGATAAGTTTCAAAGTTCAATTAAAAATTATTTGATCATAGGTGGAATTGTAGCAGCTGTTGTCCTCATAGCAATTTATATATACAAAAAATATAAATTGCAACTTAAAAATACAGCAATTCGAATTCTGCATTTTTCTTTACAAATATTTCATACCCGAAAACGAGCTGCGTTATTTTTATCTTTTACAGCTTTGGTCACTTTAGCACTAATTATTTTAATGATTGGAATGATTCAAGACTTTCTCGGAAATGAATTTCAGGACTTTAACGAACTTATAGCGACATTGATACCTTTGATTTTTAATAAAGGATGGACTGAATTCATGCTTATATTCTCATCTATGGGGTCTTGGCCATTTCTGATTGTTCTAATACTTTTCTCACTAATTTGTATTGTATTGAAAAAACAAGATAGAATCATGTATATAACAGCCCTTGTGGTTGTTGTACTTGGTGGCGAACTTTATGAAGATAGTTTAACGCGAATTTTCCATACCTTTTCTCCTAATCATAATTTTCTAATAAATAATCTTATTCCTGCTTTTCCAAGTGAAAAATCCTTAATGATTATGGTGATTTATGGCTTCTTTATCTTTCTATTTGTTCGTATAGTAAGTAAAATTTGGGTAAAAACATTCGTTTCAATTGTTGGACTAATTATTCTATTCTTTATTGGTATAAGTTTTATATATCTTAAAATGGAAATTCCAAGTGATGTGGCGGCTGGGTATGTATTTGGTGGCGTGTGGATCGGCCTAAATATTCTTCTCCTTGAATTTTTCCAATTGCTTAAAAGCATGGACGTTCAAGCGAAAAGCTAAAAGGAGAATGGAGGATAATATGCTGAAAAATTGAAGATTTCTCTAAAAAAGGAGTTTAAGATTTGGAGAAGTGTATTAATTTACAACTATGTAATCGATTGAACACACATACTATGGATTGCAATCACTATTAAAGATTACTTCAAAAATCATCAGGCTATGATGTTTTTTGCTGTAATCTTATTTTTTTTAGATAAATCGATTTCATAATTCAAGAATTTGATAAAAAACAAGAACATTAAATGGGCCATTGTTATATGCCTTATCAATTAGAACATTGTTAATAAGCGGAAGATGGCGACTCCTGCGGGAAAGCGAGACAGGTGAGACCCCACAGCGAAGCACGGTACGGGCTTCCGAGGAGGCTCACCGCTCGCCCGCGGAAAGCGCCATCTGAAGCGAAATACTAAGTAAATACTAGAAATAAAAATTTATCCTAATTATTGAATTGCTTATTTAGAAAATATGAAATTGATTCAGATAGTTATCCTTAAGAAATATATGAAAAACTAAATTTTCGTTAGTTTTATTCGTTACAATAATTCAATACATAAATATTCATATTTTTGCACATAATTATAAGTAGACAAAAATTTCTCAGTAGAGCTGAATAAGATAACCTCTTTTTCTAGTGCTACTTCTAAATAATTTAAAGGAGGGTTTGAAATGGAGCAAGGAACGACAACTATTATAAAAAAGACGACGTTAATGCATTTGATGGATACTGTCGGAATTGCATTGTTTGTAGCGTCTTTAGCCTATTTAATTCTTAATTGGTCCAATCTTCCTGCTAAAGTTCCGACACATTTTGGTTTTAAAGGAGAAATCGATCGGTATGGACCGAAATGGGAATTGTTTTTATTACCATTTATTACTCTTTTAGTTGGTATTGCACTTCAATTTTTAGAAACTCATCCAGAATGGCATAATTCTCCAATTGGAAAGAACGATTCAAATATGGAACGGATTATTAAACAGAGTATTCTAATGCTATCATTTATTAGAAACATGAGCTTTCTTTTTTTTGCATTAGTTATTTGGGAAACGATTCATATTGCACAAGGAAATAGGGCTGTTTTAGAAGGAGCAATATGGATTATTCTTGCATTTATTATTCTCTTTCCCACTATTATGACATTGATTTCATCATTAAAAGACTTGGATATGGATTGATATCGGGAAATCGTATCAATCTTTTTTTATGCATAAATATAATAGGTACCTACATCTACAAAATCGAAACCCTAAATTATGCTCTTTTATTTATCATGGATGTGCAATCGTTTGCATAAGTATAGGTAATTACAATTGGTCATCGTTCTTAACGGTTTAGATTGGAGTGATGGGATGGATCAGTTACAGGAACCTTGGTGGAAACGAAGTGTAGTTTATCAAATATATCCGAGAAGTTTTATGGATTCGAATGGTGATGGAATCGGTGATTTACGCGGCATCATTTCAAAACTGTGTTATTTACAGTGTTTAGGAGTTGAAGTCATTTGGCTTAGTCCTATCTATGATTCTCCAAATGATGATAACGGATATGACATTCGAGATTACTTCAATATCATGGAAGAATTCGGAACGATGGAAGACTTTGAAGAATTGATAGTACAAGGTAGACAGCATGGAATCCGAATTATCATGGATCTTGTAGTTAACCATACTTCAGATGAACATGCTTGGTTTGTAGAATCTTGTTCCTCACTCCACTCAAAGTACCGTGATTACTATATTTGGCGTGATGGTCAAAACGAACAGCCTCCTAATAATTGGGGCTCTATTTTCTCAGGTAGTGCTTGGGAAAGGGATGAGCAGACAGGTGAATATTATTTACACTTATTTTCGATGAAGCAGCCAGATCTAAACTGGGAAAACCCACAAGTACGAAATGAAGTATTTGATGTGATGAAATTTTGGCTTGATAAGGGAATTGGTGGTTTCCGTATGGATGTCATTAACTTTTTATCAAAAGATAGTAGATTACTAGATGGAGAAATTCAGCCTAATCAACAATTTGGTGATGGTAGTCCATTTTTTATAAATGGTCCAAAGATTCATTCCTATTTAAAAGAGATGCATGAAAAAGTTTTGCAGCAGTATGATGTATTAACTGTCGGGGAGATGCCTGGTACGACTTCTGAAGGTGCCAAAATATATACAAATCCAGATAATAAAGAACTTCAGATGATATTTACTTTTGAACATATGGATTTAGATAGTGGCCCTTTTGAAAAATGGGATCTTAAGCCTTTAGATTTTATTAGTTTAAAACGTACTATGGAAAAATGGCAGCTCGAACTCCATGATGTTGGTTGGAACAGTTTGTATTGGAATAATCACGATCAGCCTCGCATTATATCAAGGTTTGGTAATGATAGTGAGATGTATCGAGAGTTATCAGGGAAAATGTTGGCGATTTGCCTTCATATGATGCAAGGGACACCTTTTATCTATCAAGGTGAAGAAATTGGGATGACAAATGTGAGATTTCAAGATATTAAAGAATATCGTGATATCGAAACATTAAATATGTATCGCGCCAAACGTCAACAAGGAAATTCACATGAAGAAATCATGAAAAGCATTTACGCAAAAGGCCGCGATAATGCAAGGACACCAATGCAATGGACTTCATCAGGTGGTTTTACAATAGGTACACCATGGATTGATATAAATGAAAATACTTCGAAAATCAATGTAGAAAATGCATTAAAAAAGACTTCATCCATTTTTTACACCTATCAAAGACTAATTCAGTTAAGAAAAGAGCATGACATTCTGACATATGGATCGTTTCAATTATTATTACTTGAACACCCAAGCCTTTTTGTTTATAAACGAAAATTAGGAAAACAGGAATGGATTATAGTAGCCAATTTTTATGGAGAAACAGAGCAAATATCTTGGGAGAACTTTGAAGTAAGCGATAAACAAGGGAATGTCATCATTGCTAATTATGAATGTCCCTTAATTGCCTATGGCACGATCATCGTTCGACCGTACGAAGCCTTTGTAATCGAAGTTGGAGGTGAATAAGATGGGCTCAATAATTGGTGTTGATATTGGAGGTACTAAAATAAGGTTAGGTGTTATCTCGAAAACAAAAAAAGTACTCAAAGATGTTACAATTCCTACTAAAATACCGGTGTATCCCTATTTAGAAAATGAAATTCAGAAGTTACTAGCCGAATTTCCGAATGTCATTGGAATTGGAATTGGCACAAGGGGAATGGTTGATTACGAAAGAGGAATTATCCTTTATGAAAAGGAGTTAGAAGGCTGGGAAGGGACAGAAGTAAAGTCACAGCTAGAAGCTGCTACCAAAATTCGAGTAGAAGTGAATAATGACGCAAATTGTGCCGCACTCGCTGAAGCAAAGTTAGGTGCTGGAAAGGCATTCGACCATGTGATCTGTTTAACAATAGGCACTTGTCTAGGTGGTGGATTTGTATTTGATGGCAAGGTGATGAATGGTGCTCATGGTGGTGCAGGTGAAGTCGGTCATTTAATTTTGTATCCACATGGTCTACAGTGCGGTTGCGGTAGAAAAGGATGTAGCGAACAATATGTTTCAGGCACAGCGATAAGAAGATTGATTGCAGAAAAACGTGTTATTGATCCCGTAACTAATGCATTCGTTACACCTCAGCAACTATTTCGATTAGCAGCTAATGGACAGCGAAATGCAGTTGAAGTAAGAGAACGATTTTTAACAGACTTATCATTCGTCATATCCAATTTGCAGGCTGTATTAGATATTGATTGCGTTGTTATTGGCGGTGGCGTTTCAGAATCCGCTAATGATTGGTGGGACTTGTTGATTGAGAAAGTAAACCCTCTAAAATTGCAACCACTTGAAATAAGAAGAGCCATTTTTGGCAATGAATCTGGAATGCTTGGAGCAGCCTTACTTGTACAGGATTAAGTAAAAAGGATGTGATAAAGAATGTCTACATTAGCGCTAAAGAGAGTTTCCAAGATTTATGAAGCAAAAGTTAAAGCAGTAACTGAATTTAATATAGAAATCGAAGATCAAGAATTTATCGTGTTTGTTGGTCCATCAGGTTGTGGTAAAAGTACAACATTAAGAATGATTGCGGGTCTTGAGGATATTTCAGAAGGGGAATTATTCATTGATGGAAAACGGATGAATGACGTTCAACCTAAGGATCGAAATATTGCCATGGTATTTCAAAACTATGCATTATATCCACATCTAAGTGTCTTTGACAATATGGCATTTGGGCTGAAAATGAGAAAAGTTCCGAGAAGAGAGATTCAAGAAAGAGTTGAAAATGCAGCAAAAATTCTAGATTTGGTCCCTTATTTGAAGCGTAAGCCAAAAGCTCTTTCTGGTGGTCAGCGTCAACGTGTTGCTTTAGGTAGAGCAATTGTCCGTGATGCCAATATCTTTTTAATGGATGAACCTTTGTCAAACCTAGATTCCAAATTACGAGTACAAATGCGTTCGGAAATAATTAAATTGCACAATAGCTTAAAAACAACAACGATTTATGTTACTCATGATCAAACGGAAGCGATGACAATGGCTACTCGAATTGTCATCATGAAGGATGGAGTCATTCAACAAATTGGCACGCCAAGAGAAGTCTATGATATTCCTGCCAATATTTTTGTTGCAGGTTTTATAGGTTCACCTTCTATGAATTTCTTTAACGGAACATATGAATCAGGTATTTTCCAAATGGGTGCATTAAAAATACCCTTACCAGAGGTACACCATGCAATTCTAAATGCACATACTGGAAGAGAAATTGTCATGGGTATTCGTTCAGAATATATTGCAAGAGCTATCCCTAATTCAGCTCAGAGCAAACTATTTACATTTGCATCGCAAGTTGAAATGACAGAATTAACCGGTTCTGAACAAATGGTTTTTTCATCCATCGAAGGTCAATCTTTTGTAGGGAAAATCGATTCAAAAGAGGCATTTCGTCCTGATGACCAAATGAACTTCTCGATGCAATTAGAATTTGCTCACTTTTTCGATAAAAATTCTGAATTACGAATACAGTGAAAAAATTCATAATATAGACCATATGTTAGCTTACGCTTCACGTAGTTTTGTGCAAACGTTTTCACTAAGCACGATATTTGAAAATTCGGAGGGGAAAAGATGAAAAAAATGTGGCGTGCAGGAATACTTGCTGCTTCCTTAGGTGTAGCGGCAATATTAACAGGTTGTGGTGCTTCTGACAAAGAGAAAACAGCAGAAAAACCGAAAGAACAAAAAGTGGAGCCAGTAACATTAGATGTCTTTCAATTTAAGGTAGAATTCAAAGATCAATTTGAAGCAGTTGCGAAGAAATATGAAGAGGAAAATAAAAATGTCAAAATTAATATCACGACAGTTGGTGGTGGTGAAGACTATGGTGCAGCACTTCGCTCGAAGTTCTCATCAGGCAAAGAACCCGCAATTTATAATATCGGGGGACCACAGGATGTAGCCGACTGGAACAATAAACTTGCAGATTTATCCGATACTGCTTCAGCAAAAGCTGCTTTAGATGGCACACTTGATGGTGTTTCAGTTGATGGTAAAGTACTAGGACTTCCATACAATCAAGAAGGTTATGGTTTTATCTATAATAAAAATGTTTTCAAAAAGGCGGGAATTGATCCATCCACCATTACAGATTTCGCTTCTCTTGAAAAAGCTGTAAAAGAATTAGATAGCAAGAAAAAAGAATTAGGTCTAAAAGCTGTATTTGCCTTACCAGGTAAAGAAACTTGGGTAACTGGGTTACATCTATCAAATGCATTTCTGGCTCCAGAGTTTGATAATAACGTATTAACAGCTTTTAATTCGAAAAAAGTAGACTTCAAATATAAAGATGCATTTAAGAAAGTGCTAGATTTACAAAATCAATACTCTGTACAACCAACAGTAAGTTTAGACTACTCCAAACAAGTTGAAGAATTATTCTCACTTCAAAAAGTAGCGATTATTCAACAGGGTAACTGGGTATATGGTTCAATTGCTGGAATTGATGAAGACTTTGCGAACAATGGTATTGGTTTACTACCAATTCCTGTTGAAGGCTATAAAGGTGATAGTGTGCCGGTTGGGATTCCAATGTATTGGGGCGTAAACAGTAACGCAGATGAAAAAGTGATTGCTGAATCCAAGAAATTCTTAGATTGGCTATACACATCTGATGAAGGTAAAGAAACGGTGTTAAATGATTTCAAATTTATCCCTGCTTACAATGGTTATGATTCATCTAAGATTTCAGATCCACTTTCAAAAGCTGTTTATGAATATGCTAGCGAAGGAAAAACAATTGGTTGGACATTCATGGGATACCCAACAGGTTGGGGTCAGGATGAGTTAGGTGTTCAAATTCAAAAATATTTAAGCAAAAAAGCATCATGGGATGAAGTCATCGACGCAACGAAGAAAACATGGGAAAAAGATCGGAAATAATGATACTTTGAATTGAGTGAGGATACTAAAAACAGATTACACATGAAGTGGAATTAGCTCCGCTTTCCGTGGGCGAACTGACGAGCCTCCTCGCTCCGCTCCGGGGTCTCGTCTAGCTCGTTTTCCCACAGGAGTCTCCGCTAATTCCACTTCAAATAGGATGGTCACAAAAAATAATTACTTTAAAAACCAGTTATATTTATTTTTTTCGATAAATTCTACCTGACATGGCATCTCAAAAAATGGACATAAAATTATAATTTCTTAATAACAAAAATACTGTTCTCAAAAATAAACAATCCATCACTTTTTGAGCAGCTTTGATTTTAATGAATCGATAAAACTCATTTTGCTTTATGTAATCGGAGGTGAGTAAATGCGAATAAAAAATGTATCCTATTGGATCTTTCTAGCACCCGTTTTATTAGCCTTAACTTTAGTGATTATTGTGCCATTATTGGTCGGTGTCTATTATTCTTTCACAGACTGGAATGGTATTCAAACAAATAAATTCATTGGCTTTGATAATTATAAAGCATTATTTCAAGATGAAAAATTCCTAGATTCACTTTGGTTCACGATAAAATTCTCTATTGTTTCAGTAATTTTAATTAACGTAATTGGACTTGGACTTGCCCTACTTGTAACGGCAAAACTAAAAACCAATCATTTATTACGTACGATCTTCTTCATGCCGAATCTAATCGGAGGTTTAATTCTCGGATTCATATGGCAATTTGTTTTTACAAAGGTCTTTGCAAGCTTTGGGGAACTAATCGGTATGGAAAGTTTACAAGGTTGGTTATCTACTCCAGGTACGGGTTTTTGGGGCCTTGCTATATTAATGAGCTGGCAGATGGCTGGTTATATTATGGTTATTTATATTGCTCACATTGAAGGGGTTTCTAAGGAATTACTAGAGGCTGCAGAAATAGATGGTGCCAATGCATTACAAAAGATCCGTTACGTGCTATTTCCACTAGTTGCACCCGCTTTTACAGTCAGTATGTTTTTAACCCTATCCAATTCCTTTAAACTGTACGACCAAAATTTATCATTAACAGCTGGTGGTCCTTTTAACTCAACACAAATGGTCGCAATGGAGATCTTTAATACAGCATTTACAAAATATGATATGGGCTATGCTCAAGCAAAAGCAGTCATTTTCTTCATCATAGTAGCAGTTATCGCTTTAGTTCAAGTTTATATCAATAAGAAGCGTGAGGTGGAAATGTAATGCGGAAAACTTATTTAATTCCCCTTGAAATCATCGGTATTACATTAGGGGTTATTTGGCTACTTCCATTCTATCTAATGCTTGTCAATTCGTTAAAATCAAAACGTGAAATTTTCGAGGATACATTAAAGCCACCGGGTTCAGTTACATTTGATAACTATGTGCAGGCTTTTAAAGAATTAGATTTCTTAAGAACGTTCGGAAATTCGTTATTAATTCTCGTGATTAGTGTCGCATTGATCATTTTTTTCTCTTCGATGGCAGCTTATGCATTATCTCGGGTAAAGAGTCGTACTAGTACTGTAATCTTCTTTCTATTTGTAGCTGCTATGTTAATCCCTTTTCAGTCTGTCATGATTCCTCTTATTACTATTTTCGGGAAAGTTGAAATGTTAAATCGTTTAGGCCTAATTTTTATGTATTTAGGATTCGGAGCAAGTTTATCCATTTTCTTATACCATGGTGCTTTAAATTCGATTCCAAAATCCTTGGATGAAGCAGCAACAATTGATGGAGCCAATAAATTTCAAATATTTTGGTATATCATCTTCCCAATGCTTAAACCAATAACAGTCACAGTTGGGATCTTGAATACGATCTGGATTTGGAACGATTATTTATTACCATCATTAGTGATTAACCAAAAAGGTATGGAGACGATTCCATTAAAAATGTTCTTTTTCTTCGGAGAGTATACAAAACAGTGGCATCTTGCATTAGCGGGTTTAACGTTGGCTATCATTCCGGTCATCATTGCATACTTCTTTGCGCAGAAATCCATTATTAAAGGTGTATCTGAAGGTGCCGTTAAATAATCAATGGAAGGATGGATGCTCATTGGCAGTTACAATCATAGATGTTGCAAGAGAAGCAAATGTGTCACCATCGACTGTATCTCGGGTTATTTCAGATAGTCCAAGAATTAGTGAAAGAACAAAACGAAAAGTAAGACAAGTGATGGATCGATTAAACTATCATCCAAACTTCCAAGCGAGAAATTTAGCTGCAAAGAGTACAAAGACAATAGGAGTAATCATGTCTCATTCCACCTCTCTTGCTTTTCAAAATCCTTTTTTCCCAGAAGTCATTCGGGGAATATGTACAAGTGCACATTCAAACAAATATGGAATGTATCTCTCAACGGGAGGTACCGAAGAAGAAATCTATCAAGAAGTTGTTTCAATGGTACAAAGTAAAAAGGTGGACGGTATTATTTTACTCTACTCAAAAATGAATGATCGCACATTAGCATTTTTAAAAGAAGCTGATTTTCCATTTACGATGGTAGGACGTCCATATCAATATGAAGATGAAATTACATATATTGATAACGATAATCGGAAAATTGCTTATGAATTAGTGAACTATCTTGTTAACTTGGGCCACAAGCAAATTGCGTTTATAGGTGGGAATCTAGAATATATTGTTTCATTAGATCGCTTAGAAGGGTTCAAATCTGCTCTAAAAGATATGAGGCTCCAGTATATTGAGGAATATATCATTCATCATCATAATCAAGTGACAAATGATATTGACTCTATTAGAAAGCTGATGAATTTAGAAGTCCCGCCAACAGCTCTTATCGCTCACGATGACTCAGTAGCTTATGAAATTATTCGGCATTTAGAGGCACTGTCTATCCGAGTTCCTGATGACATTTCAATCATTAGTTTTAATAACCACGCTTTATCAGCATTTGTAAAACCGCCTTTAACAACTGTTGATATTTCGATTTTTCAGTTGGGTCTAGAAGCGGCAAACTACCTATTTGAAAAAATATGTAACACGCAAGCACCAATCAAAAATCGCTTCATACCTACAACATTAATTGAACGACAATCCACAAAAGCGTTAAGAAATGAAACGATTAAGTAATAGAGGTGAATCATGAAAAAGGCATGGTGGAAAGAAGCAGTTGCTTATCAAGTGTATACGCGAAGTTTCCAAGATTCGAATGGCGATGGAATTGGGGATCTTCGGGGGTTAATCAGTAGACTCGACTATCTTGAAGACTTAGGGATTGATGTCATTTGGATTTGTCCGATGTATCGTTCGCCAAATGATGATAATGGATATGATATTAGTGATTATCAATCCATTTCAGAAGAATTGGGGACGATGGAAGATTTCGAAGAATTGCTAGAAGAAGTGCATCGTCGTAATATGAAACTAATTATTGATTTAGTGATCAATCATACAAGTGATGAGCATCCTTGGTTTATTGAATCACGTTCATCAAGGGAAAATAATAAAAGAAACTGGTATATTTGGCGAGATGGTCCAAATGGTGAAGAACCAAACAACTGGGGCAGTATATTTGGGGGCTCTGCTTGGGAGTTCGATCAAGAGACCAATCAGTTCTACCTCCATTTATTTTCAAAAAAACAGCCCGATTTAAACTGGGAAAATAAAGATGTAAGAAATGCACTTTATTCAATGGTCAATTGGTGGCTCGATAAAGGAATTGATGGATTCAGGGTCGATGCAATTAGTCACATAAAAAAGGACACATCTTATTTAAATATGCCCAATCCATTAAACCTTCCATATGTTCAAGCATGGGGAAAATATATGAATGTACCTGGAATTACGAATTTTTTGCAGGAACTAAAACAACAAGCCTTTGCAAAATACGATATTATGACAGTCGGAGAAGCAAATGGTGTTGGAATCGATGAGGTCGATGAATGGGTCGGTGAAAAAGATGGCGTATTCAATATGATTTTTCAATTTGAACATTTAAGTCTTTGGGAAAAAAACATGAAAAATAAACTTGATGTAAACGAATTACGAAGCATTTTATCTAGATGGCAAAAAGCGCTAGAGGATAAAGGATGGAATGCCTTATTTATAGAAAATCATGATAAATCTCGGGTTGTTTCAACTTTAGGAGATGATCAAAAATATTGGCGGGAAAGTGCTACAGCTTTAGCAACAATGTACTTCTTTATGCAGGGGACTCCATTTATATATCAAGGTCAAGAATTAGGGATGACAAATGTACATTTCGGTTCCATTGATGATTATAGAGATGTTGCTACGAGCAATAATTATATGGAAGGTCTTTCAAAAGGTCTGTCTCACGAAGAATTAATGGAAGTTGCTTGGCAAACAAGTCGTGGTAATTCTCGTACACCTATGCAATGGTCCGCTGAAGAAAATGCAGGATTTACAACAGGAACACCGTGGATTGGTGTAAACCCAAACTATATTGAAATCAATGTAAAGAAACAGCAACAAGACCCCAATTCCGTACTAAATCACTATAAAAAAATGATTCAATTACGGAATGTGAAAGATGTTTTCATATATGGACAATATGAGCTGGTATTTGAAGAACATCCTTCTGTTTATGCCTATACAAGAACTTTTAACGATGAAAAAGTGATGATTCTATGTAATCTTTCAGGTGAGACTACGTTAGTTGATAAGACAGATGGAATTTTTTATAAGAGTGAAAACCTTTTGTTAGCCAATAAAGAAGTTGAAAAACATGAAAATAAAACTTCATTAGAGCTAACGGCGTATGAAGCAAGGATATATACAATATAAAAATAACACGATATAAACAAAAAAGGATCATCTCAATGTAGTTGGTCCTTTTATATATAGAATAATTATTGATTGAATTTTTGAAATGTATCGGGTATTTATTGGCAATTAAATACACTTTATGATATTTTTTGTATAATAATTTTGAAGGGATGATGAGTGGACAATGTTAAACTAATTCTATTTTTAGTAAAAATGTATACGCATTTACTTGCAAAATAGGATTAGTCCACTCATTTATCATATTTCGAAGAACCTAATACGTTAAAAATAGGTTTATTTGTCATGTTAAATGAAAACATATATGAATTGACTAATCCTTCCAAATTAATGGGGGGATTTTTTGTTTCCTCCCTTATTAGAGGTGATTTGAATGACAGGTAATATTCTTATAAAAAATATGACATTTAAATATGCATCGATGATTCAACCGATTTTTAAGAATGTGAATATAAATATCAATGAAAGTTGGAAATTAGGGATTGTTGGAAGGAATGGTCAAGGAAAAACAACATTTTTAAAACTTCTTTTAAACCAGATAGAATATGAAGGTTCTATACACTCAACATTAGATTTTAAATACTTCCCATCATATCCAGGTATTCATGAAGATTTAACTGTTTTAGAAGTGTTACTGAAACAAAATCCGCATTTCGATACATGGCAAATTGAGCGTGAGTTAACCTATATGGATTTATCGATAGACATTTTATATAAAAAATTTAATGTATTAAGTGGTGGGGAACAAACAAAACTCTTACTGATTGAGCTATTTTTGAACGAAAATTCATTTCCTTTAATTGATGAACCGACTAATAATTTAGATTTACATGGCAGAAAAATCGTTGGGCAATACTTAAAGAAGAAAAAAGGTTTTATTGTGATTAGCCATGATGAGTCTTTTTTAAATCAATTCGTCGATCATGTTCTAGCAATCAATAAAGAATCAATTGACTTGATTAACGGTAATGTAGATACGTGGAAATACGAAAAAGTAAATGCAGATATGCTTTCAGAAGAAAAGAATGCAAAGCTCAAATCGGAAATTAAACGGCTTCATGATGTTGCAAGACAAGTGAATACTTGGGGGTTAAAAAGAGAGAATAGTACAAGAGATGCTGCAGAAAGGCGACTAGCTGCGAAACAAATGAAAAGAGGGAAAGCAATTAAAAAACGAACAGAGGCGATGATTGAAGAAAAGGAAAGTCTTATTCATAATATCGAAAGTGTTTCTGAGCTTAAAATGATTGTTGGACAGCCAAGAAAACCGGTTTTATTCTTTCGTGATTTTTCAATTTTAAGAGATGGGATACCCCTCTTTGAACCGATAAATATAGATGTATATCCAACTGATCGATTCTTTATTAATGGGAAAAATGGAGTCGGTAAATCTACTCTATTAAATTTTATACTTGGAACAGAACAGCTAGAAACAATTGGTGAGTATCGAATAAATCTACCTGAACATCTTTCGATACTGCGCCAAAAAAATCAAAAGGATGTAAATTATTTCTCATTTCTAAATCAATTATCTACGAAAGAAGCAAAAGAAGAATATTGGCATCTTTTATATCAATTAGGAATAGAACGTTCTAGTTTTTCCGATAAATCAAGTAAAAATTGGAGCGCTGGCGAACAGAAAAAAGTATTCTTAGCGAATGCAATATTAGGTGAAAATGAGTTATTTATTTGGGACGAGGTAACCAATTATTTAGATATGTTTGTAATTAATCAGTTGATAGATGCAATCGAGAAATTTCAACCCACAATGATTGGCGTAGACCATAATGAATATTTCGTTAATGCTGTTGCTACTAAAAAGATAGAATTAACGACTTTTTTTAAGTAATTTAGTCTGACGCTTGCTATTTTAAATAATGAACACCAAAAATCATTGTCCCACACGCAATATTGGGGTATTCCATGATATATAATTCATCACACAAATAAAACCCACATTTTGATCAATCTCCTTTTCAAAATGCGGGTTATTCCTTTATATATAAAATCAATGTTTGTAGCATTCTTTTATTCATACTTTTTACAAAACAACATTATTTTGTTGTTTTGAATAGCACATACATTTATTTTACTGTCAAATCTTTCAACAATATCCTGGCTTCTTCAAAAATTTAAAAACATTCGTTTTATATTCTTCCACACCTGGCTGATCAAACGGATTAATATCAAGTAGATAAGCACTAAAAGCACACGCCATCATATAAAAATATAAGAGATACCCTAGATGTTTTTCATCTACTTGCTCAATGGTAATCGAAATTTGTGGGACCCCACCTTGAAGATGTGCATTTGAGGTAGCTTCGTAGCACACATGATTAAATTCATGTAACGTTAAACCACTTAAATAATTCAATTCGTCTCCATTTTGCGGGGATTCGAAAACCGTCAAATCTTCATCTGCTTTTTCAGTTAATAGAAATGTTTCAAATAAAATTCGCTTGCCATCTTGAATATACTGACCCAATGAATGCAAATCAGTAGAGTAGAGAACAGAGGTAGGGAAGATTCCTTTCCCTTCTTTCCCTTCACTTTCACCAAATAGCTGCTTCCACCACTCTTGTACATATTTTAATTTATCATCAAAAGTAGCGAGAATTTCTAAAGGGTAGCCCGAATCATATAAATGTTTTCGAATTATGGCATATTTAATAGCAGGATTATTTTCAATATCTAAAGTTCTAAAATCTTGTTCAGCCATTTTCGCCCCATTAATAAATTCTGCTATATCATAACCTGCAGCTACAATCGGTAATAGGCCAACTGCTGTGAACACGGAATAACGGCCACCAATATCCTCTGGTACGATCAATCGTTTATAGCCCTTTTCAATTGCTAATGAGCGTAAAGCCCCTTTGTTTTCATCAGTTGTTACAATTATTCTAGATGAAGCTTGTTCTCCATAACGTTTTTCCATATACTGTATTAAGAAGCGTGAGGCAATTGCGGGTTCAGTCGTTGTACCGGATTTGGAAATAATATTGATGGTGACTTCTTTACTGTTCAAATATTGCATCAACTGTTTTAAATAAGAACCACTTACTAGATGACCAGCAAAAATCACCTCTAACTTATTATAGGGATGGAAATTTTTTGATAATGCCTCTAGCACTGCTTTTGATCCTAAATAAGATCCACCGATTCCAATTACGACTAAAACATTTGATTTTTCTCGAATATCATTAGCGGTATCGTGTAATTCCTTTAACCAATCTTGGCGTAGAGAGCTTGGCCAATCAACCCAGCCTAAATAATCAGCTCCAACAGCTTTCTTTGTATAGATTCCATGATGAATTGTCTGAATTTTATGTTTTATCTCTGTGGTTACAATCGCTGAGTAGTCTCCAGAATAATTTACTGAAATTTTCATGGCGTTCTCCTTTGAATCATATTCAGAAAGAGTAACTTTAATGGTTGCATATATTTATGTTGAATGAAGAATAATCTAAATCAATTTTTGTGATTTTCTCTTTCCAAAGCAGTATATGTTGGGAAACTATCAATTATCTATTTTGTTTAAAAGAAAAAGAGAAGAGGGATAATTTATGACTGAACAAAAATATTTGATTCAACTGGAGGTTGCTTTACAGAAACTAAATCCTTCAGAAAGACGAGATATTTTACGAGATTTTAAAGATTATTTTGAAAATGGAAGAAAAGAAGGTAAAAGCGATGAGGAAATCATTTCATCATTAGGCGCTGCAGAAGAAATAGCTGTGGAATTATTAAAAGCTTATACAGAAGATGAATTTGTCGCAAATAACCAAATAGAGCCATTAGATGTTGAATATTTTCAACAAGTACAAATTAAAGTTAAGGATGTAAATGTGATTGTTAAACCTTCACCTGACCATAATGTGTATTCAAGTATAAAAGATCAGGATAGTAAGACTAAAGTTCAAATGAAAAATGTTAACGGTACATTACATATTACCATTGATAGAGAAGAGAGCTACCGTAAGTTTCTATTTTTCCGAGTAGGAATGCTATTAAGCGGAAATGCTACGGTTACAATACAAGTACCTGAACGGATATATGACCAGATTTCTATTGATAATGATAATGGTTATATTAAACTAAGTAACCAACAATCTAAGGTCGTTACAGTAGAAACAGATAACGGACGTATCGAACTCGAAAAGGTTTTAGCAAACGAAGCGAATGCCAAAACGGATAATGGAGATATCTTGATTGAACAATGTCAATTCACAAAATTCTATTCCGAGACTGATAATGGCCGTATTGAAATGACAAACTCGCGATCAACTTTTTCTAAATTACGTACAGACAATGGACGCATTGAATTGAAATCATTACACGGTGACGTGGATGCCAAAACGGATAATGGACGCATTGAAATGTATGTACCGACAATCGAAGATACTATTCATCTTGAAACAAGTATGGGGCGTATTCAACTGTTAACAGATCAAGTTCTGACAAATGGTCATATACAGGCTGATTCTGATTTGGGGAAAATTGAAGTATTCGGTCAATCAGGACGAAATTATATATATGGAAATGGTCTACCAAAAGTACGTTTAAAAACGGCTGTTGGGAAAATCATTGTTGATTTAAAATCTGAAAAGGCATAAAACTATGGACGCTGTTGTTTCTACAGCGTCTTTTTATATTTCAAGGAAAAGATAAGAAAGCCCATCCAGATGTATTGAAAAATTATACTCTTGTACATTTATTGAAATGTACTAAAATGTTTTTAAACTTAGTCACCCCTATTCATTGCTCATTTCGTAGGACGTTGTTAATATAGTAATGATGGTTATCCACCATTTTATCCTGCATTAATGGCAGTAAGATCCCACACTTCAAAGCTCAAGTAAAACGCTTGACTATGGTTAGGAGATCAACTGTTCATAAATGTCCGATTGGTTCAACTAACACACAGTAGGGATAAAGAACCCCACACTGTGTAAAGTTTCACTTTATTAGTATTGGAGAATTGATATGAATATTTTAAGACTATTAATGTTTTACCTAGTTGTATTGGTAATAGGTGCAATTTTTATTTGGCTAAAAGTACCAACTAGTATTTCTGTTGCATTTTTTACAATTCTTGCAGTAGCGATAGTTGGTTACTATGCTTATACAATGACATCTTCAAAAAATACAAAAGCGATACTTCGCCAAGTACGTAATCAAAAAAGAAATCCAACATACGCCTATGCTCTTGCGATTAAAGAAGGTTCAAAGGAAGATGAAATTGCAGCACTGGACAGACTAATCGAAAAGTTCAAAAATCAACCAGATGGACAGCAAGATTACAAATTTCAACGGGCAGTTCGTTTAGGGGAGCTTGCTAGCGCTAGAGAAATCGTAAATTCGATGAAAAACGGTCCGCTTAAAACGTATAATATGGCATATGTTGAAGCATTATCAGGAAAATACGGTAATGCAAGAAATTATCCGTTCTATCAACCTTGGATGCCACACTCAATCGAAGCAGTCATTGCAAAAAAGCAGCATAAACTGGATCGCTATAAAGAAGAAATGCAACTTGCAATCGACAAATCAAGAGGGATTCAACGAATAATGAATCAAGTAACGTATGAGAAAACGTTGAAAGAATGGAAATAAGGTATTTCAAATCATTCTGACAGTAAGTTTCATTTTTTGCTTTATTTATATTAAACTTATCGGTATACAAAAACCTGCATTCATAAAAGAATGCAGGTTTTATTCATTTTTGAATTGACAAAGTTCCATAAAAAATATGATTATTAAGATAATAGATTCAGATGATTATATAAAGAAATTAGGCGAGTGAATTTATGGGCAAGTATTCAAGTTTACTAAAGGATTTACGAAAATTTTTTCTAATATTGATTGTGATGATCTGTTTAGCGATTAGCTTTCGTGCTGTTATTTCTCCTGAAATTGTAATAGGGGATAGTATGGAAAACAGCTTACATGAAAGGGATTACTTAATTTCTAGTAGACTTGCATATAAGTATCAAAAGCCTCACTACGACGATATTGTGAGCTTTGATGCAGAGCTCGTAGCTGGACAAGATTTGTTTATTAAACGTGTAATAGGCTTACCTGGAGATCATATTCAGATTAAGGATAATGTTCTTTACCGAAATGGCAAAGCAGTTGATGAGCCCTATATTAAGGAACCAATGGACACAAATGACTTAGATATAAAGGTTGATAAAGGTAAAATTTTCGTAATGGGAGATAACCGAAACCATTCAATGGATTCTAGAGATTTTGGAACAATTGACTTCCATAAAGAAGTCCGTGCCAAAGCTTTGTTTCGTTTAAAGCCGTTAAATCAAGATTTTAAATATAGTGAATAGAGTTCAGGAGCAGCATGCAAATATTGAGCATGCTGCTTTTTTAATTCATCAGTTAAAAATTCTTTAATCTCAAATTTCATCTTTTTTAAATTAATTTGGAATTAATGTTTTTGAATCGGGAATGCTAACCATACTTATTAGAAAGGGGATTGATTGTAAAATGATGAGATGGTCAACTTTTTTAGCGGTATCAATTCTAACAGTTATATTAGTTGGTTGTGGAAGTGGAAATAAATCTGATAATGCATCAAATGTAAAAAGTAATGTTCCAACTTCGGAAGGCAGTGCGTATGATTCAACAAATAGATCAACTGATACGACTAAAACCAATGATAATACACAAAATAAAGCTTTTAATTTTTCTGAATTCAAACTAGACGCTGACTATGGTTCTAATCAATCATATGAGATTGATTTTGAAAATCGAAATAATGGTGCAGATGCTTCAATGGAAGATCAACGTAAAAATCAGAAAATTGAAGGTAACGCAGCTTATACAAAACTTGAACCATTATTCAAACAGTTAAAATTCGATGTCAATACACCAGATGCAGAAGTAAAGAAACAAATTCTTAAAGTATTTAACCTCGATTCCAATTATAAAAAAGTAGAGTTAGATGTTAAATTTTCTGATGGAACGAAAAAGAAATATACTTTTACTCCATAGAAGTGTTTCTGTAGCCAAATAAAAACATATAAAACGATGTTCATTTAAGAATGTCGTTTTATTTTTTGTTTATGCAGATTGATAATATTTATACTTTTATCAAAATTAATCTTATGAATTGAGTTTGATAAAAAATCTAATAATAATTAAGGGATAGTATATTTAATCAAATGTTTAAGGAACTATGAATTTGGAATAATGATTCTGGATACATTATACAGTATGAAACTTTTTTAGGTATAAAACGTATATGTTAAGTGAATTACATTCTATATTCCCATAATGATAGAATAAATTTTATTACATAAAAAAGGATGGGATACTCATGGGTTTAATTAAAGCGGGAATCGGCGCTGCAAAAGGCGTTTTAGAGGATCAATGGCGCGAATACTTTTACTGTGAAGGGCTTTCGAAGGAAGTTCTGGTTACAAAAGGTGTCAGACGAAAAACAAAACGAGGCTCAAACAAAGGCAATGACAATATTATTTCAAATGGCTCCATCATTGCAGTAAACGAAGGACAATGCATGATGATCGTTGAACAGGGGAAAGTGGTAGAAGTTAGTGCCGAAGCAGGCGAATATGTATACGATACTTCAACTGAACCGAGCATCTTGTTCGAAGGAGATTTTAAAGAAAATATTCTTCAAACATTTATGGAGATTGGGAAACGTTTTACTTTCGGCGGTGAGCCACCTAAGGATCAACGTATTTACTACTTTAATACAAAAGAAATTATGGGCAATAAATACGGTACACCAAGTCCAGTACCATTTCGAGTAATCGACCGAAATATCGGTTTAGATATTGATATTTCAATCCGCTGTCATGGTGAATATTCGTATCGTATCATCAATCCATTATTGTTTTACAAAAATGTATGTGGAAATGTTGTACAAGAATATCATCGAGATGAAATTGATAGCCAATTAAAAACCGAATTAATGACAGCATTACAACCTGCTTTTGCCAAAATTTCAGCACTAGGTGTTCGTTACAGTGAAATTCCTGCGCACACAATCGAATTGGCAACAGCATTGAACCAAGTATTATCAGAAAAATGGCTGGAATCACGTGGTTTAGCTGTGGGTACCTTTGGTGTTAGCTCGCTAAAAGCTTCAGAAGAAGATGAAGCAATGATTAAACAATTGCAAAAAAATGCAGTATTTCGTAATACATCAATGGCTGCTGCTCAAATTACTGGAGCTCAAGCAGATGCTATGATTAAAGCTGCAGAAAATGAAAATGGAGCACTTGGTGGATTTATGGGGATGAATATGGCTTCACAGGCTGGCGGTGTGAATGCAGGACAACTTTTCCAAATGGCTTCACAAACTCAACAAAGTGAGCAAGTACCTCAAAACAATCAAACATCTGCAAATAAGTGGGATTGTGCGTGTGGCCAAACAAATACGGGGAAATTCTGTTCAAACTGTGGAACACCAAAACCAACAAATGAAGGATGGACTTGTACATGTGGTTCTTTCAACAAAGGTAAATTCTGTTCAAATTGTGGATCGAAAAAACCAGAAGGAACACCAACCTATATTTGTGACAAATGTGGTTGGAAACCAGAAGATCCTTCAAACCCACCAAAGTTCTGTCCTGAATGTGGCGACCTCTTTGATGATAATGACAAACAATAGGAGGGATATACAGTGAGCGAAACTGTAAAAGATGCAAAAATCGATTTTGATGCTGAATGTCCCTCATGTGGTGCATCTATTGAATTTAATCCTAAAAACGGTAAGTTAAGCTGTCCCTATTGTGGTTATGAAACAGAAATTGCAAAACCAGAAGATGAAAACGACAAAGTAGCACAGGAAATGGATTTCTTTGCAGCTGAGAAACGTGGGAATTTTGACTGGGGTGTTGAAAAGAAAACAGTTATCTGTAGTGAATGTGCATCTGAGACAATTTATGATGCGCTACAAGTTGCGGATACCTGTCCCTATTGTGGTTCACATCAAGTAATGGAAGCAGCGACGGTAGATACACTAGCTCCAAATGGTGTTTGTACATTTGAAGTAACTGATAAAGAAGCAGGTTCAAATTTCCAACGCTGGATTAAAGGAAGATGGTTTTCACCACGTGCTGCAAAACTAAGTGCTAAGCCTGATGCTTTTAAAGGTGTCTATTTACCTTATTGGACATTTGATACAAATACAGGATCCTATTACACAGCAAATTATGGTATTAACCGTGTCATGAGAGATAAAGACGGGGATACATATATCGAAACAGATTGGTATACTACCTCTGGGTTTTATCAAGAATTTATAGATGATCAATTAGTGAGTGCAACAACACGGTATGACCATGATATGATGAGGAAAATAGAACCTTTTAATTTACTGGACAATAAATCCTATAAACCTGAATATGTTTCTGGATTCTTGGCAGAACGATATAGTATCGGTTTAGAAGATGGATGGAAAATTGCACAGCAAGATATAAAGAATCATATTCGACAACAAATATCATCAAAGATTCGCTTTGAACGTGGAGCAGATCAAGTTGGAAGTATCCAGTTTTCTACAACACATGATGACATCACGTATAAATATTTGATGCTACCTATTTGGCTATCATCATTTCAATATAAAAACAAAGTTTATCAATTTATGGTGAATGGACAGACGGGTAAAGTTGGCGGTCGTGCACCTATTTCTCCAATAAGAGTAGCAATTGCCGTAATTCTTGCATGTGCTATTTTGGCTATCTTTGGATATTACTATGAACATTCATAAATCGCGCTTTAACAAGGAGCGTTTTCTTATCTAGCTAACGGGAAGCTTAGTGAAAGAAGGAATTCGCTTTCAAAACTAGAATTTAATTAAATAACTAATGGGATAGGAAGGAGATTCTTATGAAAATAAAGGGTTTTGGAGGAATCTTTTGGAGGACTAAAAATCTAGAAGATATAAAAAAATGGTACAGTAAAGTCCTAAATATAGAAATTGAAAATTGGAATGGTACCATTATTACACCACAATCAGGAAATGAAACTATCTTTTCCTTCTTTTCTGAAGATGACCGCTATTTTCCAACAGAACAACAAGTGATGTTAAACTTTCAAGTTGAAAATTTGGATGACAGTATCAAACATCTAGAAAAAATAGGTGTTCCCCTTGCTAAGGAAAAGACGATTCATGAATTTGGAAAGTTTGTTTGGATTGAAGATCCAGAGGGAAGACGTATAGAGCTTTGGGAGAAGGAATAGGATAATAATAAATTTTGTTATCGAACTAAAGGGTGCGTTAGTTCAACAACAAAATGAATTGGACCATACATATTTGATATGTGTGGTCCTTTTTATATCAACAGTTTTAATTTTCTAACATTGGAATCCAATTATTTTTTTCTTCCAAAATAAGATGCTCAATTACTTCTTAGACATTCCATATCCCTTCACCTTCATTGCATTGCAACCATTCATCAGATAAACCTGATAAAAAACACTCAAATGTATGTGGTGTACGATCCAGAATCTCGATGGCTTCTTTTATATTAAAATTTATATAACACTCCCTTTCTATGATTAATCACGAGCTACTTGCTTCTTAGGTTTCCTGTTATTTTTTTATAGCGTTTTCTGTATTGTCAAATATCAAAAGCTTAAGCTCTTCGGGGTCATCGGCTAACTGAATCAATTTCTCAAACTGAAAACCAATTTTTTTGAGCAGACTTTCTGAAGCTTGATTCTCTTGAGACGTGATTGCCACAATGCGAGTTAACCCTAATTTATCTTTTCCATAAGACATTACTGCGGAGGCTGCTTCATAAGCATATCCTTTTGACCAATACTTTGGGAGATAGGCAAATCCAATATCAACATCTTCCAAGGAATCTCTTTTTACCAAACCACATATTCCAATCGGTGCATGATCTTCTTTTCTTTCCACCAAATAAAGGCAGAAACCGAATTGTTCATACATTTGAACAGGTCCATTCATAATATAAGCTCTTGCATCATCTAGTGTCCTTACACCACGATCACCTATGAAGCGCAACCAGGAAGGATCGTTCATAAGCTCAAGGATAAATGCCGCATCATCTGCTGTTTGCAGTCGAAGGATAAGTCGATTTGTTTCAAGAATTTTCATTTAGTTTACCTTCCTTATTTTCTTAATTAACTTATTATACTAGATGTTTGACCGAAATCTGAAAATAAGCATAAGAATTATTTTTCTTGTTTAGCCTTTTTAAAGAATCTATAAATTGTGTTTTGTATTTTATTTGCAAAAATACTTGTGAAAAAATAATATGGGAATCACCGAATTGCTGTTGGTCAACAAGCTGAGAATCAAAAAAATGATCTCTATTTCCAAGTTCACAAGACTCAGTCCTTCTTAATTAGCTCTTTTTAGAGGCAATTTCGCATTATGCCTCCAAGATCCAAACCCTAATGCGATGGCAGCCCCAATACAGCTAAAAAGGCAACCAGCAAACAAAAACAATGATGGATTTGACTCACCGATTAGTACGGAAGCTATTCCTCCTATTACCGGGAAAAGCGCAACCATATAACCACTTTGAGCTCCTCCAATTTTTTCAACAAGCTTCAAATAGAATAACCATGCAACAAATGAAGCAACCAGAGTTAAATATAGCAACCCAGATAAGTATGAAATCGATGTTGGAAATATAAATTCTTGACCTTGAAATAATACAATTACTCCCATCAATAAACTGCCGACTGTAAATCCAATGGCATTTGCGTAGATAGGATTCACATTATGACTTGCATTTCGTGCTGAACTGGCATCACCTACTGCTGTAAGAAGCGTACCTAAGATTGCAACCATAATTCCTTTTATGTCATTGGACCCTTGAAAGCTGTTCAAATTCGGATAGATGAGAATACATACACCTAATACACCTAAAATCCCCCCAAACAAAACGCGTAAATGTAACTTTTCTTTTAAAAAAATCCGGAGAGTAATCGGGGTCAAAATCACCTTTAATGAAAAAACCATTGTTACGATTGCTGCAGAACTCAAAGTTGTGGCGTAATAAAGGCATAAGTAGCTTAATGCAAAGTTACATACACCAAAAACTATTACAAATGGGATATCTTTTCTTGTTGGCCTCCCTTTTGGGTGAAGGAACCAAACAAGAATCAAAAATAAAAAGGCTGTCATAACTAAACGATAAGTTAAGGATAATTCCAAGCTGACAGGAGTTCCTTGAATTTTTACTGCTATAAAGTTGAGTCCCCATACAATCAAACAAAATATGTACATAAAAATTGTCATATGTTCTCTCCCAGATCAAAATTTTTTCTAAATTCATTATTCATTTATACTGTCATTTCTAAAAGGTACAGTTTACAATAAACACAAATGACAGATGAGGTACTTCAATGATGAATGAACTAATATTTAATATTAATCGAGAAAGTAACACTCCTATGTACCAACAAGTTTATCAATACATACGTACTCAGATTTTATCTGGTAAATTAGAAAAGAATACAAAGTTGCCATCGATTAGACAACTTGCTCTCCAATTAGAGGTCAGCAGAAACACAAGCCAGGTAGCCTATGAACAATTGCAATCGGAAGGATATATTCGAAGTGAGATCAAAAAGGGATTTTTTGTAGAGGCAACTATATCGGATGAGACGCTTAATTATGAACCCATTAGAGAACAGCATCACGAAAGAAATCAAACTGACATAAAAACTATCGACTTTAAGATTGGAACGGTGGATCAAGAGAACTTCCCTTTGAAAAAATGGAGAATGCTTACAAACAAAATCGTTAAAGACTCTACCATGTTTTCATACGGAGAAAAACAAGGCGATATTAAATTAAGAAAGGCACTAGCAGATTACTTGTTTCAATCAAGAGGGGTTAATACTTCTGCTGAACAGATTATTATTGGCAGTAGCACACAACACTTGTTATTACTATTGTCGCTGTTGCTTAAGAAAGACTATCATTATCTGGCAGTTGAAGACCCTGGATATAATGTGGCAAGGGAACTATTTGCTCTTCAGTCATTTATCATTGATCCGATCCCGGTAAAAGAACATGGCATCCAAGTTGATCGCCTTTTAAAGTCGCCTTCTAGACTTTTATATGTCACTCCTACTCACCACTTTCCATATGGAGTAACGATCCCAGTCAATGAAAGATTAAAGTTAATTCAATGGGCAAAAAGGGTGGAAGGATATATTATTGAGGATGATTACGATAGTGAATTTCGATACATCCATCAACCTATACCGTCTCTTCAAAGTTTAGATTCTAATGATAGGGTGGTTTATTTAGGAACTTTTTCAAAAGCATTGCTTCCTTCTATCCGTGTAAGTTATATGGTTTTACCTAGGAGGCTAGTAAGTGAATATAAAAAGATACTCCCTTTGCTTGAGCAAACATCCTCATCTATTCATCAGAGGGCACTGGCGGCCTTTATGAATGAAGGATATTGGTACTCACACTTAAGGAAGATGAAAGCTTTGTATAAACGTAAAATGAATCTATTGAATAGAGAATTACTAAAACACTTTAAGAATTATGTTGAAATAAAAGGTGGTAGCTCTGGAATTTTCGTTATTATTGAAGTTAAAACAAATATGAGTGAAGAAATGCTAATTGAAAGAGCATTTGAACACGGAATTGTAGTTTATCCTTGCTCAAACTATTTCTCGAAATATAAACCACAATATCCGCACATTCAACTTGGATTGGGTAATTTAAGTGAAGAAAAGATAATAAAAGGAGTATCTCAACTAGCAAAAAGTTGGTTGTAATCTTGATTTCATCCAGGTATTTACTCGATTGAGGTTAGATAAGTCCATTGAATGCATAAGGAATAGGGTATGTATGCAGAAAGAATAGAAAATATATATGAGCAGTAAATAATAATTAATCCTTTTATAAAAAGTAATGATGAATTTATTAGGAAGACCTCATTTTGATCAATCTTTAATCAAAATGAGGTCTATTTATTTATATCAAATTAGCGTTCTGAGCTGCTTCGTCGTTACACTCCAGTAGGATCTCGTCGTCTGTCTCACTTTTTCTGTTGGAGTCGAGCGGATACTTCTCTAAACGAATATAATGCTACTTTAGTAGATGAACGTTAAATATCAGTATTATGCATAAGTGACTGCCGTACCAGTAGCGACACACATTAACATGCCATCCCGAATTGTTTCGAAATCTAGATCCACACCGATTACTGCGTTAGCACCTAGTTTTTCAGCACGCTCTGTCATTTCAGATATAGCTATTTCACGTCCTTCAGCGAGTTTGCCTTCATATGCTGAACTTCGTCCTCCAATGACATCTGTTATTGAAGCGAAGATATCACGTACAATATTGGCACCCATAATCGCTTCACCTGTAACAATTCCATGATAGGTTAGAATTCTTTTGCCATCAAGATTGTTTGTTGTGGTCACTAACATTTAATCATCTCCCATAGCATATTTTTTCACTTAATTACTATTGTATTTTCAAAACAAAAGAAAAATGTTTGGCTATACAGATTATTTTAATACGTAGAAGGATTTAGTATTTAGTATTTCGTCAGTCTTTAATGGCTTTTGAATATTTCAAAATAAAAGGGTTTATTGAAATATGTCTAGAATGTATATCAAATATTGGATTAAAATTTTATATCATGGTTATATTTTTAGAAGTATACATAGGGGAGAGATTCGATGATTAAAGCTGTTATTTTCGATTTTGATGGATTAATTTTTGATACGGAGACATACGAATTAGAATCTTATCAAATTATTTATAAAAAATATAATGTAGAGTTTCCATTGCAACGATGGTATGAGTCAATCGGAACTAATTTCGTTTTCGATCCTTACGAAAATCTTATACACAGTGATACTAAATTAGACAAAAATGAAATCTGTAAAGAAAGGACAGCCATTTTTGAGGATTCAATATTACAGAAATCTCCTCGAGATGGTGTGATTCTTTATTTTGAACAGGCAAAGGAATTAGGATTAAAGGTAGCGCTTGCTTCAAGCTCAACTAAAAAATGGATTTATAGGTTTTTAGAAATGCTTGATTTGGAAAAGTATTTTGATTTAATTTATACAGCGGATGATGTAACTGAGGTGAAACCAAATCCTGAGCTTTATTTAAAGGTTTTAGAACACTTTGGAATTCAGCCAAATGAAGCAGTTGTCTTTGAGGATTCTCCAAATGGTTCTCTTGCGGCTATTCGAGCTAATATTCCATGCGTAGTTGTTCCAAATGCTGCAACGCAAAATTTAGTTTTTGATCATCAAGTTGCAATGAGAATTAATTCTATGGCGGAAATCGATTTATCTGAGTTGCTACAAAAATTAAGTTTAAAGCAAATCTAGAAGAATAAAAAACCACCCGCAACGAGGAGAGCGGGTGGTTATATCGAAAGCCATTGTCGAGGAGATCGAATTCCTTTTATGACGTTCTGCTATTAATGAGAGTGTGTTTGTTGATGTGCTAAGGCAATTTCTTTTTCCAATTCCTTATGCTTAACAGGATCGAATTCTTTTTCCACTTTTGCGATTACGACTGTAGCAACTGAGTTACCAATGATGTTTGTGATGGCACGTGCTTCAGACATGAAGCGGTCAACACCTATAAGTAATGCTATACCTTCTACAGGAATCATTGGGAATGCAGCAATTGTCGCTGCTAATGTGATGAAACCTGAACCAGTTACCCCTGCAGCACCTTTTGACGTAATCATCAAAATCCCTAGCAAGTAAATTTGTTGCCATATTGATAAATCGACATTGTAAGCTTGTGCAATGAACATTGCTGCCATTGATAAGTAGATAGATGTACCATCTAAGTTAAATGAATAACCAGTTGGAACGACTAAACCAACTACTTGTTTTGAACATCCGAATCGTTCAAGTTTTCGCATAATAGATGGTAATGCTGATTCAGATGATGAAGTACCAAGCACAACGAACAATTCATCTTTGATATAAGCAATGAATTTAAAAATGTTAAATCCAAAGAATTTTGCGATTAGACCTAATACGATAACAACAAATAAAAACATTGTAATGTAAACAGAAGCCATTAGTAAGCCTAAAGATTTTAATGAACCTAAACCAAAATTACCAATTGTGAATGCCATTGCGCCAAATGCCCCAATAGGAGATAGTTTCATAACCATTCCGATAATTTTGAAGAAGATTTCAGATACTTGTTCGCAAAGTTTAATGACTGGTTTTACTGGATCTCCAATTGATGCAGCGGCTACCCCAAATAGAATTGCACAGAATAATACTGGCAACAATTCGCCGTTTGCAAGTGATCCGAAAAAGTTATCTGGAATAATATTCGAGATAAATGCTACAAAACCATGATCAGATTCAGTAGCTTGTTTTGTAAATTGTGAAATGTCTCCACCTTTAATATGTGAAGTATCTAAGCCCTTACCAGGTTGGATAATGTTAACAACAACTAAACCGATTGCTAAAGCAATAGAAGAAACGATTTCAAAGTAAATAAGTGCTTTACCACCAATTGTACCAACTTTTTTTAAGTTGCCCATTCCGCCTATACCAGTAACAACTGTAAGGAAGATAATTGGAGCAATTAGCATCTTAATAAGTTTAATAAAGATATCTGCCAATACTTTTAATTGAGCACCAAAACTAGGGAAAAGGACACCAACGATAATCCCCAGGATAATTGCACAAATTACTTGAACGGTTAAGTTTTTAAAGTTAATTCTCATAGTCATACCCTCTTTGTGTGAAGTTTATTTCTGCAAATTGTTATCGCTTACATGGAACATAATACTCTATAAAAACTGAAAACCATTATTATGGTGATAAAACTCTTTTTGGTCATTTTGGTCAAAAAGCTTTGATGGGTACTCAAATGTATCGCAAAGCCAGTCATAGCGCTGAATAAGAAAAAACCGAGAATAAATTCTCGGTTTAAAAAATTTTTAGATAATTTAAGAATTAAGGTCTTTTTGTACTAATACAGATATTAATGATTAACCTCAGATTGGATTTCTTTTAAGAAGACGGAACCGATTTCATCCTTATAAGATGTATATAACGGTTGGAATTTCTGCTCCCATCTTTTCTGTTCTGCAACAGATAGGGAAGTGATATCAATATTCGGTTCTTTTTCTAATTTTTCTAAGTCAACTTTATTCATTTTTTTAGCCATTTGAAAATTCCATTCGGTTGCTTCACTCATAGCCTCTGTCACATCTTCTTGTAGGTCTGGTGGAAGACTATTCCAAAAGTCTTCATTCATCAAAACTGCATACCCCAGTAATCCATGATTCGATAATGTAATATGATTTTGAACTTTATAAAAACCTTTTGAATAAATATTTGAAATTGTATTTTCTTGCGCATCAATCTCATGATTTTCGATTTCAGAATACAGTTCATCAAATGAAGTGGTGATGGAACTTGCCCCAAGTAGTTCAAATTGTGATTGTAATACGTTACTTGGCATAGAACGAACTTTCAAGTTTTGAAAGTCTTCTAGCTTTACTAATGGGTTTTTCTCCGAAATCATTTGTTTAAAGCCATTATTCCAGAAAGCTAGACCTTTTATATCAACATGACCTAATTGGTTAAGTAATTGTTCACCTACACGACCATTTAGTATTTTCTTTACATCTTCATCTGTATGAAACAAGTATGGCAAATCTAATACTTGCCAAGAGGGGATTACTTTTGTCATTTTAGAGAAAGTTGGAGCAATCATCTGTACATCTCCATCTTGCAATGCTTTTAATTCGTTATCATCGTTATAAAGCATTCCATTTGGATAGATAATGACATGTATACGACCATTTGTCTTTTGCTCTAAAAGCTCAGCAAATTTTATCGCTGTACGACCCTTTGGTGTATCTTCTGCAACTACATGACTAAAGTTGATCACAATTTGTTGATTTAACCCTTGCTGTTCATGATCAACCGGTAACGATGCTGTTTGCCAAAATTGCTGCTTATAGCCAATGGCACCTAGAAGCAGCACAATTGTTAAAATGGCGGTTGTAATATAGACTTTCATGCAATCACCAACATTCTGACATTTTCTTTCTATTCTAACATAATTTCAAGTGATACAATATTCGTATACTAACAGATAGGAGGAAGAACGGTGAAAAAGAAGCATCTGTCAATGAACGGCAAAATCATGTTGCTCACCTTCTTCATCATCGTATTTTCATTTTTAGTAGCAGGAATTTTTGTTTTAGGTAATATTCTGTCCACAAAGGAAAAAGAGTTAGGTAATCAAGCGATGCTTATTGCAAGAACCGTTGCAAAACTTCCAGAAGTTCAAAAAGAACTATCAACAGATAAAAAACCTATGGATCAAGCAAAGGTCATCAATGAAACAATAGAAGGCATACGTATTATTAACAAAGCAGAATATATTGTTGTATTAAATATGGATCATATACGTTTATCTCATCCTGTAAAAGCCTTAATCGGTAAGAAATCTAATACGAGCGATGAAAATGCAGCTTTTGCTGAACACTATTACTTGTCTAAAGCAAAAGGTGAGGTCGGAAAAACCATGCGTGCTTTTGTACCGATTATGAATGACAAGCATCAACAAGTTGGCGTTGTGATCGTAGGGTACAGTCTTCCGACAATAATGGAAATTTTATATAGTATTCGTAAAGAAATCTTTGTTGCAACGTTATTATCACTCTTATTCGGTGCTTGGGGTGCATGGATGCTCGGTAGAAATATGAAAAAACAGATGTTTGATTTAGAGCCACATGAAATTGCTAAGCAGTATACAGAACGAACAGAAACATTTAATGCCATGCACGAGGGGATTATAGCTATTGATAATGACTTTACGGTTACTATTTTCAATACGAAAGCAAAACAAATATTAGGTGTAGATCAGCAAGATTTAATCGGTAAAAAAATCTATGATATTTTACCAGATACTCGTTTACCTGAAATTTTAGATTATAATATCCCTATCTATAATAAAGAGCTACTTATCAACCAGCACAATATTATGAGTAATCGTGTACCAATAGAGGTTGATGGGGAAATAGTTGGTGCAATCGCTATTTTCCAAGACCGTACAGAAGTGAAAAAGCTAGCTGAAGAACTTACAGGTGTGAAAGAATTTGTACAGGCATTACGTATTCAAAACCACGAACACAAAAACAAAATTCATACAATAGCTGGGTTATTACAGCTTGGTCATTATCAACAGGCATTGTCTTATATAGAGGAAGTAAAAGAAAAGCAAGATGAGATTGCCAATTTTTTAAATGATCGTATCAAGAATCAAAACATCTCTGGTCTGTTACTAAGTAAGATTAATCACGGAAAAGAACTCGGAATCGATGTAGAAATTGATATGAATAGTCAACTTACGTATTTACCAGATCAATTAGACTTTAATGATTTTGTTGTTATAATTGGGAATTTAATCGAAAATGCTTTTGATGCACTTCAATTGATAGATAAAGACGATAAGAAAGTTCTAATTAGTATCGATCAAGACGAGGAGACTTTATCTATCTTAGTCGAAGATAACGGTGTCGGTATGTCCGAAAAAGTGATTTCGCGTATCTTTGCAAATGGCTATACCACAAAGAGAAATGAAAATCATGGAATAGGTCTTTATTTAATACAAGACATTGTTAGAAAATTAGATGGTACAATTGATGTAACGAGTTCCCCAGGAGAAGGGACAAGCGTGTTTGTTACGTTTTATTTATAAAAGGGGATGAATGATATGCAACCGATTCAAGTATTATTAGTCGAAGATGATCCAATGGTTCGACAAGTGAATCGTCAATTTATCGAACAAGTAGCTGGATATCATCTAATTGGTACAGCTAAGAATGGCATTGAAGGCATTCAACAAATTAAACTGCTAAAACCGGATCTTGTCTTTATGGACATATTTATGCCCGAGCAAGACGGTATCGAGACATTAAAAAAGATACGCGAAAAGGGTTTAAAAGTCGATGTCATCGCTGTTACCGCAGCAAATGATATGAAAACTATTCAGAAAATGCTACAACTCGGTGTATTTGATTACATTATGAAGCCATTCTCATTTGAACGAATGAAGCATACATTACAAAATTATCGACTCTTTAAAGCGAAAATTGAAGAAAAGAATGAGATGACTCAGAGTGAGCTTGATACTCTTTTACACAAGCAACAAAGCTCACCTCAAATTTCAGATGAACACTTACCAAAAGGTCTGAATGCTGCAACACTAGCGAAAATTGTTACATTTATCGGTACGCAAGAGCAATCTGTTTCTGCTGAAGAGGTGGCAAATGGCGTTGGTCTTGCTCGAGTAACTGCTCGTCGTTATTTGGATTATCTTGAAAAACAAGATAAAGTGAAAATCGATATTCAATATGGCGGAGTCGGAAGACCTGTTAATCAATATCGATTAATTCACTAGTAAAGATAATGAAGAAATAATTGAAATGGAGATGAAAAGATGCGTGAAGTGAAGGTTGTTCCTTACAATGAAAATTGGCCAGAAATGTTTAATTTAGAAGCAGAGAATTTGCAAAAGCTATTACCCGAGGAAATAATCGAGATTTATCATATTGGTAGTACGGCGATACCAGATATGCCTGCAAAACCAATTATTGATGTGCTTGTGGAAGTTAAGAACATTCAACAGATTGATGATTTCACGGAGCGGCTTGCTACCAATGGTTATAGAGCTTTTGGTGAGAATGGCATACCAGGCAGACGTTTTTTTGTTAAAGGAACCTTATCAAATCGCACACATCATATCCATATGTTCCAATCAGGAGACAAAGAAATTAATAGACATTTAGCTTTTCGTGATTTTCTAATAGCAAATCATCATGAAGCACTTCAATATGGTGCTTTAAAGAAAAAATTAGCACAAGAAAATCCAGTTGATATCGAGAAGTACATACAAGGAAAACATGATTTTATCCAAACAATCGATAAAATGGCTGCTGTATGGGGAAAATAAGTGGATACATATCATATTTACTTTTTTTGCCAATTCGATAAAAGTGTCAATTTAACTTAGAAAGGCTGTTAAATACTAGCTGATGTATAAAAAGTAACCATTTTTGTGGTTGCTTTTTATTATTGCCAAAATGTTCAAATAAATTTGTGCTTTAAATGTTTTTAATGCATATAAATAGGGAATAGTGTGTTGTAGAAACAAAGGACAGGGGGGTTAGAATTGATATTTGTTTTTATCACACTTATTTTATCGTTAGCCTTGATTCCATTGGTGTTAATTGATATAAAAATCAAGGTATCAGAAACTCAATATGATTTAGCAATTCGTTCATTAGAATTACCAGAAGAAACACTATCAAACAAAGCTCAAAATCGTATGAATACAAAACAACGATTATCTAAACTTAAATTAGTAAATTGGAATAAAATACAAACAAAATTAAATAGTAAATATCTAAAAAAAATACTTATTAGTGGATATACATTAATATTAGATAGTAGCAAATCATTGAAGCGTAAAATGAAGGAATCGTGGGACAAAATGCATCATTTGAGAAAGTCAAAAAATAACAGAACAAATCGCAGTATTAACAATCAAACAACTAGATCAGCAAAACGTTAAAAACTTCAGTTATCAAGGCTGAAGTTTTTTTAATGCATAAAAATCATGATATCTTTGAAAAAATCTCAAATATCTCACTGTTTCAAGTATACTTATCCAATGAAACGTAACTTCCTAGAATTTATATTATGTAAACTAAAAAGAAAAATAAGAAAGAGGGCTTGATTACATCAATTCCCCATTATTATTTGTACTTTTCGATTTACGATTGTGAAGTTCTTTATAATTCATGTGAACGATAACTCTCCTTTTACGATAATGTGATGAATGTTTAATATTTTATCTGAAGATTTTATTCTTGCAACTACATGCTGATATCGATAAGTTGTTTTGTATTATGAGATTGAAAAAATTATTCACTATCATACAGTCACCAGCTATGAATACGATTTGCAGCTCTTTTTAACGTTTTTGACGGATCATGGCTGTTCAACCTTGTTAAATGAGATTACCTAGAACCAAGTACTCAATTTATTCAATACACGACATTAAATCACCAAAAATCGATAGTATACTCCTTGTCTATATGACCTTGACGGATCTACAACAGTTATTTCGCTATCTAGAACACACTCATTCACGTTTTGCGACACGAAATGAGGTAATTGTCTAACTATTATCTACGACCGTTTTAAGACGTTCTGAGCTCGTTTCATTAACATGAGAACAAGTTGGTTTTGTAAGTGAATTAATTCGAATTGATGTGAGCTTGTTTTCCTGAATAAAAACAATAAAGTATTGATCAGCGTGGTTTGCATGTCATTTTCAAATATATGTTGAAAAAGTCTGACCTCCCCTCACCCGTTTAACACTGCATTATTTAAGGTATACACCTTTTATCACAAAAAATTACGATTGTATATAATGTTCGTGTTTTACTCAATTATTAAAGTGTCCAGCCAGTGGAGGAATCGCACTTTTGTTATTTAAATACGAACGTTCGAATTGTGTTAATATAAAATCGTTCGCTGATATGTGTTTATCTCAAACAATCTTCACTAGTTTTATGTATATATCACGATTCTATTCAAGAATCGCGCCAGATTGCTGAATAAGTACTAACTATTTGTTAATAAGTTCTTTTTATTAATCATTTTTATAAATCTATTTTTTGTTTCAGGGTGATATGTAATAATTTCTCCATTGTATATAACAGTGAACACTCCAAATGGTGTAGGCGATTTTTTTTGAGCTACATCATAACTATCCATATCAACTATTTGAACACTAATACTTAAATCTTTAGAAGCCTCAATTATGTTTCTAACAGCATCTTGAATATACGGGCATTGATCAGACTTAAATACAGTAATTCCTTCTTTATATTCTTTTGCAGATTCATTCCAGTCATAAAATTGTGGTTTAGAGTTTTCATTGAAACTAAGAGCCATAAGTTCAAATTCATCAATTTTATCAACCATTTTGAAGCCTTTTCTTTCAAAAAACTTTTTATTAGGTAACCATCCTTGCTCACTTGTGACTAAAGCAACGCCCGATAGCCCTAATTGTTTGGCTTCATCTATACATCCATTCAATAGTTGACTGCCAAATCCTCTTCCCTGACCCTTTCCAACAATCCAAAAGCAATGAATAACCATATATTCTTTAGCATTTATAGCTCTCCACGTAAATTCACCAGGAATATATTCAATAAATCCTTTTTGCCTTCCATTCTCTTGGATTATTTTAATTTTTAATCCCTCTTTTAATCTTTCTTTTACCCAATTAAGTTTTTTCTGATAACCATCAGAATTCGGTTTACTCCGCATACAAAAAAAGCCGTATTTATCAACATTTTCAGCATCTACATCAATAATTTCAACCATACTATCCCTCCTTAATATAAAATAAAACTCATCCGTTATCCTTATTCGATCTTTTTCAATAATGAAACACGGTTATTTACGTTTAGTTTTTTGTAAATATTTTGTATATGCTTTTTTACTGTGTTTTCGCTTATAAAAAGTTTTTGCGCAATGATGGAATTTGAATAACCCTTCCCTATAAGTTCGCAAACTATTTTCTCCGATTTTGTTAACAAGTTTTTCGAGATATTCGGCTGAAGATGTTTGCATTGTAATGCAATATTATAGGCAAGGAGCTCTAAATAAAGTATTGTATCATTCAAAAATGCAGTATGACCTTTTTCACCAATGAATGAAATACCACCAATAAGTTTGCCATCATATTTTAAATACATCCCCATTTCGTGATATATTCCTCTCGTTCTCATAAACTCATTATAATACGCACTTTTTTCATATTCTGAAGTCGTTACAATATCTTGTAAATTAAGAGTATTTTTAGAGATTATTTGATCTTTCACATTTATTGGTAACAAATAATCTTGGGACATATAATTCTTCTGATAAAATTCAATATCACTCTCATTTTGGTTAAGTATTAAAGGCTGTGTAATTTCCCCTTTCTCATTACACAGCCAAAATATTGACTGCTCTAAATGGAATACTTGGTTAAATAGCTGTAAAACTTGTGAACGGAAATCTTCAATTTGATGGATATGGTGAAGTTCATGTAAAATGTATTTCAATTTTTCGATGTTTAAGTTCATTTTCAAACCTCCCCTACAAATATTCCGAATTATCTAAAATATTATCATTTAAGGTAATAGATTTGCTACTATTTTCACTTTACAATTGAACTAATCGTATAAAGGAGGAATGTTTTATGAGTTCATTAAACATTGGGGTTGTTCAAGTAGCTTCATTTATGGAACCTGGGGATGGTGCTAAAACAAAGGATACAAATTTGCAGACGATTTTCAGTAATATTGAGAAATTAGTTTTCATGAATCCAACGGTTGATATGATTGTTTTTCCTGAGTTATTTTTAAACGGTTATGATTCAACGATTTGGGATGAAATGGCTGAACCAATTCCAAATGGACCTACGATTCAAGCGTTATGTAATAAAGCAAAAGAAGTGCAGAAATGGATTGTTCCAGGTTCACTTGTTGAACGTGGGAATGATGGAAAACTGTATAATACGACATTACTTATTTCTCCTGAGGGTGAGATTAAGCTTAAATATCGAAAAGTGTTTATTCCATATCCATTAGAGGTTTCATCACCTGGAAATGAGTTCCCTGTATTCGAGATTCCTGGGGTTGGAAAAGTAGGATTTGTCATTTGTGCCGATGGACATTATCCAGAATCAATACGTAACTTAGTAATGAAAGGTGCAGAATTGATTATTAAACCTACTCTTCAAGGTGAATGGATAGGTGGGTTACGAAATCATACACCGATTGCCATTACGCGAGCAGTGGAAAATCAATGCTATGTAATTAGTGTGAATCAAGCTGGACCGGCCGGAATGGGAAATACGGTAGCAGTTGACCCTGAAGGACGTATTATCGAAGAATTAAACATCCAAGAGTCCTTTACATTTATTTACGTTGATTTTGAAGAGGTACGCCGTGTTCGAGAGACAGGTGCATTTGGCATGTTTGGCTTCTTAAAAATGTTAAAAGAATTTAAAGAGGATGGCTGCAATGTAGATGAATGTTATGTAAATGATATTTCACAAGCTCCTGTTTATAACAATTTAACATTCCCACATCCTAAAATGCCATCAGACATTATTCGCTACGATCTGAAAAAACCAACAAACGTCTAATTAATTGACTTTCTTAATACTTGAGATGGGCATTATCATCGTGCCCAAAGATTATATACTTCGTCAAGCTCGAGGGCACTGAAAAGTCCTCAAAGAGATTTCAAAGTAAGTGAACGATATGTCGTTCACTTACTCGTTTCGACTGAAGTCGCCCCCTTCTAATACAATCAACTAGTGTATGCCGACTATTAGAAAACCTTTCTTTTTCAAGATACAATTAAAGCACGTTAGTTACATCTACACTCAGAATTCATCATATTCGTAACAAAATCTTTCAATTTTATTATTGTTCAATTTAAAGAAGGTATTTTGAGATACCTCCAATCTTAATAAATGATCTTTTTTTAAATTTTGATAAACTCCCCTAATTATTCTTCCTGTTAGTCCGTGCGATACAGCAATAACTTTCTTTTTATCCTTTATACTTTCTAACCATTCTGATATTCTCATCACAACTGAATCATAGCTTTCCCCATCTGGAGAATTGAAATACCAATTGTAAGTATCAGTATTTTCAAGCAATTCAGGCCATGAAGATTCAATTTCTTGTATGGTTAAACCCTCCCAAGAACCTACTGAAACCTCTTTTAATCGACTGTCAGTAGTCACTTTATTCAAGTCATATCCCAATATTTCGCAAATAATTTCTGTACTTTGCAAAGTCCTTCCTAATGGACTCGAAATAATTTCCCATTCACTAGGCTCATCAATTACAAGTTTTAATAACTTTGATATATTTTTCACTTGTTCTATTCCATCATCAGTTAATGGTGAATCAAGTTGTCCTTGGTATCTCCCTTGAGAATTAAAAACTGTTTCCCCATGTCTAATTAAACATATTGTTTGCTCCAAATTGTTATCCTCCTTCGTACAATAAAATTAATTGTTTCATATGCAGTCTACCAATATAGTATCTTATTTACAAAAAATCATTCTATTGTATTCCATTCTTTTTTCCAACTAAACTTCCCATTTAGTTGGAAAAAAGCTCTATAATGCACAAAAAAAGTGAACGAATCATTTCGTTCACTTTTTTTGTAATTTATTTTAGTAGAGTCTTTTATACAAAGAGCTCACTTATTTAACTAAAGATTTACCACCAGCAATACCAGGTTGTGTCATTGCATAAGGATCTAAAATCTTATCTAGTTGTTCTGCTGTTAAAGCCCCAGATTTTATGCAAAGTTCACGTACAGAAGCACCTGTAGCTATAGCTTCTTTAGCAATTTGTGCAGCTAATTCGTATCCAATATGTGGGTTTACCGCTGTGATAATCCCAACACTCTTTTCAACATATTCTTTTAGATGCTCTTCATTTGCTGTAATACCTACGATACATTTTTCTGTAAATACTGTGAATACATTACTCATTGTAGAAATCGATTGAATTAAATTAAAGAATAATACAGGTTCCATTACATTTAATTCAAATTGACCTGCTTCAGAAGCTGCTGAAATAGTTAAATCATTACCCATAACTTGGAAAGCAACTTGGTTCAAGACTTCAGCCATAACAGGATTTACTTTACCAGGCATAATTGATGATCCTGGTTGACGTGCTGGTAGTACGATTTCAAATAAGCCATCACGTGGTCCAGAAGCCATTAAACGTAAGTCATTTGCGATTTTAGACATATTAATCATACAAACTTTTAAATTTGCTGAAACTTGTGTATAACAATCCGTATTTTGAGTTGCATCAACTAAATGTTCTGCACCTTTTAATGGTAAGCCACTTAATTCGCTAAGATTTCGAACGACTGCATCAATGTAAATTGGATCTGCATTCAATCCTGTACCAACGGCAGTTGCTCCCATATTTACTTCATATAGGTGTTGTCTTGACAGTGAAATACGATCAATGTCACGAGAAACTACACGACTATATGATTCAAATTCTTGACCAAGTAATACTGGGACAGCATCTTGAAGATGTGTACGACCCATTTTAATAATACCTGCAAATTCTTTTGCTTTAGAAATAAATGCATTTTGCATTGTTTTAGAAGCATCAAGTAATTTATTTAATAAACTTAAAACTGCGATATGAGTAGCAGTTGGAAAAGCATCATTTGTTGATTGAGACATATTAATATGACTATTTGGGCTAATTAATTTATAATTCCCTTTTTCTTCTCCCATCAATTCAAGCGCACGATTTGCAATTACTTCGTTTGCATTCATGTTAATAGATGTACCTGCTCCGCCTTGAATAGGATCTACAATAAATTGGTCATTCCATTTTCCTGCTATGACTTCATCACATGCTTGAATAATGTATTGTCCAATTTCTTTTTCCAGCATGCCCACTTCCATATTTGCTAGTGCTGCAGCTTTTTTCACAATACCTAAAGATTTAATTAGTTCAGGATGAATTCGATATCCCGTAATCGGAAAGTTTTCAATTGCTCTTGTTGTTTGAACACCATAATAAGCATCTTTCGGAATTTCTTTTTCTCCTAAAAAATCTTTTTCAATACGAAATTCTGTCGTTAACATAATAATATTCTCCAGTTCTATGATGTAATTAGGAAGCGTTTACATTGTTTTTTCTAACACAGATTAGATAATATAATATTTTTATAAAAAAAGAAATAGCGAATCAAAATATATTATCGATAATTTACATTATCTCAACAAAATTATGTATCTATATATCTAATGACGCATCATAATGTAATAAACTGGTAGAAGAATTTTGTGACTTGCTTGAAAAAGGAAATGAATGATGTCCAAGAAAAGTGCATTTTAACTCCTTATCTCCAGAATTTTATTGTTATGGTATATTTACAATTTTTTGAAACGTAGTGAGGTTTTCACTCGTCTTTAGGGAAATGGAAAAAGAAAGGAGTGAAAAAATGGATACATACGCAGAAACGATGGATTTTTCTAACTCATATGAGTGGCTTAACTATTTAATGGATGAATATGGTGAGAAGTTAACGAATTTGGCCTATGGTTACTGTAAAGACTGGGGAAAAGCAGAAGAAATTGTTCAGGATGTTTTCATAACCTGTTTTCATCAATATAAAAGCCGTCATAAAATTAAATCGTATAAAGCTTGGATCTATCGAATTACTATTAATCGAGCTAAAGACTTTCTTCGATCAGCCTGGTTTAAACGTGTGATTGTTCAAAATGAGCTCTTTGCACATTTAACTTCGAATACATCAACACCTGAACGAAACTTAGTAAGTAACGAAACAAGTAAACAGTTGGCAAAAGCTGTTATGCAATTACCTCTTAAATATCGCGAAATGATCATGCTCTTTTATTATGAAGAACTATCTATTCAAGAAATAAGCGAGCTTATTAATATGAATGAGAACACAGTAAAGACTCGATTAAACCGTGGTAGAGAAAAACTAAAAACATTATTAGAAAGAGGTGATTATTATGAACGACTATAAGCAAATTCGGAGTTCCTTAGAAAAAAATATCTTCAATGAAAGTCATTTTACAATTATTCAAAAATCCAACATTCGTAACAAGTTGCAAAAAAAACGGCGTTATAATCTAGTACCCTATATTGTCTTGGCTTTATTTTTAGTAACTTTATCAGGTTTTCTTTATCTTAATTTTAATAGTACTCCGCCGCCTTCACATACAGTCAATGGCACGTATGAAGCAAAAGCAGTATATTTAAAAGAAATTCAATTTGTTGATCGTATTCATAAAGGAAATACGTTAAATTTTTCAAAAGGAAAATTAACGATTGTTAACAATGAAATATATAACGCGATAAAGCCTAATATGGATACAGAAGACTTAGCTGGATTGAAAAACAACATAAAGGTTATTTCAAATATTAAGATTAATACAAAAGGCGATACTTTTTATATTACGGGTGATGAAAACTTCTCTATGACGCTTCAAATCATTGCCCCCCGAATTGTAATGGATGAAAAAGGTAATGAGTATTCTACTAGTACTTATTTAGAGTGAATAAAGGTTAAATTAAAACAAGCCAATGAAGCTTTTAAGAACTTCATTGGCTTGTTGAATTATAGCTTTGTCTTGATTACTTGACTTCTGTAATTTCTTCAAACTGCACATTTTTTACGGAAATGGTATTGCCAATTTGCAAATAAGTTAGCATGCTTCACGTTACATATAAGCGCCACCATCGACTACAATGACTTGTCCGGTAATATAACTAGCTTCTTTTGAAACTAGATAACTAACAGCTGAAGCGATTTCAAAGGGTTGTCCCATTCGATCAATGGATTGATGGATCGTATCATATGGAACACCTTTTGTAATACCTGTTTCCGTAGCTCCTGGTGCGACGGAATTACAGGTGATATTGTATTGTCCAATTTCTCTCGCTACCCACTTCGTTAGCGCAATAACTCCACCTTTTGATGCTGCATAGGCAGGTCCAGATCTTCCGATTGTTTCATCACCAGATTTGGCGCCACCGTTCATGCCGGAAATAGAGCTAATATTAACAATTCGACCTGCTTCCTGATTTTTCATATAAGGATAAACAACCGCCTGTGTAAATAAGAAAGTTGCTAATAAATTCGTGTTAATATCCCGTTCCCAATCATCCACTGTCATTGTTTCTAAATTTAATCGACTAGCTGTACCAGCATTATTAACTAAAATATCGATATGACCAAAAGTATTAGCCGTTTCTTGCACAACTTGTTTAATAAATTCTACCTCTCTAATATCACCTAAGTGTTCAACATGCCCGTCACCTTGCAATAGTTTCATCGTGTCATTGCAAGAATTCTTATCTACTAATACGATTTGAATGTCTTTTTGATCTAAAGCTATGGCAATGCCTTGACCAATGCCACTTGCCGCGCCTGTTACTATGGCTACTTGTTTTAACATATTCTCACCCCGTAACAAAGTAGAGGGCTATGTCTCTACTTTTAAATTATTTGAAAAGATTAAACAGATACTTTATCTATTGATTGTTGCGAGATCTCAGTAGCTTCTGGCTGATCTGCATATTGCGTTACTTTTCGTGTGTCTGGTGCGAAAATGGCTAAAGTGAGTGAAATCAATAACCCAGCAATCATCAATCCACCAAACAAGTATGGTGAAGCACCGTATTTAGCTCCCAATTCAGTCCAAAGCATTGGGCCAAATCCACAGATGGCGGCAGCTACTTGATATCCAAGTGAAAGTCCTGTATAACGTACATTTGCTGGGAAAAGTTCTGAGAAAAGTGTTCCTTGTGTTGAGAAAATGGAACCCCATATTACACCTAATAAGATAACTTGCATTACGTAAAACCAAGTTGTACTTTGAGGAATCATTGTGAAATATGGAATAGCTAATAATAACATCGCAACAATACCACTGATATAAATTGTTTTTCGACCGATAAAATCAGATAAATAGCCAACTAAAGGAATTGAAATGATCATCGTTGCACAGCTAATTGTCAAAGCAAATAAGGCCACATCACGGCTGTATCCAAGATGTGTAGTTGCGTAAACCAAGATAAAGGACATAAGGAAAACATTGAAAAGTCCGTCCCCTACTTTTAAACCGATTAAACGAAAGATATCTTTTTTGTTGTATTTAAATGCCTCAAAAATAGGTACTTTTGCAAGCTCACCTTGCTCTTTATTACGTTTGAATTCTGGCGTTTCTTCAATACCACTACGAATCCAAACAGCTAAAATAATCAATACGGCACTAAATAAAAACGGTAATCGCCAACCCCAAGACATAAATTGTGCTTCTGTTGTTAATGAACTAATTAATGTAAAACTAAAAGTTCCTAATACTAAACCAATTGGTACCCCTAATTGTGGAATAGAACCGAAAAATCCGCGAACACCTTTTGTTGCAGTTTCGGTTGCAAGAAGTACAGCTCCTCCCCATTCACCACCGAGTGCAATCCCTTGTAGTAACCGTAATACTACGAGCATGATGGGAGCGGCTAACCCTACTTGTGCGTAAGTAGGAAGTAACCCAATTAAAAATGAACTTCCGCCCATCCCAATCAATGTCAGCATTAACGATGCCTTTCTACCTATCCTATCGCCCATGTGGCCGAAAATAATACTTCCTAGAGGTCGCGCTGCGTAACCTGCACCAAATGTGGCAAAAGCAATTAATATGGATACAGATGGATCCGAAGAAGGAAAGAATAATGTAGTAAATACAAGTCCTGTTGCAGTACCATAAAGGTAAAAGTCATACCATTCAATAATAGAACCAGCTACACTTGCTAATAAAACCCTAAAATTTTTCATATGATCCCCTTCTTTCTTATATTGAAATCGAATTTCGCAGAATATGTTTCTGAATTTTCCCTACAGGTGTTCGTGGAAAATCCTCTACAAAGTCGATAACATCCGGAACTTTAAACTTTGCCAATCTTTCTTTACAGTGTTCGATTAGTTCGTTTTCAGTTACCTTTGCATTTTTATTTAAAATGACATAGGCTTTAATCGCTTCATCACGCATATCATCTGGAGTACCAATCACAGCTACTTCATAAACTGCTTCATGTTCTACAAGAACACTTTCAACTTCATTTGCTGCTACGTTCTCTCCTGAACGTTTGATCATATCCTTCATTCGATCAACAAAATAGAAATAACCATCTTCGCCGATGCGTGCATTGTCCCCTGTTAATAACCAATCCCCTTGGAATGTTTGCTTTGTTGCATCGTCATTTTTAAAATACCCCTTCATTAATGTTCTACCACGTATACCTTTGACAGCTATTTGGCCAACTTCTCCATCGTTTACTTCATATCCATTTTCATCAAGTAGTTTTACTTCATAGCCAATGCTAGGTTTTCCGATGCTTAAATTTTTTGCAATATCGTTGATTGGATTGATTAATGGGACGCCGATTGTTTCTGTCATCCCGTACATTTGTAAAAGCTTTACATCGAATTTTTCTTCAAATGAAGTTATTTGATAGTCCGCTATTGACTGTGCAAATAGGATTAAACGAATTGAATTATCTTGATCTGCGTTGTCATATTCTTTTGCAAGTATCATTCGTATAGGAGCAGCAAATAATGATCCAATTGTTCCACCTAATGCTTTTGCTTGTTTGAAATATCGGGATGCGCTGAATTTCTCAGTTACTGCGATACTAGCACCTACAACAAGTGCTGACATAGTTGAGTAATATTGTGCATTGCCATGGAACAAAGGTAAAACTATGAATGGACGATCATTCTCGCTCAAGTTAATCGATTTAGATAATAGTTCACCAGCATAAATATAATTTGCGTTTGTTACTTGTACACCTTTAGGTTTAGACGTTGTTCCTGAAGTGTAAAGCATAGCTACGACATCTTCTGAAACAATCTCAGGTAAATCTAGCGTGTTAGTAGATGCATTTGCTAATAAATCATCAAAATTTAGTACATGATCTATAGCACAGGTACATCTTGTAACGATGATTTTTTGAATAGTTGAAGTTTCTTCGCGAATTTGTTGAAATTTATCCAAGTATTCAATTTCAGTCATTAAAACTAGTGCTTCAGAATGATTAATAATATACTTCATCTCATCCGCTGTTGATAAAATATTTGTAGGAACCATAATGGCACCAATGTTTGCTAATGCAAACCATGTTGTGAAAAATTCCATATTATTCGGCAAATGTAAAACAACATGATCGCCTTTTTTAAGACCTAAGTTCATAAAAGCATTACTTAATCTATTCACTTCAGCTTGAAACTCTTTATATGATTTTTGGAATCGTTCCTCATTAGCATCCTCAAAGTGAATAAAGTACTTCTCCCCGTGTTGTTTGACCTTATCCGCTAATAATGAACGTAACGTTCGATTACCTAAAATATCCATTGCTCTACACCCCTTTGTTTAAACGCTTACATCTTTACAGACTATAGTCTATAAGATAATATAGTTGAATTTTATTTGTCAATATAAATTTCAGACTATTTAGTAAATTTAAAAAATAATAATTATATAGATCTATGTTAAATTAGTTATTAAGAATAAAAAGTAGGTGTTGATCATGATAAAGAAAACTAGAGAGCAACAAGCAGAAGAAACAAAACAGAGAATCTACACTACCGCATTGAAATTATTTGAAACTAAGGGATTTAATCATGTTAGCGTCGATGAAATTGTTCGTAAAAGCAAAAGCTCTAAAGGGGCTTTTTATGGCCACTTTACTTCTAAATACGATATTTTCTTAGAAAAATTCAAAGAAATAGATTCATTTTATGAAGCGTTTGTTCAAACGTTATCTCCTCAATTAAAATTTGAAGACAAGATTATTGCACTATTTAATGCACAAATGACGTACTTAAAAGAAGATTTAGGTGAAGATTTAATGAGAAGTGTTTATACAAGCGGTTTGATCAAAAGTGAAGAAAACTTCTTTGCAAATTCACAGCGGAGTTTATATAAAATCTTAAATACATTTGTACAAGAAGCTGTTAGCAATGGTGAGCTACCGCCTACTACAAACATTGAAAAGACAGGTATGCTTATTTCAAGATGTATGCGTGGAACACTATATGATTGGCTATCTTTCGGGAATGATTTTCAATTGAATAAAGAAGCAGAACTGTTCGTTTCTATTTTTCTTAAAGGATTAAATCGAATGGATAGTTAGTATGTAAAAAATAAATGTTTAACTTAAGGATAATTCAACTATTTTGTTATGTCCATAAAGGAAAGTTATGTGAGAACGAATGTTCTATATGCTGAAAAGGGGCATTCATTACACCGCATATCACTTAATATATATTAAAAAAATGATATAGAACATAAGTTAAAAGTGATTTTTATTAAATATGCTATTTTTCACAATAAAGAACAAATGTTCTAATTTGTGTATTTCCCCCTATTCATCTCAAATAATATATAATAGTAACATCCACTGAGAAAGGTTGAGAATTATGTCGAATGTTGAAAAAATGATTAATCACGCTCTTGAGTTAAAAAGCTTAGGTCAATACGACCAAGCCATAAATATGTATACAGCTGCAATTAAGGAAGAACCATCTAATAGCAATTTATATCGAGGAATTGGTCAAATCGCTTATCTAATGGGACAAAGTAAACTTGCTGTATCTGCGTATTTATCTGCATTACATATTGAGATTGCCAAAATTGAACATTTTGGTTTGAATGAAGAAACGCAAAAAATGTATGACCAGCTGCCTGAAGCACTAACAAAGGATTTACCAGTGAAGGGTGCATTTATTATTTATTATGATACGAACACATTGCGCCATTTAGCTCACGCTATTGCTGATTTTGACGACAATGCATTAAATCAGGAACCAGAACTTGTGGCATATAAAGAAATTTACACAGCTAATCTCAAAGGTGATCAAGATTTAGCAGAAATTTTAGCTATTTATAATCGCACCGAAAGCGACTATACAGAACAAGAATCCACTTTCTATATTCAAATTGGAAAAGAACTTGCGCTTGCTTGGATCAAATGGGACCATCTCGCTAGTTTAGATGTTGGACATTTGTATTTTTAAATGAATTAATTTCATAATGCAAATATCATAAAAATATACGAACATTTAATGATATCCATTTTTGTTAATTGTGGAGCGGAAGACGGCAACTCCTACGGGAAAAGCTTGAGCTGAAAGCCCCGCAAGAACGTAGTGACGAGGAGATTGAAGCCAAGCCCGTGGAAAGCGCCGTCTGGAGCGGAACATACTCATCTGAATATAGAAAAGTAAATGCGTTAAAATGTTCGCATTTAAAAACTAAAAATGGATTTATGAAATTGATTCAAATAAGTAATTTTTATAAGATGCGGCTAATTTAATGAAATTATCAGGAGTTATTGCGATGTAATATTTACATGCGATAACTCCTTTTGTTTTTTCTTAGAATTTGAAATTAGTTGTACCTCTTGAATAATTCGAAAATTTAATTTTGAATACGCTTATTTATTTGATGAAAATCAATAATTATGTTTAAACAGAGCCAAAATAAAAGGATAAAATTTAAGTTTACATAATTATATTATCGAAAAATCTTTATTTACCTTTTAGCTTCGCTTTCCTAAAATTAATAAATTCTAATATTTTACAATCACAATATTCTTAAAATGCTCTATCAAACTGAATCAATATTTAGATTAATTAGGTTAAAAATGAAAAAAGAGCAATCAACAACTTAAAATTAGATGTTGATTGCTCTTTTAAATTATCTATAACTTTAATAGCATAATGTAAGATGTTTCGTCTTTCCCAACTACTATAAAACCTAATCTAAGATAAAGATTTACTGCAACTGTATTATCAGCATCTACGCTTAACGATACAGCTTCAAATCCATCATTGTTTGCTTCCTCTAGAATCGAATTCATTAATTTGGTTCCAAGACTTTTATTCCTTGCTGCTTCTTCAATAGCAATTCCTAATTCTGGTGTATCATCGTTCACATAGCCATAACTTTTTTCTTTACTGCTATATAATCTGTACCAAACTGCACCAACTGGGGTATCTGTATGATCAACAGCAATTAACGCTTTATCCCCTTTTCTGCCCCAATTTTGATGATATTTCTTCAAACCATCAGAATAAAGCAGTTTATCAATAGGTGGTTTTTTCTCTTTTTCAATGAAAATAGACTCGTATAGCATCTTCATAAAAAAATCTTTCTCATTTTCTCTCATGTATCTGATTTTAAACATATTCATCCCCCAGAATATATCATCCAAAACAAACTTCAATACTAGTTTATAGTATATCTTAAAATAGAAAAATATTTACCAATTAATATATACAAAAATAACAGGAAACCCGAAGGCCCCTGCTAAATAGAGTGTTAAACCATTGCTAATCCACCGTTTACAGAAAGAGTTTGTCCAGTAATATACTCAGCTTCATCTGATGCTAAGAAAGCTACTGCATTTGCGATATCAGATGGCTGTGCTAAACGTCGGAATGGGATAGCTTTTACTAAAGCTGTTGCAATCCCTTCGTTATACTCACCAATTTCTTTAAATAAAGGAGTATCAGCAGGACCTGGTGCAATGCTATTAATATTAATTTTGTGACGTGCCATTTCACGTGCTAGCGTTTTCGTAAAGGCAATCACTCCTCCTTTTGCTGCAGAATACACTGCTTCTCCACTCGATCCTACTCGACCAGAATCAGATGCGATATTAACTACTTTGCCATACCCATTCTCAATCATAAGTGGCAAAATTGTCTTACATGTATGAATTTGCCCCATTAAATTTATATTTAAGATAAGTTCCCATGTTGAAGGATCGCTTTTTAAAAAAGGTTCAATCTTATCCCAACCAGCATTATTGATTAAAACATCAATTTTACCAAATTTCTCTACAGCGTTTTGTACTGCATTTTCAACACTTTCTAATTTGGTAACATCACATAATACAGAAACTGCTTCTCCACCTATTTCCGCAATTCGTGAGACTGTCTCATTTGCATTTTCTAAATGAACATCAGTAACAACGATTGCAAAGCCCTTATGAGCTAATTTCTGAGCGATTTCGCGCCCAATTCCTCTTCCTGCACCTGTAATGAACGCAACTTTTTTTGTCATATAGAATTAACCTCCAATGATTTCTCTTAATTTAAACTTTTGAATTTTGCCACTTGGCGTTCGAGGGAATTCTTCAAAAAGTTCTAAACGCTCTGGCCAATATTGTTTAGCGACACCTTTTTCTTCTAAAAATTGTTGCATTGCTTCAAAAGTTAATTCAGGTGATTCAGGCTTTAAACAAATACAGGCACATGCTTTTTCTTGTAATCGTGGATCGGGCATTGCAACTATTTGTGCAGCAAAAATATCTGGATGCTCATATAACACATTTTCAATATAAGCCACCGGAATATTTTCACCACCTCTCATAATAATATCTTTGTTGCGACCTGTAATTCTGATATAGCCATCTTCATCCTTAACTGCACGATCTCCAGTAATAAACCAATCGCCATGGAATTCTGCATGTGTTTCTTCAATTTGTTTATAATATCCGACAAATAGAGAGGGTCCTTTAACTAGTAAATTTCCTTCCGTATTAGGAGATACTTCATCAAAATTTGCATCTACAACTTTTACAAACATATCTGTTAATGGAACGCCATCCGTACCTGTTAATTTTGCTTCTGAATCATACAATTTTGTAAGTGTTACAAGGCCATTTTCAGTTTGTCCCCAACCAGCTAAAATATTAAAATTCACTACGTTTGCTGCTTCCTTAACAAGAATTCTTGGAATCGGTGCACCGAGCGCTAAAAATGCTCGGAGTGACTCTAAATTGTATTTTTTAATATGAGGAAATTGAATGGTATCTTGTAAAAATGGTGTGGCCCCTGCTGTATACGTAATCTTTTCTTTTTCAACAAGTTGGAAAAACTCTTCTGGATGCCATACATCTTGATAAACAGCAGTCCCACCATGATGTGTCGGGAGGCGAACACCATACCCAAATCCAGTTTGATGTGCAAAAGTGGAAGCCATAAACAGAACATCATCATTTGTTAGTTGTAAATGTTCTATCAAAGAATCAGCTGATACACATAATGTATTATGTGTGTGCATTACGCCCTTTGGTTTACCTGTCGTTCCAGATGTGAAGATAATTTCTGTTATATCATTCGGCTGAAGTTTAATATTATCTAATTCTGAAACATTTCGTTTTTCTTCCCATGGTGTATTAAATAAATAGCTAAGTGGCTGCATCGAATCCGGAACATTTTCTCCGATTACAAAAACATGTTGTAAAAATGGCCATTGATGGCTTAATTCAGATACCATTTTTGTATAATCAAAATTTCTAAATTCATCTGGAATAACAATCATTTTAGATTCTACTAAACTAACCATATATGAAATTTCACGTTCGCGATAAATTGGAATAAGGGGATTTGTGATCGCTCCAATTCTAGTAATGGCATAATGAAGTATGATAAATTCATTCCAATTTGGCAATTGAATAGAGATAACGTCATCCTTTTTAATGCCTAGTTCTAATAATCCAAGTGCAACACGATCAACCATTTTGCCAAGTTCTGCATACGTATAACGACTCTTCTTATCGATGATTGCTACTTTATTTGGATATTTTTGTATCGCATCATTTAAATAATTCAATATCGTCTTATTTGGCCAAAGGCTTTGATTCTGTTCAATATAAGAATCTTGTATAGCCATTTCAAATTTCATATTGTTCCCCCTTTATTTACACGGAATTTTTTGAAGTTAACTGGACGTTTTTCGAGAAATGCTTCTTTGCCTTCATTAGATTCTAGTGTGTTATAAAACATTGCCAGGCTTCCCATTGCCAATGATGAGATTCCTTGAATATTTGCACTATCTGCATTAAATGAATATTTTAGCATTTTAATAGCAGTAGGACTTTTCTCAATAATTTTATTAGCCCATTCTTCCGCAGCTGTTTGTAAATCATCTGCTGGGACTACCTTATTGACTAGGCCCATTTCTTTGCATTCTTGTGCAGTATATTGCTCACATAAATACCAAATTTCACGAGCTTTCTTTTCTCCAACAATCCGTGCTAAATATGCAGAACCAAATCCTGCGTCATAGCTTCCAACTTTTGGTCCACTTTGTCCGAACATTGCTGTATCAGCAGCAATGGTTAAATCACAAATAACATGTAAGACGTGTCCACCACCAATTGCAAATCCATTCACTGCTGCAATGACAGGCTTAGGAATATTACGGATTGTTTGATGAAGTGTTTCGATTTCTAAACCAATTCCCCCACCTAAACCTCCGTTGTAGTTATAGCCACCTTCATTACCCTTTTCCTTTTGATCACCACCAACACAAAATGCCTTATCCCCAGCACCTGTTAAAATGACCGCACCAATACGGTTATCATCCCAAGCATCTCTTAAAGCCAAAATAAGCTCTTGGATTGTTTGCGCACGAAAAGCATTGTAAACCTGTGGACGGTTAATTGTAATTTTAGCGATACCATCATTCTTGTCATATAAAATATCAGTTAAAGGTGTTACGCCACTATTTGTCAGTACATAATTAGTAGGTTGTACCATGGTTAATCCTCCTTTTTAATAAGAACGGTATTCTTTTCCAATAATATCTTTTGCAATAACCATCTGATTTGCTTGTGCTGTTCCATCGCCAATCTCTAGCCCAATAACATCACGTAAACGTTGCTCTAGTGGCAATTCCTTTGTGTATGCATAATGACCATTAAGTAATAAACACTCATGAATGGCATCTACACTATATTTGGGTCCCAACCATTTAACTGTTGAAGATACTTGGGAATGCTTCATACCTTGATCACGAAGCCATAATCCTCGGTAGGCTTGCCACTTGATCAACTCTAATTGTGTGTGATGTGTGACGATTGGAAAAGCAACACCTTGATAGGTAGCAAGTGGCTTTCCAAATGAATGACGTAACTTTACATGTTCAATTGTTTCATCAATACTTTGCATTGCTGCACCAACACACTGTAACCCTATCAGTAATCGACTCAAATCAAAGCCGTTCATTACTTGCGAAAAGCCTTTATTTTCTTCACCAACAAGATAGGCTGCCGGTACTTTTACATCATGCATATAAATTGAACCACGCCCAACGGGAATATTGCCCATATCCTCATAACCTTTTATTGATAAACCATCTAAGTTTGAAGGAACGAGAAATGCACTAATGCCACGGTTTCCTTGAGTTGGATCTGTTTTAGCAAAGATAAGGAATGCATCGCCGCAAGTTGCTACACTAATACCTGATTTTTCACCATTTAAAATATAGTAATCTCCGTATCTTATAGCAGTTGATGTTATACCTCCAGCATCAGTACCAGCAGAAGGTTCGGTAATCGCGATACCTACGATTTTATCTCCACTAGCAATTTGAGGTAACCATTCATTCTTAATAGCTGAACTTGCATGTTTAGCCAAAATTTCACCAACAAGACCATTCAACATGACAGCATATGTTAAATTGAAGTCTCCTCTCCCAATTTCCTCTGCAGCGATTCCTGTTGTTACACAATCTGCACCGCTTCCACCATATTCTTCAGGAATGCGTAAGCCATTGACACCTAAATCGCCAAGCTTTTTCCAAAGGTGACGAGGTGTTGTAGTCTCTCGATCCCATTTTGTATAGTTTGGAAGTAATTCGTCTCTGGCGAAATCATGTAGAATTTTACGGAATTGATCTTGTTCTTCTGTAAATGTGTAATCTAACATTTCGTTTCCCCCTCTTTACTTCTATTGTTGGCAATTTTCAATTATGGATATAATCCCTTGCCCGCCACCGATACAGAAGGTAACTAAATCGTACCTCGGATCTTGAGCTGTAATTCGTAAATTAATTTCGTCATTAAGATGGTCCCTGTTGCACCAATTAAATGTCCAAGAGCAATTGCTTCAATTAACTCGATCACATCGATATCTGAAAGCTGAAATCCGGCCTGTTGCTTCAATGCTTTTATAGAAGCTTGTACTAGTCCTATTCACTTGTATATCTACAATAAAAACATCTTGCACTTCAGTTACCCTTTAGCTTCGTATTCACGGTTTAGTTCTGATGCAATTATGTTACGTTGAATTTCAGAGGTGCCTTCATAAATACGTGTAATACGTGCATCTCGGAAATACCTTTCTATTGGGTAATCCTTCATATAACCAAGACCACCATGGATTTGAAGTGCGAGATCTGCCACTTTGTTGTATACTTCTGAACCATATAATTTCACCATTGCTGCTTCTTTTACGACACGCTGTCCTTGGTCAACTTTGTACGCAACATTATACGTAAATGCTCGAAGTGTTTCGATTTGCAAAGCGATATCCGCTAACATATGTTGAATGATCTGAAATTCAAAGATTGGTTGATCAAACTGAACCCGTTCTTTCGAATATTGCATTGAATATTCAAGTAAGCGTTCTGATGAACCTAAGCAACGGGCTGCCATACCTGCACGGCCATTGGCTAAAATTTTTAGTGCATTAATATAGCCTTCTCCTTCATTTCCTAAACGATTTTCAATAGGGATTTCGACATTATCAAAATAGAGCTCAGCTGAATTTGAACCTCTTAGCCCAAGTTTTTTCTCCGGTGCACCTATATTAAATCCAGGTGTTCCTTTTTCGACAATGAATGATGTAATGCCTCGTCCACCTTTAGTAGGATCTGTTACGGCCATTACAGTAAATACGTGAGCATCATGTGCATTTGTAATATAGTGCTTCATACCATTTAAGATGTATTTATCACCTTGACGTTTTGCAGTGGATTTTAAATTTGCTGCGTTTGATCCAGCATTGGGCTCAGTTAATGCAAATGCACCAATCCATTCGCCAGTAGACATTTTAGGCAAGTATTTTTTCTTTTGTGTTTCATTCCCAAATTCAACAATTCCAACGGAGCCAATACCAACATGACATGAAATTAACGTGGTATAGCCATTATGCGTTTTTGCAAGTTCTTCTAACAGATGACATTTACCAACCATATCGAGTCCTAGACCACCATATTCTTCTGGTATACTGATGCCGAAAAAACCTAATTCTTTTGACATTTCCACAATATGTGAAGGGATTATATTTTCTTCTTCAATTTGGTTAACAAAAGGTTCCACTTTTTCCTTTACAAATTTACGGGCAATTGCTTTTAGTTCTTCCACTTCTTCAGTAACTTGATAATTCAATCGCGTCCCTCCTATTTATTTGAAAAGTGTGTTAGTGAATAGTTAAATGGAATGCTACTCCCAAAAATTCATGAACAAACAACACTAATGTTATGAACCATTTTGTTGCTCATTTTAGTTAGGTTGGATTTTATTTTTCTGAACTTTTCTAATGATCGTTGATGGATTCACTTCAAGTATTTTCGCCATTTTTCTATACGAAATATTTTGCTCGCTCATCATTTCAATTAGTTCTTTTTCTACCACTTCTTTTGCCTGTTTAAGCGGTATGATTTGATTTACAATAATGGGTTTATCTAATTTTTGCTCTGATTCTTGTAGAAAATTGATGATACAACTCTCATCAATCAATTGATTGGGATTCATTACCATCATTTGTTCGAGAATTTCTTTAATTTCTAGTAAATTACCTTTCCATTTTTTGCGTGAAATAAAATCTAAAGCATTTTCAGTTATCAATGTTTCTGTATTGTATTTTTCATTTACCACATCAACAAAATGTTCCATGATTAGCCTTACGTCTTCTCTACGACTATCTAGAGAAGGAACAGCAATGGTAAAAGCATTTAGTAAGTAATAGAGTTGTTCACTAATTGGCATGTCTCCAGATAGGTGAATATCTTTTCTAACTGAAGCAATGAGGCGAATATCGATTACTCTTTCATTTTGATCAAGTTGATTGCTTACTGATGGATGTGACAATAAATCTGCCAATTTTATTTGTAAAGGTAGTGGGAGAAAGTCGATGTTTTTGAAATAAATCGTACCACCCGATAACACACTTAATAGCCTATTTGACGTTAAATCAAATAATAGATTTTCTAATTCCTTATAACTTTTACCACGACAATCAATTTCAAGAAAAGGTGCATTTCTTCTGCCACTTTGAAGAATAATTTGACGTGCTATTGTTGAACGACCGGAACCGACGTCTCCTTTTAGAAGAACCGGTGCGTTAACTTTTACAATTTTTTTAATGTTGTTTGCTAATGCTTTCATTTCATCTGATGAATAGATAAAAGACTCATCTGGATTTAATTGTAAAAAGTAATCGTTCATTTCTTGTAATTTATTTAGTTGTTCTGTTACTTTCTTTTGCTCAGTTATTTCTTGAATGCGTACGAATATTTGTGATGGTTGCTCATTTTGTTCCTCTTTAATCGGAGTAAAAGAAATCCGATAAATGGCATTAATTTTGATAATGTACTCCTCATAAACGTGGTGTGTATTTGTTCTTAAGGCTTCTTGAAGTAATTCAAATAATTTTAAGTGCTGTTGCTTATTAAACAGAATCGTTAAATTCATCTCGTGAAATCGAGTGTTTTGTTGTAATATAGTTCCTTTTTCATCAATGATCGCAACACCATCTAAACTATTTGCTAATAAGGTTTCATTTTCTTTAGCCAATCGTTTAACAGTTTCTAGTTCAGTTGAAAGCATTTCCATCTTGGATATATCATCAAATATTCCAACTGCTCCAGTTAGCTGTTTTCCATCATAAATCGGTTCTCTATTGGAAATATACCAGCGTTTTCCTACTTGATATTTCTCAACATGACCTTTACCTGTTTGCAATACCCTTAATAGCCCTCTAGGCGGTACAACATCTGTGATAAATTTTCCAACAGCCTTGTTTCTTTTTACACCTGAGATTTTCTCGGCTGCGGGGTTCATCATGGTTATATGGCCTTCAATATTGACAGACATGATGCCACTAGGAACAGCATTAAATACAGTGTCAAAATGATGCTTTTCTGATTGCATTTTTTTAGAAAAATATTGCAGAAAAACTGCATTATCAATAAGTCCAATAATATTCTCATTTTCGCGAATGAAATAAAGCTCTGTTTTATGATTGAAGAAGTGTAAGCTTGTGGGTATGTCAGAAAGTAAGGAAAAATTTTTGTTTAATGTTTTTGAGAACGATCTAAGTGAATCAAGGGCATTTACTTGGCTAAACCCAAGTTTGTAACAATAATCTAATAGTATTTGGTTGGTAAAAAATCCTTCAATTGAATTTTTGTTACTTAAAATAACAGCATAATCATATTTGTTAGTCACAAAATTGCTTATCATTTCTCGAAGGGGTAGTTGCAACTGATATTTGCCAAAATGTTGTATGATTTCTATTTGTGTCATGTCTTATCCCCTTTCTTATTGCAAAAAAGCAACAGTTTTTCATAGAATATTTGATAAGTTTTTTGATCACTTTTTTAGCTAGTTCACTATATTCATCTTTGTGTGGCATTTATTCATCAATTAAGAATGAATATTTTGTAATACTTAAACATTGGTTTATGTCACTTTAAATAATGTTGCTTTTTTGCAACAAAAATATGAATCTGATTTGAAGATAACGTTGAAAAAATTTATTCATTTATTTCCTTGTAAACTAATTCAAAAAGGAAGAACCTTCCACGAAAGATAACGTCTTATTTAAAAATAATACAGAAGAGGTGGAATAATGGGGTTCTGGTATTTCCTAATTTTAATTTTAGGATTGTTTTTAATAACTAAAGGACTATTTATAATAAAGCCATCTTTGTTAATTAAAAAAATTAGTTTTGTATTTGTAGGACTATTATGTATATCATTGTCAATTTTTATGTTTACAGATGGAAGTGCAGAGATAATTTCGGATTTGCTAAATCTGGATTAAAGAAATAGTAAATAAGCGTATCCATTTCGAATACGCTTATTGATTTGAGAATATTCTACTATTAAGTAAAACAGAGCCTAATAGGGGTACCGCCTTCAAAACGCGGTTTTTGTACGCTAAGGATACCGGCCATGGGTGGTTACATTCACTGTCCAAGGGGAAAAGTAGAAGCGATGTACATCGCTCTATTGCCTCATAAACAATGAGGAAAAAATGGAATTTTAATTGCAACTTAGTTTTCGAATCTGTTGAAATCCACTGCAACAAACACGATTACTTTAAACTGACGGGTTGTTGTTGTGTAACACAATGAATCATACCACCATTTTTATAAAGCTCTCTTACATCTATTCCAATCACTTCACGATCGGGATATAGTTTTTGGATAATATCGTTTGCTATTTTGTCGTTAGGATCATTATAATTTGGAACTAATACAACCGTATTCCCAATATAAAAATTGATATATGAACCTTTGTATCTCAAATTCTTTCCATTATCTAAAATTACATTGTTTTTACTAAGCGGTAAATACACATACTGATAAGGCTTGTCAAAGGCATTCTTAGCATTCATTAATGTTTTAATATCCTTATTTGAAACACCCCAATCTTCCAAATCATCTTCTTTCATTGTAATAATTGTAGACTTATCATAAAATTTAGCAAAACCATCAATATGAAAATCTGTAATATCCAGACCAGGAACACCATCTAACCAAATGAAGTTAGTCGCATCAAGATATTCCTTTATATACTTCTCAAATTCTGCTTCTGTAATATTGGGATTTCTATTTTTATTAAGAACTGCACTACGTGTCGATAAAAATGTTCCATTTCCATCTAGTTCAAACGCTCCACCTTCAAGTACCACGGCATTTAGATCAATTCTATCCATACCTAACTGCTTACTAAGTACGCTCGGCATTAATGCATCTTTTTTATACGGAGTTTTCTTACCCCACCCATTAAATCCCCAATCCATCATTTTCATATTTTTATCTTTGTCGTATACAAAAATCGGTGCAGTATCTCTTGCCCATACATCGTCAGTAGGAACTATATAGAAATCAATTTTGTCCATATTGATGCCCTCATCATACAGCAAATTATAAATATAGTTCTTTTCATATTTATCATATGCGATAATATGAACATTTTCTCCTTCGCTCAGGGCAGCTGTCATCTCGATCCAAATTGGTTCAACCTTTTCTTCATATCCTTTTCCATATGTAAAGGTATGAGGCCATTGCAACCACGTGCCTTCATGTTTGCTGCTTTCATCGGGCATTGTGTACTTACCTACGTATTGTTTTTCCACAAATTGACTCCCCTCAACTTTACTTGGATTACATCCCCCCATTATGATCCCAGCCGTTAATATAGTCCCTGTGCAAAGCACAATTATCTTTTTCATATGCAAAATCTCCTTATGTTGTGATAGCTTTCTCTTGGAATTAGAATAAGCTTTGACATAGTGTCAAGGTCAAGGAATTATTGCATTGCTTTTTTTGATGACGGGAAAGCTAATTTGCGTCACATACTCCTCTACATGACAGTCACATTCTGAACCTTTCAAGTAGGTTTCATAAGGCGGACCATCCAAGCAGTAGCCGTTGCTTTCGGCCCACTCTTCAAGTGCTATATGTGCGTATCCTATATAGTCATAACTTCCGATGTGTAAAGTAGTAGCAATAATCTTTTGGGGGAGTTTTTTTATCTGCCATTCCCTTGATATTTTTTCGTCATTCCTATGAATGATCGGGATCATTAATTCAATATCGCTGTGGTCAGGGGTAAACTCTTCATCAAAAAAAATGGCAGACGGAACACCAAGAAACTGAATATTACTTTCTTCCGCCTTATCGTAAAAGGAATCAATGTGCCTGTCCATGTCAGCAATATTCATCTGCAATCTTTGAGATACGACACTTATCTCGTTTCTTATCCCGAGCAATATATCATACGATCTTCTTTCTCCTTGACTGAAATCCTCCTTTTTATCAACCATCTCTTGCATCTCTGTAATGATCTGTCTATATCGATTCATCTCATTGGTAAGTTCATTTATTTTCGAGTTTATGAATCCGATAAACAATTTCCTGTCTGACGTCTGAAGGATTGTTCTTATCTCCGGCAAGGAAAATCTATATTCTTTCAGTTTCTTGATTAGTAACGCTGTTTCTAATTGACTCTTCTCATAATATCTGTAACCATTCGTTGCATCTATATGTACTGGTTTCAAAAGTTCTTCCTTGTCATAGTGTCGTAACATACGAGCACTCATTTTGCAAAGTTGAGAAAATCTGCTAATTGTGAACATATATCTCCCTCACTTAATGTGATGATTTTTTTAGGCAAATGACTAGGTAGTAGATCTTCTCAAACTAATGTTATCAAGTGCCTCTCTCTAAATATGTAATCAGATAACATTGCCGCGCCTATCATGAAAATGGCTCATTGGACTAATGTTCGCTAAATAGTGTTAGTGGACATGATGGAGATTTTAATTTAATCATTGATGTCAGCTAATGTCTAAGATAAGGTGAGATTATCATGTCCCCTAATGTTAGTCAAAAATTTGGAGGTTCTCAAGTTGATTGGAAACGTGATTTCAGAACAAGGAGAAAAAGTCATTGCCGGAAATGCCAGCCTAAAATCATTGTTGCCACTAAGCCGGTAATCCTTAGCGTACAGGATACCGGCGTTTTTTTCGTTAATCAGGGCTTAGCGTACAAAATCCGCACGTTGTTGGCGGTACCTCTAATAGAAAAAAGACTGTAGACAAACTCGAATTTTTTCAAGTTTGTCTATAGTCTCAAGGGTTTTATTATATACAGTGATTTTTAGAAGTTACTTAAACAACTTCTTTACAATAAGAATCTAAAAACATCTGAATCATCAAGTCTCCATCTTTTGTACCTATTGACTCTGGATGAAATTGCAGCCCAAATACCGGATATTCCTGATGTTGAATGGCCATAATCTCATGATCATCTTCAGCAATCGCTATAATTTGCAATTCAGGATGAAGGGTTTTTTTGTCAATCACTAGAGAGTGATAACGCATGACGGAAACAGATTCTGGACATTTCTCAAAAAGTCCTGTTTGAGTATGTTTAACGGTTGAATATAACCCGTGTTTAATTTGTGGAGCTCTAATAATTTTCGCTCCAAATGCTTCTGCTATTGATTGATGACCCAAGCAAATCCCTAAAATCGGGAATTCAGTATACAAGTTTTTTATAACCTCAATTGAAATCCCTGCTTCAGAAGGAGTTCCAGGACCCGGAGAAATGACAATTGCTTCAGGTTGCATTTTTCGAATCTCGTCTACTGTAATAGCATTGTTACGAACAACTTTGACTTCTTTACCTAAACTACTTATTTGTTGAAATAGGTTATAAGTAAATGAATCATAATTATCGATTAATAAAATCATGCGCGCACCTCCAGCAATGCTTTAGCTTTGTTCAGAGTCTCTTCATATTCCTTCTCAGGATCGGAATGATATACAATACCGGCTCCAGCTTGAACATAGGCTTTACCCTTCGTAATGACCATTGTTCGAATCGCAAGTGCCATATCCATATCACCGGTTATCGAGACATAGCCGACTGCTCCAGCATATACACCTCTTTTATCGTGTTCCAAATCATTGATAATTTGCATCGCACGAATTTTCGGAGCACCAGATACAGTGCCTGCTGGTAAAGCTGTAGCTAAAACATCCAGAGGATGAATGTCGTCTTTTAACTCACCCGTCACTTCAGAAACAATATGCATCACATGTTTATAACGCTCTATTTGCATAAATTTCGGTAGCTTGACGGAACCAACTTTACTTAACTTACCTATATCATTTCGACCTAAATCAACGAGCATTCGATGTTCAGCAAGTTCCTTTTCATCTTGTAGGAGTTCTTGTTCTAGTGATTCGTCTTCCTGCTCAGAATATCCACGTCGTCTAGTACCTGCAATTGGATTTGTTGTGACAACGCGGCCCTCTACTTTGACTAGACTTTCTGGTGATGTCCCTAAAATTACATATTCTTCAAAATCCATATAAAACATATATGGAGAAGGGTTTGTTGTTCTAAGTCTTCGATAAAGATTCATTGGATTCCCTGTAAAATCTGCTTCAAATCGTTGCGATAATACAACTTGAAAAATATCTCCTTGCTCTATATGCTGTTTTGCTTGTTTCACCATCTCACAGAATTCTTCTTTTTCGATAGTAGATCGGAATTGAATCGTGTCTGAATCATCTTCAGCCTGTGTTAAAATAGTCGTTTTCAGCTGCTTCTCAATGTCATTTATTCTCTTTCGTAATTCTTGCTGCGAATGTCCTTTTTTCAATAAATCAACTGCTACAATATGCACGTTTTGCATTAAATGATCTACGACTATGAAGGTATCGTAAAATAGTACATGCATATCAGGCATGTGTAGGTTATCTTTTAATATGTCACCGATTTTTTCATGATAAAACGCCGTTTCATAACCAAAATAGCCAATTGCTCCTCCGAAAAATGAAAAAGGCAGTTTCGCGTTCTCTGTGGGTAGCAATGATTTTAACTTGTGAAATGCATTTGCACCATGAATAACTAGTTCATGCTCATTATTAAATAATTGATAGTCATTTTTAGATGCAACCATTTCTGCTATAGGATTGATTGCAATAAATGAATATCGACCGCTTTCTTCATGCTTTGCGGATGATTCAAATAACATTTTCTTCTTCCCATTTAAAGCGTGGTAAATCGAAATAGGTGTTAGCATATCACCTTGGATTGTCTTCATTTCATACATTCTCGTCTCAACTGTCATTTGTTTAACTCCTTTACTAAGCTCTACTCAACTCTCACCGGCTACTTTACCTCATATGAACCTATGCTTGTGGTTTCTCCTCATTCGCTTTTCCGCAGTAGACGTCGCCTTTCACTCAACCTTAAATAAAAAAGTCCTCCATAGAGAAAACACTCTATGAAGGACGGATATCCGCGGTACCACCTTACTTGTAGCGATTAGCTACCACTCACATATAACGGTATGTGCCGGATTACCCTACTTTGTTCAAGTAATCACTCACAGGTCCATTCAATAAGGAAATGGATCGACTTCCACTAGTGTCGACTCTCTGTACCATTTTGTGCTTATCTACTACTCCTGTTCAACGATTTCAATTTGAAATTGTAAGTATGTTACATATTATAAAGAATGATGCTGGAATATTCAATAAATTATTGTTCAACATGTATTCTAGAAAAAAACTTAAGCATATAGCGTAAATAACGACGAATAGTCGTGATGCGTTCTTCTAGTGATGCAGCAATCGTTTGATAGAATGATACACCTTCATCAGTACTTCTTAAATTTCGAACAGTTCTCTTTTCATCAGGCCATGAACCAACTAAATAGTCTTTATCTTCAAGCTCCCATGCAATTTGATATAAATAACCATTTGATGGACACCAACCAAATAAATCTTCTAATTGTTGGCCAACTTCTGCCATATAAAAACTGGAACGAGTTTGAGAAAGCTTTAACGCGAGATAACGTACAGCATCTTTGACTGAAATGAGTTTAGAAAAATAGCTCCGAAACTCTTCTGGTAATGGATGTTCCGGCTTAGGTGGTTTCTCTCCGTTTTTCGTTAATTCATAATAGAAGCGGTCTAATACTAGGACAATTTCATGGAAACGTTCAAAATAGAGTTCATTATAACGATTTAATCGATTTGTACCAAGTTCTGTACTCGTATAAAGCACCTTTTTATGAATTTGTCTGGATGATAATGCACCTTCAGCTTCTAGCTGTTTTGCGATTCGTGCAACATATTCATAGCCAACTTTGCGTCCTGGAAATTCATCTTGAAACTGTTGATGGATCTCTACAGAGTACTTTTCCGTATCTTGAGTTGAATAAAGCCAATAAAGTGCTAAAGTGTCTTTCACGCTAAAGCCTACTGATTGTTGAAAATTCTTTTCTTTCATGATGAACCTCCTTTTGGGCTATTAACAATATTATACCAAATATATTGCTAGATAGTGGAAATATGCTACTCAATTTTTAGCATTAATTCTCTTGAAAAAAATCTATATCACTTATAAAAGGGTATATTGATTAAAATTAGGTGTAATTCATTAATGTTTCGGTTAAACAATAGATGGAAATACCTAACAATAAAAGTCAATCCCTTATTTATCAAAGAATTATCTACTTTATTACTACGGAAAATTATAATTAAATTGAGTGAATACTACGATCAAGGTAATTCAGATGTAATAATTAATTTTTCTTCATTATTTCTTTTCTCTATTTTTATTAAATAAATTCCATTAGCTGTAACAATTTTACATTCACTTCGTCCTATATCAAATAATCATAAAAGCCGAAGCTTCCTTAGTGTAAGGATCTTCGGCTTTTTTATCTTGAAATTTGCTTAGGGTATGTTTTCAACTTTTTGTCGATAAGACTCCCCAAATAGTATTATTTAACTGTAATTTTCAGGGGTATACTCTTCACACCTTGTTTATTTGTAACATAAACAGTTAAGATCGTACCTCGCTGTTGGTTACCCATAAATAAGAAAAAGTGACCTTTTGAATCTACTTGATCGGAAACTAATAAAGTTTTGCCTCGATAAACGGAGACTTTAGAAGAAAGCTCTGCTTTCCCACGGATATATTTTGTTGTTGTATAAACTTGGCCCACAATTGGTTGTGCTGTTGTTTTAGATTGTTTAACAGTTACATCCTTAGCTTTACTGATATTCCCTATTGAATCTTCTGCAGTCACTTTCAAGATTGTACCTACAGCTTGAAATGGAAGATCTAGATGGAATTTACCATCTTTACTAGAAAGTCCTTTAACAACCGTTTTTGAACCGTTTTTAATTACTATATTTGAATTATGTGTTGCTTTCCCGGAAATGGTATGGCTGCTTGTTGTAACAGTTTCTACAGTTGGTGTTGTTATCTTTTTTGCTACCGGTGTATGAATGGTAGATTCTACACCTTCAGATATATTCCCTGAGGTATCTTCAGTGATTAATTTCAATCGATAATCTGAATCTGGTTTTAGATTATTAAATGAATATTCTTCACTATTTGTAGTTTCTACAAGTTGATCGTTAAGATACACTTGTGTTCCATTAAAATCTTCATCAATTGGATTAATCCATGATAGATTGAATGAATCTATTTTAAGGTTTTTAATTTTTAATTCATCGATATCAGCTGGAGATGTTATATCCTCTAATGTTCGAAAAGATTGTTGAACTCCATCTGAACTATCTCCGTTTTTATTGATGACTTTTAATATAACTTTGTATGCTCTATCAGAATCTAAATTCTTTAATGTATATGTCGAATGAGTCGTATATTTTATTGTTTTATCATTGATAATAATCGCTACTTTGTTGAAAGAGGTATCCACTGGAAGCTTAAAAGAGATTGTTGCATTATGATCTTTTATCTTAGATATGGTAACGCTTTTCAACTCATTCGGTTTTGCCATAGAAAACTTAGGTAATTGAGCTAGTCCATAACCGTATTTATCATCCTTACCTTTGGTACCTAAATCTAAGGCGCTACTTCTCAGTTTTTGAATAATTTCACTTGATGTACTATACGGATATCTTTCTTTTAAAATTGCGAGTAGACCAGTTACATGAGGAGCAGCAAAAGATGTTCCTGAAGCATGAAATAGCTCCCCTTTACTATTAATTGTAGGTACGTAATCACCAGGCGCTGCAAAGTCAATAGAAGTACCTGTGTTTGAGAAGCTACTACATAATTTGTTTTTTCCTATAGATGAAACAGCAATGACATTACTGTATCGTGCAGGATAAGTCGGCTTATTTGAATTTCCATCATTGCCTGCAGAGGCGACAATAATAATCCCTGCTTTAACAGCTTGATCTACTGCTTTTTTTAATGAAGCATCATCTTCGTAAATACTAGACGAGATATTAATAAGATCCATTTTATGTTTAATTGACCAGTTGATTGCTTCAATCACTTCTGCAATACGCCCATCCCTTGTCCCATCAGCATATTTTAAAGAATAAATCTGAACATTAGGAGCAACGCCTATTACATCCGAAATTGAATTATCAAATGTTGCTCCGCCTATTTGTGCCCCAAGAACAGCTGCAACGCTTGTGCCATGGCCTTCACCATAATTACCTCGATCCCATTCATCTGATTCATCGATGTTTTTTGTATTTGGGTTATCTTTAACAAAAGATACTCGTTTCACTACATTTGTTAAATCAGGAATAGCATTTACTCCAGTATCGATTACCGCAACTTTGACACCATTCCCTTGATAGGCGTTTTTCCAATAAGTTGGAGCTTTTACATAATCTAAATTCCAGTATGATTTAAATGCGGGAATTTGACCACCAGTATTCACTACCGATTCAGTTGATACTAGCATTTTCTTTGTGCTTTGATTGATAAATTCGATATTTTTATTATTTATTAATTGGTCATATTGCTGTTTTGTGATAGAAGCTCTGACCATTTCTACGTTATTTAATACTTTCTCAACCTTTGTAACATTCTTTAAAATATACTTTTTTCCTGCATCATTTTTGTAGGAAATCATCATATCTGTGGTTAATTCAGTAGATTTTTTTGCATCTACACTAGGTATTTGTAAGATGAAACAGCAACTAGTTACACATATGAATGATAATATTTTTATCTTTAAATTCATAAATATTTGCCAATTGATCAAGAAATCACTCTCCTTTTCTATCTAAAAGATTAGTTTAAACTTATACTAGTATAATAAAACGATGTTTTATATTATATTATGCCCTAAATAATAGAAAAAAGACCGTTTAAATGTATTTCAACATAAAAAACAGTATTTTTCTACTATTTTTCTAAGTGTCCATATTTTATTTTTATTCGTGATAATTTTTCACCATTCTGCATAAAGATGTGAGGTATTTAAATAAAGTTCTTTAAATTACATTAAAATTGTTTAATAAATAATAAAGTTGTTTAAAACGTCAGTCATGTTATTCCATTATGAAGGAGCATACTTAAATAAATCTAATTTATATACTAAGGAGACTTATAGTTTTGAATGCAAAATGTATTAAATTCTACGAATTCGGTAGCCCAAAAGATGTATTAAGAGTTGAATCTAAAAGCATCGAGCTACCAAAAGATAATGAGGTCCTTGTTCGAATGCTAGCTCGTCCTATTAATCCTTCTGACTTAATACCGATTAGAGGATCTTATTCTCATCGGATTTCCTTACCAAATATACCTGGTTATGAAGGAGTTGGTATAGTCGAAGATGTGGGACCATTAGTTTCTCAACATCTTATCGGTAAACGTGTTTTACCTTTGCGTGGGGAAGGTACATGGCAAGAGTTTGTTAAAACGTCAGCAGAATTTGCAGTTCCAATACCTGATTCTATTGATAATTTTACAGCCTCTCAAATGTATATCAATCCAATTACAGCATGGGTGGTTTGTACGGAAGTTTTAAAATTAAAACCAAATGATGTTTTATTGGTTAATGCATGTGGTTCTTCTATTGGCCGCATTTTTGCTCAATTATCAAAAGTTTTAGGATTTCGATTGATTGCAGTTACTAGAAATAATAAGTATACCGAGGATTTACTTCATCTTGGAGCTTATTATGTGATTGATACATCTAAAAGTCGTCTAAATGAAACGGTTATGGAATTAACGAATGGAATTGGTGCTGATGCTGCTATTGACGCTGTTGGGGGTTCTGATGGTAATGAAATAGCTTTTTGTTTACATCCTAATGGCAATTTTCTAACGATTGGTCTTTTATCTGGGATACAAGTAAATTGGAAGGACATTGTAACTAAAGCAAAAGTGAATGCTAATATGTTTCATTTAAGGCATTGGAACAAAAATGTATCAGCACATATATGGCAAGAGACTTTTAATTGTCTGATAAGGTTGATAAATGATAAAAAATTAAGTTTGATGATGGCTGATTTTCAATACGACTTATTAAATGTAAAAGAGGCTATTGATGTAATCGAATCTTCTAAAATAACCGAAGGAAAAGTATTTTTAACAAGTCATCAAGTGAATTCGTGAATTCTTATTGATTTAAAAAATAGCATTAGTTCCACTAAGAATTAAACAACTTTATAATCTGTCTTAGTTTCAGAAATAAAAGCTGTGAATAATCTTGTTAAAGAACAAGTTATAAACTAAAGCAACAAATAACTTTATTGAATAAGTGTTGGTTTACAAGATTATTATTACTACACAACATGAATCTTATTTCACTTTTTAAATAGATATTGATGTAAACGCAATAAAACCCCTACCAATCATTAATTTGATTAGTAGGGGTTTTATAAGTGACTCGCGACGACATCAGGCATTTAATTCTTCGCTCCTTTTTGAATGCTCCTTGAATGCATTGAGTTGTTCTTCCGTCAAATTGTTAATAAAAAAGTAAAAGTCTCTCGATTCTAATCCAAATTCTTCACAAGCGCTACAATATCGTTCATAACCGTCTCGATACATATCCAATGAAATCTCCTCCTGTTATATAACAAATTTATTTGTTGTTATTAATATATAACAGATATAAAATTCTGTCAACTGAATTGTCAGAAAACAATTTAAAAATAATTGCAAAAAAGTGGGAATCTTTTCTATAGTTATGTAAAAGGAACTTTTAATTTTCAGTATAATCTAATCTTAATGGAGGTGATTAAAATAAGAAATTTAATAATTGGTGTTGTGTTGTTTGTTTTATTTGAACTTATTCTATATTTTTGCGGAATTCAATATTTCGTACTATTTAGTGTAATCGAATGGGCGACAAAGTTTATTCTCCCTTGGATATTGTTGTATTGGTTAGTAAGAATGGTAAAATCTTTAGAGAAGGAGGCTTAAAAATAACTTGCATTCATGAACATAAAAGGTGAAGTTTATGTTTCATTTTCGTAAAGAAAATATAATAGATTTAACTTCAATAAATAAAACCCAAACTCCTATAATACAGAAGTTTGGGTTTTACTTTATATAATATGTTCAAAATCTTTAAATTTTCGATGTGTTATTAGACTAATGATCACATAACTAATTAGCGATAATAAGATTGGTAATGTCACTGTATGCATTCCAAATACATTCGGCCAATACTGATTAATCAAAATATAACTAGTTAAGCCTACAATCATCGATGTAATTGCCCCGTATTTATTGCCTTTTTTCCAATATAGACCGAAAATAACAGGCCATACAAATACAGATTCTAAGCCACCAAATGAAAATAGGTTCAGCCACACGAGTAAATCTGGTGGTCTTAAAGCAACGATAATGACTGCAATACCGATAACTGCAGTGACAATGAAACTAATTTTCTTAATTTCATTATCTGTTGCCTTAGGTTTGATAAAGTTTAAGTAAATGTCTTTTACAATTGTTGAGCTCACAAGCATTAACAATGCATTTACCGTTGACATAATAGCAGCCATTGGAGCAGCTAATACGATACCAGCTAAAAGCGGAGGCAGTACTTTAAGTGTTAGAAGTGGCATAACTTTATCACCAATTTCAATACCTGGTAACACAGGGTGTGCTAATACCCCCGTTAAATGCATACCGAACATCACGGTACCAATTGCAATTGTTCCAATTATAATTGCTGTATGCATACTTTTAGAATTTTTGTATGCCATTGCTCGTACTGCAATTTGTGGTAAACCAATTACACCAATCCCAATTAAAATCCAAAATGTAGATACATACAACGGTGTTAAGCTTCCATCTGCTCCAAAAGGTGAAACAAGTTTTGGATTTTCAGCTACTAGGTCGGACATAATATTTGAAATGCCACCACCAGCTATAATTGTACCTACTAGCAAGATGATACTACCTACTAACATGACAGAACCTTGCACAGCGTCTGTCAAAGCTACTGCTCGGAAGCCACCGATAATAACATAAACAAGTACAACAGTCGCGAAGATAAATAGTGCAGTAGAATAATGTAATCCTGTCAATGACTCGATTAATCGGGCGCCACCAATCCATTGTGCTGCCATTGAAGAAAACAAAAAGATAATAATACTAATTGCAGAAACGATAACAACCACATTACTATGATAGCGTTCTCTTAAAAAGTCGATCAATGTAATCGTTTTATATTTTCGTGCAATAATTGCAAATTTTTTACCTAATATCATCAAAACAAAATACCCTGCAGGTAATTGCGCCATTGATAATAGCACCCATCCTAGACCGGTATTATATGCAACCCCTGGGCCACCAATAAAACTAGAGGCACTTCCATATGTAGCCATCATCGTCATCGCAAGCAAGAAGCCGCCCATCTCTCGACCACCAAGGAAATATTCTTGTAAGAAAGAATCAGACTGCATAACATGCTTATTCGCCCAAAATCCAATTAAAAAGATGATAACAAGAAAAATAACAAGTGGAATAATAACTTGCCAATTCATCATCGATCTTCACCATCCTCTTCTTCATCAAACGGTACATCCTTAAAGAAGAATTTGATGACAACATAGATTAATACAATCATAAAAATTGTTCCAGCTATACAGCTATAAAAGAACCATGCTGGAAAGCCGAAAACATATGTATACTCTTTCGGATCCCCTGAGCCAAGCCCATATGCAAATCCAAACCAGATTGCAAAGTTGATAATAACTAATGCAACACCGATTAAGGCTTCGCGATGAGCTGTTTTAAAACGCTTATCTTTCATATTTACTCCCCTTCAATCAATTCGAATACTTTACTATTTTACTTTTTTGATAAAGAAAAGGAAAGTGTCAATGAAAAAGAATAATCACTAAAAGCACTTAGTTTACATAATAAAATTATCTATCTTCAAAATCGTTTCAAAATTATTACCTCATTAAATTAATTTTATACTTAGTATACCGCTCCAGATGGCGCCGTGCTAAGCGATCGTTGAGCCTCCTCGGAAGCCTTTGCTCCTGCATAGCTACGCTAGCTTCGTCGCAGAAAATTCTTTTTGCTTTTGCAGAGCAAAAAGAATTTTCACTGCGGGGTCTCACCTGTCTCGCTTTCCCGCAGGACTTTGAATGTACCTCCCTGAATTAACATCGCACGAAGGAAATGCGAATGCATTTTCGAGGACTCGCCATCTTCCGCTGCATAGACAATGTTCTAATAGATATGGCATAAAACAAAGGCACATTTAATGTTCTTGTATTTTATCAAATTTTTGAATTATGAAATTGATTCAATTAATTGAAATAATATACAATATTCATTAAGACAATACGGTGTTAGAGGAGTGATAATTATTAGTTCTTTAAACGAAGTAGTAAATAAAATGAAATTACAAATTGAGTCTTATGAAATACCACAAAACTCATATGGATCTGAAGTGTTTTTGCTACATTTAAAAAATGGAGAAAATGCCTATTTGATAATCCCATATAACAAAGACAAGTTATGGCGTGAACATGATATGTTGACCCTACTTCAGGGTAATCTGCCTGTTCCTAAAATTCTAGACTTTTTACCAAGTGAAGCTGATTTCAATGGTGCCCTACTGTTATCTGAATTACCTGGAAAACCTGCAACAGGGAAAATAGATTCTACATTAGCTTTTGAAATCGGAAAATATCATGCGCTAATGCATTCTCACACTTCACAACATTATGGTTACAGAACTGAGGAAGGTTTTCAAAAACTTAAAAATAATGATTGGCGTAGCTATATAAAAGAAAAATTCGTTATTGCACTGGAAAAATCACAACCGTTTCTAAATATAAAACAAAGTGATTTGGCTCATCAGCATTTCAATCAATTGTTCAATAGTTTGCCGTCCCCTGATGGCCCTTGTGTTGTACATTTTGATTTCAGATTGGCCAATCTAATCATTGAAGATCATCACATAAGTGGCATCATTGATTTTGAAACATCCAAATTTGCCTCAACAGAAATTGATTTTGTCAAAATGCAGCAAGAAGTATGGAATGTATTTCCTTCAACGAAAGAAGGCTACATAGTAGGTTATGAAAGCATTCGCCCAATGATCGAATTGGAACTGTTCCAACCATTTTATACTCTCTATAACGCTATGGCTTCAATCGGTTGGTGTGTAGATAGAGGAATAGAAAAACATCAAGATTTTTATCACGAGAATATAGTTATATTAAATTCGTTTGAATCAATTTCCTAAAATCTTCTCTAGTTAAAAAATACAAACATTATATCCTTTAGAGAATCTATTATATCTAGTTAACATAATATAATTATTTTGTATTAATAGGGATTCCAAATTAAAACTCCATCTTCCTGCAAATTAAAATAGAAAAAGTGGGCTTGTCCGTTCCTCTATTAATTTTTATAACAATTGATTGAAATCATTCATAAAGTCTTTTATTTTGTTTGGCGTGCTATGATAGTAGGTTGATTTTCTCCGTTCTTTCGTCTATCTAGATTTACACTCTATTATTCTTTTAAACAACAATGACTTCTTCAAAATAACATAAAAACTCATTTGCAATTTACCTTAGCAAATGAGTTTTCTTCATTGAATGACAGCTCTCTATACTTAAATATCACTTGTTTTAATAATTCTAATTTAATTATTTTCCTCAAGGAATTGGTAAATCGCCATCATTTCTTGTTTATTCAACTCACGAATACGATTGAAAATTGGAATATCTGCAACTGCTGCAAGATTTAAGCTTTCAGTTACAACATCACTTACTTTGCCAGTAAGCCATGTATGCACGTCTATGCCTTCGACGATTTCCTTTTGCCCTTCATCATTGATGCCACTTGCATAGCAACTAACACATGGTACGGATAATTTATACACGCCATCATGGATATTATCTTCTGAAATGACTTTCTTCCCGTTGCAGAATGGGCATGGCTGACTTTTTTTAATCTTATTAATTTGGGTGACAATTTTTTTGTAACCCAACGCTTCATAAACATAAGTCAGTTTTTTGTATTTTCCATTAGTGAAATACTTATCAATGATGGTTTCTCTCGTTTCTGTGATATTGTCAAAATCACATATAGTAATTCGATTAGTCATACAGATCGATTCAATATTGCCACTAATACTGTCCCAGAATGGAAGGGCATTTTGTAAAACGATTTCATAGTGGGCAAAGCTTGCTAGCTCTAGTTCAAGCATTTTCAGCGCAACTTGTGTTTCCCTAGGTAACAAAGAGACATCTTCCGTTAAAACCATATTGCCACCGACTATGGCTTTCATTTTTTCTAGTACCGGTAACTTCCCAACGATTTTCATGACTTGATCTAGAGGCTGTTGAATAATCTCACGAATATCCTTGTTGCCAAATGTTAGCTTTTTATGATGATTTAACACGGTTCCTCTACAGATTGGACAGGTAATCATTTCTTTGGATTCTTTTATATGCTCTTTAATAACCGATTTCGCAATGACCATATACATCCCAATGATTTTATTAAAACCATCCCATGTTCTCCGTGTCTTGCCTGCTTTATCATAGAATGACGTCTCCCAATACCCATATAAAAAGGTATGCTTCTCTGCTTCTGTCATCTCATTGTAGCTTTTACTAATATCTTGACCAAGTTCATTCTTAATCTCATCAAAAAGAAATTGTAATTTCGAATATTGATAGTGTTTTAATACCTCCATTACCTCCCCATGTAATAAGCCATCCCAGAAAGGTACGGTTTTATCCTGAATAACAACATCAATATCAAATTTTTCAATTACCCGGCGACCAGAACAGTATGGGCAATGATTTTCTTGATTATAGAAATCAAAGCTATTTGTATCTTTATTGGTTGGATGAGCTGCGACAATATGGTTGATCAAGCCACCAATTTCATAGAGAAAACTATATTGACTATACAAGTGCCGTTCGAGGTCAATGGCGATGACGGGTGCAATGGTTTCAGATTCGTATTCACCGTAAATCAATCGAGCCATTGATGATAAACTTTTTAAGATACCACCTTTATAAACGTTTTCTGCATTTTTAAAATAGGCAATATGATTTTCTTTTAAATAGTGAATGCCATTTTGCTGATTAATCGTTGAAGGAATTTGCACTGGAACAGCTCTATCAGTAAGAGGTTGTTGACGATAATAATCATCATGACTGACAACATCAAGTTGCTCCACAGGTGTAAGCTGTCTTTTGCCAAAATCAACGATAAAATCAGAGTTTTCTAGCATATAAGAATTATGTTCAATCATGATCATCGAGACAGATTCATCCTGTAGAATGCCCCTGATACTATCAATGAATTGATTTAATATATTTTGTGATAAACCTTTTGATGGCTCGTCAAAAATAAAAAGCGTATGTGGGTTTCTTGAGTTGGAAAAAAGCTCTGAAACTAAATGGACACATTGAAATTCACCAGTCGATAAAGACTGTGTTTTTCTTTCCAACGTCAGATAACCAAGGCCAAGTTTGATTAATAAGCTTAAACGTTTATGAACGATGTCTTCTTCTGGGAGTTCATCAATAATATCTTCAATCGAGCGATGAAAAATATCATCAATATCTTCACTATATTTTGTGACTTTCTTTTTAATATCAAGAAAAGTCGCTACTGTTGACCGACTGGTAATGGATTGGTTTCGATCTTGACCAACCATTACTAGTTTATCTTTTGGATATCTCTTCAGAAAATCTTTGGCCATACAATCATTAACAAGTGTAGATTTACCACATCCAGATTCACCCGTAAAAGTTACAAGCCTATTTTTTGGAATCTGAATTTCAGCCATTTGAATATTACGACAGTAAAGGTCTTGAAATTGGTAGTATTCAGTTGTTAGTACCTGATTTCTTTCCCAAGTGATTGGTTTTGGACGTGGTGATTCTTCAACAATTTTCCCGCCGTATTTACCACTACCAGGTCCAAAGAACAATGGCTCATCCGCTGTGTCTAACACCGTGTCAGAATGGTCAATGAGCCAAATTTGATTCTTATTCCCCAATTGTTTTATCTGTTCTAATATTTTCAATAGTGTTTGGTGATCAAGACCCACGGAGATTTCATCAATGATAATAACCGTATTTTCACTTGTTGCCATAAATTCTGCTAAGTAAAGTCGTGTTAATTCTCCACCTGACAATGTACCCATAATACGATTTAATGTTAAGTAACCAATATTCATATTGATCATATTCTTTAGAATATGTTGTTTACCTTCACTAATATTTAAAACTTCTGCTAGTGACAAAATGGCTTCAATGCTTAAGTCGTTGATATCAGTAATATCCTGTGCATTATCAAATAATTCAATTTTATACTGCTCAACTTCTTGATTATAGCGTTTCCCTTTACACTTTTTACATTCGACATTTTTTGTTGTTCCGCGCCCTTTACAACCCGGACACCAGCCTAATGGATTATTAAACGAAAAAACTTCCGGAGAAAGGCCATATTTTTCGGCAAGAGTAACACGAATATCTGTAAACACTCCCGTATGTGTGCCAATTGTTGAACGTGGATTGGAAGAAATTGATGATTTTCCGAGAAAAAGTACTAGAGGCATTTCTTCCATCTTGATGGCACTGAAATTGGTGTCCATAATAGCAGGAAATAAATACTGATATTCAGCCTTTGGCAATAAGGAAATGAGACGCTTCTTGGATTCTTCACCAATTGTTTGACAAAAAGTTGTTTTACCAGATCCAGACAAACCAGCAACTCCTAACGATTTATCTACTGGTAGAACTGTATCTAATTTGTTAATATTGTTCGAAATTAATTGATTTATTTTCATAGTATATCCTTTCCGTTCTCTAAAAATAATATTGCCATATTAGTAAAACTTTAGTTGGATTTATTGTGTTTTTTCAAATCAATAGACTCAATGATTCTACAACCGTTTGATAAAATACAATACTTGATATTAGTACTAATCCTTTATTTCATTAAAAATGACGCTTTCCATGTACCGGAAAAGCGCCCTATTGTTGAAGAATTGTTAATTTGTTTTAAACAATTTTTATCAATCTCTACTTGATTGATCTATAGAAAGGATCCACTCAAATTGTTGGTCTTATAAGGCAAACATCCTAGAGAATGAAGAAATTATTTTTCCATTTATGCTAACACTTTTTCGAGCTGATTACCCATATTCGTCCAACCATATTTAGCTCCCTCGATAGCTCCTTCGCGGGCTTTTGTTTCTTCGCTAAATCCAGTTTGGTCGAGATGTAGATGGATATTTCCATCTGAACCTTCTGTCAAAGTCCATGTAACAGTAGTGCTTTCTCCGGCACTTACCCAAGTGTAAGATAATGTATGAGGTTCGTCTACTACTAGCACCTCACAATTTACAATTCCATCCCACCATTCGGAAGGCTTTGCCCGAAATTGACATTTATGTCCAACGACTGGTTTAAAATCATTTTCCCATATCCATTTCGCAAGAGTATCCGAATCTGTTAAAGCGTTCCACACCTGCTCAATTGAACTTGTAAATTGAAAATCTAATGATACATCTGGTTTCATTTTTCTTCCTCCAATAAAAGATTTAATTTAGCAATTCTTTGTTTCCAGAATCCTTCGTAAAAAGATACCCAATCTTGAATTTCTTTTAGTGGATTGGCATTCAACCGATACCTTGTTTCTCTACCAACCCTTCGAGCAATTACGAGATCAGCATCTTTAAGGATAGCCAAATGTTTAGAAACTGCTGTACGCCCCATTTGAAATTGAGAAGTTAATTCGTGAAGAGGTAACTCATCCGCATCTGCCAACAAACGTAGCAATTTACGTCTTGTTGGGTCAGCAATGGCTACATAAACATCACGTTCTTGATTATTATCGTTCAAAATCACCCTCCCCTTATTAATCGGACACCAATTGGTGCCTTTATTATATGACACTATTTGGTGTCCAGTCAATTATTTTTGACATAATGGTATTAGTTTTATTCTCCTATTATCAAGTAAATTAGTGGCCTTTTTATTATTTAGTCAAAAGGTTAAGCTTTATACTTATTAAATCTTTTTAGCAGCTGTGGATTGGAATTTCCACAAACGTCATTGTAATGCAATCATGTTCTTTGCAATACCTATTCTCCTAACAGCAGTTCAACGATAATAGAATATAAAAATAGGCATGCTCTTTTAATAAGAACAGCCTATTTTAAGTTCACTTGGTAGCCTTACGTAGCTCCGAAAAAGTACTTCTACATTTTGCAAATTATTATTATATTAAATTAGTTTACATAATAATGTTATTTATAAACTAAATATTAAACGGATTATTTTCAATTACGCGTTGGATTTCTTTATCTTCGACATGCGTATAAATTTGCGTTGTCGATACATTAGAATGTCCTAGTATTTGTTGAAGGCTTCGAATATCCGCTCCACTTTTATACATCATAGTTGCTGATGTGTGTCTAAGTTTGTGTGGAGATAATTTCTTCTTATCTAAACCAGATGTATGATTGATTTGCTTGACGATTTTAGCTACTCGCTGTCTTGTCAACCGAGTCCCTTTTTGAGAAAGGAATAATGCTTGGTGATTAACAGAATCCTTGATATGGGGTCTTTCATTATCCAAATACACTTTTAAAGTAGCCATACAAGCATCATTTAGATAAACGGTTCTTTCTTTATCCCCTTTACCCCTTACAGTCATAAAACGTTCTTGAATCGAATCTAAATTTAAATTACACAGTTCACTAACGCGAATACCTAGATTTAAGAAAAAGGTCATCATGCAATAATCTCGATCGTGATGAGTTTTTGATTGAATACCAGTCATAAAAGTCTTTGCTTCATCAAAACTCAAATATATAGGTTGTCTTTTACTTACTTTTGGTGTTTCTAGATCTTCTGCAGGGTTTTCTTCTATTATATGTCGTTTTGATTTTAAGTATTTAAAAAAGGATTTTAAAGTTGCGACTTTTCGAGCTCTTGTGTAAGCGGAGTTGTTTCTTCGTTCCTCACAATACTCCAAGAACAAATACATATCTTCTAATGAGATCTCTCTGAAAAAGTTTTGATTAATTTCATGAATATCAATCGTATCTATATGTTCAAAATCTAAATCTTGTTGAACGGCAATGCTGAATTTGAAAAATAGTGATAAATCATAATCATACTCATCTCTTGTGCGTTTTGATTTACCTTTGATTGCTGTTAAATAAATAAGAAAATCACGTAAAATTTTTGGCTTTTGTTGATTCATACGTATATCCACCTCAATTACTATTATTTTAGCATAAAAAAGGTTCCCAAATATACATTTGGGAACCTTTTTAAAAATAATACTTAGTTCCAAACAAAAAAGGATCAAATTCTAATTGTAGAATCCAATCCCCTATTTCATTTCAATTTTTTGTAATTTAAATTTCGCGTTTTAACGAATAACTATATTGCAAACCGCTCAAAATGTCATTATTTAAGGAATTCTAAAAATAACAGAAATTATCTATGATATCGAGCGTTTATTGTGTTCAAAGAAGATAATCTTGAAAAACTTTTACGATTCTTCATTTTCCACTTGAATCATTATTTTCGTTACGTAATTCTCTTCCCCATTTACTGAAATTTCATCAAATATAAACTCTTCATATGAAAAATCTTTCATTTTTAAATTTTGCTGCTCAATGAATTCAAAAATTCGCATGTATGATGATGCTATATTTTCATCATCCCCTTTATGAAATCCAATTACATATTTTCCAGCAGGCTGCTCAATCGTTGAAGGACTGAAGAAATCTTGTGGCATCATTGTATAAAGATAACTATAATTACCAAATTGTTTTTTAATCATTTCTTCTTTTGAAAGAATGGCACCAATTGGATGGCCGGTATATAACTCATTTCTGTTACACAAATCGATGAAATCTGAAACTGTATTTAAATAGTCCTTGTCTGAAACGTCCAATATATTATTACTTATGAGCAGAACACTTTGTTCTAAGTCTTCCACTGTAATACCTTCAATATCAATATTCATTGCGCTCTGAATCTTTTCCATTTTTGTTTTGACTATTGTCTTTGTATGATTCAATTTCTTAATTTTATTTTCAATTTGTGTCAATTGATTTTGCAATAATTGAACAGCTTCTTCAGGCGTTTTATTACTTAAAAAATTACGGATTTCTTTTAAAGGCATATTCAGATCCTTCATTAATTCAATGACAATGAAAACTTCGTATTGCTGATAAGAATAGTATCGATAACCATTATCCTTTTTGATCTCGGGCTGAAGCAAACCGATATCATCATAATGAAACAATGTTTGTTTCTTAACGTGGCATATTTTGGCAAATTCACCCGTTGTAAAAAATTTATGCATTGGCTGTGTCATTTTACACCTCAAAATTAATTTAAAATATTGGCAGTATCTTTGTTGACTATACGGTAACCATATACTATAGAATTTAATTAGAACATAAATTGTATGTAAAAGAAAGGTCGTGTTGCTCCGAAAAGGAGAATATTATGAGTGAAACCACATTAAAATTACAGGAAACCCCCATTCACAAATTATTTTTATCGTATTTATTTCCATCTTTATTAGGCATGGTCTTAATGGCTATCAATATTTTGGTGGACGGAATATTTGTTAGCAACGGTGTTGGAGCTTTAGCGCTTGCAGGTGTTAATATTGCAGTACCGATTTTCTCCATTTTACTTTCCATATCTTTATGGATTGGAATTGGTGGTGCAACTTTATATTCAATCGAAATGGGAAAAAACAATGTTGACAAAGCAAGATCAATCTTTACACAGAGTGTTATGATGACAGTTTCAATTGTTAGTATTTTGGTTGTACTTTGTTTATGGAAGCAAGAACAGATTGCTAATTTGTTTGGTGCAAGTCCAAAAGTCCTTCCATATGTAGAAGATTATTTACATGTCATCTTACTTTTTGGTCTTGTTTATGTATTAGAAAATATCTTAAGTATTTTTGTGCGAAATGATGGTAATCCAAAATTAGCCATGATAGCATTAATCACTACCTCAGTACTAAATATTATCCTTAATTATATATTCATTTTTAAAATGAATATGGGTGTGAAAGGTGCTGCTTATGCAACTGCTTTATCAACAGTTGTAGGACTACTTGTACTTCTCTATCATTTAATTAACAAAAAGAGTAATTTGAAATTTACTCACTTACATTTTAACATGGCTACCTGTTCAGAAATACTTAAAATAGGTTCTCCAAGTTTTATAACCGAAGGATCAACAGCGATTGTTGTTATAGGTTATAATATTGCATTTAGTCACTTTGTTGGTGAAATCGGTGTCTCTTCTTATGCAATTGTAAACTATTTACATGCGGTTTTCATTATGATTTTCATTGGTGTAGGTGCAGCCATTCAACCGATTGTGAGCTTTAACTTTGGTGCACGTTTAAAAGAACGAATTAAACAAGTATTAAATTTAGGGATTAAAACTGGGATGATTTTTGGTGTATTAATTTTATTAATAGGTTGGTTTTTTGCAGATCAATTAATCGCATTATTTGGTATAACGGAACCAGATGTAATAGAATACACCAAAAACGGTATTTACTTATTCTTTATTGGATATCTATTTATGAGTTTTAATTTAATTCAAGCAGAATTCTATCAAGCAGTTAAAAAAATAAAGCTATCCATGATTATAATTGTCATGAGAAGTTTAGTGATTTTTTTACCTTTACTTTATATTTTACCTTCAATGTTCAATAGTAAATGTATCTGGCTAGCATTTCCAATTGCAGAAGGATTGACTGCATTAGGTATTATCATTTTCAAATGGTCAACCAGTACAATACGCTCAACTAATTCATCAACAATCGAAGAAAAACAATCTGTAATACAATAGATTTCTTCTCGATTAAACGATAAATTGCTTTTTAACTTTATTTGTAATACAATTTACTTATTAATACAAACAAAAAATATCAAATATTGTGATAAACCTCAATAAATCCACCATCCTTTATTATTAGGATGGTGGATTTATTTACTTTAAGGAGAAAATATTATACTTAAAATAGAAAAATAATTATTTTTTCTAAAAAAAATGTTGCTATTTTCGTCAAATTTGAATATTATTATTTTAAGGATTTGGAAGCACTTCCAAAGTCACGAATAAACAAAGGGGGATTTGATATGAGTCAAGATCTATCAAATACGTTACAAAAAGATCATGCTTTGGGACAAGAGAAAGCTACAAGGCAATCGGGGAAAGGAACTAAAAAAGATTATACTCCTGAAGAGTATGTATCGATTTCAGAAAGTTCTGAATTCAAAGCGCTTGTAAAGAAGAAAACCGGATTTATATTACCTATTTCCATTTTATTTTTAGGACTTTATATTTTACTTCCTATTTTAACTTCTTTTACTTCAGTTTTGGATGGGAAAGCAATTGGGGATATTACATGGGTATGGATTTATTCGTTAGGTCTATTCATCATGACATGGATTTTATGTATGACGTATGTTAAAAAAGCAGCTTCATTTGATGAAGATGCAAATAAAATCATTGAAAAGGCTAAGGATGGTGGTTATTAATGAGCACAGTTGGAATCATATTCTTCCTAGCAATCGTAGGTTTAACATTAGTTGTAACTTATATTGCTTCTAAACGAACTAATTCTGCAAGTGAATTCTATACTGCAGGTGGTGGACTTACAGGTTGGCAAAATGGTATTGCCATTGCAGGTGACTATCTATCAGCAGCCTCATTCTTAGGTATTGCTGGTGCAATTGCTCTATTTGGATTTGATGGTTTCTTCTATAGTATTGGTTATTTAGTTGCTTACTTAGTAGTTTTATATATTGTGGCTGAACCATTACGAAATCTTGGACGTTATACTTTAGCAGATATGATTACTGCACGTTTTGATCAGAAAAAAGTTCGTGGGACAGCAGCAGTTAGCACAATTGTAATTGTATTGTTCTACATGATTGCACAGTTAGTTGGTGCAGGCGCACTTATTCAATTATTATTAGGTATTGATTATTGGGTAGCAGTTTTACTTGTTGGTATCATGATGACAATCTATGTTCTTTGGGGTGGTATGGCTGCAACAAGTTGGGTACAAATTATTAAAGCTGTGTTATTAATGATTGGTACTGTCATTATCTCATTCCTTGTATTAATGAAATTCAATTTCAATATTTTAGAAATGTTCTCATCGGTTAAAACAGCAACTCCTCATGGAGAAGCATACTTGAATGCTGGCGTAAAATATTCAAATGGTGTTGATACTTTATCAATGATGATCGCATTAGTTTTGGGTACTGCAGGTCTTCCTCATATCTTAATGCGTTTCTTCACAGTAAAAGATGCAAAAACAGCACGTAGTTCAGTAGTTACTGCAACTTGGATTGTAGGTATCTTCTATATCTTAACTATTTTCTTAGGATTCGGTGCAGCAAAATTTGTTGGAGCTGAGAAAATTATAGCAGCAAACCCTGCTGGTAACATGGCTGCTCCCCTACTTGCTGAAGCTTTAGGTGGCGACTTACTAATGTCATTTGTTTGTGCTGTTGCATTCGCAACAATTCTTGCAGTAGTAGCAGGTTTAGTACTATCAGGTGCATCTGCATTCGCTCATGATATTTATGGACAAATCATTAAAAAAGGCAATGTTACTGAAAAGCAACAAATGAAAGCTGCTCGCTTTGCATCAATCGGTGTAGCAGTATTCTCTATCATACTTGCTTTAGGTGCACAAACTTTAAACGTAGCGTTCTTAGTATCACTTGCATTCTGTATCGCAGCAAGTGCGAACTTACCAGTTATCATTTACACAATCTATTACAAAAAATTCAATACAACTGGTGCAGTTTCTGCAATGGTAACAGGTTTAGTTTCTGCTTTAGTACTTGTATCATTAAGTCCTAACATTTGGAATCCAGATGGTGCCGCAATTCTAACAGGTACACCATTATTCCCTCTTACAAATCCTGCAATTGTTTCTGTACCACTTGGTTTCTTAGCAGGTTGGATTGGTTCACTTGTTGGCCAAAAAGCAGATGCTAAAAAATATGCTGAAGTTGAAGTTAAAGCAAATACGGGTTTAAAACCAAACTTATAAAAATTAGCTTGCAATAAAAATAAAGAAGTAGTTGGATGAGGGAATATCTTTCCTTCCAACTACTTTTTTAATTGTAAAGATATATATAATCAATTTCATAATATATATACGAACATTTATTAATCTCTAATTTTGCATGATGTGGAATTAGCTTCGCTTTCCGCGGGCGAGCGTTGAGCCTCCTCGGAAGCCCGTACCGTGCTTCACTGCGGGGTCTCACCTGTCTCGCTTTCCCGCAGGAGTCTTCGCTAATTCCACATCAACATAGATAGATATATAAGTTTTTTATTATCAATTTTTATCTATTTTATTTTTTGAGTGACATCAAAATAATTAATGTATTCTACAAATGCTCCGCTTTGTTTAGTTCATAATATCTTTTTATCAAAAAATCCATCTAGAGATAATTTTATCTAAATTCGGTTTAATATACATTAGTAAACATAAAGACCCTAACATATTATGATAATATTGTTAGGGTCTAATAATTTTGCGTATTTGGATTTAGACATTGATAGAGGCATTATCCTTGTTTATTAAGTAAGAACTTTGAATTTGTCATGTTTGAAAATGTATATAGGTAATGCTTTTTATAAAAGATGTGTATCTTGTTTCTCTCTAGAAAATTAATTGTGTATCTTAACAACCCAATCCCTTTTTATAATATTCTTCCATCACTTCTTTAGGGACCATACTGCCGCCTGTAGCCCACATGATGTGTGTGGCATTTTTCAATATGCCCTCTAAGTTATGTTCCTTGATATATTCTTGTCCTGATTTTTCTTTAAGTAATTGGCTTGGGCCAAACACACTTGTAAGTGCAGATGGCTCAAGGTGAATATTTTCTGAATCAATCATAGCACTTAGTAGTTTATACATATTATCATCACTTACCGTATAACAACCACTTAAAAATGGCTCCATTGTTTGGCCAACAAAACCAGATGGTCTTCCTACTGCAAGCCCGTCTGCCGCTGTTAGGTTGTCTATACCAATATCCTGAACAGAAACTTTATCATGTAATCCCGTTACTAATCCAAGTAACATACAAGGCGAATGGGTCGGTTCCGCAAAGAAACAGTGGACATGATCTTGATAAGCTAATTTTAAACCGAATGCCACTCCACCTGGACCTCCCCCTACTCCACATGGCAGGTATACAAATAGTGGATGGTCTTCATCAACAGTTATGTTCATGTCGATTAGTTGGCTTTGCAATCGTGAAGCTGCCACTGCATAACCTAAAAATAAGTCGCTAGAATTTTCATCATCAATGAAGTAGCAGTTTGGCTGACTATTGGCGTGCTTTCGCCCTTCTTCTACTGCCTGACTATAATCTTCTTTATATTCAATCACGGTTACTCCTTTAGTTCTAAGGAGATCTTTTTTCCATTTTTTTGCATCTGCAGACATATGAACTGTTACGCTAAAACCCATTTTTGCACTCATTATTCCAATGCTAAGTCCTAAATTACCAGTTGATCCCACTGCAATGGAGTATTGTGATAAGAAGTTTCTGAATTCCTCATTATCAATTAAAGAATAATCATCTTTCATCGTAATCATTTCTTTTTCTAGAAGTAATTTTTCTGCATATTTTAGAACTTCATAAATACCACCTCTTGCTTTTATAGAGCCTGAAATAGGTAGCTGGCTGTCACATTTTAGTAAAAACTCTCCTGGTATTTGAAGATCATGAACTTGCTCTAAATGTTGTTTCATTGATGGAATTTTAACTATTGGAGATTCTATAATTCCATTAGACTTACTTGTTTCTGGAAAAACTTTAGCAATGTAAGGAGCAAATCGTTTTAATCTCTCCTCCGCCCCTTTTACATCTACTTCATCTAGCTTTGTTTTCTTCATTCCATTTTGAAACAACTCATATTTAGGATTTGTCCAAAATATTTCCTTTGTTGCTATTAACTCTTTCAGTAAAGGGTGCTCATTTTTCAAATCTTCTACTGTTTTTCCATCTATCTGAAATGCACTCATCACTTTTCTCCTTTTAAATTGGAATTCGAGGGTCCTAATGGTTTAATGTCCAGAGGTTATTTTAACACCAATTGCTCCAATTAGAATGCAAATGATTAAAGCAATTCGTTTCCTATCTCTAGATTCTTGGAAGAATATCATTCCAAATAGTACACTTCCTACAGAGCCAATGGCTGTCCAAATTGCGTATGCTGGCCCGATGGGGAGTGTTTTTAAGGAAAGTGAAAGAAAATAAAAGCTTAAGCTTCCAAAACAAAGACAGGTTATTGAAGGGAACCATTTTGTAAATCCATTAGCTTTCTTAAGGCTTATGACACTACCTATCTCAGCTAAGCCGGCGATAAGAAGTAAAAACCAAGACATCATTTTATTTACCTACCTCTGTACATTTCTCTTGACACCTTCTGGTATAACTTTCAATCCAATGATTCCAATAATCATTAACATTATAAAGAACACTTTTAACATATTGATGGGTTCTCCCCAAAAAATGACGCCAATTGCAGCAGTTCCAATGGTACCTAAACCTGTAAAAATAGCATATCCAGTTCCAATTGGTATGGAATGTATTGCTTTAGATAATAAGAAAAAACTAAAAATAATGATTCCCACCGTTAAAACACTAGGGATTAGTACAGTAAATCCTTGTGAATATTTTAGGCCTACAACCCACACTATTTCTAATAATCCTGCAATGATCAAATAAATCCATGCCATCTGATGGATCTCCTTTTGTAGTTCCATTATTAATTGCTTACGATTCTTTAATACGGAAAATTTACCTATATTTTTTAAAAATTCAAAAAATATAACTCAAATTTCCTTTTTTTCGCCCGCTTTTCTTTTCAAAATCACAATTGTCATGCATATAAAGATATTAATCTACCATATTAGCATGTTATTTTTGTAATACGATATTTTCAAGGTATAGGTAAATAGCGTGAGCTACACCATTTTTATCATTTGTTAGTGTGGTTGCGGTGCAAATTTCTTTTATCTCATCTTTTGCATTTCCCATTGCAATACTGTAGCCAACTTTCTTAAACATGGATAAATCATTGTTGCTGTCACCAATAGCCATTGAACGATTAAGGGAAAGCTTCAATAAAGTAGCTAATTTTTCAAGCGCAATTCCTTTTGAAGCGTTATTATTTGTTATTTCAATATTATGGTCGGCTGATGAGACGGCCATTACACCATCCATACTTTTGATAAGTTCTTTTGCTTCTATCAATTTCTTTTGATCAAAGGAACATGCTAATATATTATAAAAGTTTTCTTCTATATTTAAGATATCATGATAGTTTTCAACTAAAACATAACCAAATTGATCAAATTGCCTTTCGGCTACATCAACAATTTCCTTCATTTTTTCGTCTAAATTACTGTTTTTTAGGATTTGAATTTCATTATGAAAATGCTCTCTGTGTTTTTTTAGAGCATAAATAGCTTTATCTGTAAAAACTTCATAGTAATATTCACGTTCATCTAGCCACTGGAGAATAGAAAGGACACTGTTTTTATCTATCGTAGTGACATCAATCCGCTTGTCATCTTTTGAATGAATGGTTGCACCATTTGTTCCGATTACATAGGTTGATAGTCCGGCCTTTTTGCAAATATTTTTCACATCAAAATAGGCTCGACCTGTTGATATGACCACTTCTATTCCATTTTCTTGAGCATTCTTGATGGCGCTTAAATTTTCTTTGCTAATTTCATTTTGATGGTTTAATAGTGTTCCATCTAAATCGATTGCAATTAAACTCATATTGTTTGGCTCCTCCTATGCTTTAATCCATTCGGTTTCGTAAGCCTTTAAGTCATCCTTCCAGGTATATGGATATGTCTGATCGCAGACAATCATGTCGACTTTATTTAATGGGCAAACTTTATTGAAGGTATCCACACCTAATTTAGAATGATCAGCTAATAGAATGATTTGTTTTGACACTTCGACCATGATTCGAGAAACGAACGATTCGTTTAAATGATAATTGCTTACTCCATTCTGGATCGATACACCACCGGCTGAAATGAACGCCTTATCAATATTGAATTGGTTCAACATTTGTTCGGTTAGATGCCCACTTACAGACTGCTGTTTAGGGTCAATTTGTCCCCCCAGCAATAAGATCTCTCCTGTAAATTTGTTTTGATTGAGAGATTCCATTAATACAGTAGAGACAGGAATAGAGTTTGTTAGAATGGTCAAGTTCTTTCGATTTTGAATAAAATGTGCAAATTCAAGCGTGGTGGTGCCGACATCGATCGCAATAACATCACCATCGGAAATAAGTTCTGCTGCCTTTTTTCCTATTATAATCTTTTCTGCTTGATTTACTGTTGTTCGCTGTTCAAATGGAGGCTCTCCTGATTGGAAGATGGTTGCAATCGCCCCACCATAAACCTTTTTTAGGGACCCCTTCTCTTCAAGCATCGTCAAATCGCGCCGTATGGATTCCTCAGAAATACTAAATTGTTTAGCTAAATCAGCGACTTTTACTTTCCCATCTCTTTTAAGTAAATTTAATATTTCATGCTTTCTTTCCTCGGGTAAAATGGTCATAAGTCCTAATATCTCCTAAATACTCATAAGTTATAAAGCGATACAATCTTTTTTGGGTATAAGAATTTGAACAGATGTGCCTTTATCAAGAATTCCGCCTTGATGGTGAAGCGAATCCACGTGGAAAATTGAACTATCCACTTCCACTTCATATCTTAACACATTCCCTGTCATGGAAATATCCTTAATAGATCCCTTGGCTTTCCAATTATCTGATTGTGCAGGGAGTTCGCGATCAGCAGGTACCAATTGTAAAACTTCCGGACGAATTGCTACATCCTGTCCCTTCAATTCGCTACCACTGACAAGCTGATTAAAAGCGTTCAAGTTCATAACATTATAGTTTCCGATAAATTTTGCAACAAATGTATTGACCGGAGAAACATAAATGTCTGAAGGTGTACCAGATTGAACAATGTTTCCTTGATTCATAATAAAGATTTTATCAGACATCGTCATCGCTTCTTCTTGATCATGGGTAACAAAGATTGTTGTAATATCCAATTCTCTTTGTATTCTTCTTAATTCCTTTTGTAGGTTTTTTCTGATTTTTGCATCCAACGCGCTTAATGGTTCGTCCAAAAGTAATACTTTCGGTTCCATCACAAGTGCACGTGCAAGTGCAACCCTCTGCTGTTGTCCGCCAGATAATTGATGAGGATAGGAACCTTCTTTACCTGTCAAATCAACCATATCAATCATGTTTTGCACTTTTAATTTTATATTTTTCTCTTTTTTCATTTTAAGACCAAATGCGATGTTATCAAAAACATTCATATTAGGGAAAAGAGCATAAGACTGAAACACCATACCAACCTCACGCTGGCGTGATGATAAGTTCGTAATGTTCTTTTGATCGACTAAGATATTTCCTACATCCACTTCTTCAAGTCCTGCTATCGAACGTAATAATGTACTTTTCCCACATCCACTTTGCCCGAGAAGGGTAGCAAATTCGCCTTTTTGTAATGTTAAGGAAATATTATTTAAAACCACCTGATTATCATATTTTTTGGTCACTTGATCAATCGTTACATATGTCATAAGTTATCTCCTTCTAAAGAAGTTATTTTTTTAGAATATTGCTTAAGCTTCATTTCTTATTTAGTAGAAATAGTCTTTTTTGGATCTTTAAACGTAATTTTTAAAATTACCCATGTTAAAATCATAATAACTGAATAATACGTTATGACAATTGCACTTGAAAGATGGCCACTACTAATCATTTGGTTAGAAAGATAAATTTGCAGAGTTTCAAATTGCCCTCCAACAAGTAGCTTAGCAAAAGAAAACTCACCAAATAAAAGAGCAATGGATAAAAGAGTAGATACTAAAATACCAGATAAAATATTGGGTAACACTGCTGATCGAAAGGCTTGAAATTTTGTTGCCCCCAGTAATTCAGCGGCGTCAACAAGTTCTACTGCATTTATGGTCCGAAGACTATTGCTAATCCCCTGATACATGAATGGTAAAATCGTTACAAAATAAGCACCAATCAAAATCCACGGTGTACCGGAAATTTGAATCGGTCCATTGGAATATAACTTAATTAACCCAACAGCCCCAACAATTGAGGGAATTCCATAAGGAAGCATGGCTAGGGTTTGAAGCAATCCTTCCAATTTAGGTAAATAGACATTTATGATAAAAATGGTAGGTATCATGATTAACATACTGAGTCCTACTGTCATAACAATCAGAAATAGCGTTCGTAGAAATGCAGCAAAATATCGTGGATCTTGAAATAATTCAATATACCATTTCATTGTCCAAGACTCAGGTAAAATGGTATGATCCCAAGTACCAGCTATGGAAAATAAAAATGTACCCAGTAACGGAATTAACAAATAAATGATTAATAACCCTACGGCAGATTTATGAAATTTCATAGAAGACTTCATCGTAAATCTCTCCTAACTCGACGCATCATTCGCTGATTAAACCACATTGCTACGATCATAGTTGATGCTAATAGAACACCCAGTGCACTACCTAGATGTGGATTTAATGTAACTTCACTAGAAACAAGATTTGCTATTTGCAATGATAATAGATTATAGTTGCTTCCGACTAAGGCATAGGCTGTTGCATAAGCCCCCATGGCATTCGCAAACAAAATACTGAATATACCAACAATACTAGGTAACAAAACTGGTAGTCCGATATGAATCCAAAACTTAAGTTTAGAAGCTCCTAATAACGCTGCAGCTTCATTCCATTGGTGTTTAATCCCCTGAAAGGAGGGATAAAGAAGCATAATAGCCAATGGTATTTGAAAGTAAACGTAAACGAGAATTAATCCTGTCCAGGAATATAAATTAAAGTGGGCAAAAACATCCATTCCAAGTTTGGCGAAGAGTAAAGTAAATAGCCCATTGTTTCCGAGTAAAATAATGTATGAAAATGAAAGAGGAATTCCTTCAAAATTAGAAGTCATATTAGCAATCATGAGTAGCCGGTTTTGAGCTTTCTTTGAGAATTTTGTAAAGGAATAAGCCAAAACAATCGCCACAATGATAGAAGTTATTGCAGAAAATATTGAAATAAGAACACTGTTTTGAATCCCTTGTAAGTAAAATTTACTTTTGAATATAGTTATATATTGATCCAATGAAAATTTGATTCCATCGTCTGCATAGAAGCTATCTTTCACCATGGAAATTAACGGTCCAATTTCAAAGCCAATTACCAGAATGAAAAATGGCAGTAAAAGAGCTAATAAAAACAGCTTTTGTTTTTTTATTTTGAGCAAGATTTTTCTCTCCTCTATTGTGCTAGCAATTTATTTGAATCGATTTAGCTAAATATGCTAAATCGATTCAAACAATATTTGGGGAATTCCCTTCTGAAAGTACAGAAGACATAAAAGCATATTTTACAAAGTTTAGCTCCTTAATCGTATAATAGATAATCTGTAATTTTTAATGGACGATCTCTTCTTTCAACCCAGGGAATGGATAAGTAATCATTTTTTCGGTTTGTTCAATACCTAAGAGTTCACAAACAAGAGGTGCAAAGGCCAATTGTGGAACGACTTCCTCGTGAATACCAGTTTCAATTCTTGGGCTGATGATGAAAAGCGGTACGTCACGTTCACCATCAGTGATGCCTCCATGGTTACCTGTTTCACTCATACCATGGTCAGATGTAATTAATATATGGTAACCTTCTGAGATCCAAGTAGGTAAAAGCTGTGCTAACAAGCTTGCCACTTTTAAAATTTGTTCACGGTATTCTTTTGATTCTGATCCGAAAATTTCACCTTTTACATCAACTCCCAATGTGTGAATGTATAAAAAGTGTGGATCGTGCTTTCTACGTAATGCTTCTGCATCCATTAGGACATGACTATCTGCATAATCATCATCCCAATAAAATGATCCATGTTGAATTGGTTTAGACTCGTCATCTTGATGACGGTCTTCAATATAATTGAATGGAGCACGATTATAAAGCTCGCTTACCCAGTAATAAGATGCCGTTGCATTTCTTAGGCCATTTTCTTTAGTAAGATGGAAAATACTTTTCTGTGAAGAAAGACGAACAGCTAGATTTGATGTAATACCATTCATTGATGCAGGTGTACCAGTCAGTAACACTTCATATAATGGGCGAGAAAGACTAGGAAGCTCTGACTTTACTTTATAAAGTGCCGCTTGATTCGTTTCAACCAGGTGCTGAACAAATCCAAATGTTTCACACCCCTTATCGTATCGCATGCCATCAACAACAATCGCTATAACTTTATTTGACATTTACTACTACCTCCTCTTGCCATAATTGTGGTAACGTTTTAGCCGTTTTTTCCCAAGCTTTAGGGTCTTTAATAGGTGTTGCATTTTTGTATTCTGCTTTTGGAATTAATTTGTTTTCAACATCTTTTGGAAGTTTTACATCATCACGAATTGGACGAGCATATCCTTTCGCCAAGTTAATTTGTCCTTGGTCACTAAGGATATATTCTCTAGTCGCCATCGCAGCATATGGATGTTTTGCATATTTATTAATAATAGTCGTGTAGCCACTTACTACGGAACCTTCTTTTGGAATGCTTACATCAAATTGATTACGGTTGATTTGGTTAGCATAACCTAGCGCATTGAAATCCCAAACAATTGCAACTGGTACCTCACCTTTTTCAATATTGGCCGGTTTTGCATCTGTTAGACTTAAACGTCCTTGTTTGGCAAGCTTCGCAAAAAAGTCGATCCCAGGTTGAATATTTGATTCACTACCACCGTAAGCCATTGCTGCAGCAAGCACACCCATCTGATTCTGTGCTCCGTTCAGAACATCTCCAATCGATACTTTATAATTTCCCTTTAATATGTCATCCCAGGATTTTGGAGGGTTTTTTACCAAGTTTTTATTTGTTAAAAAGGAAATCGTACCTTGGTATCCAACGACCCAATTCCCTTTATCATCTTTCGCCCATGAAGGTACATCATTCCAATGAGAAGTTTTATACGGTAGAGCCAATCCTTTTTCTACTGCAATTGGAGCAAAAGACATCCCCATGTCACCGATATCAGCTGTTGCATTCTGTTTTTCTGCTTCAAATTTGGCAATCTCTTCGGCACTGGACAAATCAGTATCAGCGTGTTTTAAATTGTATTTTTTGGTAATGTCGCCCCAAGTTTGTCCCCAGTTTGCCCATGAGTCAGGCATACCAGCACTATTAATTTCCCCCTCTTTTTTTGCTTTTGCTTCAATTTCTCCGATTGTTAACTTATTTGGGTCACTAATAACTGGAGCAGCAGAATCTTCTTTGGCTCCACATCCAGCTAAGCCTAGTAAACTTATCCCTAACACCGCTGCTTGAATAGATCGAATAGATTTCTTGCTCCATTTTTGATTCATTAACATTTTCCTCCAATTGGTGTTGTTTTGTGTTGATTGTTTACTGTTTCAGTATAAATCCACATTGTAAAACCCACATTAACGCAATGTAAAAGGATTGTATATTAAGAAAAGGTGATGTTTCCGTTTACCCCTGCCCCTCCTAAAAATGAATGAATAGAGCTTTTAATAAATATGTCTATGGTATAATTTACTAAATCGATAGCTTTTTTTGCTGTACATATATAGAAAATTTGTAATGAGGGGTTATTATTATGCAAAAAGTAATGGTCGTTGGAGCCTCCGGGGTTCTTGGTAGGTTAGTTTGTAAGGAGGTACTTCGAATATTTAATAATCAAGTAACTTTAGTAGTAACAGATTATCAAGAGGAACGAGGAAAGAAATTAGCAAAGTCTTTTAATCAGGAAGTTATATTTCAATATTTAGATATAACAAATAAAGAGAATATATCAAGGGTAATTAAAAATATTGATGTTGTAGTCGTTGTATTAAAACAACAAGACCCAGATATTCAAAGAGCTTGTATTGATAATAATATTAATTGTATAGATGTAACTCCGTTCTCTGATTTTGCAAAGAAAATACAATCATTATATCAAGATTCAGAAAAAAATAAGGCTGGTTCGATTGTAATGTCTGGATTCTTTCCTGGATTATCTGGAATAATGGTTAAAAAAGCCGTTTCAAATTTTCAAGAAGTAACAGAAGTGAATATTGGATTACTGCAAAATACGAACGCAAAAGTTGGAGTCTCTGGTATTTTAGATATGTTAAAGATCATTTCTCAAGATGTTGATTATTACGAAGATGACAAAATAGTAAACTTATTAGGATTCAACAAAAAAAGAATAATGCATTTTGAACATTACAATGATAAAGAAGTAAGATTAATAGATCATGCTGAAAAGAATTTTCTAAAACAAAAAATAAAGGTTGAAAAAATAAACTATTGGACTTCCTGGAATAATTATTTTTTTAATAAACTAATCTCCTTACTTAAAAATCTTGGGATAATTAATACTATAGTTAAGTTAGATAACAATAAGTTCCTTTCAAAAATTGTTAAACATAATCCTTCTAAAAATGAAAAGGCTCTTATTACTGTTGAGGTAAAAGGAACAATCGACAATAAAGAAAGGATAAAGACATTAACCTTATCTACCTTTTCTGATTATCATACAACCGCAATGGTTACAGCCGTATTGGCAAAAGTTACAGTACATAAAAAACTAAATGGCATAGTCTTCCCATTTGAAATAATTGATTTAGATGAATTGCTTTCTGAAATAAACTGCAAAGACATTATTCTAAAAGAGTTTATTAAATAAGAAGTTAATTTATGGGGTTTAATATTTGTTGTGATCATACTTTGATATTGTAGTAGTATGAGGTCATTAAAAATTTTAAAAAAGGATAGATTAATGCAAATATTTTTTTTGCTTTACTATCCTTCTTTTAATACCTTTTAGAAAGCCCTTTGCGATTTATGCTGTATGGTTTGCTCCCGAAGTTCCCCTTGTTTTCAGAAGAAAATAGCTCTTGCCAGTCCATCCATGGCTTCTCCTTTATTCAAACCTTTCATATTTTCCTTCTTAAATATTCATCCGATTTATAATTAAGAATAAAGATTGTTTTTTCTATTTGTCCCATCTCACGTAATTATTCTGATATGGTGTAAAGATTTTTATGAGGTTCAATTAAAAATGTATATGTATATAGTAATAAAGGTATTTAATGGCCCTCCCGGTTAAAGGATTTGGGGTCTTTTTTTGTCTAAACAAACGAATAAGAACTGACCATTTAGAGATGATTACCAAAATTGATTTAGTGTATATTTGCAAATATTAATCTTTAAAACAAATTATTGTCATTATTATATTACCTTGACAGTCACAGTAGTTTGCTGTGTTGCATATTATATGTTTGGAGATGGTTATATGAGCAAGTGTAAATCCACATCCGACCTGCTGCGTGGCCATACTGATACGATGATTTTACGGCTCTTTAATTAAATTATTATGATTATTATATTACCTTGACAGTCACAGTAGTTTGCTGTGTTGCATATTATATGAATGGAGGTGGTTATATGAGCGAAAACAAAATCACATCCGACCTGCTTCGTGGCCATACTGATACGATGATTTTACGGCTCTTATCTGAAGCTGATTGCTATGGATATGAGATTGTTAAGCAGATTTCTGAACGCTCTAGCGGCAAGTATGAGTTAAAGGAAGCCACGATGTACTCAAGCGTTCGGCGACTTGAAGCAGACAGCGATATCGAGTGGTACTGGGGCGATGAATCTCAGGGAGGACGGCGTAAGTATTTTAAGATTACCGAAAAGGGTAAATCTACTTATGCCAACAACAAAAGCAATTGGGAGTATGCAAAGCATGTACTAGAAAAATTATTGTAAGGAGATGTGATGTGATGAACGAGAAATTAACCCAATACGTGAATGGTGTTTTTGCTCCATATAATGGGGTAAAAAGTGTTGACGAACTAAAAGTTGATCTACTCTCCGATCTACAGGAGCGGTTTAGTGAACTAAAAAAAGAAGGTAAGGCCGATGATACAGCCTTTGAGATGACTATTTATAGCATCGGCGACATCGAACAAACGGTACAGGAGGTTGCCAACCTCTCCCGCTCATTGGAGCGTCAGGTACTAACAAACTTCAGCGCAAGCAATTTACCAAATAGTGACTTCGTGGGTGTTACCGCACATAAAGGAAAATTTGTGGCAAGTGCATTGCACGGTTCCGACTTTTCCGGCGCAGACCTGACCGGCAGCTTATTTAAAGCAAGTGATGTGCGTGAAGCCAATTTTGACAATGCAAATCTGACTGATTGCAACCTATCTGCTATTGACCTTGCGGATTCGAGCTTCAATAAATCCACTCTTGTACGTACCGACTTCAGCAAGTCGTGGCTGGTCGGAACAAAATTTATAGATGTAAAACTGACCGACGTTAAGTTAACCATGACCGACCTAAGAAAAACAATCTTTGAAAATTGTATCTTTGACGGTGTGGACTTCAAATATTCTGACCTGACAGGGCTTTGTTTAGATGGTCAGACATTTATCGGCGTTAAGTTTGACAAGGCGGCGTTAAAAGAAGTTTCATTCAAAGGCGCAACACTCAAAAATGTGTCTTTCATTTCAGGGTTTACCTTATCTAAGAAATATTACCGTGCTATTAAATCCATCTGTTTTGATGGCGCAATGATGGATAAACTGACCTACGCTGCGCTAAAAGGAATGGAAGTAGATTTATCAAACGTTACTGTTATATAAGGAGGAGATGAATATGCGAAAAATGTCAATTGAAGTAAAAGGTTTGCAAAAATCCTACAAGAAGCTTCAGGTCCTAAAGGGTGTAGATTTCGAGGTGGAAAAGGGAAATATTTTTGCTCTGCTTGGCTCTAACGGTGCCGGTAAGACAACGATTGTCAAAATCCTCTCCACCCTGCTGAAACCGGATGGAGGGACTGCCTTCGTAAACGGATTCGAGGTTGTGTCAATGGACGATAATGTACGGCAGTCGATCAGCCTCACCGGGCAATTCACCGCTGTGGATGAGGTTTTGACCGGGAGGGAAAATCTTATAATGATTGCCAAGCTGCGGCACCTTAAACATCCAAGCCAAATTGCGGATGAGTTGTTAAAACGCTTCGGTTTGATTGAGGCCGCTGATCGCAGGACTTCTACTTATTCAGGCGGTATGCGTCGCAGGCTCGATATCGCCATGAGTCTTGTGGGAAAACCGCAGCTCATTTTCCTCGACGAACCGACTACCGGGCTAGATCCCGAGGCTCGAATCGAGGTTTGGAAGGTAGTCAAAGAACTTGCTGACAGCGGCACGACGGTATTCTTGACTACTCAGTATTTGGAGGAAGCTGAACAGCTTGCTGATAGAATTGCTATTCTGCATGAAGGTAGGATTATTGCCAATGGCACGCTTGAGGAACTGAAAAAACTATTTCCACCTGCAAAGGTGGAGTATGTGGAAAAACAACCTTCATTGGAGGAGATATTCCTCACAATCATCAATAAAAAGGAGGAAAAGTAACAATGAATAAACATTTTTTCAGCGACATGAGCGTTATGCTTGGACGTTCCATGCGCCATATTCTGCGAAGCATAGACACTATCATTACGGTCACTATCATGCCGATTGCACTTATGCTACTGTTCGTCTATGTGTTTGGTGGTGCAATCAAAACCGGTACAGATAACTATGTGAACTACCTGATGCCCGGCATATTGCTAATAGCGATTGCGAGTGGTATTTCTTATACGGCTTACCGCCTGTTTTTAGATAAGCAAAGGGGTATATTTGAGAGGTTTCACTCCATGCCGATTTCGCGTTCCACCGTGCTGTGGGGGCATGTGTTAACCTCGCTTGTATCCAACGCCATTTCTATTGTCGTTATCATTCTCGTTGGGCTCATTATGGGCTTTCGATCATCGGCGGGGGTGCTGTCATGGCTTGCCGTAGCCGGAATACTCGTGCTGTTTACACTCGCCCTGACTTGGATCGCGGCGATTGCTGGACTGTCTGCAAAATCGGTGGAAGGTGCAAGCGCCTTTTCCTATCCGTTACTCTTCCTGCCGTTTATCAGTTCAGCGTTTGTACCAACTGATTCTATGCCGTCGGCAGTTCGCGCATTTGCCGAAAATCAACCGGTAACCTCGATAGTTGAATCCATTCGTGCGTTGTTGTCAAGTCAGCCAGTGGGTAATGATATATGGATTGCTCTTGCTTGGTGTGTTGGGATTATGATAGTGGCTTATATCTTTGCAATGAGTTCTTATAAAAAGCGGGTATAAGAATGTGATGAAAAATATAAATTTAGTAGAGGGAAGATCCAGAAAGGGAAAATTGTGAATTTCCACTTAAACTAACGAGGGCGTTAGCTTAATAAGCCAAATTAAAAAATCGGTTCCAAAAAATAAAAGGAATCGATTTTTTTCTATGCCGTAATTTGCTTAGCGTTGTCTACCCGCATTTTCTTGAAGATACCCCATTCTAAGTTTTTTTAGTTGTTGTTTTAAGAAAACTCGCTACAAAATGATCTGCCCAATAAATTTAAACTAAAAGTTTCGGTCAATAAATTTTTCCTTCATTCAATTGTTATTTATATGGGTACCTATCAAAAAATCCATAAACATAAGGGATTGCCCAATGTAAGCATTCTCTTTAAGGTTTCCAAAAAATCACCGACTGTCTTTATTGCAAACATTAATCTTTCTTGGATTTTGGTTGTAATGGAGCATTTCGCATAATTGGATACGTCATTAATAGCGCTATTAAACTTATTATAGTGATAAAAGTAAACAAAATTGTAACATTTAAATCCTTAGTTGTTAACCAACTATATAATGAAAAATTAACTACTCCACTGTAATTTAGCAACGTACCGATAATTAACAAAACCATTAACCAAATTACACTCTTCTTTAATCCTAATCTATAATAAATAGTGAATAATAGGAAGGTGATGGAAAAGATAAATGTTACAAACATAAGATCTATTAGAAAATAAGAAATAAATGAATATTCCTGTTTAAATAAGATTGCTGGATGCAATATATTAGCAGCTACATTCCAGCGCTCATAAAGCGTTAAGAGCATCCATTGAAAGATGTTTAAAAAAAATACGGTGACTAGGACACTTACTAAACTCACCATAGAAAAGGTTTTTAACAAATTAGTTCTTGTACTTCCCATCCCTATTGCTACAGGGAATATATTTTTGAATCCTGTAATTGCAAACAAAGAAATAATAACATAAGCTGGTCCTGAGATGGCGGCTACAACATCTTCTCCCAAGGTGAAGAAATAGCCAATGAATAACCATAACAAAAATAATGGGATTGTGAAATATAGTAAAATCATCTTCCCGAACGTAAATAATGCATTCTCATAAACCAACCTAAATGTCCCACTGTTTAAGTTCATATGCTCACCTCATTTCGTTCTTCCGTTCGATTTAATAAATAATCATGTAGGGATGCTGGTTCAATTGATATGCCATTGGTCTGAGCAATATGCTTCCATTCGTCAGTATAAGGTTCATCAAGCATGACTTTCATTTTAGTACCCATTTCTTGTTGCTCTAACACAGTATGCGACTGGATTATATTTAATAAAAAAGTCTTCTCCCCACTTAACCAAATACCTTTTTCCCTCATCGTTTCCATTGTTTCATGGAGAACTACCCTACCATCATGAATCACCACCAACGCATCACATAGTGTTTGAATTTCTTCGATATGATGGGAGGATAAAAAAATAAGTCTCGGGTTTTCTTCATAACTCTCCATTAATACTTTGTAAAATTTCTTACGCATACCTGCATCTAAGCCATTGGTCGGTTCGTCAAGTATTGTTATCTCAGCATTACTAGCAATACCTATAATAAATTGCAGTGCTGATTTCATACCTTTAGAGAGCTTAGTCACAGTTTTGCTTTCATCCAAATTAAAAACAGTTAAAAGCCCTTTAGCGAAATCCATATCAAAATTTGGATTGTAATAACTACCAAAGCGTAACGCATCTTTTACCTTCCAAATTACACTGAATGGATGCTCTTCTTGCATATAACATAAATGATTAGATGTTTGATGATGGTTATAAGGATTAAATCCCATTATGTTTATCTCACCCTGATCAGGTTTTAAATGCCCAGCTAACAACTTCATAAAGGTTGTTTTCCCAGTTCCATTTCGCCCCCAAAGTCCAACAATGATTTTTTCTCTCTCGGACAGATTAAAGTCATCCAATATTTTGGTTGTATCATAACTAAAGTGAACCTGATTGATTTCTATCATGATTGATCCTCCTTTTTAATTAGTTGGATAATCTTTTGGACATCCATCCCTAAACGAGCTCCTTCTTCTAATAGAGGGATTATATAATTCTGACGATATTGTTTCTGCCGTTCATCTATTATTTTTAGATAAGCTCCTTCACTCACAAACATTCCGATACCTCTTTTTTTATAAACAAAAGCATCATCCACTAAAGATTGAAGCCCTTTTCTTACTGTTGCACGATTAATATTGTAAAAGCGAGACAATTCATTCTCGGAGGGCAATTGTTCTCCTTCTTTTAAATGCCCTTCTACGATGTCATTTAATATGATTTGTGCAATTTGTTGAAAAAGTGGTTGATTTTCATCTAATGATGGCTTCAACGTTTCACCTCCGAATTCATATATATGTTCACTTGTATACTCGACTATTCAACTGTACAACGATATTAATTTTTTGTAAAGCAATTAAGTAATTCACCAAAAATTTTAAAGAAATATAGAAAGCGTACAGCAATCGAAGATATTCATGAACTGTGCAGGCATCCACCACATATACATTGCATAATATAGATATTGATATGAAATATTTATAAAAAAAGGATGATATATAAAATGTCATTGATGATATTGTGAGTATTTCAATAGCAAGAACTGTTCCCCTTCCTAGAGGCGGAGAAATACCCGACGTCCGGGACGATTATGGAGGGGACATTGATCGTTGGGAAAACGACGGCGGTAGAAGTCTAGGTAAAAGACATGACCACTATCGAGTCTAACTTACTATTTGTATGCTGTTCTCACTCTTAAATGAAACGAACTTTCCATTTTTGTCTAATTGGTTCATTCAATTTCTATCATATTAATAGAAAGTCATTTAATGTTTAATATTTTTGATACAGAATATACATTTCTTTTTCTGTTAAATCTGTTTCCCTCTTTAGAAAATAATTAAAAAGACAGAATCTTTATGGATTCTGTCTTTCTCATTTTTTGTTAAATTGATTAGATAGTGGTTTGAAGCATCCTATATACTTTTTCCAAATCAATATTTTGTCTCACATGATCAGCTAATAATTGATAGGCAGCTTCTCGTCTTTCAGCATCTGTCTTTACTTTCTGATCAATTGGATCAAGTCCCTTTTTAAATCGTAGTTCATTCACTATTTTTCTAGTAAACTCTCGATTATTAAAGATACCATGAAAGTATGTCCCAATTATTTGTCCATTCTTTGTAACGGCTCCATCATTTCGCCCATCTGATAACGCTAAAAAGGGTGAACAATTTTCATTTTCTATAACTGTTTTTCCAAGATGTATTTCATAACCTGTTAATTCCATATCTTTTTCGAAGACATCTACAGAAACTTTCCCTGTCATTTGTACGGTCTTTTTCACTTTATTAAATATGGTTGTTACGGGTAATAATGAAAGGCCTACTGCATTTCCTCCATCCCCTTCTACTGCATGAGGATCTTGAAGTGAGTGTCCTAGCATTTGAAAGCCACCACATATTCCGAAAATACGCGTTCCTTTTTCGACGAGTTTATGGATAACCGTTTCAAATCCTTCATCCTTTAACCACTGTAAATCTTCAATTGTATTTTTTGTACCTGGTATTATCAACAAATCTGGATTACCTAGCTCTTTTATATTACGAACTAAGCGAACGCCTACTTCTGGCTCATCAAAAAATGGATCAACATCAGTGAAATTAGAAATACGTGGTAAACGAATCATTGCTATATCGATTTCAAATTCATCTTGTTTTGGCTTTTTAAAACGTAAAGAGGATAATGCTAAGGAATCTTCTGCCTCAATATTAATATCAATGTAAGGAATGATACCGAGAACAGGAATCCCGGTCTCTTTTTCAAGCCATTCTACACCATCATCTAGTAACTCACGCATTCCTCTAAACTTATTAATAATGATTCCTTTAACTCGTGCTCTTTCTGAATCATCAAGAAGTGCTAATGTTCCTATGATTGATGCGAACATACCTCCTCGCTCTATATCTGCAACTAATATCACTGCAGCATCTGTAGCGTGAGCCATACGCATATTGGCTATATCTCGATCCTTTAAGTTAATTTCAGCAGGACTTCCAGCACCTTCTAATACAATAAGGTCATATTCATTTTGTAATTTATGTATTGATTGTTCTACAATCGGCATCGCTTGTTCAACAAAATTATTTCGATAACTTGTCGCACTCATATCCATAAAATGCTTACCATGTACGATGACTTCTGAGACCATATCTTGTTTTGGTTTCAGTAAAATGGGGTTCATATCTGTAGTTGCTATGACTCTAGCAGCTTCAGCCTGTACACCCTGCGCACGACCAATTTCGCCACCATCAATTGTAACAAACGAATTGAGTGCCATATTTTGAGATTTAAAGGGAACAACTTTCAATCCATCATCAGAAAAAATGCGGCAAAATGCGGTACATATCATACTTTTACCAACATCTGAAGCGGTACCTTGAATCATTAGTGCTTTTGCAGTCATAAGCTAACCTTCTTCCCTTAAAATTCTAACCCTTTTACTGCTGGTATTCCTCTTTCGTAATAATGCTTTGTTGCATCTATCGTTGATACTAAATCAGCTAAGTCTTTCAGTTCATTTTTTGCATTTCTACCCGTGATGACAAGGTGCATAGTTGAAGGACGATTTTGAATCGCCTCAATTACTTCTTGCAATGGAAGAACATCATCGATTAGGAATTTATCAATAGATAAAGCATTATTTAATTCATCAAGAACTAGTAAATCAATAGAAGGATCTGCTAGTGCAGTCTTAGCTTTTTGCCAGGCTAATTGTAAAGCTTTACGATGTTCTTCTGGTGTCTTAGTCCAAGTAAAACCAATGCCCATTTGTTCCATTTCTACACCGAGTTTTCGAAGGGCTAATGCTTCACCATATGTACGTTCAGGTGATTTGATAAATTGCATATATTTTACATGTAAACCTCTACCGATTGCTCGTAATGTAACACCAAGTGATGAAGTTGTTTTTCCTTTTCCATCACCTGTGTAGATTAAAAATAATCCTTGACGTGCCATTTTCCATTCTCCTTTTTTATAACCAAGTAGTTTTCTCTTCAAATGGAACTCTTGCAGTTGCAGGAACTTCTGTGCCTTCTTCGGGATAACCAATGAAAATTGTACCAATTACTTTTTCATTTTCTGGTGTTCCGATAAAATCATGCATGCGTTGATCATGGACTAAGCCTACTCCTCTGGTTCTCCATACAAAGCCTAAATCTAATTCTTGTGCTGCTAACCACATCGAATGGATTGCACAGCAAGTTGCGAAAATATTATCTTCTGAATCATCCGGTTTATCTGGAATTAATGAGGAAGTAACAACAATTGCAACGGGTGTAGTAGTTACTACTTTTAAAGAACTTTCTACTAAATGTGGTTTTGTTGGAAAGCGATGTTGTAAGTATTCCGTCGCCATTTCTTCATAACGTTTCATTGCCTCGCCTTGTATCACATAGAAATGCCATGGCTGACGTAATCGATCATTTGGTGCATATGTAGCTACTTCTAACAGTTTTTCAATTTTTTCTTTTTCAACAGGTCGATCTGCGTAATTTCGAATTGCTCTGCGCTCTTGAATAGCTTCAATAATCGTCATATTTGTTTCTCCTTAAATTAAAAAAATTTGCTTTTCATACCATTGAATTTTTTCTCGTAGTTGAACAACTTCCCCAACTAATACCATCGATGGATTATGAAATTCTTCTTGAACAACAAGTTCGTGAATTGTTTCCAAAGTTCCTGTTATCGTACGTTGATGTTCTGTTGTTCCCCATTCAATTACCGCAACAGGCGTAGTTGCACGTTTGCCATTTTCAATAAGCTTTTTACTAATATGCTCAAGATTTCCAACACTCATATAAAAAGCAATCGTATCAATCCCATTTGCTAATGCATCCCAGTTTAAGTGATCTTGCCCTTTCTCTTCACGGCCATGTCCAGTTACAATCGCAAAACTTGAAGCAAACTCTCTATGAGTAACAGGAATACCTGCATAAGCTGGTGCCGCAATACCTGCTGTAATTCCAGGAACAATTTCATATTCAATACCATGTTCAACTAACACTTCTGCTTCTTCCGCGCCTCGGCCAAAAACGCATGGATCTCCACCTTTTAAGCGTGTAACAATTTTACCTTCAAGTGCTTTTTCAACTAACAAATCATGAATTTGATCTTGGATGAAATGATGTTTTCCTGGGGATTTACCACAAAAAATAAGTTCTGCGCCTTCTTTTGCATGTTCCAATAATGATGGATTCACTAGACGATCATATGCTATGACATCTGCTTTTTGAATGCACTCTAGGCCATATACAGTAATTAGTTTAGGATCTCCTGGGCCTGCACCTACTAAATAGACTTTTCCTGTAGTCATTGAATTGTCCCCTTTTGTATTAATTTCTCAAATAGTTGTTCACGTTCTTCTATTTGTTTTGTTTTAGTCAATGTTAAAAACTGTGAATCTAGGAGTTCTTTTAAGAGTTCACTTTTAAGTTTCGGATCCTTTACTTCATCAATAATTTGACGTCTTGCCTTTTGCAAGAATAATATATAATCTTCATAAGAATCGTCATACTGCGCTTCTAATTCTTTTTTTATCTCTTTTGCGAGTTTTGGATTTGCACCTGATGTAGAAACAGCAATTGTCAATGGACCACGTTGAACCACTGATGGCACAATAAATTGACTAAGCTCTTCATGATCAACGATATTACAAAGCTGATGTTTATTAGCTGATTTAGCTACCAGTTCATTTGTTTTAGAAGAATTGGTAGCAGCAATGATCAAGAATGCATCGTTTAAATCATCTGGTGTAAAGGTTTTCTTTCTCCATTGAATTGTGTTTTCTTCAGCTAAGATTTGGAGTTTTGGCGATAATTCCGGGCTAATAACAGTCACATGTGCTTGAGCTTTTAATAGACTTACAACCTTACGTGAAGCAACTGTTCCTCCGCCAACAACTACAACAGGGCGATTTTCAATATTCAACATCATTGGATAATAATTAGCCATTTAAATCCACAGCTTTCTTCTGATAGTTTTTACACTGCTCAATCCATTGAACAACTAATTGTGGATTGGAAGCGAAGTGGAAATGTGTATATCCTGCGACTAAGTTTTCATGCATATAACCTTCACCTTGTTTTTTAAAACGGCTTTTTGTTTCATAGGCATAGTTGATGTCTTCTGGTTGTGAATAGGTAGAATAATGAAATTCGTGCCCCTTTGCTTCTTGACCTTCTGCGATTAAGAAATTCCCTTTTACACCAAAAATTTCACGATATCCTAATGCAACTCTTTTGGTTTGCATCTCTATTGTTCCTGGTATAGCGCCAACCATTTCAAAGCGTTTTCCATCAGTAGTGAAAATTGCCTCCGTTAAGAACATAAAACCTCCACATTCAGCTAATGTTGGAACACCTTTCGAAATTGCGTTATGTATTGATTCTTTCACTGCAGTTTGTAGTGATAGTTCGTTCGCAAACTCTTCTGGAAAACCTCCACCAATATAAAGCCCATTTGCATCAGAAGGTACTTCTTCCCCTTTTAACGGTGCGAAATACTCAATTGTTGCCCCATTCGCTTGTAGTAATTCGATATTTTCCTCATAGTAAAAGTTAAATGCTGCGTCTTTAGCTACTGCAATTTTAACTTGTTTATTCATTTTTTGTTCGAACATACTTGGCTGAATGGTTGATAGATGACTAGTAGATGATAGTTGATAAATTTTTTCTACATCGACGGTTGCACTGATTAAATCACCTAGTTCTTGGAAGTAAGGCTGTAATTCTCCTCGTTCGATTGCAGGAATTAACCCTAAATGGCGACTTGGCATATGGATATTCTGTTCTTTTTTTAAATAGCCAACTACTGGAATACCACATTCTTGTTCAACAGCAGCTTTCACTATTTTATAATGTCCTTCACTTCCAACCTGATTAGCAATAACACCTACTATATTGACGTTTTCGTTTAATAGTTGAAAACCTTTTACAATAGCAGCTACGCTACGAGCCATACTTGCACAATTGACAATTAGTAATACAGGACTTTTCGTTAAGATGCTTATTTCAGCTGTTGAACCTCGATCTTCTAAAGGAGATTTTCCATCATAGAAACCCATTACGCCTTCAATAATAGAAATATCTACATCTCTGCTGTTTCTTTCCAAAATATCTATAACCGTTTTATCATCAAACATCCAACTATCCAAATTACGAGAAGGTCTACCTGTAACTGCAGTATGGAATGTGGGATCAATATAATCTGGTCCACATTTGAATCCTTGTACTTGATAACCTTTTTGTTGTAATGCAGCCATTAATCCAATTGTAAATGTTGTTTTACCGACACCACTACCAGTACCAGCAATTACTAATCTATGTGCTGACATCTTATTTCCTCCTAAACTCGTTTCATTAATGCAACAGAAATCGTAGTATTGCCAGATTTTTTCTTAACTAGCTCTAGATTTTCTGCACCAGTATAAATTCTTACGGCCGGTTCACTTACACCGTAAGCGCCTGTATATTTAAATACAGTATCTGAAGGTGCTTCGATATTCTGTGCGTTTAACTCTTCTGGTTTATAATAAACAAACTCCCAACCATATTTTGAAACTACTTCTAATAAACCAACTTCATCTTTTTTCAATTCAATTGTACAAAGTGCTTTAACACTTTTCATCGAAATTTGAAGTTCATTTAACGTATTTTGAATAACTTGTTCAATTTCTTCGGCAGAAGTTCCTCGATTACATCCCATACCAATTACAACATTTTTAGGACGGTAAAGTACACCATTTTTAAGAATTTGTTCTTCTTCTTTCGATAAAATTCGATGAGTAATAACGAGAGCTGCATTTGGCTTTGCGTTTAATGCTTCTTGAATGGATGCATAAGTTTTTAAATTTTCAGGCATAGAGCTATCCAAATGCCACCAATTTGTTTCACCAGATTCTTGTACAATAGCAACGGGCTCCTCATTTACCACCGATGCACTAACAGGAGTTAGTTTTTCATCAGAATCCCATTCCCATCCAAATCGTGAACCAAATAAATCAACCGGAATTGTTTTTTGTACATCTGAAGCTGTGGTGATAATAGCACGAGCGTCTAAGACATGAGCAACTTCATGTGTTAATTGGTTCGCTCCACCTAAATGACCTGAAAGCACACTAATTACATTTTCACCACGATCATCTATTACAACAACAGCAGGGTCTGTCTTTTTATCCTTTAAGATTGGTGCTATCATTCGAACTACTGCACCAAGTGAAATGATAAGTATGATACCTTTATACTGTTTGAAAAGAGATGGTAGAAGCATTCGAACACTACCTGAAAATAATTGAATGTGCTTTGCTTCTTCATCTCCTTGTTCGAATTTACTCATATAGTAAACATCTGAATGGATAAAGGAACTATTTAGTTTCCGTGCAAGTTGCACACCATGTTTTGTAATGGCCACAATTGCATATGGATTTTGCTGTTCAATTTCCGGAATGATACCTTCTTGTAACTCGATCATTGTGGTTTCACGCCTTTTCTAAAACCATGTGTAAATGTAGCATCATATAATTTTGAACGGTACTCATCCTTGTCATGGATAGATGGATCTAATGCCCAACCAGCTAAAATCATTGCATGTTTCCGAATACCATTTTTACGCATATCTTCATCTAAATTAGCTAATGTTGTTCGAACGATTTTTTGATCTGGCCATGAAGCTCTTTGCACAACAGCTACTGGTGTATCATCTGTCCAACCAGCATCCTGTAATTCTTTCACGATTTTCTTCGTTAAAGTAGCACTTAAAAATAGCGCAATTGTACAATGGTGGCTTGCCAAGTCACGTAATTTTTCGAATTCTGGTACTGGAGTACGACCTTCTGCGCGAGTTAGAATCAATGTTTGTGTTAAATCAGGAATGGTTAATTCAGCACCAACTGCTGCTGCAGATGCGAATACAGAGCTAACGCCAGGTATAATTTCTGCATGGATATCTTCTTTTTTTAGTAATGCCATTTGTTCCATAATCGCTCCATACATGGCTGGATCTCCAGTATGGATACGTGCAACAGTTTTTCCTTCATTGACTCGATCAATGATGGTTTCTACCATTTCTTCTAAATGCATACCTGCTGTTTTTATAACTTCAGCATCAGGCTTAGCTTTAGCAATCAACTCTGCATTTACTAGTGAATCAGTATACATAACAACATCAGCTGTTTGTAAAATATGTAATCCTTTAACTGTGATTAAATCTGGATCTCCAGGACCTGCACCGACGATATAAATTTTCTTCATTATTTACGCACCACCATTAATGTTAAGTATTCTAACTCTACTCCATCTAACTCATCCATTGACCAAATGACTTCCTCTTCAGAAGTTACTTTTGTCACTACTGATGCTTTATCTAGTAGATTTAAGTCTTTGAGTACTACAATCATTAAGTCAATTACTTTTGCTACTTTGATAAACACGACTGCATCATGGTCTTCAATCGCTTTACGCATTTCAGCATAGTCATCACGTGCTGGAATAATTGCAACATGGTCATCTCCATCTGCTAATGCAATACCTAATCTAGATGCAGAACCATTAAAACTTGAGATACCTGGAACTGTTTTTACGTCTACATGTGGGTGAAGTTCTTGCATTAATTTCATCATATGAATGAATGTACTATATAAGAGAGGATCACCTTCCGTTACAAATGCAACATCTTTGCCTTCTTGTAATTTGCTATAAACTACGTCTACTGTATTGCGCCACTCTGCATCTAAGATTGCTTGGTCTTTCGTCATTGGAAAAACTAAACCAAGCATTTCTTTTTCACCCGGCTGAATGTAAACATCAACAATTCGTTGTGCGTAGCTTTTACTTCCTTTTCTTTTTCGAGGGTACGCAATTACTGGTGTTTCTTGAATTATTCGAAAAGCCTTTACAGTGATAAGCTCGGGATCCCCAGGCCCCACTCCGAGACCATATAATGTGCCGATATTAGTCATTCTTCTCTTCCTTTCGCACTGCTGTAATGATATAAATTGGGTTTAATGGTGAAAATCGATTCATCCCTAATATAGGTTTGTTATGAGACAATTGTGCATGTAAGATGCTTGTTTCAAAGTTCAATTCTTTAAAGCATTCAAGAGCTTTATATAAATTTTCAATAGTTGCTGCATTTAAAACGATTAGACCACCTTGATTTAATCGATCACAACAAACTTGCAATAGGTCTTTCATATTGCCGCCAGTTCCACCGATGAAAATTGCATCTGGATTTGGAAAAGTTTCTAAACCTTCTGGTGCTTTGCCATGAATTGCAGTGATGTCTGTTCGGAATTTATGTTGATTTTCAATACAATTTGCTAGGTCACCTTCATTTTTTTCGATTGCAAATACTTGTCCATCACGAGCAATTTTTGCAGCTTCTATTGCCATCGAACCGGTGCATGTTCCGATATCCCATACAGTACTGTCTTTTTCTAAATGCATTGCATGAAGACTTAGCACACGAATTTCCTTTTTGGTGATTAAGCCTTTATCAGGACGTCGTTGAGAAAATTCATCATCTGCAATTCCGAGAGACCATTTAGTAGATGGTGCAATTCGTTTTAAAATCACAACATTTAAAGGAGCGAAAGTACTTTCTTTCATATCTTCCAATGAATACCAGCCTGTTTTTTCGTGCTCACCTTGTAAGTTTTCTGCAACAAAAGCTTTATATTCAGTCATGCCAAACTGAATTAAATAGTCGGCAATAGCACTAGGATTATTTTCAGCATCCGTTAATAACGCAATTTTGTCGTGGCCATCAATCTTTTGAATTAATCCTTTCATTGATCGACCATGAACACTTGTAATATAGGCATCTTGCCAGCTTTCCCCGATTTTAGAAAATGCCAATTGTATAGAACTTACATGCGGATATACTTCTAATTGGATTTTTTTTGATAGATAGCTCCCAAGTCCATAGAACAGTGGATCTCCTGAAGCTAATATGACGATATTTCTTGTTTCATTTTGGATAATTTCGACAAGTTTCTTTAAACTGCTTTTTACCGTGATTTTTTCACCTATATAATAAGGAAAGAACTCTAACAATCTTTCGCCACCAATGAGGACTTCACTTTCTTCTATCCACGTAGCATATTGGGGCAATAAACTTGCTAGGCCATTGTCTCCTATACCGATTAATTTAATCGATTGTGTCAATTCCATCAGCCCTTCCTAATAATTCACCCTTCATCGAGTAAATAGCGGTATCCATCACGAGGCCACCTTTTACATGATTTAATGAGGATGTACAACACGCTTCACATAAATGATCGAAGAACCGCTTATTACCAGTCTCAAGCATAATCTCTCCGACCTGTGAAGCTGTGTTGGCAGCAGAAACCTGTTGAACGATTTCACTAGTTGCTCCAACGTCTTCTGCTAATTGTGCTAAAAATTCGAAGTTAATAGGAGCACTTTTTGAATGGACCATCATCACACCCTGTGCTACTTTTGAAAATTTCCCCATCATTCCTACAAGAGAAACTCTTTTAATGCCCAGTCTTTTACAATGTTTTACGGCGAAACCTACAAAGTCGCCCATTTCTATAAAGGCTTCCTCAGGTAAACCTTCGTATTGTTGCATAGCATATTTTTCACTTCTACCACCTGTTGTCATGACTACATGATCGTTACCTGTTGCATGCGCTACGCTAATGGCTTCTTCTATGCTTGCCATATACGCTGAACTTGAAAATGGTACAACCGTTCCTCTTGTACCTAAGATTGAAATTCCACCGATGATTCCAAGTCGCCCATTTAATGTGCTCTTAGCGATTTCCTCTCCATCTGGAACTGAGATAATCACTTTAACACCACGGGTTATTTTGAACTCGGCTAATGTTTCTTCTACTGTTGAATAGAGCATTTTGCGAGGTACAGGGTTAATCGCTGCTTCACCAACTGCTACCGGTAAACCGGGTTTTGTCACGCGACCAACACCAATCCCTCCGTCCAAACAAATACCAGGTTCATCTTGCCAACTAACAGTTGAAATAATTAAAGCACCATGCGTAGCATCTGGATCATCTCCACCATCTTTGATTGTTTCACAACTTACTTCTTTGTCAGTAAATGAATTCTTTTCAATTGTAAATGTTTCATCTCGCCCAATTGGTAAATGTATCGTAGCTGTTTCTTGTGCCTCACCAGTAATTAGGGCCGTTAACGCAGCTTTTGTGCAGGCTGTCGCACAAGCGCCTGTTGTGTAGCCATGACGCATTTGCGATGGGTCTTTTTTATTTTTCTTTTGCATTAAGCTTGATCAGCTAATATGGAAATGGCATTTAATGCTGCTACAGTTACTGTACTTCCACCTTTACGACCTAAATTAGTGATAAATGGTACCTCTGTAACTTTTGCCAATTCATCTTTAGATTCAGCAGCTGAAACGAAGCCTACAGGCATACCGATGATTAGATCTGGTTTTACTTCGCCTTCTTTAATTAATCGAATAAGTTCTAAAAGTGCAGTTGGTGCATTACCAATTGCATAAATCCCGCCATCATGTAAATGAGCTGCTTTTTGTATTGACATAATGGCACGAGTAGCTCCTGCTTCTTTTGCAGCCTTAGATACATCTTCATCAGAAATATAGCAATAAACATCACCACCATATTTTTGGAAACGTTTATGACCGGTACCCACTTGAATCATTTGTACATCTGCAATAACTGGTTTTCCTGCACGGATGGCTTTAATCCCAGCTGCAATAGCATCTGGATGAATCATCACACTACGACCTAAATCAAAATCTGCTGAAGCATGAATAATACGACGAATGATCTTCCACTCATCTTCAGTAAAATCATGTGGGCCATATTCTTCTGCGATTGTTTCAAAGCTATGTTCATAAATTTTATCTGGGTCAACTGTAAGTGGTTTGAAGTCTGTTTTAAAATCCATTTTATTTCCTCCTAGATAGTTAGTTTTGAAGTTAAATCTTCTATAACTCCCTCAAAACTAGAATGCATATTTTCATATTGTATTTTCGGTCTTGCAATCATGATCGTTTCAATACCACACGCTAGTGCAGCCTCTAATTTTTCATCGACTGATCCTACTTTGCCACTTTCTTTTGTAATCATTAACGTGACTTTGTATTGATGAATAAGTGCGATATTTAGCTCTTTCGAGAATGGTCCTTGCATTGCAATAATATCTTTTTGTTCTACACCTAAAGCTTGACATTTTTCCATATTGTCAAGTCTTGGTAGCATACGAGCAACCACTCTTGTATTTTCTAAACCTAATAAATGTTTTGTGAAAATCCCTAACGTTTTACTACCAGTTGTCAGCATAATAACGCCACGTTTTTCTCTAGCTAATTTTGCTGCTTCCTCATAGTCTTGAACCATAGTTACTAGCGGGTTACTAAAAGTTTGACTCGCTCTTTCATAGCGAATATATGGAATACCAGAAGCCTCTGCTGCAGACAGTGCATTTTTTGAAGCTTCTTCAGCAAAAGGATGGCTAGCATCTACGATTGCTTGAAATTGATTTTCTTTGATAAAATCCGTCATTTGCTCTGTAGTTAAACGACCGATATTTGTTTTTATACCAGCTTCACTTAAACTTTTAGCAGCAGATTCAGTTACGACAGTTGCTATTACCTTACGACCATTTTCTTCTAATTTTATTGCTAGCTCCCTTGCATCACTTGTACCGGCTAACATGAAGATCATTTTTCAGCACCAACTAGATGATCGTGGTGGTCATGATCATGATGTTCGTGACTGTGGTCATGGTCATGGTCGTGATGGTCGTGATGATGGTGATGCTCTACAAATTCAGCCGCATTTAGACGATATTGGCAAGTATCGCAATTCATCTTCACTTCACCTTGCAAAGATTCAGCAATACGATCTTTTAACACAGTTTTAAGTGCTGGATGATAGCCGAAATAGTTCGCTAATTTTACTTCAACCTCTGGGTATGTTGAGGCATATCCCTCACGCATACCTTGCATTCTTTCCATTAAAATCCCTGTAAATAAGAAATAAGGAAGCATGATGATATTCTTTGCACCCAGTTTCACACAACGCTCGATACCTTCATCAACTGTTGGGTATGTAACGCCCATAAATGCACATTCAACTGATAGTACATCAAGTTGTTCCCAGAGCATACGAGAGATTTTGTAGAAATCACTATTTGCGTCTACATCACTACCACCACGTCCGATTAATAGAATGGCAGTATCTTCATTTTTTTCCTCGATAGCAAATCCTGTATCGGTAAGTCGTTCTTTCAAAATATCAAAAATTCCTTCATGGACCCCAAGAGGTCTAGCATATACGATATTCACATTCGGGTATTTTGCTTTACCTTCATCGATTGCCGCAGGTATATGTATTTTAGAATGGCCTGCTTGCAATAAAATAATAGGAACTACATGAATTTCTGTTGCTCCCTTTGCAACGCAATTGTCAATACCTTGAGCAATATCTGGTGCTGCAAATTCTAGAAAACAACTTTCAACTAATAAATCTTGATCTAAAGTTGGTTTCAACTGTTCTATAAATTTTGTTACTTCCTCATTACCTGCTACTAATCTACTACCATGACCTACAAATAAAATGGCCTTCATATTTTTCCTCCTATAATCAGTCCCCACATGGTGCGGGTTCTATGTTAATTTTGGGTGCAATATCTTTGTACACAAATCCTTGTATTTGTTTCACTCTTTTAAAATATTTAAATAGTCGCTCATTTGGATGCGCATTTTGTTTATATTCTTGAATAATATTCGTAATAACATCAACTATTTTCTCTGGCTCAATGCCTTCTGCCACAGGTTGTCCTGCATGAGCTGTTCTTCCAACAGGCTTAGCACCTAGGAACAAATCAAATTTCCCTTTACGATAAATAATTCCGATATCTTCAGTAACGGCTTTGTAACAAGCCATACCACAACCATTGAATCCAATTGTTAATTCTTTCGGTAACTGAAGACCACCTAATTTTTCTTGGATCTCCTCAGCATAAGGAATGCCACCTGTTTTTTCGCCGTCACAGAAATCACAAGCCTTTAAAGTTAAGACATCTCCAATAGGTGAAAGTAAAAATCCAACACCATTTAGTTTTGCTGTAATCGCATCAGGATTAGAAGTTGGAATCTTCAATACGATTTGATGGTTCGGCGTATATTCCATGGTACCTTTTTCGCCAACAACCATTGCTAAAGTCATCATTTGTTCAGGTGTGAATTTTTTATTTGCAACACCAGGACTAACTGCTAATTCGAAAATTTCTTCAAAATCTTGATGAACATAATTTGTGGTTTTTGGTTGTTTACCAGTAACACGTTTTAACGCTTCCATTGCCATATTATATGAGCTTACTTTAGGTGATTGAGGTCGTATGTACTCAACTATTTGGTGCTTCTCATCTTTTTCAATTTTTTCATTTACTGAAGATTGTACTCGTTGAACACCAGTCATTTGATCCATAGCCCAAGGTTCCGCTTCTTCTCTCAAACGTTGATGTGGTTTTAATGCTTGCTTCTCGCTATTTAATGTATATTTTCTTTGATAACCTCGTGGAGTAATCATTTTATTGTCATAAAGGAAAGTTGAAGAGTTCCCAATGATGACTGTCGTCAACATACCGATATCATGATCTAGCATTTCTTTTAGATTTGTAATAATGATATGTTGACGATCACGATATGCACTTTTTACAAGGCCAACCGGTGTATCAGGTGATCTGTATTGTAGAAGAATACGTTGTGCCTCTACAATTTGGCGAGTTCTACGTCCACTGCGAGGATTATAGAGTGCAATGACAAAATCAGCCATTGCGGCAGCTTCCACTCTTTTAGCGATTAAATCCCATGGTGTTAGGTGGTCACTCAAACTTATCGTACAAGAATCATGCATAATAGGAGCACCCAACAATGATCCACATGAATTGATGGCTGAAATACCTGGGATAATCTCAATTGGTACCCCATTTGCTTCAGTCCAATCTTTTTCGATTAAAACTTCATAGACTAGACCAGCCATACCATAAACACCGGCATCGCCACTTGAAATAACTGCAACTTTTTTTCCGGCTTCTGCTTGGCGGACAGCTTCCTGAGCTCTTGAAACTTCCTCTGTCATTCCTGTACTAATCACTGATGTGTCATTTGTGATTAAATCTTGGATCAGTTCTACATAAGTTTTGTAACCGATGATAAAATCACTATCCTGAAGCGCTTCCACTGCTCTCGTTGTAATATGTTTAAAATCCCCAGGACCAAAACCAACGACATAAAGTTTCCCTTGTGATGTCATGCAAACCTCTCCTTTACAAATTATTTGTTTTTATCGATTCCTGTAATGGACGCGACCTCTGGATTTAATATCATTTCACCATTTTCCATACGATAAATTGTATGTTGTTCATTTTGTTGCTCTATACAATCTTTTACAATCCCACGGCCAATATCAGTTGTTGATGCTTTGTACCAACTCCCTTGTGGATAAGCAATTACAATGCATGCATCTTTACAACGGCCATTACATCGTGTTCTAGTGGTATGGATTTGTTCATCCATACCTAGTTGTGCAATTTCTTCACGAATTGCTAGCGTAATTTCTTCTGCACCTTTCTTCATGCAAGAACTTCCATTACAAATGAATAAATGACTTTTCATCCCAGATAAATTCCAAGTTGTCATATTCAACCTCCAATTAATTAAAATAAGATGGAGAAAAAAGGAAAATAAAAAACCTTAATTCCAAGAATTAAGGTTTAAAAACTAGATAATTCAGAAAAATAGCCAAATATAAAATGACATTCTGCTCTTATAGTCTTTACCTTTCCCTCCGAAAAGTATCGTACTTCTGTTTTTAAAAGCAGGTTTCCTGGCTTACACTTCATCTTACTCTGATCTCTTCCCAGTCTTCTTCGACCAGTGAGTATGTATCATTTCATCCATGTTACAGTAGCGGGGGCTGCATCGGATTCTAACCGATTTCCCTATTATCCCTTTGTGAAATTACAAGGGCACTTTTAAAATAATATGAAATTGTATAATATAGTAAAATTAAAAACTGACATAATCATATACTATTTCCAGACAATTTGAAATAGATTTTTTTATTCAAGTCCATTTTACAGAACGTTACTGTTGAAATTTATGCACAATATTTCTAAATACTATATTAGTTTATCTTTTTTAAGACAATCTTTCTTTTGCAAAATTTCTTTGTAAAAAATATAGTAGTATTGGAAATATAACCATGCTACACTAGATTAGTAATCTAACAATTCAATAAACTTTATGGTGCTAAATATTGAGATTTAGCTGAAAAGGGAAGTTTGTGAAATACAAACGCGGTCCCGCCACTGTAAAGACGAGTTATGTTTTTCTATGCCACTGTCAACGATGGGAAGGTAAAAACATAATGAAGACTCTAAGCCAGGAGACCTGCCATAAAGTGTGGATTTGTATCAGCCTACGAGGATAGGTGTGAGTATAGCTATGCTTTTTTGCAAAGCATTGTTTTACTATTCGTTAACACTTCTTCTGTTGGAAGAAGTGTTTTTTTATGTCCTGTTTGGTTTATTAGGAGGTGTATCTCGTTAATTCACGAACAATTGAATATAAAAATGGAGGAAAGATTAAATGATTAAGTTTAAGAACTTAGTAAACTGGAAGCTAATATATTTCCTATTAGCACTGTTGATCATACCAAAACCTGCATTCGCCATGCACATTATGGAAGGTTTTTTACCCGTTGAATGGGTAATTTTCTGGTGGGCTGTTACCATTCCGTTTTTAATAATTGGATTCCGTTCTATTAGAAAAACGATTGCAGAAAACCCAGAAACAAAAATGATGTTAGGCTTATCAGGCGCTTTTGCATTCGTATTATCTGCATTGAAAATTCCGTCTGTTACAGGAAGCTGCTCTCATCCTACTGGTGTTGGCCTTGGTACTGTTTTATTTGGGCCGTTTGCAATGAGTATTGTAGGTTTTATAGTACTTTTATTCCAAGCTTTGTTGCTAGCTCACGGTGGACTAACTACTTTAGGTGCTAATGCTTTTTCAATGGCAATCGTAGGACCACTTATTTCATATGGTGTATTTAAGGGTGTTACCAAAATAGGATTCTCATTTTCTTGGGCAGTGTTTTTAGCTGCTGCACTTGGCGATTTGGGTACCTATGTTGTAACATCTATCCAATTAGCACTTGCTTTCCCATCTGAAGTTGGTGGTTTCTTTGCTTCATTCACTAAATTTAGCAGTATTTTCGCTCTCACTCAAATTCCTTTAGCAATTAGTGAAGGTATTCTTACAGTTGTGATTATGAACTTCTTACAAAAATACAATTTAGCAGAATTAAAAGCTTTGAAAGTCTTTAAAAAAGGTGCTGAACAATCATGAAAAAAAATATAATATTAATCGCGATGGTAGTTATATTGGCTGTTCTGCCACTGTTCTTCCAAAAAGGGGCGGAATTTGGTGGATCGGATGATCAGGCTGAAGCAGCAATTACGAAAATTGATTCTTCCTATAAACCTTGGTTCTCAAGCATTTGGGAACCGCCAAGTGGCGAAATTGAAAGTTTATTATTTTGTTTACAAGCTGCTATAGGTGCTGGTTTTATCGGCTATTTCATCGGCTTCTCACGTGGAAGACACAAAAAAGAAGATAGTAAAGAAGGCAAAGGTAAGCATGTTACTCATTGATCAATATGCTTATATCAATCGCCTAGTAAAGACGCATCCAGTAGAAAAAATCGTTTTATCCTTTTTTCTATTATTATTTTCATTAACCGTAAAAGATGCGCTCATCTCACTCATCACATTTTTTGTTATGAGTTCACTTACAATATTGGTAGCTAAAATTCCATGGCAATATTATTTGAAAATGTTATGTATCCCTGGCGTTTTCCTGATAAGTAGTATGATTGGTATTTTACTATCGTTTACCCGACACCCTGAGCTTATTCATACTGCAATTTGGCAATTTCAATTGTTCGATTGGTCTGTTTATATTTCATCACAAAGTGTCAAAATGAGCATTCAGTTATTCTTTTCTGTGTTAAGCAGTATAAGTTGTTTATATTTTTTAACTTTAACAACACCGGTACATGATTTAATGCAAGTATTAAAAAAATGTAGAGTACCTCAATTATTAATCGAATTAATCGAACTTACGTATAGATTCATATTCGTTTTTTTAGAGAAATCATTTGAAATTTTCCAATCACAAAATTCAAGACTTGGATATCTTTCAATTAAAAGAGGGTTGCATTCTTTAGGAATGCTTATTTCTTCTTTATTTGTCCATGTTTTTCAGCGTTCTAAGGAATTATCAATGGCTATGAATTCTCGTGGTTACGATGAATCCATGGTTTATCTTGAGGATCCTTACCAATATTCTGCTAGAAATTGGGCGATCATTTTTATTATCATTTTGTTAATCATTGCGGTCTACATTCAGTTTGGGGGCATTCTAGTTTGAATGATTTATTCTTTGAAATTCAAAATTTAACACATCGTTATGCTGATGGGACTGTAGCTTTAAATAATTTATCTTTGAAAATTGCTAAAGGTAAGAAGATTGCGTTGCTCGGGAATAATGGTGCTGGAAAATCTACATTATTTCAGCACTTAAATGGAATTCTGAAACCGACTTCCGGGCAAATTCTCTTTCAAAATCAACCGATGAAATATAACCGCAAATCATTGCTGGCATTACGCTCCCATGTAGGGATTGTTTTTCAAGATCCTGATTCTCAACTTTTTGCTGGTAATGTTCGTCAAGATATATCGTTTGGTCCTATAAATCTCGGATGGTCCATTGAAAAAGTAACTGAAATGGTTGAATGGGCAATGTCTGAAACAGAAGTGTCTACTTTACAAGATAAACCCATTCATTTCTTAAGTATTGGCCAGAAAAAAAGGGTTTCAATTGCTGGTGTGTTGGCAATGAATCCTGACGTGTTTATTTTAGATGAACCTTCTGCAGGACTAGATCCCTATTATGCAAAGCAAATTTTGCAATTGCTTAATACAATTCATGAGCTTGATAAAACCATTATTCTTTCTACTCATGATGTGAATTTTGCATATGAATGGGCGGATGAAATCATTGTTATGAGTGGTGGAGAAGTTATCTATCATGGGGATCCTTTTGGTATTTTTGAGCAAGAGCAACTGTTATTAAAATCTCATTTAGAAAAGCCTTGGGTATTTGAATTGGCTCAGGTATTACAATCTAAAAATGTAATTGATAAAATTGAAGATTTTCCAAGAGATAAAGAAAATTTAATAGCATACTTGAAATGAAAGTTACCCAATAGCTTCTAATTCAAGTTTAAAAGGGCTGTTCAAAAGGTGAATTAATAATTCATCTTTGAACAGCCTTCTTACTTAAAAAAAATTCTGCTATTTATTCTGCTAGGCACCACCGCAAAGTGCACTGAAAAACGATTTTAACCCTAATTTTTATAATATAAATGTTCTTTAATATGAAGTGGTATCAGCTTCGCTTTCCGCGGGCGAACCGACGAGCCTCCTCGCTTGTGCTCCTGCATCGCTTCGCTAGCTTCGTCGCAGAGAAAATCTCGCTGTGGGGCCTCTCTGGCTCGCTTTCCCGCAGGAGTCTTCGCTAATTCCACTTCAACAAAAATTGCATCACAAAATTGTATTGTATTGACTTTTTCAGAGGCCACCTTTATACACGGCGGGAGTGCTAAATTAATTTCTTCAACCATGTTAAGAGCATATTAGAAAGTTCCTTTTCTGCAAAAAAGTTATTATTCTCCAACTGTCACTTTAGGCAATAAATTCTTAATAGATTCTTCTTTACCTTCGTGAAAGGCTTTTACGATTGCACTTCCGACAATTACCCCATCTGCCATCGTACTAAGTTCATCTACTTGTTCAGGTGTTGAAATACCAAAACCAGCTAAAACAGGAATATCACTGATTTCTTTGAGATTGTGTAAATGTTCATCTAAAGATTGGCCAAATTCATTTCGGACACCAGTAATTCCATTCACAGTTACAGCATATATAAACCCTTCTGCCGTTTTTGCAATTCGTTCAATACGATCTATTGGGCTAGTTAATGAAATAAGTTGAACGAGTGCAATTGATGATTTTGTGAGTTTGGATTGGATAATATCTGCTTCTTCAATTGGTAAGTCTGGAATAATCAAACCAGCGATGCCTACATTTTCGCATTTTGCTATGAATTTTTCTATACCAAAAGCTAGAATTGGATTTAAATAACTCATGATCACTAAAGGAACATGAACTTCTTTTTTAAATTGCTCAATTTCATCTAGTATCGCTTTTAAGTTTACTCCTTCTTTTAACGCACGATTTCCTGCATCTTGAATAACTGGACCATCAGCTACTGGATCTGTGAATGGAATTCCCAATTCAATTGCAGTTACACCAACTTGCTGTAAGAAAAAGATTTGCTTACGAATGGCTTTAAGTCCCCCATCCCCTGCCATTATGTAAGGAATAAATGCCTTTTGCCCTGTTTTTACTTTCTCTTCAATTGCTAGTTGTAATGGTTTAGTCGTCATTTTTTTCGCCTCCTAGTGCAGCTCTTACTGTCTCAACATCTTTATCTCCACGACCAGATAAGCAAATCACAAGTATTTCTTCTGGTTGCATTTCTTTTGCGATTTCAGCAGCACGATAAATTGCATGAGCACTTTCTAAAGCTGGAATGATCCCCTCTGCACGAGATAATAATTTCAATCCTTCTAAAGCTTCATCATCTGTAACTGAAGAATATTTAACACGGCCAATATCATGTAAATAGCAATGTTCAGGTCCTATTGCTGGATAATCGAGCCCTGCCGAAATAGAATGTGCTTCTTGTATAAAACCATTATCATCTTGCAGTAAATACATATATGCACCATGTAAGACACCTTCTTTTAAATCAGCAAATGCTGCTGCATGAAGTCCAGTTTGAATACCTTTTCCTGCAGCTTCTACTCCAAATAATTTGACAGATTGATCTTCGACAAATGGGTGGAACATACCAATTGCGTTACTACCGCCTCCAAGGCATGCGACTATAGCATCTGGTAGTCTACCTTCCTTTTCAAGTATCTGTTTTCTAGTTTCTACACCAATGATTCGTTGAAAATCTCGTACAATTCTTGGGAAAGGATGTGGACCAAGCGCCGATCCCAAAATATAATGTGTATCTTCAACATTTGTCACCCAGTAACGAAGCGCTTCATTCACGGCATCTTTTAGCGTACCACCTCCTTGATCTACAGAAACAACGGTTGCACCTAATAATTCCATGCGAAATACGTTCAATGCTTGTCTTTTAACATCTTCCTTACCCATAAAGACAACACATTCTAAATTAAAAAGAGCACAAACAGTTGCGGTTGCTACACCATGTTGACCTGCTCCTGTTTCAGCAACAATTTTCTTTTTCCCCATTCTTATTGCAAGAAGTGCTTGCCCTAAAGCATTGTTAATCTTATGTGCGCCCGTATGATTCAAATCTTCACGCTTTAAGTAAATTTTTGCTCCACCTAATTGTTTCGTTAAACGTTCTGCATAATATAGCGGATTCTCACGTCCTACGTAATCTTTTAGATAGTATTGTAGTTCTTTATGAAATTCAGGATCAACAATTGCTTTGTCATAAGCCTTTTCCAATTCATTTAAGGCTTTCATTAGGGTTTCAGGTACGAACTGGCCCCCAAATTTACCATAACGACCTGGTTTTTGTTCATTGAATTCTTTTACCATTTATAAAACACTCCTTTTTACAGTATCTATAAAGTTAGTGATAAGTTTATTGTCTTTTTGCCCTTTGTTTTCTACTCCACTAGAGACATCCACCATATAGGGTTGTGCAATTTCGATTGCATTTTCAACATTTGATGGATTTAATCCACCTGCTAGAATAACTTTTCGTTTTTTTAATTTTGGATGGTCTAATAAACGCCAATCGAATGTCTGACCACTTCCACCCGCAAATTGGATACCAGGGGCATCTAGTAATAAATAATCTGTATCATAGGACAATGCCCATTTGATATCTTCTTCATTTTTTACTGAACATGCCTTAATAGTAGGAACTCCCATTTTCTTTATTTCTTCGTTCGTTTCATGTCCATGTAACTGGACCAAATCTAGGGGCACTTCCCTATAAGCTTTCAAAATGATTTCAACAGGAGCATCAACAAAAACACCAATTTTCATTATTTGTTGAGGAATTTGTTTTGCTAATTGATGAGCCGTTTCTATTGAAACTTCCCTCTTACTTTTGGCAAAAACAAATCCTATGGCATCGGCACCTGAATCTACTGCAGCTTTTACATTCTCCTTTTTCATCAAACCGCATATTTTTACTTTAGTCATGGCGTCACAACACCTTTTTGAACTTGTAAAGATTGCATTGTTCTTTCAATATCACCGCTACGCATTAATGTTTCTCCAACTAGGATTGCACTTGCCCCTAGACCAGCAACATATGTTGCATCATCTGTTGTTTTAATACCACTTTCACTGATCAACACGCGATTTTCATGAAATGGGAAATGTTGTGCAATTGTTGCGGTATGTTGTAAATCGACTTCAAATGTTTTTAAATTTCGATTGTTAATTCCGATAATTCTGGCATCAATCTCTAAAGCTATTTGAAGTTCTTGTTCATCATGTACTTCAACTAATATTTCGAGATCATGTTTCGTTGCGTATTGATAAAGGGATACTAATTTCTCTTTTGATAGTGCAGCTACAATCAATAAGATGACGGATGCTCCATTTACTTTTGCATAATCTATTTGAATTTCAGAAATGATAAAATCTTTGCAAAGTACAGGGATTTGAACAGCTTGCGTTACTTCTTTTAAATCTTCAAACGTTCCTTTAAAAAATGGTGTATCTGTTAAAACAGAAATGCACGCTGCTCCAGCTTTTTCATATTGTAAAGCTTGATCTACAGGGTTTACCCCATTATTAATAATGCCTTTTGAGGGAGAAGCTCGTTTAATTTCTGAAATGATTTGTAAATGATTAGCCCCTTTAAGCTTTTCATAAAGTGAAGGTCTCTTTTCTGGTTCAAAGCTTTGTTGCAAGGTTAATCCTTTCAATCTTTGAACCTCATTTTCTTTTTCAGCTAAGATTTTATCTAAGATTGTTGTCATGAAATTTTCTCCTTTCGATGTGCTTCACTATAAGCAATCACTGCATCCAATTTATCGAGAGCTTTTCCAGATAAGATAGTATCAATTGCCAATTCCACGCCATCTTGAATTCTATCAACTTTGCCATATGAAAATAGGCCAATTCCTGTATTTAATGCCACTGCATCAAAATAGGCATCTCGTTTACCTGCTAATAATTTTCTTAAAATAATGGCATTTTCATCTGGATTCCCGCCTCTAATCGCTTCAAGTGGTGCTTCGTTTAAACCAACATCTTCTGGACGCAATGAAAACGGAATCAAGTCATCATGATCAACTAGTACAAACTGATTTTGACCTGCAAGTGATGCCTCATCCATACCTCCTGAACCGGTTACGACAATTCCTCTTTTACGGCCAAGCATTTTCATAACGTTTGCATATTCCATTAGAAAATCCCTCCGATAAATACCTGTGAATTGAGTTTCTAAATCAACAGGATTCGTTAAAGGTCCAACTAGATTAAAGATTGTCGGTTTTCCAATCTTTCTTCTAACTTGACCGATTCGTTTTAATTTTGGATGCACATTTGGTGCGTATAGGAACGTGACGTTTTCTTTTTCCAATAATTCAAGTGTTTCCGGAATAGTGAAATCAGTATGGATTCCTAATGCTTCCAATACATCCGAACTACCAGCTGCACTTGAGATTTTGCGGTTACCGTGTTTTGTAACCTTCGCGCCAGCTGCGGCTAATACAAGTGCTGAAGTTGTACTGATATTAAAGCTATTGCATCCATCCCCACCTGTACCACAATTATCCATATAGCGTTCTCCTGGTGCAGGTACCTCTATTGCAAAAGATTTCATGACTGTGGCAAGCGCTGCAACTTCTTGTGCCGTCTCACCTTTTTTAGATAACGCGAACAAAAACTCTTCTATTTCTTCAAGAGGTGTATTGTCTTGGAACATTTTAATAGAGGCATCTAACATTTCCTCATAATATAAATGCTTCTTATTTATTACTTTCTCAATTGCTAGTTTCATGCTCATCTCTCCTATCTCATCTCTTAGCTCTACTCAATATTTGCTAATGCAGTTAAAGAATTTGTTTTTTCAAGGGTCTCATCAAATTCTCTAACTGCAATTGAATCTTCCACAATTCCAGCACCTGATTGAATGTGCGCGATACCATCTTTTAAAAGCATAGAACGAATGGTTATTGCAAAATCTACATTGCCGTTAAAACCGATATAACCAATCGCTCCACCAAATATATTCCGATGAGATGTTTCAATTTCATCAATTAAATTAATCGCCTTTGCTTTAGGTAAGCCTGTGATTGCTCCAGCTGGAAATGCAGACATTAGTACATCTAAAGAATGATAAACAGGTGAAAGCTTTCCTTGAATGGAAGAAACCAAATGCATAACATGTTCAAATCGTTCAAGTTTCATGTATTGTTGCAGTTGCAAAGTTCCTGGCTGGGCTACTTCCATTAAATCCTCTTTTGCAACTTCTACTATCATGGCATGTTCTTGTTGCTCTTTTGTGCTATTTAGAAGTTCCTTTGCTAATAGTTGATCTTCTTCTTCCGTTGCCCCTCTTTTCCTTGTTCCACCAATTGGATTTATCGTGATAGCTTCATCTGTTACTTTAATAAGACTTTCTGGTGATGTACCCAAAATGATATGGTCATCGAAATCCATATAATACATATATGGAGACGGATTTTGTTTTCTTAATTTTCTGTATATAGAAAATGGATTTCCACTATAAGTAGCCTGTTGCGGTCTAGATAATACGATTTGATCGACTGTGCCATCATTGATATATTCCTTTGCTTTCTCAACTTGATCGACAAAAGTCTCTTTTGACAATTCACTTGAAAACTGCGTAAGTTGATAATCTTCATCCTCAATATCTGACGGTTGTGTTTGAATTTCATTAATAATCTTATCTAAATCTACTTTTTGCTGTTCAGGATTTACTTCCGTATGAATAATCGTTACTTCATCTTGTAAATGATCAAATACTAAAATTGTTTCATAAATATAAAAATGTACATTTGGAATTTGCAAAGTATTTGGATGTCGTGATTTTACTGATGCACCATATGAAATATATCCAACTGCACCACCAGCAAACGGAAATTCTGTTGGCCCAGTAATCCTAGGCATTACTCTTTTTAACAATGTCAATAAATCACCATCGTAGTGATACTCTTTTTCTGTATTGAACTGTTTTTCGATTAATGTATTGCCACTGCCACTATACGATTTAATTGGATTTACACCAATCATTGAGTATCTACCTGAATCTTTAAACTTTGAATCTGACTCAAGTAAAAATTTTCGTTTTCCTTTTAATCTTTGAAAAATCAAAATAGGTGTCAACAAATCACCATTAATCTTCTTAATTGTTGTACGGAAACTTGTTTGTTCTATCATCAATTAATCATCTCCTAATTAGGTCGATTGTTGAGAAAATACAATACTGTTTCTATTTCAACCTTTTCGCTTTCGTTACAGGCGGACGCTTTCCTCGTCACATTCTCGCACGTATCGTTGCTTTTTGCACAAGTAAGAAGCCAAAGAAATTTAACAATATCAAATTATAGAGCCTAAATAAAAAAAGCCCTCATGAAAGAGAATTCTTTCATGAGGACGATATAGACCGCGTTGCCACCTCAAGTTGAAGTTTAAAAAACTTCCGCTTAACTATCCGTAACGAGGATTAGTCGTCATCCGCTACTAACAATGTGTTGACGGATGCTCTCATAAGTCCATTCACATAAGACATTGATCAGCTTGCACCAACCGCTGACTCTCTTAGCAATGTTCAATATGCTACTGCTCTTATTCTTCAATTTCTCGGCTATGCTCATCATTTCTAATCTCAACTCATAAGGCCAACTTCGCTACCGAAGCTGCTACCTCTTCGAACCTTTTATTTATTGTAATCTTAAAGATAATAATTACAAATGTCAACGATTATTTGAAATCATTTATGTTTTTATTTATTTGGATTATTCATCAACTGATGGAACAACAATCCAACCTCGTACGTATTCATTTTGTACCTTTGCCCATTTAACTTTCTTAACTATTACTGTTTTTTCGATTTGTAGTTCAATCCCAGCTGGAATTATTGCTACAACTTCTTCACTATCATTTGCATTGGGATATAAATCTGTATCTTCATCTAAAATGATACTATCTAAAGTGGTAGCAGGCTTTTCCGGTTTTGTTGTTTTTTCATTCACTTTCTTTAAGTAAGCATATGAAATCCAACCTTTTTGCCCATTATAACTTCCATATGCCCATTTGACATAATTGATTGATTTGATCTTAGTTATTGTTACAGTTGCATCTTTTGGTAATGTTGATAAAATTGTTGCTTTCATTGAAGTTGATTTTCGCATATTCACATTAGCGGTTGTTATATATTTTTCGTTAACATTTTCTATTGTGACTTTATCTTGGACAACAGGGCTATTATCTTTACTTACTTTCAAATAAGTTGATGAAATCCACCCTATTGTATTATTCCACTTAATTTTTGCCCATTTTACATTATTGACTTTTTTAGTTGTAATTAAAGTAACTTTATTTCCTTTTTTTAAAGTTGTAATTAACTCTTTATCAACGCCAGGTCCTTTTCTCAAATTCACCTTATCTGTTGTTTCATAGATTGCAGATGCTGCTTTCGCATGTAGAGGTTCATTTTCAAAATGAGTTGTAAAAGAAACCGCTGAAAATGCGATACTCCCTACAACTATTGTTTTCATTAGTTTATTTAAAAACATTGTTATTTCTTCCTCCTAAATACTTTTAAATCTATTACAAATAATAGTATAGCACTATTATCATGTAATTTTATGTATATAACAATTAAATTGGTATTAATCAAGTAGATATTTATGGCAAAAATAAAAACTATTTTCCTTCTGAGAAAATAGTTTTTTAGATATTAGCTTTCTACATGTTCTCTTTTAAAAATGCAATTAACGATTCCTGAACTTCAGGTGTTACACCATGTCCATCTTCGAAACTTTTAAATGTTACATTCGAACCTTGTTCAGTGAAGAAATCACGACTAGCTTCCCCCCATTGATATGGAAGAGCCATGTCCATTGTGCCATGTGAGATGAAAACAGGCATGTCCTGAACAGAGTGTTTTTGGTATTGATTTTTTACAAAATCAGGAGTATAACCGCTTAAAGCAACGATTCCTGCTAGTTTTTCTTTACCCATCGCTACAGCTAAAGATTTTGATAAGATTGCTCCTTGGCTAAAGCCCATCAAAAAGATTTTCTCTGCATCAATTGGGTATTCGGTGATGGCTTCTTCTATAAAATTCATAATATGAATAATGACTTGATCAAATACATTACGATGTGGTTTGCCAAATTCTTCGATTGTGAAAAATGCATAACCAGGTGGTTGAATAATAGGTCCTTGCAGGCTAAAGATGTGGCATTGATCTTTTATTTCATCAAGTAATCCTGGTAAATCTTGTTCGTTGCTTCCCATGCCATGCATAAGGAAAACTGCTGGATATAATTTGCCATGCTCCATATTCTTAGGAGCTGAATGTATAAATGTAAATGGAGAATTCATAATATCTTCCTTTCGAGATAAATTCATTTTATGATACCATACTATTTTCTAAACTCCCAATAAGCTTTCTCGATTTCGACAAATTTCAGTTTTGTCATAGAAAATCAGTAGGAATTAGATGTATGATATGGATAAAGATATGGAGGCGTTAGAATGGAAAGTTTTATTCGTACAGAAAAACAACGCAAACTACTCGCTAAAATAGAAGAACTAATTCCAGTTTTTCAAAAACGAGAACCACAATTAGATGCTCCTGGTTCATTCCCTTTTGATAACATTGAAGATTTAAAAAAAATTAATTATACCAAACTAACATTACCTACTGAATTTGGTGGTCAAGGTCTAGGCTTATATGAATATATATTAGCTCAAGAAACAATCGCTGTAGGCTGCGGTTCAACAGCTTTGTCAATTGGGTGGACGAACGGTACGATTTTAGAATATGTAGAAAGTCATCATTGGAATTCTGAAGCAGCCAAAGTTGTATTAAAAGCGATTGCAAATGGAGGACTTATTAATACGGCTTCATCCGAAAATAATGCCGGAAGTCCTACACGAGGCGCAATTCCAACAACGTCTGTTGTACGTGATGGTGATGATCTTGTTATAACAGGAGAAAAAATCTTCACAACTGCTGCTCCAGCATTAACTCATTTCATCATTACTGCGACAAATGAAAAAAAGGAAATTGAAATGATTTTAGTACCTAGTAACACAAAAGGTGTTTCTTTAAAAGATACATGGGATTCCCTAGCGATGAGGGGTACAGCTAGTCAAACGGTGATTCTGGATCATGTTCGTGTGCCAGATACATACGTATTGCAAACAAGATCACCTCAACTAAATGCAGCAAAAGGTTGGCTATTGCATATCCCTGCATGTTACATCGGTATAGCAAAAGCAGCACGAAATTATGCTTTAAACTTTGCGACGTCTTATATTCCTTCATCACTTGGTAAACCAATTGCTGAAGCACCCAATATTAAACAATTGATTGGTGAAATGGAACTTACTCTAACTACTGCAAGACATATGTTATATGGAACAGTTGAACGTTATGAACATTGCGAAGACAAAACAGCATTTAAAGAACCACTGGATGTAACAAAAATTGAAGTAACAAACGCAGCAATGAAGGTAGTCGACCTTGCTATGCAAATTGTAGGTGCAAGAGCATTATCCGAATCAAATCCAATGCACCGCTATTTCTTAAATGTTCGTGCTGGTCTGTACAACCCACCAATGTCAGATGTAATTCAAACAAAATTTGCGAATGAAGCGATTGCGAAGTTTATGGAGAAATAGCATTTGATTTTAAAAAAATAAATGATCACACGAGAAATGAATCAGCGGGTTTTATTTTTTTCATCGGCTGCTTCAAAATAGAGACTTTGAATAAAATAATCATACGCGTCGATCATCCAGTTTTATTTATTAAAAAATGGATGATCAACCGATACCCGCTACGGATTGCTCGCTTTCCTGCGGGCGTGCGCTGAGCCGCTTCCTTCGCTACGCTACGTGCAGGGTCTCAGCTGCCACGCTTTTCCCGCGGGAGTCGATCAATCCTCCGCTATAATCAATAAAACAATAAGACACAAGTACCTTGAATGTAAGATTACAGAAGAATATTCTTCCTCTTTAGCCTAACCAAAACGCTTATAAAGTTATATTATTATCCAGAGTACCAGCAAGCTAAGCACCACAATAAGAATTTATTTCAAATTTCTACAATCAAATAATCTAATATTACTCATAAAACGTCATATGTTTTTTATCTTGTTTATAATATTCTAATCTATCTTGTAAAGTACCGGTATGAAACTCAAATTTATGTCCATCAGGATCCGTAAAATAGATGGATTGCTTATCTTTTTCATCTCTTGGTCGACTAGGGAGAATGTTTACTTTTAAATCCTGTAGTTTCTTTAGCATCTCATCATATTTGTATATTTCAATTGTAAAAGCAAAATGTGTGTAGGACTCATGTATTTCATTTCTAGGAATATCTTTCTCTTCATTTAATGCGAGCCAAAGTCCATTTAAGTCAAAATACGCTGTGCTACGTCCTTTTACCAATAATTTAGCTTCGAATACTTCCTGATAAAATTCAATTGATTTGTCTAAGTTTGATACAGAAAATAGAAAATGATTCACACCTAAAACAGACATTATGATCCCCCTTGTATAGTAGACCTTTGTTAGTTGATTAATTATCATCTCGGTCTAATTAACTTCTTCCATCGCATCATTCAAAGTTAAATTGATTCATACATATACTATCTCAAATATCGAATCATCATTTCACCATATTAATGTAAATATATATGTTTAATGTACTATAATAATTGAATATACTAAATAGAGCCATTTATGATTTACGATTAGGGGGAAATGGATGAGAAAATACAGCGGGATTCTATCAATCTTATTCTTATTATTTGGTGTAAGTACAATATATTTTGCGAAATATATTCCTTTTTTCGCAGATTATATGCTGCAAATAATGATTATTACGTATATCGTGGCATGGTTATTAGCTCTACTATCTGAAAAAGGAATATGGAAAAAAGTTTCTTTAGTTGGGCTAGTATTCATATCCTTAGTCGTTATTGTTTTATTTGTTGTGATGACCTTACTTTGGAATAAACCATAATAATAAATTGCATAAAAACCATAGTGGCTCACACTACGTTAACGTAGTATGAGCTTTTATTCGTCGTATGGTTCTTTAGAGGTTTTACACTTTCAACAATATCTTGCCTTGATATTTCCTACTTTCCATTAAATCATGCGCTTTTGCTACATCACTTAATTCAAATACATGTACCTCGGGAAGTTCCAATTTTCCCTCAGCAAAAAACTTACATACCATCTCAGCCACTGGAGCTAATCTTTCTGGATAATGTTTTCTTGTTGTACCTAAGCTAAAACCTTTTACACTTCGGCAGCTTGAATGCACATCACTCGTTTTGAAGTTGCCAGCTTTCCCACTACTGTTACCAAATTGGACTAAGGTCCCATAAAGCGCTAAACAATCTAAGCTTTGACTCGTTACATCACCAGCAACCGAATCGAATATTACATTTGCACCTTCTTCATTAGTCATTTTCAACACGGTTTCAATAAATGTATCATATGTAACGACTTCATCAGCACCAAGCTCTTTCACATATGTAGCTTTGTTGATGTCTCCAACAACACCTATTATTTGCTTTACTTTGGCTAACTTTGCTAATTGTACAAGCATTGAGCCAACGCCGCCAGCTGCACTATGTATAACGATTGTATCTGTTTCTTTCACTTGTCCAATTTCATGGATTAAAATATACGATAAGATCGCAACAGTTGGAAATGCTGCAGCATCCTCAAAAGATACTGAATCTGGAATTTTATAAACAAGTGATTCTTTCGCAACAGCATATTCTGCATAGGATCCATATTTAGGAAATGCAATAACGCGATCCCCAATAGAAAAAGGACTATTTTCATCGACCTCTTCAACAGTACCAGCCATATCTAAACCTAATATCATCGGGAACTTCCCTTTAGCTTTATTGCCAGAGCGATTTTTTATGTCCGCATAATTTACGCTTGTATAAGCTGTACGAATTAATACTTCATTTTCTTCAATTTTCGGTTTCTCTATGTTCGTATATTTTAAAACACTAGAATTCCCGAATTCATTTTGAATAACTGCTTTCATCTTTAGTTTCTCCTTTATGAAAAACAAGAAAATGTTTTCTCATTTATTCGCACTTAATTTTGCACTATGAAATTAATTCAAAAACTAAAAATAAAAAGAAACCATTTGATTTATATTTACTCAAAATGGTTTCCAAGAACATTAGAAAATCAGAAATTTATTCACATACAAATAGTATGACATTATTTACTGAAACTCTAATATTTCTATAAAGTTTCCAAAAGGATCTTTAATTACATTAAACAAGCCCGGTGGACATTTTTGAGGCTCTTCAAATAATAATTCAATCCCCTTATCCTGAAGTATTTCCATTTCAGAAACTAAATCCTTTGTTTGCAAACCCATAACTATTTGAGAATTATCGTAATAATCTAATGTATTCAATTCAGATACTTTCTCAAGTATGATTGGGAGTCCATCAAAGTTTAGCTCTACTATACTTTCACTATAAACTTTTTCCAATTGAAGGTCTAAGCCCTCACAATAAAAACGTTTAGCCTTTTCAATATCATTAACCTTAATAGAAATCATACACATTGCAAGACTCATACATTCACGCTCCTACATTTTTTGTATTGTTTTAGCTTTATTCAAATCTATTTTCATGCTCTCTTATCATTCTGTATTCAATTTTAGTTACTATTCTTGTTTATATTGAAAATCATTCTGATCTATACTAATAAGTAAATATGACTTGTCTTTAGAACAACTACTTAATGAGTACCAAATTGTACGTTGTTCTTTCTTTTCCTCTATAATCTTATTGCATACATCCTTAATAATTTCCTTTGCCCCGTAAGCATCATTAGAATTATCTTCGGTATAGAGAATCTTTTTTCCATCGTAATTCAAATCAGTAAAGATTGGATCTCCTTCAATGGTATATCCAGTTATTCTTATTTTGTCTGCTTTTTCATCATTATAGTTACTAAAAAAATTTATAAACCGGTCAAAATTATTAACCGAAATACTAGTTTGAACCACATCCCCTCTTTTAATAGCTTCTTCAGAAGTATAAGGTTTGTTTTGAGAATTGGTATTAGTTTTTGAATTGCTTTGAGTGCACCCAAAACAGCTAACCATTATAACTAATAAAATAAAGACAAAACATGAACTCCTCAAATAATGCCCCCTTATAAATCATCTATATAATTGAATTATAAATTATATTTGGTATTAAATACAAATATTGTAATGTAATTATCTACGATGGATAAGGTTTCATGTGTTATTACATTTTCAATTATTATTAATGCCCATTTACGATACTCGCCCTTTTTTTCAAAAAGTAAACTAAAAAAGGCGAAGAATGGTCTTTACTGTGTTCATTGTAATGCTTTGAAAGTTTTAGTTTAGAAAAAGGCAGTTCTTTGGAAGGTGAGGAGAACATTTAAAAACATTAATTACAGTGAAGACGCTTATAAATTTACTTATAAATTTGATTTTTACTATAATGGCGAAACTATCGAAACTTTCAATATACGAGTTACTCAAGATGGACTTATGAATATTAATGGTCGTGAATATGAACTTGTAAGTGGAACTACAGTAAAAGAATTGCTCAAAATTTTGGAATGAATTGTTTGATAAAAATATTACATAGATGCTCAAAAGGTGACATACTCATACTTATTCGCCACTCGAAAAAATAAGCATATTCGAAATAATACTCGAATATGCTTATTAATTTGAAGATATTCCAATCAAGTTAATCAGAACTATAATTTTAAAAAACAGCTTCAGATTTTTTTACTGAAAGATGTCTTCTAATTCAAGAAAGGAAATTATATATCCTTAAGGCTTATCACTCGCAAGTTCTTCTTTTACGATTGAGCTTTTCAAAGAACTAAAATCGTCGTCTAATCCGGTTGTTCCTTTCGTTCTACTACTATATCCAGATGTAAACAGCTCACCGTCTAGTTGATAAATCGCAAATTTTTTTACAATTCGGTTATTATCCTCAATAATGGATGCAAAAAAATACACATCGTTTTTTGGAATACTATTTGGTAAAAATCCAACGTCAAATGAGTACTTCCCTAATTCTTTTTCTATATCCTTATATGCAGTTATTTTCATTTTCTTTCGAACATTTATAGTAGCATCTTTATATTCTTTATAGATCTTCTCATCAGTTAAATATTTGTAGAACTCATCAATTTGTGAATTCTTTGCAAGTGCAGCAGGTGCAATATTCAATAGCAATGTAGTCGTCAGCAAAATTAATAATAGATTTTTTATCAATTATTCCACCACCTTCAACAATAGTATTTACCTTTCAAACAACTTAATACTAATAATCAATTCAAATATCTTTAAAATGATTTAGTATTTTTAAGAAACTAGTCAATGTTTTAATTTCTTTATTGCCATGTTTTGATTTTTTTATATAGACTATCGAGGTATATATAATATGATTTTATGCATAAAAATTTTATTTTGAATCAACCTATTAGTGTAAATAATTAATATAAGGATGATTTTAGATGAAAAAATTTATCATAACCATATTTTCTTTATTATTGTTACTCCAAATAAACACATATATTGCGAATGCTTCAAAGAATGATTTTGAAAAGTTTTACTACGATATCGGATATAAAGATATTTCTAATGCCTTATTAGATAGCAATAAACATTATAAAACGAATATATCTCTACCATCACAATTACCTGAAGTATCTTTTACACATGCATTTGGTAGACTTAACGATTTGGAAGGCGAAGAAAATGATGGATTAGAATTCGAATTTATAAATGAAAATTCACCACACAATCATTACAAAATTCTCATCAACCCAATCGCACATAAACTGCCTTTTGAAGAAAAACATATTAAGCAAAAAGTGAAGCTTAAAGATGGAAGTGAAGCTGTTTTTAGCAAAACATTTACAGATTTCAATACTTTAGTTTTCGAAAAGAATGGTTGGCAATATATCTTAAGTATGGATCAAGAAAGTGAAAAAAAGATCACTATGGAAAATTTAATTGAAATTGCTAATTCAGTAAAATGATTTTCTAATTAAAGTTTTACATCTCATTTTGGATGTCTGTTCGTATTTTGTGAAAATTAAAAGACTTGGATCTACATGTATAGGTGTAGAATCAAGTCTTTTTGCATTCAAGATTTTCTAATTATTGTGCTATATCATTAAAAGAGATTGTTCGATTAATTTGTTATTATTCGAAACTTATTTTTTATATCCTATTCTAACTAAATTTGTTCTACCAATTTCTTCTTAACAATCAAGGAGAAGACAAGTAAAGCAATTCCAACTGCTAAAAAGAGATACGAAAATACTTTTCCTCCAAGTGTTGATGCATTAAGCAGTACAAACGCCAATGCAAGCATTATAAAACTAAATAGGCCAAAATATAAAGGTGTGATGCTCTTTTTTCTTTTAGATAAGATGACCCCGAGTAAAATAAATAGATAAATTATACTTAACATCATCATTAATGGATAAGCAGGATGGAATTTTGCTGCATACACAAAATAATCGAATATTGAAATATCAGAAGCTTGCTGAACTCCCCCGCCTATAAAATGCGAAAATGGTGTTGAATATGCCCATTCCCAAGGATTATCAACAATACCGCTACCTTCGTAGAAAGCAATTAACGATGATCCAAAAAACATTAGAAATGCAAAGACTATTTGAACGATTAACTTATAGATAAGATTCTACCTCCTTCTAAATAAATAATTTATTTCTAATCAATAATAAACATCCGTATCAACTTGTGCTTAAAACCTACTTTTTACATGTACTAAATTCTATGTAAATTTTATAAAATCTTTTTTAGATGAGCATAGATAGTAAAAATAAGACAATCAACAATATGATTTAATAGATTTATGTCTCAAATATAGATACCCAAAAACAGATGTTCCACAAATAATAGTCCCAATTATGAAATACAGTCCCCTTATAGTTATAAACTCTACACAGAACGATGCACATAGAATTCCTAAAGGAAGCATTATTCGCATAATCAATAATCGAACAGATGTTACTTTTCCCATAACATGATTGGGAATGGATTGCTGGATAAGAGTAATATTATTAATATTGAATATAGCAATAACAATGCCTGCAATACATTCTGTTATAATAGCGAGAAAATACCATGGTGTTAAACTTAATGAAATGTATGTACAGCCACCTATAAATAAAGAACTGAACAATATTCCAAAATCTTTATTTTTTGATAGTTTAGAGTTTAATAAAGCGCCAAGAATATAACCTACTGGAAATCCAGCCATAAACAACCCATACGCTGTATAGGGTAAGTCTAAAACAGTAGTGATAAATGGTAATGTTGTAACAGTTGTAACCCCTACTCCAAATTGAACAAATCCAAAAAAGACTCCAAGCCATACAATTAGTGGATGATCAAAATACGAATGCAATCCTTCCTTAAAATCTGTAAGCCATGGTTTTCTAATTTGCTGTGGGTTAAAATTTTCGCTAATTTTTGATAAAGCATATGTACTAATTAAAAAGGCAAAACCAATTACAAGTAACAACCACTTTACTTCAATAAACTCAACAGCTATTCCTGCAAGGATCGGCCCCATAATTGCCATCACTTGCCGGATACTTTCAAGGGTAGCATTTGCCTTGCCTAGCTGTTCTTTTTCAATAATTGTTGGCAAAATAGCTTGATTTGCTGGTGTAAAGATTGGCATTACGATTCCAACAATAACTTGAACCAAGAATATTAAACTGATTGAAAAAAATTCTCCTATTAAAGAAACAGACAATGTTAAAGCAAGAAAAGCTCGTATCAAATGACAAATAATCATTGTCCGTTTTCGACTCCAACGATCGATATAGGGACCAATAAAAAGTTGCATGAAAAATGATGGGACATAATAGATTAACCATACTAATCCTAGTTTTGTAGGCGAACCCGTTAATTTATAAATTAATACAGAATTACAAAATGTAAAAAATGCACCTCCCAGTTCAGAAGTTGCACTACTTAACCATATAGCTTTAAAACTGTTATTAATATTTTCCACCCTCTAACTACCACATCTGAGCTAAAGCTTCAAAATTGAATAATTTACATCTTTTTATTTATTCTATTTAGAATTGACATTACAAAATTTGATTTATCCTCTGCATATTGATGTTTATCATGTATATTCATTTGTGAAAGCTCTTGTTTCAATTTTTCATATTCTATTCTTGCAGTTTTATTATTTCTTAAATAATCTCTAAACTGTAGCTGCTCCACCAAGTATTTGTTGCCACTTTCATACATATGAATTCGGTGGGTTCTTGGTTCTCCCTTATTAAAGTAATGTCTTTCAGGTAATACAGCAGTTCCTCTATATTTATAGCCTAGTGTTTTTAACCCTGTAACACACGCTAAGCCTTCTTCAAATGTTTCTATTTCAATCGCTATATCAATTATTGGTTTTGCACTTAATCCAGACACCGAAGTACTACCAATATGGTGAATTGCTACAGTATGTTGACCAATAATATTTTCGATTTGTCTTTTTTCTACTAAGAATTCTTTTTCCCACTCACTAGTCCAAGGAATTAAAAACACCTCGCCTCTAGGTAAGCCAAGCAAAGAAATCATCTCCTTAAATTGATAGTACCTGATATGAAATATGCTGGAATAATACTGATTGATTATTATTACCCTTCCGATAATACGTAATATTTTTTTTCAATTCCTTTATATTGAACAATCAAAACATCTTCTCTCTCATTCGTTGAGAATATTTTACTTCCAGCAGGCAGTTTAGTAGCCATCTTATTTTTGAATGGTTCGTCTGAAGATATTGAATATTTACTTTCAATTTCGCCTATTTCGTTCTTTTTTGTAAGTTTTAATTGATTTACCCAGTCAATATCGGTTTTATAGACTCTATCACCCAACATAAAAATATCAGCATTTTTATCTAATTTTAATTCTTCTTCTGCCGATGGTGCTGGAGTCTTATGCTCAGTAGTCTTCACCTTGTTCCCGCATCCAATTAAAAAGATAGAAATAACAAACAGATAAATAATAATCTTTTTATATTGCATTACCTCACCTCTATCTATTTTTTGCTCCTCTTATTCCATCATTTGCGAAAAAATGTAAAGATTATAAAGAGCCGGCATAAGAATAGCAAAAGCTAGGCAAATTATTGCGGCAAATTTGTTTTGCTTTATTCCCCGCTCATCCTCAGCTTTTAGTTTTTGAAAGAAAGTTAATGTAAAATATAAGCATAATATAATAAATACTGATGAAAGTAATCCAATCCAATTCGCTGGACCAAAAACATTTAAATTATCCATAAAAAACTCCTCCTCTCCATTCTTTTAAATTATTTAATCATTTTTATAAAATTTATGAACCTGAATAGAAATTAAGTCTATTAATCATTTACTTTTCTAATACGCATTATACCTCTTTAGATTGCGCTTTCCGCGGGCGAACTGACGAGTATCTTCGCTTTTCCGCAGAACTGGTCATCTTCCGCTTCATTGACAGTGTTCTAATTTAATATGTCTCATAATAATGGTCCATTTAATGTTCGTGTATTTGCCTCATGCTGGAAGAAATAATAAGAAAATGAATATGGCAATAGACCTGCTAAATTTGGATTATTGATGACAAAGTTATCCATATAAATATGGACAATATTCCTTCAATTAAAACCTATAAAAGATATTTTTGTGAGATATTAAATCACCTCTTATTCCAATATATTTTTTCGACTCTTCCCAATCCAGTTTTCAAAATATTTAAGATTCCACCATAGTTATATAAAGAAAAAAGAAAATAGCGTCCCAATGTTAATAATTACTTTTCCTTTTCCATTCATTATAAAAATCTTTAATGGTTGTATGTATTGCATTTAAAGTAATTAAAATTAAGTACAACATCATAACCGTTGCAATTTCTCCTGTGAAAAATGCAATAAATGCAATACCGAATATCCAGAAATAAAACATAAATTTATTCATATTATTTATATCCTCTCACGTCCAAATTCAATTTAATTCTATATTAAATTTTGTCTGCCCTATTAATGCTTAAAAACATCAGAATTAAATTAAGTACCACAAATATTACCAAATATTCATTTCTTAATATACCACAATTTAACTATATTAGAAATACAACTGAAATACTCAGGTAAAAAGAAGCATCATCTCTACATACAAGATGTCGGAAAGAAATTCGATTTAATCTCTATCATATAAATCCTCTTCACACTTAAAAGCGGCACTACTTTAAATAAAGTAGTGCCGCTTTTTATTCATCTTCAAAAAGAATTGTTTTATTTATATCATTAATTTTGAATTACCACATTTTCCGGTGCAACGTTTTGCAAAAAGAGGCTCGGTTCACCTATACTATATAGCTGCAAATAATGCATAGCTCTCGTGCAGGCAGTATAAAACAGCCTACGAAGACTTTCATCTCCATATACTTGTGCCGATGCATCATATATGATGACTGCGTCGAATTCGATGCCTTTTGCTAAATATGCCGGTATGACAACAACACCTTGTTCATATTCAATTGATCCTGTCTTCACGAGTTTAATATTATCGATGTCACTGAGGGCATCATATGCGACAGTGCTTTCGGCAGCAGATTTACATATGATTGCTATCGTATTATACTCCTGTTTCAGTAGCTCTTCGACTTTGGCAACAATAGAGTTGTGTAATACAGTAATGTTGGATACTAAAGTAAGAACTGGAAGCTCACCACCACGTTCAAATGCGGAAATCCGTTCACCACCAGGTATAAGTCCACGTGTAAATTCAGTGATAGATTTTGTGGATCTGTAGCTTACGCTCAAGTTAAACGTATCCGTTTCATCCTTTCCATATATACTTGAAAGTGTATGGAAATCAACCATTTCACTAGCATGTGCAAATATTGCCTGATTAAAATCTCCAAGTACAGTCATTTTTGCAGCAGGAAACAATTGCTTCAAAAACTCAAATTGAAATAATGAGTAATCTTGCGCTTCGTCTACAAGTACATGCTTAATTGCTCGATTTGTTTCAAACCCTTGAATCAACTCTTTAAGAAGTAAAAACGGAGTAGCATCTTCGTAATACAGTTCCCCATCATTCAGCGTCTTCATTGTCAAAGTGCAAATATCTTCCCACTCTTCGGGTATTTTCTCGGGATTCCACAATTCGATGCTTGTAGGATCAGTGAAAAGCTGTTTGTATATTCCTATAAAATTGACAAAACGAAAAGTTTGTATCCATTTGCGGAGAGGCTTTAACTTCTTACGAACAATCATTTGTCTTAATAATTTGCTTTCGTTTTCATAATAATCTAACGAGTCTTCAGTAATACCTCTTTTTTTCTGTAAATAAGTAAATGCCTTTTGATACTCGTCTTTGCTAAGCAATTCCATCTCTTCTTGAACCCATGGCTTTGTTAACTCGAGCTTTTCGATTTCATCAATTCGTATTTTTAACCATTCTTTTAATTTCTCAAGCCTGTTTTGAAATAATAGAGAGGTGTTGCTGCTATAAAACCTATCCATGATTTGTTTGGCTGAGACAATTGTTATACCTCTGAATTTTATTCCCTTAAATAACATGCCGGATATTTCAAGAGACTGTCTATATCTTTTAATTGTTTCAAAAAAACTGTTCGATGCCTTGAATTCAATACTTGAGATTCTAGTCTGGTAGTAGGGATCATCCATTCCGGTTAACACATATTCCAATTGTTTATAAGGATCTTCAACTTGGAATGAACTGCTCAACCGTTGATCTACGTATTCTTGGAATGTTACCTGTTGCATATTTTCTTCACCGAGTTCCGGCAATACATGGGATACATAACTATTAAACATAGAATTCGGTGAAAAAAGAATGATTTGATCAGCTTTCAATTTATTTCGATACTTGTATAGCAAGTAAGCAATTCGCTGTAAGGCTGAGGAAGTCTTGCCACTGCCAGCAGCACCTTGAACAATAAGTAGTCGGTCATGATCATGTCGAATGATCAGATTTTGCTCCTGTTGAATGGTGGCTACAATACTTTGCATATGTTTGTTTGTACCTTTACCAAGTACCTGCTGTAAAATCTCATCTCCAATAGTCAGATTCGTATCAAACATTGATTCGATAATTCCTCCACTGATGATATATTGCCACTTTTGATCCAACAAGCCATGAACGACTCCTCCTGGTGTAACATAAGAGGCTGGACCAGGTGAATAATCGTAGTAAACGCTTGATATAGGCGCCCGCCAGTCGTAGATTAGAAAATTTTCTCCAACTGTATCCATTAGCGTAGAGACTCCGATATAGATACTTTCTACTTCAGAAGTTCCTTTTTCGAGAAAATCAATTCTTCCAAAATACGGTAATTCTTTCATGCGATTCAATATATTCAATTTATCGAAGGAGTGTCTGTGGATACTTTGACTTACGGACAAGTTTTGAGCCTGTTGTCTTAAGCCAATAATTGTTTCGAGATAATCATCAAAAGAATCAGTGTTAACCTTGACTTCATCCCAAAAATGTTTTCGGATATTTACCACTTCTTTTCGACGATTGCCTGTATCATCTTTGATCTTGATGATTTGCTCCTTGATCGTCTCCATTACACTATCCAATCGTTCCTGCTCCTGACGAAGATCTGTGTTCATACCATTCACTCCTTAAAAATGAAAAGTTTAATTTGACAAAAGAGAATATTTATTGTATAATTAAATTGGATAAAATATGCACTCTTTTAAAACAAAAGTGTTTCTATACTAATTTAACATTTTCCCTCAATTTAATCAATGTAAATTTCCCTTTCCATTAATTTAATTTTCCTTTAATTGATTAACACTATATATGACTAAAATTCAAAATAACAGTATCCTTAATTCAAAATAAACAAGTAAAGAGGCACAACTCTACAGTTGTGCCTCTTTTTTCAATATTACAGAGAACTTGGCTTATTTTAAATCATCAAAATTTCTCGAATATCCTCTTCAGTTAGTGTTGCTGAAATTTTTTCATCCCCATCAATAATATTTGAAACGAGATCTCTCTTTTTTTCTTGTAATTCATTCATCTTTTCTTCAATTGTGCCACGTGCCATGAGCTTAATCACTTGAACTTCTTTTTTCTGCCCAATTCGATGGACTCGGTCAGCAGCTTGTTCCTCTACAGCAGGATTCCACCAAAGATCATATAAGATAACTGTATCCGCACCTGTTAAATTTAACCCAGTACCTCCTGCTTTTAAGGAGATAAGAAATATGTCTCGCTCGTAATTATTAAATCGATTGCATATTTCTACTCGCTCTTCTGAAGGCGTTTGTCCATCTAGATAGAAGAACGTCTGACCTCGCATTGTAAGTTCTTCCCCTATTATCTTCAGCATTTTCGTAAATTGAGAAAAGATCAGTACTCTTCTTCCAGAAACTTTAGCTTCCTCTACAATTTTCAGAAGCTGTTCGAATTTTGCCGAGCTTCCCTTATAGCCTTCTACAAACAATGCTGGGTGGCAACAAATTTGTCTTAACCTTGTCAATCCCGCTAAAATTTTAATACGATTCTTGCGAATAGTTTCTTTATCAAGGTGTTTTAAAGTCTTATGACGGAGCTTCGCTAAATAGGCTGCATAAAGTTTCTTCTGTTCAGGTAATAGTTCTGATGATTCAAGAGACTCAATTTTGGGGGGCAACTCTGCTAACACGTCTTCTTTTAATCTTCGTAACATAAACGGACGTACTCTTCTGGCAACTGCTTTATTGGAAAGGTAGCTATATTCCCTTAGCCCTTGGAAAAGTTGTGGAAAGACAATATGGTATATTGACCATAGTTCTTCAAGTGAATTTTCAATTGGTGTACCAGTTAAACCGAGAAGATGATCTGCTTTTATTTTTTTAGCGGCACGCGCCGTTTGTGTTGTCGGATTTTTAAAAGCCTGTGCTTCATCAAAGAATACAGTATGAAATTTTTGATTCTCATACCACTTTATTTCTTGCCGAAGTAAAGGGTAGGATGTAATAATGACATCTACACCTTTGATATTCTTTTGAAGATGTTCTCGATCCACTTTATTTCCATCCATTACAATCACTTGAACTTCAGGGGCAAATTTCATTATTTCATGTAACCAATTATAAGTTAGAGATGAAGGACACACGATTAGAACAGGGAGACTTTTATCACGAATGCTTGAAAGTTCAGAAACAATGTATGTAATACTTTGAACAGTTTTTCCAAGCCCCATATCGTCTGCTAAAATTCCACCAAAACCATAGCTAGCAAGTGTCTTCAACCATTTATATCCATCTTTTTGATAGTCTCTTAATACATTATTTAAACTTTGTGGAACTTCTATATCCAATGAACTTGGATGAACTAATTGATCAATAAACTGGCGGAAGGATTCCTCTATAGTGAAGATTTCCCCATCCAGAATATCAAGGAATTTAAGACCTTGAGTAACAGGCAGATTAAGACTTTCTTCAAAACCATCTTCCTGCATAGGTACTTCATTTAGAAAACGATGCAGTTCTTCCATTTCTTTTGTTTCAAGCGATAATAGTGATCCATCACGTAGGCGATAAAATTTTCGTTTTTCTTCAAGTGCCGCTAATATCTCTCGAATCTGGTCATCAGCAATACCATTCATCTCTAATTTAAATTCCAACCAATTCATTCGGTCTTTTTGATGCTTAACTCTAATCTTAGGGAAGGCATTCTTTGTAACGATACGATTCCGAACAGCTGTTGTCGCATAAATTTGTACCAATTGTTGAAGCTCTGGAACAACATGATATAAAAATTCATACTCTAGTTCCTCATTTTGCATATAATAGCCGCCTTCTGTTTTAGAAAAACTGCTGTTCTCCATGAGTTCAAGTATTTTTTCTTCTTTTTCTAAATCCCTAATTATCATTGGTCCTGTTGTAAAATCACGGCTTTCTAGTGGTTGAATCATGGCATTTTCATAATGGAACTCTAATCCTGCTAGTAAGCGATTGTGCACTCGATCCAAGTACAACTTGGCAATTAATGGTTCTTCCAAGATCTTCTGGGTAACTTTTTTAGACACTTGTACTTCGCCAATTTTTTTTAAGCCAGGTACTATCTTGTTTAGAAAGAAATCAATCTGTTCATGTGAAATCGAAATGTGATTTGAATCTATAGATGGTAACATTCTCTTAAGTTCAATTAATCGTTCTGAATCATTATCTTCTAAACAGTATACATTCCCTTCATATAATACACATTTATAAGCAGCCATTATGGTCAGTTGTTCAAAACCTTTTATCGTAAGTTGATAACCATTACTTTTTATTTCTTCTAAAGTAAATTGAAGTGGAAGAGGTCCATTCAGTACTTGCAAACGCTCAAAAGATTGCCCATTATATTCAAGTTTGATTGGGGCATATTCGATTAATCTGATGAATCCGTCCCAAATAGATGGCGGAATCAGTAATGTTTTATTACTACCTCCCCAATCAAAATCGTTTGGAAATGAATTAAAAAAGGTTTTTTCATCCTCTAAGATCTCGATAAGTTGTTGAATCACTTCATCTGATTTGTTTATAAAGCAATGTATGTTTGGATCATAACAAGTTGTAGGAGATAACCTACTAGGTTTTCCTTGTTTTACATCTTGCAAGAATGCTCGAATGTTTTGCACCTTCAAATGCCCAATATTCAGTTCTAATCCAAACAAATGCTGATCCTTACTAATAGATAATGGTTTAAGTATAAACAGGAGATCCAGTACTTCTCTATTTTCAAAATGACGTTGATGTCCGCTAGTTCTTTTTGTTGGATGATTAAAGATTTTAATGAAGTCTTCTGTAATTTCACTATTTTTAAATTGTTTTTTATTTGCATTTATCGGACTTGTTCCAAGTCGTTGAAAATCACAAATAGCTAATAAAACAGCAGCTATGTGTTGACAACTTTTTTGAAAATTCTCTAACTTAGGACAGCTGCATGATGTTTTCATTTTGCCCGCTGAATCATTTTCTATCGTGACTTGAAAATCTTCCGTTCCATTTACTATTACATCACAGTAATCATTTCTAAATTCATTAAACGTAACTTTATTTGATCGATAAAAAGAGTCTCCTCTTTTGAAGGCAACGGTACCGCACATTTCTTTGATCATCTTGTGAGTTACTTCTATGTCCATGTACTCCCGCTCCTTTCTTTCTATATCCTTAATATTTATCAATATTAAGTTTGTACTTTTTTCTTCAATTGTCATCATTTTATCATGTATTCTATATTCAAACGAATCTTTTACTTTCTTATGAAAAAAAGTGCCTCTTTGTAGAGAGGCACCCATTAGTTGAGTAAATAAAATAATTAACAATCAAAAAATCAATTACAATGATTTCCTAAATGAATAACACCATTTATCGTATTCTAATTTTTCTTCATAAAATCGATGAGCATCGACTCTTTGAAGTCCTGACTCTAATGCAACATACTCTGCTCCATTTTCACGAGCCAAGTCGTGTATATAGTTCAATAATCTTTCACCATAACCATATGAACGATATGAAATATCTGTTACTAAATCATAAATAAAAACATGGCGTTTATTGTAAAAATTAGTTCTCCAACACACCCCAGCTACGGATACCATTTTATTTTCTGTATACAATGCGTATAGCTTGTATCCTTCTTCCTTCATATTTTGAAGTAAAGCCAAATAACTCTCTTCGGTTAAGTCGGTTCTCAATTGGTTCATAATAGGAAAAGCCTCTACCCACTCCTGAGTAGTTGTTAACTCTAAAATATTTTCTAATGTAGAACTCGTCATACTACCATCCCCCGATTTCAAAGAATTTAATATTAAACTGTTAGCTTTCCTTCAAAAATAGTTACTGCCTTACCAGATACTAAAACTTCGTCATCTAATACTCTAAGTTTTAATATTCCCCCTCTTTCAGAAGCTTGGAATGCTGTCAAATCATTTTTTTTGAATTTATCTTTCCAATAAGGTCCTAAACAGCAATGTGATGAGCCATTTACAAAGTCCTCATTTATCCCTTGAGATGGAGAAAAGAAACGTGAAACAAAGTCGAATTCATTTGTATTAGATTTACTAGTTATAATCACACCTCGAACTCCTAATTGAGTAATCAAATCTATATTCGGTTTCAAATTTCTAACAACATCTTCTGATTCCACTTCGACTAAATAATCAAGTTTGTTTTTACCAACATAAGTAGGATTAACTCCCAGAGCCCTTATTAATAAATCAGGAGCAATTGTCCTTTCTTGAATCATTGTAGGAAACTGCAATTGAACCCAATCATCGATTAACTGCGCTTCGAGTACTCCACTTTTAGTTTGAAAAGTAATAGATTTCTCTTTATCAAATAATCCCTTTTCCCATAAAAAATATGAACTTGCCAGTGTTGCGTGCCCGCAAATTGGTATTTCGGTGGTAGGAGTAAACCATCGAAGATAATACTTATTATTTAAAAAATTGATGAAAGCTGTAGTTGGTAAATTGATCTCTTTTGCAATTTGCTGCATCCAGTTACTTTCTTTTTCTTCACTTAAATAGCAAACAGCCGCTGGATTTCCTTTAAAGGGCTGTTCTGTAAAAGTATTTATAATCGATAGCTGCATTAATTTCCCCACTTTCTATAATGAAGAGCATTATTCTTAAAGTTCGTTAGTAATTATCTAAATTCCTTTATTCACAATTGAATCAATTTCATAAATGCTTTTGCAATTACAAAATACGATTATTTTCTAAATAAACAACTCAATAATTCCGATAATATTCCATCCACGGTATGTACTTAGTAAGCCGCTCCAGATGACGCTTTCCGCGGGCGAGCGTTGAGCCTCCTCGGAAGCCCGTACCGTGCTTCACTGCGGGGTCTCACCTGTCTCGCTTTCCCGCAGGAGTCGCCATCTTCCGCTTGATAGACAATTTTCTAATTGAGATGGCATATAACAATGCCCCATTTTATGTTCGTGTATTTTATTAAATCTTTGAAATATGAAATTGATTCAATTTAGAAATTCTAAACTTATAAAAATAGAATGTGAGGAACCTAGATAACTTCATATCTCAAGCGGGCTGTTATCAGTGCTCCTGATTAATACCAATCGCAACTAGGTTAAGAAATATTTTTAAGCCATGTTATTATACGAATAACTTGGAACGGTTCAAACAAAGTTACTAAAAATAGGATAAGTAAAAAAGAAGTGAGAGATATAAATTTTATACTACCATTTTCTTTTTTAGCGATAGCGATTAAACTAAATCCAGTACCCATTAATAATAAAATTAAACCTATAAATACAATAGCCTCAGAATAACCCTCATTTATCCAATTTAATCCCCAAATAAGTAATCCTAAAATTATTAAGCCGATCGACCCAAGACTGAATGATTTCATAATACACCTCTACTGGAATGATTTTATACATCACCAACTATAATAGAAAAAAACAACAACCAATTAAAACGTATATTGATAAAAAAGTCTGTCTACTTTTACTAGAGGAAATTTAGATGGCAGTTTTTCCTGATAAATTTGTATAAAGCCGTTTTTCTCATAAAAACGATGTGCTGCCAGAAATTCTGGTGTTGTACCTAAATAAATTTGATTTATGCCCTTTTCACTCGCATAATCCATTGCTCTTGTTAATAAAAAAGATGCTGTTTTATATAATGTGCCTCGATATTCTTTTTTTACAAACATTTTTCGAAGTGCAACTTGATCGTTTTCTATGTCTAGAAGACTGATTGTACCAATAACTTCATTATTCCTTATCGCAACAAAGAAATTACCATTTCCTTTTTGGTAAAAACTTTCGATTTCAAATAGATCGGGTTGATCCTCTTTTGTAATTTGAATACCATATTCTTGTTGTTGAATTTGTAGAATTAATTCTACTACTTCTTGTTGATAATCTGCTCGATATTCTTCAATACTAATCTTATCCATTTATATTCCCTCTTTTCATTTTTTGTATATTATTTACACCAATTAGAATAAGCATCAGAATGTCTCATAACACCCCATTATATGTATTACAAGTCTAGTATTTGTATCTTGTTTTTTCACCTCGATAAACAAATGCTTTCTTCGCTCACGTATTTTTATTAATGTAAAAGCGTCTCTACATTTTTGTAAAGACGCACTAATATTGTAGAAAAATTTCTAATAATATCTTATTAAAATCCAGTATCATTAAATTGTGAAAATGTTAATGCTCCTAAAATGATAAATCCAATTAGAATAATCTGTATTAAGACTCCTACGATACTACAAACCATACCTGATATAGCCAAACCTTTTCCATTTTCACTTGAAACTTTCATCTCTTTTAAACTTATATTTGATAAGATAATTCCTACAATACCCAGAATTAGGCCTGCTAAAGGTATAAATATAGATAATATGCCCATTATGAGTGATGCTATCGATTTAGTATTTGTATTGCTCATTTTATCCCTCCTTCAATAAAAGGATACAATAATTTACCATATTATACATTAACTTTCGTAAATACTCTTATACATTTTTAACCAAATTAACGAATAAAAGCTAACTCTTGATCAGCAAGAGCATCCTCTAACCATCGAGGATGCATTTTTAATAAATCTTGAGGAAGATTTTGTTGGTCAAAGAACTTTATTTCTAGTGATTCCTCTAAATTACATTTAAGTTCTCCACCGATAATTTCAGCAAGGAAACAAGTTGTTATAAAATGTACTACCTGACCATTTGGATATTCAAATACTTGAGAATTTGGATCAGAGTATACACCAATTAGTTTTTTAATCTTAATATCTAAATTGGTTTCCTCTTTTATTTCCCTAATTGCTGCTTCAGAAACGGTTTCCCCTATTTCTATATGTCCTGAAGGAATACCCCATAACCCAACATCCGCTCTTTTCTGTAATAAAACTTGATTCTCCTCATTAAAAATAATAACAGCAACACCAGCGCCTAATTCATCAATTTTCTTCATCCTATAAATCCTCCTTAAAATAAAAAAAGTCCGAGTGGAAAGATTTCAACGCATAACAAATACGCTGAACCTTTCCCCTCGGACCTTTTATGTCAATAGGTGCCTTTTACATTCGTAAAAGATGTAGACCTCGGTCTCAGTCCTATATAAATAGCGGAACCCTATCTACAATTTTCCAGTTCATAAACAATAATTATAATTTTTTAGTACACTTCAACATTATACACAAATAATTTAAAAATAACAGGTCATTCTTCACCAAATCTGATGGAAGCGACCAATGACGTTTTGCGTTGTAATCACACTGACAAAAGCATGTGGATCAGCTTTCTTTACAATATTTTTTAATTGAGCTAACTCTCCTTTAACAATAACACAAAATAAAACAGTTTTTTCTTTATGGGTATAACCACCACTAGCTTGCCAAGAGGTAGTACCACGATGTATATCATGGGTTATTAATTCTGCTACTTCGTCTCCTTTATCTGTAATAATCAATAAAGTAATACGATTAACGTGGTTTAAAATAAGATCTGATGTTTTCATAGAAAATGTCATCGAAATAATAGTATATAAGGCGATTTCACTCCCGAATATAAACCCAGAAATCGTAACAATCACTATATTAATAATTAAGTTTATTTTTCCAACAGAAATATTTTTATATTTAGCAATGATTCTTGAAGGTATATCTAAGCCACCCTGCGAACCGCCGAAACGAAGGCAAATGGCACTTCCAATCATGTTAATCACACCTCCGAAAATAGCTGAAAGTAAGATATTATTTGTTAAGATGGGGCGAATAGGAATAAAAACCAGGAAAACAGAGACTAATGTAATGGAAAGTATAGTATAAATACTGAATTTTTTCCCTAGAAATTTATATCCCAAAATCATGAGTGGTATATTTAATATAAAATAAAAATACCCTACATTTATGGGAATGAAATGTTTAATAATTTGAGAAATCCCTGTTACTCCACCTGATAGAAGTCCTGCTGGAATAATAATCATGTTCAAAGCGAATGCTGAAATTAATGTTCCGAGAATTACGCATGCTACCTCAAAATAAATAGGCACATCTTTTTTTTGTGCAATAAATGACATAACTTTACTCCTTTTCATTAGTCAATATACTAAGATGAATACTATTCAAAAAATATCGTATTCATTAAATACTCCACTTTCAGAAATCTTTTCCCATAAAGAGCTTCTATATTCAATCTCTTTATATACATCAACCATAAAGTCACATGCTCCATTTTATAGCTAATTGATTCCCCTACTTTTAAAGAAACTTTCCGTTTAGTATTTGATGTTAAGTTTGTAAAAAAACACTGATTTCTTATTAATCTTATATACCTTTCTATTACTTAACAAAAAACGCTTCAAATCCTTTAACTAAAGGATTTGAAGCGTCTTTTTATTTAAATGAAACAAATATACATTTAGTTTTGATTACGTAATTACCCCTTAACAGCCTTTTTCTGATGAATCGTTATCTATCATAATTATTATAATACGCTTCATCCGCATATTTTTGCCTGCTTCTTTCGTATAAGTTCCTTTTTCACATTCTTCATTTCAGTATTCGTATATATAAAACAAGAAACCTATAGTGGTGAGAGTTCTATTTCGTTTTAAACTGTCTTGCTCCTACTATAACTTAAACTAGCTTACATAACATCCCATTTTACTTTTAGCTGGTTTGTATTCATTGGCCATGCACTTTACCTTCTAAACTCTTTTGATGTCTAAATCTCGGCTTTAATTCAGCAACAAGTATCGCCACTAAAATTAAAATGCCTCCAATAATCATACGTCCTGTTAAAATTTCATGTAGGATCATGACAGAGAAAATTGTCCCAAAAAGTGCCTCTGTTGATAAAAGAAGGGCTGATTTCGTTGGGTTAGCATACTGCATTCCGATATTTTGGCAAACATACGCAATGGTCGTACAAAATACGCCTAAGTAAAATATGACAGATATTTCTACTGTTGATATAGTTGTTGGTACCTCTCCTAATAGTATGGCTGCTGAGATACTTAATATTGAAGCTGTTAATAACTGAACAATTGTTAATGCTAATGCATCTTCTGTTTTCACAAACACATTTGTATAAAAAATATCAAAAGCAAATCCAATTGCACTCAACACAGATAGGAAATCCCCAACATTAATCGTCATTGAACCTTGTAATGATAAAAAACCAATCCCTACAACAGCCAACACAGCCGCTAGTATTTCAAAACGATCAAATTTTCTTTTATAGATAATATAGGCAATTACAGGTACGATAATTACGTTAATTGCCGTCAAAAATGCATTTTTTGACGGTGTTGTATAGACAAGCCCCATTGTTTGCACGGTAAATGCAGTAAATAGAATTCCTCCAAGTATTGCTCCTTTCCATAAAACTGATTTACTTATCAACTTTAATTTCTTCCAGAAAATTAAAGTTAATAAAATGCTCGCAACTATAAAACGCCCCGCCATTATTTGGAATACCGTTAGATGTTCTAGCCCAATTGCCATCCCAATATATCCGCTTCCCCATATAATAGCAGTTATAAACAAAAGTATTTCCCCTATGTATTTCTTCATGATGATCCTTCTTTCTAAATGTTGTGATTCACGGAGTATTACTAATACCCTCCCAAGAAATTATATCTAATAATTCAACAAACTTTCATATTAATATACTAATTATGAACTTCCCAGTAATAATGAATAAAATTAAAGCTCTGTCCATTAATCAATACTGTTGATTCATCATTTTTGTTTACAAGATTAAAACCATTCTTTTCTAAGACCTTTTGGGAACCTATATTATTAATAGTTGTTTTCGCAGACAACTGATTTGCAATTCCTTCATCAAGAATTATCTCTTTAAGTAACTTCAAAGCTTTGCTCGCGACTCCTTTTCCAGTATATGATTGGCCTATTCTATAACCGAGATATCCATGTCCATTTGATTGTTCAATATCTACTACATTGATCCTTCCCAGAATAGAACCATTCTTATCTTTTATTAAATAATAATATGATATTCCTTTTGTTTGTTCATCTAATAATGAATTCAATCTATCCAAAAATACTGCATAATTATAGTAATCGTTACCTCTTGACGGTATTGATATTTCAAAAAAATCTTTGTTTTCACTTTCAAAGTTAAATAAGTTCTCAGCATCTCTAATATTTAATCTTTCTAATAAGATTTCCATTTCTTTTACCACCTTATTAATGGTTCTTCTAATTTTCAGAATTCTAGCATTTAGATAATATATCAAATTATTTAAGCTCTTCTGCCTTTATTATGAAATTCGTAATAGGCTTATCATCTATCGTAACGTTTATTTTCCATAGCCCCTCTTTATCAAAGCCGAATTTTGCTCCACTCTTATTACTCCAGATGTCCCATTCATAGAGAGTCACTGTTTCTGTACTATTTTGATGGGTAGCAGTCATTTTATATTTTTTTCCATCATTTTCGTGAACTCCTTTAGAAGAATCTAGAAAATAGATATCATATAATCGACCTTGTTTAGCCGGAAATTCTGGTTCATCTTTTTCTCCATTAGCCTTAACAATTCCAAACTTTCCTTCTGTACCATACATTGTCATCTGATCATATTTAAAAGTTGGTGATTCTGTCCAATTTGTTTTATCCTCTGTAGAGCATCCAAATAATAATAGACTTAATGTATACAAAATACTTATAGAAACTATTTTTATTCTTTTAATAATATCCAGCTCCTTTGAAGTATTTATTTCTTTTATACTATTCTCTTGTTTTCTCTCAAATAAAAAAATAGGTTGCTGCATAATCAGGATTGACATATTTTAACCTTTATCTATATGCATGAATTCTTATTAGTAAGGCATTATAAAATTAGAAAGTGAATAATCTAAAGGAAGTGAATATCTTGAAACTCAAGCTATATTTAATATTGTTAATATTTTTCGCTTGTTTGAACATCTCTTCAATTGTAAATGCAAAGGAAAAATCTGTAGATGAATTCTATTCATCCCTTCCTCAAAAGGAACATGTTTATAAAGAGTACAAAAATACAACCTTAAATATACGTGAAAAAGTTAATGGAAGCGATTTAGATGTTATACAAAAGAAACTAGGCAGGTATGCACTTCACTCTTTTCCTATTGACTATAGAGGAAAAGATTTGTACTTTTTTGCTTCTGTTTATGAAGATAAGCGTATGATTGTAAAAAAATCTGTCTTTTATGATTTAAACGGAAAATTTTTAGAGGCAAATTTCAATCGTACAGCAAAAAAAGAAGCAGTATTAAATTGTGAATTCGATGGTTGGGATAGAGCTACAAACGGTGATGAGCTTGCGGATGATAATCCTTTAGACTAATCGAATCCGACAATAATTAGGTTTTATTCTTATAAATTCTTAATCTAATTTCCCTTTTATTATAAAATGTTCTATTTTTTCTGATTTATATAAATTATCCATCCACATAGTACGCCAACAAAAGAGGCTATTACCCCATATCTCAAAACAGAGATTATATACTCACTAAGAGGCAAATAAGCAATTTCTATACCTCCATTACCCAAATCTCTAATTTCTTTGTAATTAACAAATATAATTGCTATCCCTAAACCTATGACAAACCCATATAATGCACTTTTTTTAAGTAATTTCTCCATAAAAACTCCTCTTTTTACTATTAAGTAAATTAAGATCATTAGTATGCTTTTTCTCTCTCATTAATTAGCTCTTTTATTTTTATATTCCGTCTTCTCCTTACGATTACTTATGCTTATTGAGCATTTCTCGTAAAAATTCATCTGATTTACCCACTGGAATACTAAGGCTATCCCATTCTTTACCTTTTAATTGCTTGCCAATATATACAATTTGACCAACATGATAAGAATAGTGAGCGACTTGTCGTTCTATTGCCTCAATTACACTATGTTTTTCTCCGCGGATGTAAATGCTTTTTAATAAATCGTCAGCTTTTAGTGAATTTAAGGTTTCCAAAAGTATAGTCCACCCTTTACTCCAAATAGTAATTAATTCTTCGACCGAAGAAATGGTATCCAAGAATTCAACATCTCTATTTCTACTTGTCTTTTCTCCATCAGTTGTCAAAAAATCAGTCCACCTTGAAATCATATTTCCACTTACATGTTTAACAATAATCGCTATACTATTAGATCCTTCGGTTGGAATCCAATGAATATCCATATTAGTTAGTCGCTGAAAAGTTTTATCACCTAATTTTTTCATTTCCAAAAACCTGGTTAGCACAGCTTTTAAATATTCCTGTTCAATCAAGGTAAGTTCTCTCCTTTTGATTTGTTTCAATCAAATCCACGGATAATTTTAACAATTTTCTTACAACTTAGAATGCAGCAAAGATTATTATTCTTCCTGAAAAGCTCTGCAGTTTAGGAATGCCCCAACATTCTACATTGTTATTTAAGGGACGTACATAGGATCTATAAAATAAATGGCCAATAAAAAATAGTGGACTTTTAAAACATAATTATATTTTACAATTATTTGTAATAATTGTAAAATATAATTATAAATACTATTAGTTTTCTAAAATCCTTTCAACATTCAAGCTACTAACACTATGCTATAAAGAAAGGAGAATTTTTTTTGAAGAATCATAGCTTTTATTCTTTATTGTTAAGTCTTGTAGGTATAATTTTACTATGCATTAGTCAATATCTTGGGAATGTATACGGTGATTTGAGCAAAGAGAGGGCCATTGCAACAATTAGTGTAGCAATTTTAGGATTAATTTGTTGGCTTGCCAGTTTGATAGTTGGAATTATTGGACTGAAAAACAAGGAAAAGAAGGTCATCATTAGATATTCGGGTATAATTGTTAATTTTATTTTTTTAATAATTGTGATCTTATGGGTGTTTCTTTTAAGTTTTGCGTTTTAGAAATTAACTTTATGTATACATTCATATATACATTCATTTTTTTAATGGCTGTTTTAGAGATAAAATTTATTATGAAATTGATTCAAGTAGAAGTAAAAAATAAAGAACCACAGTTTTATATTTTATTAAAAGTCAAGATTTTAAGTAATACACTTAATGTATCAGTATTCTTTATACAATGTGTAACATTATAATAAGTTATTTTAAAGCTGAACTAATTTTTGTATTAGTTCAGCTTTTATTTGTGTTTAAAGATATAACTTATGTTCAACAATCGGGCCAGATTGTTGAATAACAAGTAACGGACAGGTTAGTTGAATATAAGGAGTATCAAGTGAAAGGAGATCTGATCTTTGATAGAGAATTAGTAGGAGATACAAAATAATTCTTATTTTATTATGAGGTGAATTATGGCAATAGCGATTGTTAGCACAGTTATTACAACAGACGATAAAATTTTAATGGTTCAGGAAGGAGGAAAAGATAATTTTGGACTTTGGAACATTCCATCTGGAGGAATTGAACAAGGTGAAAATATCGTTGAAGCCTCTATAAGAGAAGTGAAAGAAGAAACTGGTTACAATGTAAAAGTATTGGGTTTAACAGGCGTTTATAACTTTATTAGTCAAATCGGAAACCACTTAGTACGATTTAACTTTGTAAGTGAAATCATAGATGGTGATATTAACTTTGATGGTGAAGATATCATTAATGCGAAATGGTTTACTTTCGAAGAAGTGTTAAACATGGAAGATAAAAAACTTTGGAATGGAAATTCTATTAAGAAAATTATTGAAGATGTTAAGTTAAATAAGCGTTACCCATTTGAGCTTATTAAAGAGGTCCGCTGTCAATTAAGGAGGGGTTAGCATGCTTTTAATTTGGTACGCTTCATTTTTGGTATCAATTTTCACATTGATATTCGGGATTTTTAAGCGATCTTGGCTTTTCATGCTAATAAGTACAATTACTTTTATACCTATCGCATACTATTTTTGGGGAGCAGAAAACGCTTGGAAGTATGTAGGTTTTACTCCAATCATTCTGTTAATACTTACAATTTATTTTTGGTTTTCAGGAAGAAAAACTGAAGCTTTATAATTTCGTAAACGGGCGCAATTCTTGAAAAAGAATTGTGCCTTCTTTAGCTAAAATGCCATTATGAGGAATAAAAGAAGGGTTTATTCGTAAGTGAATCGAAACAACTAAAGGGTATTGATTAACGATTTGGAGGATTACAATGAAAAAAGGAATAATACGACCACTGGTTATTTGTATATTTCAAAAAGACGATTCCATCCTTGTTGCAGAGGGCTATGGTCCAGTAAAAGGTGATTATTATTACCGTCCTATAGGAGGCGGAATTGAATACGGAGAAAAAAGCGCAGAAGCATTAATAAGAGAGGTACGAGAAGAAATTGAAACTGATATTTTTAATCTCAAATATTTGGGAACTGTTGAAAATATCTTTACTTTTAACGGGGAAGTAGGACATGAGATTGTACAAGTATACGATGCAGCCTTTGTTGATACCTCTTTTTATACCGAGGAATTGTTTGAAGGTAAGGAAGATGACGGGAAAATATTTAAAATTTTGCGATTGCCTGTAAGTAAGTTTCAAAACGGCGAATTACGACTTGTTCCTGAAGGTCTTTTAGATTTGATAAAACAGAACAACAGAATTGTTAAGTAACGTAATTAGCAGTAACGAAAGGCTTTGGTTAAATATCTTAATTTATTCCGTTAAACCAGCCAATAGTTGTCAACATTTTTCAATAAAAACTTAAAATGTTTCATGATATACTAAATTTATGCATGCCAAATAACCTTCCAAATACTATATCTTGGAAAGTTTTGGTTCACTCGGCTGAATTGTTAAATCAAGCTAAATCTTGAAAAGAAGTTTTGTTTTTTAAAAGTGCATAAATCCAATGTAAGAGTTTGTTTGCACAAGCTATCACAGCTACTCTAAATGGTTTTCCTTCTTCCCGTTTTTTATCATAAAACGCCCGTAATTTCTTATTACGAGGAAGAATTTCATCCGTTGTTTTCTGTTTACGACAGTCACGAATAGCACATTTAACAGCCATATACAAAGCTTGCCGTAGTCTGCTAGAGCCTCTTTTTGTAATTCGATTGTAAGTACCCTTGAATGTACCAGATTCAAAGACACTTGGATCAAGACCGGCAAATGCGACTAGTTTCTTAGGATGATTAAACCTTTCAATTTCCCCAATTTCAGAAATAATCGTGGCTACGATTTTTTCGCCGATACCGGGAATTGTTCGGATAATCTTAGATTCTTCAATACTTTTTGCTAAAGCATCTATCTCATTTTCAAGCATGGATAGATGTTTTTTGTATTCAAAGAGCATATTAATATACATATCTAAGCTTAGGGCAAGACTAGAATATAAAGCCTTCTGAAAAGGGTTTTGAGCTGCGGCAGTCATTAGCTTTCAGCCTGTTGTTGGTTTGGAATAAAGTTTGATTAAAAGTTTGTTGCAATCGTTGATTTTATAATAGAAGAAACCCACGCATTTTGAAAAAAGTTTGATCAAAATGCGTGGGTTTTATTTAAATGCGAAGTTATTTTTATCAAACTATATTACAAATAATCGAACTTTATTATAATTGATCAATCTTTTTTCTTCCATCATTAGGATATTAATTTATTTAAGAAACATTTTTTATCTCTTTACGAACAAATTCACATGTCCAATAACCTAAAAATGAATTTAAACTTCTGTATATTGTCCAATCTTTCTGAATTTCTCATAGCGATCTTCAATTAATTGTTCGCCATTTAGAGAATTCAATGCTTTTAGTGTGACGCTTATACATTCTTTTATATAAGATGCTTGCTTCACAACATTGCGGTGTGCTCCACCAGTTATTTCAGGGATTATTCCATCAATAACGTCGAGCTCTTTTAAGTCAGGTGCTGTTATACGCATTGCTTCTGCAGCTTGCTTCCCTAGGCTACCATCTCGCCATAAGATCGATGCAGCCCCTTCAGGCGAGATAACCGAATACGTTGAGTTCTCTAACATAAAGACGCGATTAGCTACCCCTAATGCAATGGCACCCCCACTTCCGCCTTCCCCAATAACAATACTAATAACTGGTACTGTTAGAATCGCCATTTCAGAGAGAGTTCTAGCAATGGCTTCACTTGGGCCGCGTTCCTCGGCTGCCTTACCCGGAAAGGCTCCTTTTGTATCAATAAAACAAATAATTGGGCGCTTAAATTTCTCAGCTTGCTTCATTAAGCGTAATGCCTTACGATATCCTTCAGGGTGTGGCATACCAAAATTTCGTCGAATATTTTCTTTAGTTGATTTTCCGCGTTGATGTCCAACAATTGTTACGGGCTGTTCTTCAAAGAGAGCAATTCCTCCAAGAATAGCTGCATCATCACCAAATGTACGATCTCCATGTAACTCAATAAAGTTTTCACACATAGCTTCTATATATTGTAAAGTAGTTGGTCGTTCTGGATGTCTAGCAACCTGTACACGATCCCATGGCTTCATATTGGCATAAATAGATTGTTCTAGCTGTGTTAGACGTGTTTCAAGCTTTTCGATTTCGCTTGTCATATCTACATCTGCCTCTGTAGCAATCGTTTTTAATTCATCAATTTTTTCTCGTAATTGTACTACTGGTTCTTCAAAAGCTAAATTTTTAGACATGTTGCACACCGCCTTTTGTATGCATTTTTACAAGCATTGCTACTTGGTTTCGTAAATCTTTTCGATGGAAGATTGCATCAAGCTGACCATGCGCTAGTAAAAACTCTGACTTTTGGAAATCATTTGGTAATTTTTCTCTTAATGTTTGTTCGATTACACGGCGACCAGCAAAGCCAATCAATGCTTGTGGTTCTGCAATATTAATATCTCCAACAGAAGCAAAGCTTGCTGAAACGCCACCGTATGTAGGGTGCGTCATGATCGAAATAAATAATAGTCCTTCTTCACTATGACGTTTTAATTCCACACTCGTTTTTACCATTTGCATTAATGATAGAATACCTTCTTGCATGCGCGCTCCACCACTAGCAGTAAAGATAATAACAGGTACACGTAATTCAATAGCTTTTTCAACGGCACGTGTGATTTTTTCTCCTACAACGGAGCCCATTGAGCCCATACGGAAATGAGAATCCATAATTGCTACAACAATTTCTTCTCCATCAAGAGTACCTAACCCAGTCAGTACAGCTTCGCTTAATCCCGTTTGTTGTTTAGCCACTGAAATTTTTTCTACATAATCAGGGAAATTTAGTGGATTACTTGTTTGTAAATGATCATCCATTGAAACAAATGAACCTTCATCTAAGAAATATGTTACGCGCTCCTGTGCAGTCATTTTGAAATGATGGTCGCATTTTGTACACACTTTATGATTTTTTTCTAATTCCTTTGTTAACTGAATGTGACGGCATTCTGGACATTTTGTTATAAGTCCTTCTGGAAATCCCTTTTCCTGTCCGTCCTCTTTCTTTTTACTAAATAAGCTACGTATTGCCATGTTTTACTCCCCCTATGTTTGTCTAAATGCCTTGTTCAGCATTTGGTTCGTAAGAGCTTTTAATGCTTCTTTTTCATAGCCAAGCTGCATCGATTTCAACATAGTTTGAATGATTAATTTTTCTTCTTCTGTTGAGTTTCGATTTAAACGGTCACCGGCATAAACTGCTAATTGAAACCAGACTTTTAGTGAAAAACGATTTCTGACGTGATGATTATTTCTCGTAAAACATCCAGACAATTAATCGTACCTCTAACTCTAGCTTTACAAAAAAACTGTCCCACACAGGTAGTGTTCGCAGAGTCACTGTACAACTTATAACACGAATGGCTTCCTTTTCATGAATTTGTCGCGTTAATTCGACATCCTTTTTTTGATTTTTTTAATCTTCTAATATAAACATCGACAAAATTTCTACGAGCTGATGCTTTTATGTAGAAGCTAGAAACGTACCTCACCTACGTCTCGTTTTAATAAGACCTAACAACTCTAAACTTCGCAATGCCTCTCTCACAGAGGATCGCCCGACACCCAGACGTTTTGAAAGGGCTCGTTCGGAAGGTACTTTTCACCAGCCTGTATTTTTTCCATTTTTATAAGTTGTCGTAATTGTTGGACGATATCTAAAAACACTTTCTTTTGTTCGGTTTTTTTATCCATACGATCAACTCCTCGGTCAATCTATTCGCCTTGGAATAATTATTGCTGTCGCTTTCCTTTCGCGCAGATAAACAATGCATCCAAAGGCTTTATCTTCATTCAGTAGGTGTTTGGATACCTACTATAAAGAAACAAAATCCACCACCTTCAGATGATGGCGTCTCTTACTGAATGAATTCAAAAGTGGTCTGGCCACTTTTGAAGTTGGCTTTATCTTACAAAATTTCTACGAGCTGATGCTTTTGTAGAAGCTAGAAACGTACCTTCCCCATGTCTCGTTTCAATAAGACCTAATAACTCTAAACTTCGCAATGCCTCTCTCACAGAGGATCGCCCGACACCTAGACGTTCTGAAAGGACTCTTTCGGAAGGTAACTTTTCACCAGCCTGTATTTTTTCTATTTTAATAAGTTGTCGTAATTGTTGGAAGATATCTAAAAACACTTTCTTTTGTTCAGTTTTTTTATCCATACGATCAACTCCTCGGTCAATCTATTCGCCTTGGAATAATTATTGCTGTCGCTTTCCTTTCGCGCAGATAAACAATGCATCCAAAGGCTTTATCTTCATTCAGTAGGTGTTTGGATACCTACTATAAAGAAACAAAATCCACCACCTTCAGATGATGGCGTCTCTTACTGAATGAATTCAAAAGTGGTCTGGCCACTTTTGAAGTTGGCTTTATCTTACAAAATTTCTACGAGCTGATGCTTTTGTAGAAGCTAGAAACGTACCTTCCCCATGTCTCGTTTCAATAAGACCTAATAACTCTAAACTTCGCAATGCCTCTCTCACAGAGGATCGCCCGACACCTAGACGTTCTGAAAGGACTCTTTCGGAAGGTAACTTTTCACCAGCCTGTATTTTTTCTATTTTAATAAGTTGTCGTAATTGTTGGACGATATCTAAAAACACTTTCTTTTGTTCGGTTTTTTTATCCATACGATCAACTCCTCGGTCAATCTATTCGCCTTGGAATAATTATTGCTGTCGCTTTCCTTTCGCGCAGATAAACAATGCATCCAAAGGCTTTATCTTCATTCAATAGGTGTTTGGATACCTACTAAAAAGAAACAAAATCCACCACCTTCAGATGATGGCGTCTCTTACTGAATGAATTCAAAAGTGGTCTGGCCACTTTTGAAGTTGGCTTTATCTTACAAAATAATTATTTGAAAGTAAAGAAAAAACTGCATAAAAATTTATTCAGTTTCTAAAATTCCCTTCAATTTCATATTCTTTTCGTCGTTTGTGCATATTTTATTTTCACTTGAGGTCTACCAAAGCGCTTTTCAAGCGTTCTCTCAATGTAAAGCAATTCATCTTCTAGTAAAAGCTCTTGAACAAGATGAAAAACTTGCGGGAATAAGGTTACAGAAACCGTTCCAAACTCATCCTGAAGCATGTAAACGGCGACCTACAAGGAAAGCACGTACCTGGCATCGTCCGGACGTGGCCCACTGAGCCAATACCCAGGGTTATTAATCGTAACTTTTTTATAATCGTCGCGACTTTATTTTAAACATCGTATCCTTTTTATAAACATCGCAACTTTATTTCAATTCTACACCTGTTTGTTTGCCCATTGTAGTGAACGAGTATTACAGAATTCTTTTATTTTAGTTGTTAATGTTTCAGTATCAACTTTCAAGGCATCTTCTGAAGTAGGAAATGCTTGTAATGTTTTTAAAGAAACATCTGAATATAAGTCTCCAAAAACCTTACTATACTCAGGAAAAACTTGATCCAAAACGGCCTGGAATTGTAGTTTGGTTTGTACAAACATGCCTGTAATATTATCGTGCTGTCTCGTAAGATGACGTAAGTTCATAAGTTGGATACCACGCTTTTTATAAGGCTCTAAATCCTCTTTATAATACAGCTCGCAGAGGTGATGGGCATCGATGATATCTGTTTTTACCTTTCGTAAACTAGAACTTTTTGCTTTATAAGAGATGAGTGGATTTACGATAATGATTAAATAACCTTTGTCCTCAAAATATTGAACAACAGGTGTGTGATAATGACCCGTTGATTCCATTACAAGAGGGGGACGTTCTCCTGAAATATCTTCTATCTCTTTAATAAAATCTAATAAACTAGCTAACCCATCAAGATCGTGTTTTACTTTGAAACTTTTCTTGTAGGGCTTCTTTCTTTCCAAGTATGCTTGAACCTGACTTTCACCTTTTGCTACATCCAGACCAACGACTGGATTCATTAAAATTCCTCCTTCAAAAATATAATTGCCGGTAACCCCTAAATCCTCCTCATAGTGTCATAGCTTCGCTTGTTATACGAGATCATTGTCCCAACCAGCCTCAAACATGTTTCTATAAGTAGGGGGCGAACTGTTTTGCGGACGGGGTCTTAGCCCCACGGGCGCGAACGTTCTACCCCGGCTACCGTTATCATATATCGATATAAAAAATGGTCAACCAGAAATATTTTCTGGCTGACCTTATAATACGAACGGGCGCGATTGTTGAAGAAGCATCTTTTTTTATTCAATTAAAGGGGGCTTTATTTTAACAAGAAAGTTAAGTTAGCCTAGTTAAAAATATTTTAACTAGGCTATTTTGAATCTCATTAATTATCTATTTAAACTGCTCAAAATGGTTAGCAACCCAACGACTTTGATTCTCTGCTATATATTGCTCCACAGCTATTAGCTTGTTCACTAATTCTTCCTTTGAAAACTTCATATACTTCTTTTTAACAACATCTATATTACGATTAGTGGAAATCTTTCTTATACTTGATTCATCAAATTTAGGAGGCGTTTTGAGCTTTTTACGAACTCTATTTACTTTAAATGTTTTACTATGCTTTTTGTAATAGGTATACAATTCATCATTACTCTTTATTGTATTGGGATGAATCCCTTTCCCTTGAGTGTCAAACTGTTTGGAATGCTGACTAATATTATGATAGGTTACAGGAATGCCTTGTTTGATAAGATATTCAATTGTTTCAATCCCAATGGAAACAGAACGCTCTTTACGTTGTTGATGCACTTTATCAAGCCATTGTCGCTTATCTGAATGGATTGTGCTGGATAGTTGGTTCATATTGACGTTCCTCTCTAAATTTCTTGATTAAATCAATCTCTTTCAACTCTATTTTGGCTTGTTTCGCCATTTCCTTTGCCTTCCGTACTTCAACTTCTAATCCTAATTGTTTAAAACGCTTCTCCATATCTTTCGATAATTGAATAACTTCTAAAAGTTCTTCCTCTTGATCTGGTTCAGGCACTTTTGCTTTACAACCTAAACATTGCATTTTAGTTGGACATACATAATCTGTTACACAAGTCCCACCTAATACCTTATTAAATACACCGACCTTTTCTGTATAATCGGCTAATTCTTTTTTTAGTTCTTGTGGACTCCTTAAATACGCATCATCAATATCAACATAACTTGCAATCACATCAAGCAATTCACTAACCGACTCCGAAATTTGTGAAGGCGTAGGAGCTGAATAATAACCTGTTACGTTCAAATCTTTTTGATGTAACATTTTTGCGACAATATCAATCGGCATTTTTTGTCGTTGAACAGGTTCATTAAACCCATAAAAAGCCATTATATATACGCCGGTAAACACTACCAATATAAACGAATTTAGGACAACTAAAATCATACGGGTTGGTCCTTTGATTCCTAAAATAGCGAAAAATAAACCAAATATCCCTAAAATAAATGGAATAAATAAGCTTATTTTCAAAAGAAATTGTGGAGCTAATCCGTAAATAAGAAATGTCAAAAATAAGAATATCATTGATAAATACGTAAAAATGGTTCTACGCAAACGCACTGTTCCTTTCATTGTAATTATCCAATATATCTGATTAAAGTATTAAATGATGGTCTTTCATCTGTTTTATGATGATATTACTTATTAGTAATATGTTTCTTGTACGTCTATTACTTTACCTTCATGGAAGTGGAGAATCAATTCTTTGTTCTTTACACATTTATGCGACATTGAACCAGTTAATTTCTTACCTTCATAATAGAGTACCCCATCAACTACTTTGATAACCTTCGGTACGATTTTTCCGTTGATGTATTTAGTACTTGTGTTTTTCATTGTTTTGTTGATTTTCTTGCTTTGATTTGCAGTGACGAAATAACCATCTTTAATCGATACCTTTGTATCTTGTAAAGTTACTGTTTGGTTCTTTTTTAACTTAACATACGTGAAACCATAAAGACTCTTATTCATTTTTAGCTGATTCTTCTCATACTTAGGGTTAGAAGATTCATCAGCTATAGTGTAATCTTTGGATTTCTTCATTTCACTTATCGTGTATGCTGAATCTGTTTTGTACTTGTACTCGTATTCAACATATTTCGATTTGGCATTTGCTTGTACCGTTGCTAAAGTTGTAATTGCTAGTAAGGCAGTTAAAGCGAAAATTAAGAACTTTTTTAATTTCATTTGAAAGTACCCCTATTCGTTTTTATTTAGTGTCTTGCTAGTTACTAAAGTAATTCATTAGTAATTCATTTCTGTTACTTGACTTACTGCTTTTATTTAATTCTTGTAGTATGAAACAGCTAAATCTAGTAAAATTGTTAGTTTTTAACAGATGTCTAATTATACCATAATTATGATATATTGCAAAGAAAGGTCGATTCATAGATTATCCGTTTGAATATAAAAGTAAGCAACTAGATTAATTTTTCTAGTTGCTCACTTATTTTATTTTGAGAGTTGAGTTAGGTTATTTCATGTATTCTGAGTCTAAGATACGTAGATTGCTAATCCTCCATTTACCTTTATCCTCTACCATGTAGAATTGAACATTATCTGTATACTCTTTTGTCTTTCCTTTTATTATTTCGCTTACCTTTGCTTCATACTTATATTCTGAATACCCCTTTTTTCTTTCATAAGAGATTTGTTTTAATGACTCTAATTTATAGTTAGCATGTTTCTTAATTGCTAATTGTGGTAGTAAACTAAACATACCGTTCTTTAATGCTCTATTATACCCCTCTTTAGTGAAGAAGGGTTCAAATGATTTAGGGTAAAGTTCACCTACTCTATAATGTACATCTGCTGTTGGATTTTCTTCTATATTGTCTTTTACTTGTTCAGCTAATGGATTGGTTACCTTATCCATTATTTTAATACTTTCTTCATATGATACATTGTAGTATGCATTTAGAAAAGTTTTTGCATCTTCAACACCATTTTGCTCTTTATCCTCTTGTTCAGAACAACCTGTGGACAACAAAAGTAAAAATGTTAGTATAAATAGTAATTTTACTTTTCCCATACTAAAACTCCTCCTATTTTAAAGAGTTTAATGTATTGAATTGCTTTTAGGTAATCAGGTACATCTTCTGGAAAACACCGAAAATTGAACGTGCTCTAACACCTCGTGCATAAGTTGATAGCAGCGCCGGTACAATCTACTAATTTTGAAGTATTCCTAACATGCGTAACAACCGAATTAAATTTATCACTTAGTATTCTTTCAATGATCATAGATTTCCTGCTCCCTGATTTCAGAGTTCGCTTAATCAGATGTAGATTTTTGAATTTTTTGTCCAACAGTTTCTTCGGCCTTTTTTGTTTTTTTCTTTTGTAGTTCAAAATACTTTTCAATGGCCTGTCTTGCGATGATGTTATTGGTAGAATTAGTGATTGAACCTGAAGTAGTAACCCATGGAATGACAACTGCATACGCAATTTCTGGATTGTCATAGGGAGCAAATCCGATATGTGTAATTGTCAATGTTTTTGTACCATATGATGATCTTTTAGGACCATAGTATACTACTTCTGCTGTACCTGTTTTCCCTGCTGCATCAAATTTGGCATCTCTGAAATATTTAGCTGCAGAGCCTTGACTACCAAAGTATACTTGATGCATCCCTTGTTTCACATGGTCAATTTCATATTGTGAGTTATCGATTGTATTCAATACTGTAGGTCCAACTTCTTTAACTAATGGACCAAGGTTTTTACCATCTTTTGAAGGTTCCCGAATTTCTTTTATTAAATGTGGTTGTATTCTTTTACCTCCATTGGCAATGGTCGAAACATATTGGGCTAATTGTAGCGGCGTAAACGTATCATATTGCCCAATGACTAGGTCAAGAAATTTTCCAGAAATGGTTTCCTGTCCTTTAACTCCTGTTGCTTCGCCAGGTAGGTCAATACCCGTTTCAACACCTAAGCCAAACTGTGCAAAAGAATTACGGACTTTAGCAAAATTATTAGCATCTATACGTAAACCAGCACCAGGTACATAATTAACTCCAGCAATTCTAAATGCTGTTTGGAACATATAAACGTTAGAAGAACGTTCTAATGCAGTTAAGTCATCTAAATACATAGCACCAGATGGGTTAAAAATAGATTTTTTTACTGTACCAGCAATATTTATAGGGGTATCTAGTAAGACTTGATTCGGCTTAATTGCACCTAAAGAGTAGCCCGTTAACAATGTTGCCGGTTTAACAACAGAACCTACTTCATAGGAAGAGGTGAATGTACCAATTGCATAATCGTTAACGGTCATCTTACCTTCATCATCTGTATCAAGTTTTTTTCCTACCATTGATAAAATTTCACCCGTATTTGGGTTCATCATGACTAAAAAGGCACGGTCCAATAAGTAGGAACCACCTTGTGATTTTGCAGTAAGCAATTGCTTTTCTACAATCTTATCTAATTGTAATTGCAATTCACTATCAACAGTTAAAACTAAGTCATTACCAGGTGCTCCTTCAGATACGGTAGTTGTATCAACTACTTGTCCAGAACCATTTGTTTCACTTTTTACCACTGCTTTTTGCCCTTGTAGTACTTCTTCATATTCTTCCTCTATATAACTTTTCCCAACTCGGTCATTCCTCGAATAATTTCGAGCTAAATAGTAATCTAATTTATCTTTTGGTATACCTTCAGTTGGGGATGTGGTAGAGCCGAGAATACTTAAATCAGAATTTTTTACACGATCCCAATCAGTAGTTGTGTTGACATTTGGTAAATCAAATAAATGTTCTGAAACAACAGCGAATTCTTTATCTGTTACATGATCACTTTTTATGATTTGTGGTGATAAGTTATAACCTGCAACCATTTTGCTGTATATCGCTAAAACTTGTAAGTCTTTTTTAGTTAAACTTTTCAGCTCTGATTTTGTAATTCGATCTCGTACTAATTGGTCGAGTTCTGATTGTTTGTCAGCAGCAGACAATTTCTCATTCTTATCGATGGCGTTTTTTTCACTTTTCGAAACCTTTTCATATGCTTCTATTTTATGAAGCTTGATCCAAAAATCTTGTTTATCTCGTAATGCAATTTTAGTTGTATCCATCTTAATGAGCATTGCTAATTTTTCTGCTGTTTTTAACATTTCATCGCTCGTTGTCGATTGAAGTTTCGTATACGTAATTGCATTTTTCGGCTTATTATCAACTAATACTCTTCCTTGACGATCATAAATTCGCCCCCGAGGTACACTTGTATTAACTGTTACTTCTTCTGTTTGCTGTAATGCTCTAACATATTCATTCCCTTTTACAATTTGCATGTAACCCAATCGTAAAATAAGGATAGAAAATAAGACAAAAATTGAGAAAAAAAGAACATTCATACGAAATGAAAGCTTTTCATGTATTTTGTTTGTTGAATTATCTCGACGCAATCATTGACACCTTCTCTTTTAAATATACAAATATTGTTATATTTTAATAATATACTAGGTAGCGCCTTAATACTACTATTAATTCCAGTTTTAAACAGATTAAAAAGATGGAGTTTTTTAACCTGATATAATTCATTTTCTAAGAAGAATCCTTTAAAATAAGCAAGTTTAGACCTTTGATTGATTTTAAAATTCTGAATTTATCGTATATTGGATAATAGATTCTAATAAATGAAGGAGTTGGAGAATTTGATAAAGGGTTTATATGAATCACATTTACCTGTAAAACATTTAAGTACATCAATAAACTTTTATGAAAAATTAGGCTTGAAGTTGGCTTGGCGTAATGATAATACTGCTTTCTTTTGGATTGTAGAAGGTAGAAGCTGGTTAGGCTTATGGGAGGGAAAAGAGTATCAAGCTCCATATCACCCTTCTCTGCGACATATTGCTTTTGAAGTTTCATATGATGACTTAAAAGCGTCTTTAAAATGGTTAGATTCTATTCAAATTGATGCTGTACCCTTTGGTGGTAGAAATTCTATAGAACCGTTTGTTCGTCCATACCAAAATAATGCTTCAGTTTACTTTCAAGACCCCGATGGAAACAGTTTAGAATTGATGTGTTATGTTGAAGTTCCTGATTTCCTACATCATATAACAGATATGTTATCTTTTGAGGAATGGGAAAAATTATTGAATGAAGGATGATAAAATGAGTAATTTGATTTTACAAGACAAAAAATAATATAACAGGTGTAAACACTGGCAATGAGAAAGCTATAGTTAGATTTAAAAGATGGTTCTCTCCTTCATTTCTTCACTTAACTACATATTTAATTAGATGGCAGTAAATGTTGTACTAAAATTTTTAACAATCTTGAAAAATAACAAAAAGAAGCATTTATAGTTAATGCTTCTTTTTTATTAGATATCTTAAAATTTACATTTTAAGATGGTTGTTTTTCCCAATCTCGAGTTATTTTAAGTCCATCAACTGTTAATTGGCCATTTTTTTCAATAACTTCAGAGGATTCATCATCATAAAATTTCAATTTCATTGTGTAATTGTAATCAATTGACCCATCTTTATTTTCTTTAGATTTCTTTAGCTTAACATTTTCTAATTGGATGCTTTTATTTGAAGTTTTCGATATTTCTGGTGCTAATTGAAATACTCGATTAGCCATCTGTCTTTCAAACTCATCTTCCGAAAAGTACACTTTTACTTTTTCTCCTATTTCTGTTCCAGATGGCGGGTTCAACGGATCTTTAATGTTATACTGTACAGTCTTGTAATCTTTTAGAAGCTTCAAAACATCTTTTTCGCTTGCTTGATCTTGACCACAAGCAAATAAAGTTAACGCCATAATACATAATAACAATAATCCAACTGTTCTTTTCACATTTTCCCCTCCCATATCTATATGTATTTGTATTTTATCTACTCATTTTTTATTAACAAAGATTCATTTTTCTTACATTAGATTAAATTTTTCACATGAATCAATTTTATAAATCCATTTTCGATTTTAAATACGAACATTTCGCCACTTTTACTTTTCCCTATTCAGATTTGGATGTTCCGCTACAGACGGCGCTTTCCACGGGCTTGGCTTCAATCTCCTCGTCACTACGTTCCTGCGGGGCTTTCAGCTCAAGCTTATTCCGTAGGAGTCAACGTCTTTCGCTCCATAATTAACAGAATTGGATATTATTAAATGCTCGTTTATTTTAAATGAATTTTGCATTATGAATTTTATTCACTTAAGAATTATTTAGATACGAATGATAATTGAATCAAGCTTATAGACTTCCGAATATTCGCTGAAATTTAAAGCACGGTTTCAAAATTTAAGGAGACTAAGCTTTTCTTAATTTAATATTATTTAAGGGGTGTTGTCGGTAAGACCTCTTGTGCATTCGGGATGTTTTTAGGTCCAAATGAGGCGTCTTCACCATTGTCATAAGATGAATCATGCATGTACTGCTGAGCTTCTTTGAATTGATCTCTAAGTGATTGTTCAAATTTTTTGGGCGTCATATCTTTTACATTGTTATATAATTTTTCTTTATTTTCATCTTCAACATAAAAAGTAATTCCAAATTCCTTACTAAGGTTATCCAGTACTTTTTGATAAGGTATAAGTAAAAAATCAATGTCGTCTATTGTTTTAGCTATAGTCGTAAATGCCCCAAAAACTGAAAAGAATACAATAGACAATGCTATAACCGAAAATCCCCTCATTTTATCCCTCCATTTATGTATTTATGATTTTAATTTATTCTTCTTAAATACATTTTCAAAAGTTATTTTGCGATTACGTATTTTCCGTTTCAACATAATAACTATTGTGTTCTTTATCGAAAACACCAAAGCACAAGATAGTTGCTACTAAAACACTTGTTGCTGCAAATAATATTGCTACAATTTGTAAAGAAAACAAATCAGCAAGACTTCCAAGAATAATCGTAAGAGTAATTTGCAATACATTTTGAAGTATAGAAACACTTCCTCCAAATCGCCCCATAATACTTGAAGGTACATTTTTTTGATAAAAAGTATCAAATCCTGCATTACTAAATGACATAAAGAATCCTAAAAATAGAAATGCTGATGTAGCTGACCAAAATCCTGTTGAGCAATAGAACAATAAATATCCAACTGAAGTTAAAAACATTCCAATACCTAAATATGCTTGAAGTGATAAAAACTTTACTAGAGCAACCGATGCAGACGCACCAACAACAGCGCCAATACCTGTCAGACTAACTATCAATCCATACATTTTTTCAGATTGCTCTAAATCATGTTTAATAAAAGTAGCCTCCTGTGAATCAAGAGCAAATGCTATCATTAAAGTGGCTTGGAATAACAAATATATTTTAGTAAAGTATCGTTCGCCTATCATAAAATTCTTTACGATTCGCCAATCATCTTTTATTACTTTCAAGTTAATTGATACGCGTTTTTTAGAATTTTCATCTTGAACATCCGGTAATAAATAGATACAGAATGCACAGATAAAAAATGAAACTGCATTAATAATAATGCACCATGTTATACCAGAAAGTCCTATCAAAAAGCCTGCAATAGCTGGACCTGTACAAAATGCTCCTGTATTCAATACACCCATTATTGAATTGAATTTTTTCTTATCTGCATCGTCTACAGATTTTGAAATATAAAAAGTTGAGCTTGGTCCAAAGAATGCTCCAGCAATGTTTGTCGCAAATATAATTGCATAAATCCCCCAAATAGAATGGATAAAGGGAACTAATAGAACTACCATCCCTCTTAATACATCAGTTATTATCATTAATTGCCTTTTATTCATACGATCTATTACGGATCCAGCCCATAAGCTTGTTAATATTCTGGCTATTGGACCTACAATATAAATACCAGCTATAGCTGTCATAGAATTTGTCATGTCTAATATCAATAAATTCAAAGCTATTAGATATATCCAGTTACCTAAATTAGATACCCCTATCCCACTAAATAAAAGTGAATATTTCTTCCAATTCCCCATATTATGCCTCCGAATAATTATGTAATTGTATTTAATAGATTATTTCATATGGAATTCTTCTCTTTTTCCATAACTTGAATAATTCCTGGAATTTCTATTAAATTGTTTACAATGTAATTTGCTATTACATTTTTATTAGTTAAATCGCTTTTCCAAATCGCTATCATACCGATGCTTTTAGCTGCTTCTATATCATTTTTCGGATGATCTCCGATAAATACACTTTCAGTAGCTTTTACTCCTAACCTTTTTAATGTACGTTCAAATATTTGTGGATTGGGCTTTTTTATGCCTTCCCATTCAGAAATACTGATTACATCAAAATACTCTTCAATATTTAAGGCTTTTATATTATCTAACTGAAACTGTCCAAATCCATTTGTAATCATTCCTATTGATACCCCCTGCTTTTTTAGCTGAGATAACACTTCTTTAACATTTTCAAAAGCCTTACAATGATGATTAAATTCCGTAAGATAATCCTCTAATAAATCCTCAGTTGCCATACCAGAAATTTTATATTCTTTTATCAGTTGACTATATACTTTATCTTTCCATACATAACCGTCATTATCTAACTCAATAAATCGTTTATACATATGAGTCTTTTTTAATATGAGAAAGATATACAAGCAATCGTTCATACTGATTTTCAATAAAGGAAGCGACTGAAGCTTTTCGATTAAGTAATGTCCCATCTAAATCAAAAATAACTGCTTTTATCATTCTCTAGGTCCCCTTATTAAAATTTTAAGATTTGGATTTATATCCTTAACAATAACCATTCGACAAAATCCATTTTTTTCCTCCATTTATTTTATCCTATAAGAAAATTATGAGGATAGAAGAAATTGTACAGAATAAATTGATGAAATATTTTGACTTTATTAATTACCTCGTTGTATTATGTACTTAATTAAAGTAAGTTAAGGTTGTGAAGAAACATGGATAAAGAACAATTACGAGGTAGCTTGGAGTTAATTATTCTTTCTAGGATGGTGAAAGAGGATAAATATGGGGGTGGCATTCTAAAGGAAGTGTACGAAGCAAGTGAGAATACCCTTAAAATCAGTGAAGGTTCTCTGTATTCACTTTTAAAGCGCTTAGAAAAAAAATCCTACATTGAGTCTTATTGGGGTGAAGAACATTTAGGTGGCAGAAGAAAGTATTATCGGATAACAACTTCTGGACGTGCTTTATTTGAAGAAAAGTTAGAAGGATGGCGAAAGATTAATGTTCTAATTGAATCTGCATTGGAGGAAAAATAATATGTCAAATTTAGACAGGTATATCGATCTTATCTTAGAGCGTGTTGAAGTAAACAAAGATGAGCATCGAAATTTGAAATCCGAATTAACTTCTTTATTAAACGAGAAAAAAGAAAACTATATTCAACAAGGGTTAACAGAAAACAAAGCTATAGAAAAGACAATAGAGGATTTCGGTGAAGCTGATGAAGTTGGAAAAGCTTTATCAAAATCTTTCTCTCCACAACGGACAATTGCTATGTATCTGCTTGCAATAATTTCTGTGATTTTTACCGTTTTTGTCATCTTTAAATTTTCAATTGAAAATATTGACCTGCCTTATTTATGGATTTCAATAATAGCTATTCTTACAGTTCTGACTATCTTTCTATCGAAAAAGCAATTATTTATAGCTAGATATCGTATGATATTTATCTTATTTTGCTTTTTCTATATACTTGTATGGTTTTACGGAATTATGTTAGCTGATGGACCATTACATCAAGTTATCCCGTGGATTTCTCGCGTACTTGCAATTATATTTTTAATTCTAATCATAGTTAATATGATTCTTGGTGCTATTTATCAGCCAGTTAAAAGTCAATTCAAATCATATAAAACAAAAAATCGAATCTTTATTGTAATTTGTAATACCCTCAGTGGCATGATTGTAATTTTTTATGCTCTATTAATTCTTGTCGGTTTTTTGATTTTTGGAAGTGCAGCAGATATCTCAAGATTACTACCGGCCGTTATTTTAACGTTTCTTTGGCTATGTAGTTTATTGATCAGTAGTTATCGCCCTACTTTAATATGGTTGAGCCTTTTGATTCAAATTGGGATTTGTGGATATTTAATTACCGTTTTCTATTCTATTTTCTGAATATTAATGTATTTAACCGTCTAATTGTTTAAATAATCCAACACTTTTTGTGTTGATCGAATCAATTCCACATCACCACTTATTTCACGAATTTTGAGTGCTTCATTTAGATATTCTTTTGCTAACTCTATTTTCCCCAGCTCCATTAAGCACTTTCCTATATGCTGAAAAATGAAGTCCTTGTAGTTTGTGATTTGGAAATCTATAGACAGATTCAATGCACAATCAAATAGTTGTAATGCTTTTTTATGTAAATCCGCATATTTATAGGCTTCTCCCAAACGAATCAACGTCTCAATTCTCCTTTTTGGATGATGCTCAGCCATGTTCAAACATTTTTTGAAGTAATAAATTGCTTGATCGGCTTCATTTATTACTCTGTATGAATATCCTAAAGCACTATATAAAAAATATCGTTCTTGGTTCATCAATGTTAAATTAATTGCTTGTTCTGCATCTTCTATAAACTTTTTCACATGTTGGTTAGAACTTGTTTGTTCACGAAAATATTGACTTTCATCAAAATATATAATTTCGCTCAATTTTCCATATTCTTCTTTTAATTTATCGATATCCATGAATCCCACCTTTTTTTATTAATTAATATAATTGAAGTTCGTAATCATATAGAATATTACATAATCTCTCTTTTCAACCTATAAATCTTGAGATAACCGAATCATATCCCTACACTGTATACCATTTTCAAAAATTTCTTTCGTGTAGTGTCTAATGAAAAATTCTAGATCAACACCAATTATTCTAAATCCACATTTTTGATAAAGCGCTAATTGTCCTATACTTGAATTTCCTGTTCCCACTTCTATCGTTTTATATCCTCTTGATTTAGCTGTTTGTATTGCATGTAATACTAACTGTTTTCCAATCCCTCTATTATGGAGGTTTTCTATAACTGCAATATTTACTAACTCAACAGTTTCAGGTCTTGTCGGAAGTAGTACATATACTCCAATCGTTTGATTTTCATTCTCTGCTACAAAACATTCTCCTCTTAGAAGATATTCTTCAATAAGTAATTCAGAAGGATCAGCTATTAACAACAAATCTAATGGTGGATTTTCATCCACATCCATTTTTCGAATATCCATTTTAATTTTTTACACCTCTCAAAATTTTATAATTATATTTTTGGGTTATTATATTTAAAATTCCTCTTGTTTTTGAAATAGTCTATGCTTTGTTTTGCATTTAAAAAAGTTTTATTTTGTCACTATCTTCAAGTTTGCATCTTACTTATAATCATATTAGAACATATATGAAGGGAGAACAAATAATGGAAATTCAATTTTTGACCGCTAACACAATTGATGACGCAAGTAATTTATTTGATCAATATCGCCAATTTTACGAACAGACAAGTGATCTTGAAGGAGCAAAAGCTTTTCTAAATTCTCGATTGGAACAGCAGCAATCCCTTGTTCTACTTGCTTATATCGATTCTTCACCAGTTGGCTTTGCCCAACTATATCCAACATTTTCATCGGTAGCTATGAAACGTGCATTTATCTTAAATGATTTATTTGTTTCAAAAGATGCAAGAAATCTAGGGGTTGCACGAACATTAATTGAGGAATGTTATAAGTTCTGTAAAGCGAATGATGCACGGTACATAACATTAGAAACAGCTAATGATAATCTAACTGCTCAATCTCTTTATAAAAAAATGGGCATGAAACATGATCAATCAATGTTACATTTTACAAAGTATTGGTAGTTTATAAATAGTAGCTGCCTCAGTTTTCAATTTGCTGAGGCTGTTTATATTTTTTCAGGTTCATATTGCACAATTTGCCTTAAAAATTATTTTGCAGCTGCTTCTTGAAATAACAATGCTAATGGGTTATGCCAATCCTCTATTTACATTGTTAATGTTTTATAATATTTATAATGATTACAATTATAATGACTAAAAATACAACAATTCCCCCGATAGTCGGACCTCCATAAAAAGTTCGATTAAATTGATCATTTGTTTCGATTTTACTTTTTTGTTCCACATTCCACTTTTCTCTATCCTTTTCGTAATTATCTATTTTCTTTTTGTTTTGCATGAAAATCCTCCCTTGCAGTCTGATTAGCTAATTAGATATTATTTTCACAAACATGCCTTCCTCAGCTTTTTTCTTTGCTGCTTTTCCCATTTTCTTAATTCTTTCGGAAAGTTTAGATGCTCTTATTAATTCTTAACCATGAAGTACAGATGGATCAACAATTCTCAACTTATTTCTTCGATGTAAGTCAAAGTTTTTCTTGTCTTCTTTAACAATTACATTTCGATGAACATGTTTTACAAGAGCTTGTATTTCTTCATCTTGGTTTGTGCGCAATTGATTCATTACTATTGCGTCTGATCCTAATAATGTATCCATAGTGATAATATTTTTGTTTAAAGCTAATTTTATAGCTTTTGCTAAAAAATCATAAGCATATATATTTAATGGATCCATAAAGAAATCAATGATTTCTTTATAATACGTATGAACAAACCATTCTGCAGTCTCAATATTTTTAAGATATAGTTTACCGTTTAGAATAGTTATATTCTCTAAAAAGAGCTGAATCTCCTCTATTATAATTTGACCATATTGATACATATCACGAAGTTTGTAATCAACACGATCTTCACATAAGTCTGGGGCAGGTCTTTCAAGAAGATGTTGATAGTTGTAACCATACTTACTTAAAATCTTCGGTATTTCAGATTTCGTTACGATTGATTCATATATTTTTTCATGAAAATCTTCTTCCCTATTTTCAAGTACGAAATCAATCACATGAGAAAAAGCTGTGTGCGACACATCATGTAGTAATCCAGCAATTTGTTCTTCTATGGAACCATCAAATTTTTTAATTAATAGCATCACACCTATTGAGTGATCATATCTTGTCACATTCCATTTTTCATTTACTAAATAACTAGCACCTCCTTGATAGATTCCCTTTAGTCGACATATTGAACTACTCAAAATCAACTCTTCAAGAACACCATCGATAGAACAATCCCCGTATATTTTATCTATTATTTTCATACATGTGCTCCTATCCATACTTTATTTTGAGAGTGTTTTATTAAAGTACTTATACTTATGTACAATTTTTTCTTTACTCCAAAACATAAATTTCAATAACCATAAATATGAATGAAAAATTTTTGAACATTAAGAAAAAATATGCTAATTAAATCCATTTTGTCGTCATATTATTTGATATACAAATTGTCATGCTTCCAAAAGCTATTTTGAAATTTCCGTTATTAAAATGTTAGTTGTATTAATTTTCAAGTTGTTCGACAAAAAGAAGAGACAATACAATTAAAATGGGGGAATACAATTGGAGAAAAGGAAGTTTAACAAGATTTCAATTAGTTGTTTTATTGCTACAGTTATCTCGTTTTTAGGCTGTTATAAGTTGTGGCAGTATGCAAGCAATTCAATGTCAGATAATTATAGTCAAACAGGATTTGTAGGGTATATTTGTTTCATCATTGTTTTTGCTTCTCCATTAGCAGGTCTTCTCTTTGCAATTATTGGAGAAAAAGGATTTTTGAAAGCAATTTTAATAATCGGAAATACAGTTGCCTTTCTAACACTCGGGCTCGTAATTGCAGTGATTGCTTTTAGAGATTTTGTCTAAATGAGCTGTTAAATTTTAAAAAAACTATATATAAACGAATTAGCAGTAATACTCAATATGTATAACACCTTCTTTCGTTTGAAGGTGTTTTTTATTTGTTAAATGATTTTTACGCTAGTTTGCATATCTTCATTAGGAAAATGTTTTGATAACGGTCCGATGGAATCGTTTGGTGTACTTTGAAGTGCGAAAAATAATATCTAAATGAATCAATTTCATTATTCAAAGATTGTATAATAAACACGAACATTAAAAATGGACCATTGTTATATGCCATATCTATTAGAACATTGTCTATGAAGCGGAAGATGGCGAGTCCTCGAAAATACATTCGCATTTCCTTCGTGCGATGTTGTTTCAGAGAGGTCCATTCAAAGTCCTGCGGGAAAGCGAGACAGGTGAGACCCCGCAGTGAAGCAAAAATTCTTTTTGCCCCGCAGAAAGAATTTTCTGCGACGAAGCTAGCGAAGCTATGCAGGAGCAAATGTTTTTCTGCGACGAGTAACCGCAGGAGCACCAATGTTTTAGCTTCCGAGGAGGCTCAACGCTCGCTTAGCACGAAAGCGCTATCTGGAGCGGTATACTAAGTAAATACTAAAAATGAAATCTTATCCGACTTATTGAATTGTTTATTTAGATACATTAGTATTTATTAACTAGAAAAGTACTCAAAAACGAATAAACGGCTTAAGTCCTTTAGAATTCAGGAATCAAGCCGATTAACGTTTTTTTTATTTCCACTGTCTACTTGACAGGAAGCACTTCATATTATTTTCAAATACGCTTATCAATTTTGTATTTCTTCTTCGTTATCTAATTGCCATTCTCCTTTTCGGCCAAAGAATCCACATATAAATACGAAGAGATGGATAAGTAAAAACATATTTTCGTTAAAATACCAACTGTTTGTGTAAAAATTGAATGGTCCTTTTTGATAAATAACAGAATCAGTATCATTCCAATTTCCATGTAAGGCTTTCAATGAGTTCTGTACAAGCTGATATTCTCCAGAAATACTAACTAGTAGAATAAGAGCAATGATGAACAATAATAACAATGGTCTCTTTAATGGTTTTATTGCAAAATATTTTCTACCAACTGACCATGTGATAAAAATACTTAACAATAGAAACGGAATAAGAATCACAATAGGTATGAAAGCTTCATTTCCATTAACATCACTTTTTGTTGGATCTTGTGTAAAATAAAATTCGATTATGATAAACCCGAAAAACGTAATTGCCAAAGATATGTACCATGCTAAATTTCGCAATTTAATTCTCCTTTCAATGACAAAAATCTTCAAATTTCGCAAATAGCATAGATAAAATTTGACATTTTACTTCTAAAACAATTTGTTGAGAATTTGAGGCATTCCTTCAATAATATCATTTGGCGTTACACCGTAATGTGATAAATCCTCTGCTTGTAATTCTGCTGCTCTAGCATGTAAAAAAGTAGCACATACTAAAGCTTGTTCTGCGTTAGCCCCTTGGCATAATAATGAGAGGATGACACCAGTTAATACATCACCGCTCCCCCCTTTACCTAAAGCATCATGACCAAATGGATTGATCCAAGTATTACCTTCAGGTGTAGCGATGATCGAACGATGACCTTTTAATAAAACATACACATTATATTTTTCTGCAAGTTGTTTTGCAATTGCTAATCTATTTGTTTCTACATTTTTTACTGTTGTATCTAACAATGTGGCCATTTCTCCTGGATGAGGTGTAATAATCACTGGCCCCTCGTAATCTTTTACTAATTGCATTTGATTTTTCAAGAAATAGAGTCCATCCGCATCAATAATGACGGGCTGCCCATCCAACTCATTGAACAATCCTCGTACTAATGCTTCACCATCATCAAATCTTCCAATCCCAGGACCAAATGCAATCGCTTTATACTTTGATAACTCCATTTCGTTTAAAGCAGTAGATGACAGATGACCATTTTGTTCATTTAATGGCAAAAATAATGATTCAGGAAGCTGAACAGCTGAAAGAGGATAATTACATTCAGGAACTGCAAGGGTTATTAAGCCAATTCCTGTATGAAATGCAGCTTTTGCTGAATAAATAGGTGCTCCTACATACTGTTTGGAACCTCCAATTACTAAACCATGACCAAATGTTCCTTTATGACCATTCGCAGGACGTTTAGGCATTTGTGCAAAAACATCAGCACTTGTAATCAGTTTAGGTAACGAAAGGTTTAACTGCTTCACAAGTGTTGTCGGCACCGAAATATTCACTACTTTCCAATCTCCAACATAGTTAGGTCCCTCTTGCAAAAAGAAACCGACTTTCGGCAAAACAAAGGTAACTGTTTGATCTGCCTTTATTGCAAATTCTTCTACATGACCATCGTCTGCTTGAAGCCCAGAGGGAATATCCACAGATAAAACAAATGCGGTGGATTGATTAACCATTTGAATGACTGAACGATATGGTTCTCTTAAATTGCCATAAGAACCTGTACCTAACATGGCATCGACAATAATTGTTGAGTGATTAATTTTTTTTCTAAGTTCGTTTAAGTTCTCTTCAGTCAATTGTAAGAAAGGTAATTGCCGTTTTCTATAAACATTATAATGAACTAATGCATCACCTTTTATTTTTGATTCACTTACAAGGAGGCAGAGTTCTACATTTAAGCCATGATCACTCAATTTCCGAGCAATAACAAAGCCATCTCCACCGTTATTACCTGCACCAGCTAATACAAGTATCTTTCCTTCAACATCTTCGTAGTGTTCCAACAATGTTGAAGCTACAGCTGTACCCGCATTTTCCATTAGCACAGTTCCAGGTAAACCTAGTGTCTCAATCGTGTATTGATCTAATAGATTTAAATCTTTTTTTCCACCTATGTACATTTTCCCACTCCTATTTTATAGCCAATTTTCCACTAATGTTACTCTTTTCTCTGTTGCATTAAGTTCGACTTGTCGCCCAAACGGCATTGAATGCAGCGGATGTGTGTGACATGTATCGAAATCCGCTAAAATCGGAATCTCTCGTCCATCTAGTTGTTCTAATAATATTTCATACGGTTTTCTTCCTGTACCCATATCATCATATTGTTCGTGTTTTCCTAAAATAATGCCTGATACCTTGTCCAAAATCCCATGAAGTTTTAACATGGCAAAGTTTTTTTCAATAATTGCAGCTGTCTTCGTCGTATCTTCTATTAATAGTAGATCGCCCACTTCAATTTTCGGAAAATACTCTGTACCAATCGTGCCATACATCGTATTAATATTCCCACCTATAAGCCTACCTATTGACTTTCCTTTTTGAACACAAATCCATTCATTTTTGAATAACTTTTTTGTTACTGTCTTTTCTAACCAATTCACCCTATCATCAGACCACCACTTCGGCATTGGCACATTATAAGGTGCTTGTAACCCTTCCATAAACATCATTCTAAAATACTGTGTCGTATCTTCAACTAATGGTGGAAATTCTCCTAAAGTTGAGGCAACCGAAGGTCCATAGAATACAGGTATCCCTGTTTTTCTATATAAAGCAAGTAAGATAGCTGTTACATCCGACAAACCTACAACGATTTTGGGGTTCTTACGAAATGCTTCATAATCGATATACGGCAAGATACTATTAGCATTTGTACCTCCAATAGATGGTAGGATCATTTTGACATCTGGATCACGTAGCAGTGCATTTAATTCAGCTGCACGTTCTTTCGGCGTCCCGGACCTATAATAATCCTCTTTTCCAGTTAACTTCCCCTCTTTTACTTTTAAACCAAGTGATTGAAGTATTTTCTTCCCTCTAGCATAACGAGCATGTGCAGATACAGAAGCTGGTTTTGAGGGAGAATATACGCCTACAACATCACCTTTTTTCAATGGTTGAAACATGCAACCCCTCATTTCACTAATATTTACATTTCCTACTATTATAGAGGAAATATTCAGTAGTGCCAAAAAAGTTACATGTTTTAATGAAGTTTTATGAATTCTTAATATATGAGGCAATTTCATAAATCCATTTTCGGTTTTTAAATTCAAACATTTCAACACATTAACTTTTCACTATTGAGATGTGGATGTTCCGCTACAGACGGCGCTTTCCACGGGCTTGGCTTCAATCTCCTCGTTGAAGTCTGCATCGCTACGCTAGCTTCGACTTATTAACACACTACGTTCCTGCGGGGCTTTCAGCTCAAGCTTTTCCCGTAGGAGTCGCCGTCTTCCGCTCCACAATGAACAAAATTAAAAATCATTAAATATTCGTTTATTTTATATGAATTTTACATTATGTAATCGATTTTTGACTCATTTAGGTATAATTATTCTAATAATTTGTTTAATTGAAAATTACATAAAATATAGAAAAGAGTGAGAAGACAATGATTATTAAAAGCATTTTCTGTAAAGTAAATGAAGGTATGAAATTAGAATTTTCCCAACATCAACTAGAATGGCAAACAATTCATAAAGCAGATGGTTTTTTAGGACAAATTGGCGGTTGGAGTTTAAAGGATCCTTTGAAAGCCTGTATCTTTTCATTTTGGCAAGACTTAGAATCATATCAGAATTTTATGGAAGAGATACATGATCGAATATTCATCGCATCAGGACAAAAAGAAACCTATCATTCAATTTCCGTTGATCTATTTCAAGTGGAGTTCGGTATTCCGGGACCTAGTTCCTACATCTTATCAACTTTGGAAGATTGCAAGTTCATTCGAACAACAAGCTCACATTTTAAAGAAAAAAACCTTCATCATTTTATTGAAATGCAAAGAAATGTTTGGAATTCCGGAATAGAGAAACCTACCGGATTACTCGGAGGAGAAATTGCATTTTCTCTAAAAAACAAATTGCATATCCTTGTATTCACAGGATGGAATAATCAAACACATCAAAATTATTTGATTGATGTATTTCCAGACTTAAAAAAAGTTGCAAGTCCGGAACAAGATATCTTAAAGGAAGAGGACGAACAGTTCGTTGTTGAAAATTCATGGCGAGTTAATCCAAACAGTAATTAAATCAGATTTTTCCGTCTATAGTTTGCATGAAAATCCTTAAATATAAAATATAGCAGTATTAATAATGAACAATTCTGGTTTCATTCGTAATTATATATATATTCGATGAAATAACTTTATCCAAACTATTGAATAGATGATATTGTCTAGGAATATTCTGACCAGTAAACCATTTAAAACTTCTTTCTAGCCCTGCTCTTAATGATATAGTCGGTGTAGGTAAACCAAATTCTTGTAACTTTTGTATATCCAATAAATATGTAACATCTCTAAACGGGAAAAATTCTTTACTGGTAACTTCTAATCTTTCCATATCACTTTGAGAAATTGAAATTACTTCCCCTTCCCTATTCGTTACTTCTTTAAAAGTTTGAATTAATTGCTTCCAAGTAAAAATTTCTGGGTTTGTTATGTTAAAGGCTTCTCCATTCGTCTTTTCAACTTTTATTGCTTTAATTGATATATTAACTAAATCATCAATATGGATATATTGCGCTTTTCCCATATTAGTATCTGGATAAGGTATTGGTAGTTGATCGATTAATCTTTGGAAAAAATAGGATTCCCTATATAAATTGTTTCCTTCACCATATATATAAGTTGGTCTGAAAATTAAGATTGGGAAATTTGCTAAAGCGTGTTCCTTAATTAATTTCAACTCTACATTTCTTTTATTAACACCATAGATTCCCCAATTTTTGTTATAACCAATATTGCCTTCTTCAGATACTATTGAATCGGATGGGGTGTATACTCCACCAGTGCTCACTAAGAAGTATCTTTTTAATCTTGATCGATTGAGTATACTTAATATTGGCTTAATATCCTCAACTGTATAAGCTGAAATATCAAAAATATAATCATATGTACGATTTTCAATATGCTCTGCTAAATCCTTTTCATCTTTTCGATCACATTTAAAGTGGTTCCGATATCCTTTAACAGTAATCGGCTTAATCCCTCTCGTAATAACATCGACAGTATAGCCTTCAGCTATTAACTTTTCTAAATAAGCTCTACCTACAAATTCGCTACCACCAAATAATAAGACATCCATTTAATAGCCACCTCAAAATGCTCTTTTCTATAATATCAAGTCATGCTGTGGAAAATATTGTTTATATTCAAAAATTAAACTGCATACTTATTTTACTAAATATTAAAATATAAAACAGCCTAATTTTTCTCGGTATTTAATGAGAAAAATAGGCTGTTGTATTAAAAAATTTAGATTTTCGAATCTTGATCTAGGTATTCTTTTTTATCTTCTTGAGCAAGCCACCGTCATCAACATACGTAATATTCTCAATTTTTCCGTTCTCCGGTATAGTCGCAAGTCCTTTAACTTTATAATTCTTTTCAGAATCTCCGGTCTTTCTATATTTTACGTTTACAACAAAATCATAGTCATCTTTATAATTCTTATTTTTCTTAATTGAAATATTGTCTACTTTGATTTGAATTTCTTTTGAATGCAGGGTGTAAGAAAATGCAGATGCTACAAAAAATTTTTCGAAGCCACTATTGGTAAAATACGGCTGATATAAGTCTTCTATATATTGATGTAATTCGCTTCCATTTGAAGCTTTCAAGACTTTCTGACCATTAATCTTCATAATATTATTGGGATCTTTCAGAATTTCATTGTATTTTTGTTTTGGACTTGTAAATTCAGATTTAAGAACATGTGCAATTGATTTTACGCTCTTATTATCTGCTTCTACATTATAATCTACTTTCACGGTTGTCTCTTCTCCGGATTGTTCAATCTGCGAACACCCCACAATAATTAAAAGAAACATTAAGAGAACACTGCAACTAATTATATTCCTACACTTATTCATCAATGAACATCACCTTTCATTTCAACTATTTGAGTAACTTTAAATACTTTAGACTAATTAAAAACTAAGTGATTTTTTCATCTATTAATTTTCCCCAAAATTCTTTATCATCTTTTTAGAGCTTTAGTATTGCGATTCTATTTTCACCTCCTAGTTTAAAATTTCATATCTGTCATTAGAATCAATGGTTTTAATATTTTCGTTTATACATCTTATTTAAAATTTTGATACATTATCATTACAGAATTTTTAAAATTCGGTATACTTATGAAATATGATTGTAACATTAACTTAATTTTTGATACGTAGTTGTACTTTGGAGAGAATTCAAAAAGAGGAGGACAATTATGAATTCTATAATTGTGGCATTAAAAGGTTTAATTTTTAAAAATGGTCAATTACTTATCGTAAAAAGATCTCAAAATAATGAGATTGGGGCTGGAACATGGGAAACAGTTGGAGGAAAGATGGAGTTTGGAGAAGATTTTGAAATGGCATTAAAACGCGAATTTCTTGAAGAAGTTGGATTGGAAATTAAAGTAAAACCTCTATTATATGCAACGACTTTTTTCACTGCTAAGACTCGTCAACTAGTTTTACTAACATATCTATGCGAAAACATATCTAATACGATTACATTATCTAGTGAACACGAGCAATTTATGTGGGCAGCAAAAGATCAAGCCTTAGAATTATTACCGCAAACCATTTTAGAAGATTTTTTTGAACATGGGGTTTTTAATTTGAAGGAGTTCAAGTGATAAAACTTTTTGACCTCCAATTCCATATGTATGCTAAATGAGTAATAATTTTATTTTTAGGCTATGTTAAATATTCTTGGCATTAAATATGAGCGAAAAAAGTTGATAAGATCTGCTTTTTTCGTTTTTTATTTTACATCAAATAATTAATGTGATTTTGAACAATTTCGTTTGTGATGGGGATGGGTAGAAACCGCTCCCTTTCCGAGGACAAGCAAGATTCAAAAAAAAAGTGCTGGACTTGGTACTAAAACGCTGCACAAGTTTGCACTTTTAAATCCCCTATTATTCTATTTTCATTCTAAAATTAATTTATATAAAATCTCACCTTCAACAATTTTACCAGTGTCTTTAAATCCAATCTTTTCATATAGCTTTTTCGCTACTATATTATTTGATTCAAAACTCAAAAATATTTCGTTGCAATCATTCCAACTTTTCATCTCATCAATTACTTTTAATAATGCTTGAGTACCATAGCCTCTTTGTTGATAATTATAATCTATCATGAGTCTACATATTTCATAAATTTCAAGATCATTGGCATATCCATACATCGTAAATCCAACGATTGTATCTTCATCATATATAGCTTTTGTTATCCACCCATCTTGGATCTTTGATTGAGCAATTGATACCGCATTTGAAGCAACAAATTCTTCAAAAACTGTATTACTACCATCAGTATTGGTTGTTAAAGAAATACACTTAATCCAATTCTCTTCTGTAATATCTCTAAGATTAATATTCATAATTTGAACCCTCCATACAAATTTACAAATTAGATTAAGCAGTAAGAACTTTTATCATCTTAGAACTGTTTAATTTATATAGTGTTTGAATTTTCTAAAACCACTACTTTTTCTTTCCTATATACAACAAATGTGAAGAATTCCCTAGAATATAAGGGTTGGTCGCTTGTTCTACTATGAAACTGATCATTTTTTCGATCTTTTATGAAAATCACACTCTCAACTTATTAGTCAATAACTGTGATACCTCTTAATACAGCGTATCCATCTCTTACTTTGATTTCTGCTCTTAATTTACCTTTTTGGGATAGTTTTTCTAAGTGTGTACCTGTGTTATCTTCTACATAGTATCGTTCTATGGGAATATTAATATGAGCCTCTTTGGTTGAACTATTGTTATCCCATGCTTGATCAATATAGTATGCTAATTTACCTTTGATAAATATCCCTGATCTAGGCTTGGTTTCCGTTACTTTCAATACTTCATAGATATTTGTATTCTTGTTTTGCTTTATAGTAATGTAGACAGATTTGTCACTATCAAAATTGAAATAGTCCTTATCATCGCCTAGTTGTTTCTTTAACCCATTATCTAATAGATCCAGAGGTACGGTTTCGATTTCAAACTCTAAGTCTACATAGTCTCCATAAGCTAGATCGGATGGGTCAACAGGTGTAGTTTGTAAATAAATTGTTTCACCTGTTAAGACAGTTAAAAGAGGTTTTACTGTCATTGCAATTAATATGATTACAGGAACTAGAAGAGAGAGGAAGAATTGCTTATTTCTTGACAGCTTGCTCATTCTTCTTTCCTCCTTTACGTGTACGTTCAAACCAATAACCCAGCGCGATTAGGAGAATGCCCCCTAATATGAAAGCTATTGATTTACTCATAAATTGAAGTGACAAGTCAACATAGAATCTGAATACAAAGATACATATAATAGCTACCCCCAGTAGGTTGTTTTTAGCTACCAGTGTTAATGCATAGATACAGTATGCTACTCCAAATACTAGACAAATGATTGCAGGAATTGATGAATCTGATAGACTAGGGTAACATAGACTAGGGTAACTGGATTCCCATAAATCTGGAAAGGTTAAAGTTAAAGCTGTGCTGAAGTGTATGAATGTACCCATTATTTTTGAAGATGGTTCATACTCTTTGAAAGGTAGGTAGAATAAAATCATACCTGTAATAAACAATATTGCTACAGGTAATACTGTATTATTTAATTGGGTATAATAAGTGTAAATGGTGATAAAAGCTATTAATAAAGTTAAAGTGTTCGTTGTGAATAAGATGATGGATTTATCATAGTAATAGTGTGTTAAATAATAAAGTGTTGGAATAACGACAAGGAAAGTTATTAAACCAAATGCTATTTCCAATGTATTGCTGATATTTGAGTCTTCGGAATATATGGAAGTAATAGCTTGAATGACAACTGCAGTATTAATGACAAATAGTGGGATTGATTTATTATAGAATCGATGTCCTATGAAATATAATATTGGAATACTAATTAAGAATATCCACGGGATATTATTTTCCCCTATAGGAATATAATAGAAATGGAATTGGATATATTGATAAACAAAGAATAAATTCACCCATTTCAATATGGAGTGATATTCCTTTAACATAAAATGTCCGATTATGAACAGTAGTGGTATTACGATAATTGCCCCGTATGGATATGGGCTGTCGATCGAAATAAATTTCATTTCTACAAAAATATAAACGAAAGCTAAACTGGATATTTTTACATACTTATCCTTCAAGTAATACGCTAGTGGAAAGATACCTATCCCCCATGCTAGGAACATATCTGATGCGTGAATCCCTAAGTGAAATAACTGACCAATATAGAATAGTTCTCCACCAAAAGCGAAAACACCAATGTAGTAAGATGTTCTTGAAAGGGAAGGTTTCTTCTCTTCTAGCAACTTACCTACAATGAAGAAGCTGATTAAGGTTACTAATAAAATGATATACTTCGTGGTACTTGTTAATTGCGACCAATTACTGGCAACAAACGTAAGGATACCCAAGCCAATAAGAATTGAACCAATTGTCAGTAAAACTTGAATAACATTAATATTACCCTTTGTTTGGGATTGAAGATGGTTCGGATAGTCATACAATTGCATCAATTCGTTGGCTTGACCTTGTTGAAGTTTTCCTTCTGACTCTAAAAACTTTAACTCTTCAGATAAAAAATTATAAAAGGACCGTTGAATCATCCTTTTCAAATGTTGCACCTCCAATAGCTGTTTTTTTAATAGCTAACTTTAATTTTCTAAGATAAAAACCTTTTATAGTTTTTAATGCCATTGTCTTTTATAAAATTCTCTTAAAGTAAGCTTAAAACCAATATTTCGGTAACCAATCTGTTGTCAAAACAATTTTCTTTCGCATGTAATTAGACTTTCTCCTTTTTAGGCCAAATAAAGTAAGAAATCGTGAAAACAAGGTCGATACCTAACACAAGTGTCCATATTTTTAACACACCAAATAATGCTTCCGTTCGGGAGGGATCATTTATCAAAAAGATCATTCCTCCTAAAAGACCTGCACCAATTAGATATGATAGTACGTGTTTACCATAACCTTTTAAATAATGCAATGCATAATCCATTCCGACTAATGGAATTGGTTTTACACCTTCTTTTTTTACGTAATAAAGAAATTTCTTATCAGCCCAGTCAACCATGCTTTTTCCAAAGGCGATAGAAACACCTATATAAATGGCAGCAATCGCATGAGCATGTGTTGCAGTTGCCCCACGAAATAAATCAATACTCGTTGTAATTAATAAAATTAAATCAATTACAGGAGTTAAAGCTAATAAGAATAATCCTAACGTATTTAGCTTTAGCACATATCGCGTCACCAATCCTAATACAATAACAATCCAAAACAGAATTTCAGATGCGACAATCATCCAAGCGACAAAATTCAAAAAGCCCTCCCCCTAACTTATCCGTTATTTTATAATGAACTATTTTTCTAGTGTTTTTATCCTTTGAAGATACTTTTGAATTCCTTATTCATATCTTAATAGAAGTGTTCAACAATGATATTTTATGTAGTTTATACATAGGTATGACCTATTTTTCCGAACAATGATACTCTCAATCATTTGTATGGCGTATATGTATTGTAAAGAAAAACAGTATTATATGCTTAAATACTAAAAATTATGATACTATGCATAATATGCTATCTTTAAATTTCTCCTTTTCTTCTAGAAACGGATAATGATTGCTTTCTTCAAATATTACTAATTTGTTATTTGGAATTAATTTACTCATTTCAATTGAATATTGAATAGGACATTGAACATCGTACCGTCCACAAATAATTAGTGTATTTGTAGTTATTCTATCTAGCTGTCTTGTCACATCGAAAATGCTTAATTCCCTATTGAAAAAATCTAATCGTTTAGTTGACATTTCTTTTTTTATATTAAAAGAAAAGTACTCATTATATTTATTAGGATTATATAATGAAAATTTTGTTCTTTCCTCGGTTAATTTTTCTTTTTCAATTTCAGTTAATGTCCCTGATTTCAAGAGAGAGATCAATTCAATCATTCTTTGATTTTTTGGATGCTTTGCATTATATATACAATCTTTTGAAGACAAAGTATATTCTCTTGCAGAAGTTCCCACAAGTATTAAAGATTTTAATGAGTTTGAAAAATGTATACCATATAAAACTCCAATCATGCCACCAGTTGAGTGACCTGCAAAAGACCATTTATTATATCCTAATTCTTTTCTTATTTCATCTAAGTCCAACACAGCCTCGATTATACTCAGTTGATATGGTTCAGTTGCTTTTGCTGAATTACCAGTTTCTCGTAGATTAACAAGAATTACTTTGTGATTATCAGTAAACGTTTCTGCAAAAGCATCCCCAGTTTCATTGAATTCAGAATAATTATGAGTTATACAAACAGGCGAACCATCCCCTGAAATGAAAATTTCAAAAACACCTCTTTCAGTTGAAACATATTGTCTAATCCATTTCATTGATTATTCCCCTTAATCTGTATGAATTCTTTATTATTAAAAATTCATCTTTAGAATTATTTTTCTCTTTTTTCCACAAAAAGTAAAATAAATGTTGCTAATGGGCCTAAAAATAAAGATAAGAAAAACCAATTAAATCCTGTTCTATTCTTACCTTGGGCAATTCCGGCATTAATAAGTGCCAACGTTCCCCATCCAATATAAAAATCTTCTTTCACTTTTACACCTCAATTTTCACGAAATTTCTTTTCCCTGGATTGAATAAATTTTTGTGTTAACATACCAGAATTATAGATACTCAGAATCATCACGAAGAAAAATGCTTTTTGTGCAAATTTATCCCCTTTAAGGAACTCAATATTCGAAGAAATATTGTAAATAAAAGCGAAAGAAACAAGTATAGATAAAATAAGTTGCCATTTTAATGTTTTAATCACAGTTCTTCCTCCATCATATTTATTTAGTAACCTAATTTATTATTAAAACGTGTTGTAAATAAGCACTTAAAAATTTAATATAATACATCCAAACCTAGCTAATTATTTACGAATTTTCTCCAGTAGGATTTGTTCCGACGTAATTATTTTACTTTCTATTATTAGACCAATAAGCCCTTTCTCTGTTTTTGTTTCATGCCATTCATCTTGTGTCCAAAAAACTGCTTCACCTGGTTGAAGTGAACAAAACTTCTCAGAATAACTACGAACAAGCCCCACACCTTGAATAATTAGTAACAATTGAGGAGTTACAGCTTGATGATAACCAATCACTCCATTTTCATTTAACTGAATTAAGCCAATTTTAGCTTCTTCATCAATCATCATTATCTGCTTCATATAAAAGTTTGAATTAAATTCTGTAATATGATGGCCACTCTCGGTTGTAAATTTATAAAATTCCATTAGTTCCCCCCCGTAGATTTAACCTTTTCACAATCCATTCAAATAGAAATACTTATTACATTATACACATAATGGAAGTAAATACATATATAACATTATAGTTAATTATTGTAATAAAGAAATCATCGAATTTGAAAGTAGGAGGTACAGAGTTAGATTAATTTATTATATTTTATTGATTATACTCTTGCCTTTTAATCTTTTTGCTATCCCACTACATAAAAACAATAAAATGCATCTTTAGCTGTCAGGGATAATTATTTGAGATTTTCTGATTTGAACCAATAAAACTGCATGAAAAAGAGAGATTCTCATGTAAAATAGTAGTCACCAGAACAACATTTTACTAAATGAGGAATCTCTCTTGAACAAATAATCCGATACTTACACTCATTCAAAGCTTACCTTCTTAAACTAAGCTTCAACCCATTTTAACTTAGTTCAACTATTTCGAAAGAGCACGAAAATGTAAGGTTTCGACGATCATTACGTATTTACTTAGCGCTACAACGAACGCATCAATAGGTAACAGTGGACTATTAAATCTATTTATTGATAAATACGGACTGGTGCATCCTCATCACTTGTTTTGATCTCTTCACTATAATTCGAATCTTTTTTTGAATCTTTTCCTAATAATGAAGCAAGGAAATTTAGAATAAAGGTAGCAACGATGATTCCTATAAATCCTACTGTGTAAGCACCCGTAATGTCTTTTATATATCCTATTATATATGGATATAAAAATCCCCCTACCACAAATCCTATTCCTAGAATGAATCCATTTGCGGTCGCAACAGCCTTAGTTCCTACAGAATCTATTGCTGAAGCTAATGCTACTGGCATTCCCGTATAAACCCCAATACCAACAAGTGGCATCATAAAGGCAACTAGACCATAATTACCATTTGCTAAAGCAAGTGTGAGAACAATTAATGTTAGCGTCATCCATAAGCCCGCGAGTAAGATAAACGGCTTTCTTTTCCCCATCTTATCGGAGACTAATCCAAAAATAATGGAAGGAATGACCCCAACTAGGACATATAGGGATGTCAAAAATCCAGCAAGTCCCTCTGACCAGCCTGCATCTTCTATTAAAATAGTTGGTACCCAATAGGCAATAACTGCATATAAACCCCATTCACCGATGAAAAAGGCGGACGCAACGATTACGTTTCGATTACCAATAACTTTCAAATAGTCTTTTAAAGAAAATTTTTCTCCCAATTCTTTCGATGAGTTTTGGCGATCCGTGATATGTGGTGGATTCTTTAAAAATATGAAGGCTATTATTAATACGGCTACTAAGAAAATACCTCCAAGAGCAGATCCATGTCTCCATCCTATGGCAGTAAGAACATACGAAAATAAATAAAGAGCAAAAACCGTTCCCACCCCATCAGATGAAAACATTACCCCCATGGCAGAACCAACACCATTAGACTTTTCAAACCATTGGGCAGCCATTGTGTAAGGTCCTACAAACAATAAACCAACGCCCAAACCGATCAGAGCTCGAGACAATACCAATAAAGAATAATCTGGCATATATGAAAAAAGAATTTGACCTATAGAACTAATCAATAGTCCCCATAAAATTGTGTTTCGAGCACCCCACTTATCGACCAATACACCCACAAAAGGTAATGTTAAGCCTCCAACTAATGCCGTAACTGAAGCCAACATCCCTGTTTGAGCATAACTGATAGATGTGTCCTCCATTATTTTAGTTATCTGTGTTGAGTACCCAATATAGGGAAGGAAACAACCTATTAAAGCTAAATAAGATAACCAAAGCATTGTCCATTGACCTTTTACTTTTATATTCTCCATAGGCGAAACACCTCCTAAAAAATTAACAAAACAAATTATTAGAAAACATTAAACTTTCAAATAATTTAAGTTAAATATTAGATATGGATAATCGGTTATTAAACTTTCTATCAACAAGTAACTTATAAATTATACTTTTTTAGTTTCCTAACAATAGTCGATTGATTAACACCCAAAAGTTCAGCCATTTCCCTAGTATTTTTTGCTTTTGCTTTTGCCTCTAGTAATATTTGCTGTTCAGCTTTTTCAACAAAATCAACTAAACCTGGCAACTTCCTATTATCACTCAATACCATATCATTTGATAAAAATGATGAGGGATTAAAATTAATGAAAAAATCTTGATTAGTAATAACAAATCTTTCAATTATATTTTGAAGTTCACGAACATTCCCTGGCCATGAATATTTTTTTAATCTTTCTAACATCAGTTCATCAATTTCAATATTTTTATTATATTTTTCGTTAAAAAATTGAAGATAGTAAAATGCAAGAGCCTGTATATCTTCTTTTCTTTCTCTAAGAGGAGGGATATTAATAGGAACTACATTGAGTCGATAATATAAATCTTCTCGAAATGATTTTTCTTTTACTTTTTTTTCAAGATTTTGATTTGTAGCTGCAATAATACGCATATCTATCGGTATATCTTCTACTCCCCCTACTCTTTTTATCTTTTTTTCTTGTAAAACCCTCAAAAGTTTTACTTGAAGATTTACGGGGATTTCACCAATTTCATCTAAAAATATCGTACCTTTATTAGCCAATTCAAAAAAACCTATTTTACCTCCCTTTCTAGCACCTGAAAATGAACCATCTTCAAAACCAAATAACTCCGATTCTATCAAGTTCTCAGGTATAGCTCCACAGTTTACTGCTACAAAAGGTTTTCCATTTCTGTTACTCAAACTATGAATTCTATTAGCAATTACTTCTTTTCCAACCCCAGTTTCACCTAAAATGAGTACTGTGGTGTCAACCGGTGCAATGGATTTAACAAGACTGTCTATATCTTTCATTTTCTTACTTTCGTAAACAAAAGATTTTTTATTTGAATTTTCTTGCTGAATTCTTATTACTTCTTGCTGATAGCTAGTCAAAAGACTTTTAACTTCGGTTAGTGTTTCTGTTAACTCATTAATTTCGGTAGAATCTTTAGTAATAGATATAACACGAACAATTTCCCCATTACTATCCTTTATAGGAATCGATTCTATTGTAAAAACTTCCCCAGTCTTTGTATATTGTAATCCTCGTTCTCTTTTCCCCGTATTAAGTACTTTTGCAGAAACAGAGGGATAGAATTCTTTTTGTCTTTCTAAATCAAAAACATTTTTCCCTAGATATTGTTGGTCATCCTTAGCTGTCGCAAATGTGATATTTCCATATCCATCAGTGATAAGTATATTTTCGAAAAAGTTACAAAAAATAGCTTCCAACTCTTTAATTACCCATTTATCTGAAGCAATATGATCCCTTATTTTTTGATCAATTTGCCAATCAATGATACTTTCTATTTTTTCAAATTTATTTTTTAAAATAGACTCTTTATTCTTTTTTAGTAAAATTTCATATTCATTATTAACTACGGGTTTCGTAATAAGTTCTTCTAAAGACAGCGATAGAACTTTTTTGAAACCGACTTCCTTCACTTTTTTATACAGAGTGGTTCTGTTTATATATCCTATAGTCTTTTCATCTTCTTGCAAAATGAGCCATTGACAATCTACTTCTAATACCTTGAGAAGGATTATTTCAATGGTAGTTGGCCATGGAATACAAATAGCATTGTGTATATGATGTTTTCTAATATCCATACCTATTACCCCTAATGTGATATTATTTGGTATTAACTCAGGAAGCGATTTAATATATGGTTGCGAACATATGTCGCAACCATATATACAATTAAATACATTAAGAAGAGAAATCCCAAGTAACAGTTCGAAGATGTGTCATATCTAACATTGTATATCTTCCACCAATACGTCCCCAGCCTGTGCGAGTTCCGGCTGCTCCACCAAATGGTACATGAGGCTCCCAATAACCGCCATGTTCATTGATAATCGTATTCCCAGTTCGTAAATTATTCATATATTTAAAAGCACGTGCAGAGCTTTTTGTATACACAGCAGACTGTAGTCCTAAATAAGAGTCATTACCAATTCTGATAGCCTCTTCATCACTACTCACAGTAATGATTGGTACAATCGGTCCAAAAGTTTCATGTTGATTGATTAAAGTATCTAGTCCAACATTATCAATAACTGTAGGTTCGAAATAAAGATTGGTTGGATAATTTGTTGCTCTTTTACCTCCTAAAAGAACTTCTGCACCTTTTTCGAGAGCATCTTGTACATGAGATTCCATCTTTGAAGCTACCGCTTCATTGTTCATCGGCCCAACTTTTGTTGACTCATTAAATGGATCTCCTAATGACCATTTTTTTGCCTCTTCAACTACACGTTCTACGAACTCATCGTGAACTTTTTCATTAACAAGAACTCTTGCTGTAGCACAGCAAACTTGGCCACCATTAAAGAACCCTCCATGAACTGCTCCTTTTGCTGCAGCATCAAGATCAGCATCTTCACAAACAATTGTTGGACCATTACCACTTGCTTCAATAATCGATGGTTTTAAGCCCGCTGCACGGACAATTTTTTCAGCAGCAGTATGGGATCCGATAAATCCAATTGCATCAACTTCTGGGTGTTCAATCAATTGTTGGCCTACTTTTCCGTCACCATAAACCAAGTTAAATACTCCTGGTGGGATGTCCGCTTCGTGCATTATTTCTGTAAACAGACTAATAATGCCTGGTGTATACTCCGAAGGTTTAAGTACGATTGTATTTCCTGCTGCAATTGCAGGAGCTACAAACTCTGCTAACATAAGCGTTGGGAAGTTCCATGGAATAATGATTCCATAAACACCATTTGCTTTTCGGAATGTGAAAATTCTTTTATTTTTATCTAGAGATGGGATAATTGACGTTTCCATACGTTTAGCATCTTCTGCAGCAATTCTAAATAGTTCTGCTGATTCTTCTATATCTGGAAGTGATTCACCTTCATATGGTTTACCTTGTTCCAGAGTAAGAGCACGGCTTAATTTTTCTTTATTTCGATCAATTGCATCAGCGATTGCGTAACAAACGCGACCACGGTCCCATGCAGTTAAAGATTCCCATGATAATTGAGCCTTTCGTGCTGCAGCAACCGTAGCGTCAATTTCTTCTTTAGTAGACTCTGGAGCTCGATGTATTATTTCACCAGTAACCGGTGAAACTATTTCACGTACGTTTTCACTATCTGACTCTGTCCATTCCCCATTAATAAAATTTCGTAATACCACCATTTTAGTTTGCATAACAACAACCCCTTTTTTAGTTTTTAAAACTCATAAAAAACCATTTTGATTAAAGAGAAGATAGTTTTATAACATTACGAAACTAATTTCTTTTACAAATTACTACTTAATAGTATTTTTTATTTTTATTTGTTCTTGTTTAATTTGTTCTTTTTCTGAATAGGTAGAGATTAAAGTGATATTCTTTTGGGCTAAATAAGAAACAAACTTCACTGGATCAATACATTGTTCAGGAGGTTTTACACCTTTTCCTTCGATTTCATTATTTAATAACATTTGAGCTACGATTGATGCAGGCATACTTGTGACATACGCTAACGCATTAATATTCCACTTTTCTTGCCAGCCACATAATAATTCAAATTTAACAGAAGCTTTTTTTCCTGCTTTACTTCCTTTTATTTCAACCATTAGTTCATCTGTTCCCCACTGAGGATTTTCAGAAATCGTTTCTTTAAGCAAAGATACCAACTTTTGTCTAGGAGAGAGAGAGTTATTGCTACGAGTATCATTAAGCATTCCAAATTGTTCAAACACTTTAATCTTTTCAATTGTTGACGGATCCCAAGTATCTTTATAAGTTATTTCTTTCACTTGTGGAAAGCTTATTGGCAGCGTAGCTAACTCAGAATGAAGAATAGAGTATGTTCTTTGAGCACCAATTTTTTCATTAAAAATTGTATCCTCTTCATCACTTAAAGGTGGTATTTCATATAAATGTCCTTTTTTAACAACCATTGCATTTTTAGTAGCTTCATCTATAATAGTATCAATAGCAAAAGGGAAAGTTACTCCAGTAGTTGTAGACCCATAACGAATATGGATTTCTTCTGCAATGTCTAATAATTCTACTCCATATCTACTTAACACATTGGAGATACCAGGGTCCGATCCCATACCTGGAATTGAAAGAACACCTGCCTCTTTCATAAATTCATCAAGTTTAAGTTGTTCTTTAGTTAAGGTATAGAGTCCACCCAAATCTAGTACATCTACTTTTGCAGCAGCTGCCATTTTCATTACATCAATGTTAAACATGTAATTGGTTGCATTTACACATACCTTTGCTTGTTTCATTAGATTTACCGTATTCTCATAGTTTCTAATATCTAAGGAATGCACTTCTAAATTTTTTGCATTTAACTCATTTTTTAGTTGATGGAGTTTACCGAGGTCCATATCAGCTCCAATTACTTCCACTCCACTTTCAACTAAATCTCTGACAATAACATTACCAATAGTTCCAGTTGCACCTAATACAATAACTTCTTTCAAGATCCTAATCCTCCTTTCACGTGTTTTGCACGCTCATTTAAATATATTGCAAAATATGTGCCAACTTTTAAAACCCTATAAATAGGCAATTATTATCCAACTAATTCTTACTATGATGGCATCATGCATCAAAAAAAGGCAATATTGCATCAAAATTTCAAAAAATTAATTTATATTAATTTTATTCATTAAAATATATTTTAAATTAAATTAGCTTATTACATAATTCACCTAAACACTTATTTAAATTTAAAGCATTTATTGAGCTTCAAGAAATATTGAAAACACGAACTTTTCAGTAGTATTAGAAAATGAATGTGCCCGCAAATCAAATTGCGGGCACATTCACTCATACGAAATTAAATTTTTGTTTCTCCAAATGTTCCCCGTCTTTCATGTGGTAAAAGCTTAATTTGAACTTCTACTACATCAATTGGTTTACAAGCTATATCACCATTATCAAGAACTTTTAGTTCGTCTATGTATTTAACAGAGCAGCTAAATATCTCACTCAAGATTTCAGTCGTCTTACTAGTTCATGCAGTGTACTTGCCCAAATCATGTCAATTGAAAATTCCACTTTTACACGTATAGCCATTTTCCCAACCTGTTCTAACCCTTTTCAAGTTAATGTGTAATCTACTCTTCTCCTTGAATGTTACTATTCTCCTCTACCTTTTAACATTTTCGATTTAATTTTTCATCAATTGACTGTAAAATTCTATTATTCTCTTTCTGTAATTTCACCATATTTACCATAAACCAAATCACAAAAGCAATTGGTGTAATGTAAATGATTAACATAAATAACGAAGCAAAAGGTCCAATTCCCATATATAAACACCACCTTTACCACACATAAATGGAATTTTTTTATTATAGAGAAAATAGTAACATTTCTCTTTTTTGTTTTAAACAATTAAGGATAGATTTATATGGAATTCCATATAGCCTCATCATATCCCCCTAATACCCAATCTTTTTCAATAAGAAGCTCTTTACTATTTCTTTTGCTTTATTATATGTATCCTTTTTAAACTCCTTCGAATATGGATCAGCAAATCCATGAGCACCTGTAAGTATGTGGGATTCAATCCGCTTCATTTGTAGATGATTCACAAGTAATGTAACATCGAATGATTTTTCTGATTCACCATAAATACATAGAACTGAGCAAGCTGGTGTTATTTCTAAATAATTTCGAATACGAGACCCATAAAAACAAACGATTCGATCAACTTCTTTCAACTCACTACATAACCAAGCAATAGTTGCACCAACACTAAAGCCTATGATATGTATTTCTTCATATTCAGAGCTTAATTCTTCAATCAATTGCTTGCTTTCCAATGCTGCGGATATAAAAGCAATAGTTTCTGTGAAATGACGATAAGCTTGTTGTTCATCTTCATAACTAAATGGACTTTCCAACTTAATTAGATTTGGACAAACTACATCATAACCAAAATCAGCAAAATAATTGGCATAATACTTCATATGGTCATTTATACCATAAATCTCGTGTAATAATACTACTACTTTCTTTTGATTTTGCTTTATTACAAAAATGTTCATGCACCTCTTTTTTTACTAATTTCCCACTAAATCAAAGAATTTAAGTAAATAAACTAACGACTATTCATCTTATTCTAAATATTCATTTGCTAAATCCTTATTTTGATAGATTGCCATACCTGTTTTCAGCTTTTTAAAACCAAATTTTTCATAAAAAGTATCGTTTCCAGTTGTTGCAATTAATTGTATGCAAGACACATGTTTTAATTGGTTTAGTAAATTTTCTAAAGCTATTCTTGCAACACCTCTATTTTGAAAGTCTTTATGTACTACAACATCATAAATTGCAGCATTAAATACACCATCCGAAAGAGCTCTTGCAAACCCAATAATTTTTTTATCTTCCATTACAAATACCTTATGAGTACTTGCATCAAAAACTTTTTCAATTATTGATTCATCATGTTTCACCCAATCAACAGATTGATAAATATCCTTTAAAATAGCCAAATCTTGTTGATCTAAATCATATTTGATCGTGATCAAAGCTTCCACCCCCTAATTAATCCTAATTTCTGGTCGTTTACACTATCCATTTTTAATATATATTATCATTAATTACCATTTAATTTGTTATTAAAATAGATACTTTAAGGTTTTTTTGATATAAAAGAGAAATTATTTATGACACTTAATTACCTAAATAAACATAATATGAACGGAGCATTTCAATGATTATAAATGATAAAGCATTTTCATCAAATGGTTTAACTTACACTATAAGATCTGCAGTTGAAAAAGATGCAAAAGTCTTGTCTGAGTTAAGATTACAGATTGACGGAGAAACGGAAAATCTTGATAGAGAAAAAGGAGAGGCATTCATCGATATTCAGGGATTTGAACAGCTTGTCAAAACAGACACTGAGATGACAAGAAACTTATTTTTAGTCGCGGTTGTTCAGAAAACCATCGTAGGATTTTCAAGGTGTGAAGGAACATATCTACATAGATTCTCTCATAAAGTTGAATTTGGCGTGTGCATTTTGAAAGAATTTTTGGGAAACGGTATTGGAAAGAATCTACTAAAAGAATCCATTCGCTGGGCTGTTTCCAATGACATAAAAAAAATCACCTTAAACGTTTTAGAAACAAACGAAAAAGCGATTAAAATTTATACCAAATTAGGGTTTGAAATAGAAGGTATTTTGATAAAAGATAAAATCCTTTTAGATGAAAAATACTATAATACTGTGATTATGGGAAGATTTAACGAATGATCTTCCTATGTCATTCCTCCCAATATCTTTCCATTAAGGAGACAGACCAATTTGGCTGACTTACTTCACCCTTAGGTAAAAATTCTTTCATTACTGGTTTAATATCAATAATTGGTGTTCCATCAATCGCATCTAACCCTTTTACTATGATTCGATTGTCTTCAACCTGTAATAGTTCCACAATTGTTACGCCCAATTTATTCGGTCTATTCTTTCCTCTTTGAGCAAATATTCCAACTTCAGGATATTTTGTATTATTTCTCGGATGTCTAGCTTCAAACTGAATTTTATCGTCGGAAACTTTGTTGAAATAAAAAATGATTTCTAAGTGAGAAAACTCATTTATTCCTTTAATTGCTGCAATATTTATATTTTCGTCAAGCTTAATTGTTGATATGATTGATCCCCACTGATCATCTTCAATATCAATTCTAGAATTATTAACAAAAGCTATTGGACTGATTATAAATTGCAAAGTAGTCCCCTCTTTACTTTGTATTTTCTTTCATAACTCAGCCTCTTTACATTTATCTTAAAATAGAAGCAATATTAATAAAATTAATATAAAACTTATCATTTACATAAGATTTTCTTATGACATTTAGTCCCTTAATTCCGCCAGTTAAAATAACGATGTTATTTCCAAATTTCCAGCATGTATCTACTTAATATATTATACAAAATATAAATTAGGACTGAAATTGTTAAAAGTCCGTGGATTAACGAGCTTGTGTAGCAATATTCAATTGGTTCGCCATTTCTTCTCTTAAAGACAATATGGTTCTAATAAAACTGCTATGTATTTAGTCTCGCCCCTTTCTCAATTTTAGTGATTTTACGTTAATTGTGATTATGGTTATACTCGTCATTCTGTTCGTGGTCATGATCACAACCACATGGTTCAGGAATAATATATCCATCTAAAACGAGTTCGACTTCTTCACCGGTATCATCAATGCCAATTGTGACATCTTTTAAATCGTCCACAACAGCATATTCTATTGCTATTTTCACATTGTCGACGATTTCAATTTTGTCATCCGTCTGAGCGGGTTCGAATTCAGCGGTCAAAACTGGCTGACAACATCCTGCTAAATTATAAAAACGCAAAGTATCTTCATTCTTCTCTGCCATTTCCTTCTTAAAAAATGCTGCAGCTTGTTCTGTCATTTGCATCTTTATCGCCTCCAAATTTTGAAAGTCCAACTTACAATAGAACTAGTGTAGCCACTAGCAATTCTCTTCATACATCGGAGTAGTTTCATCTGTGGAAGTAAAGATAAAGACCACTCTATAAAATTCAATATTGAATTCAAAACCTTTAAATAAGTAAACAACGCAAACGAATAACTTAAATAAAACTCGTAAAGACTAACTTTAACTTGCACTTAAATCAATGTTTTTTAGTAAATTCCAACTATTAATTTGAACAATTTGCTTATAATTTGTACTGTAATGGCGGTCTTTTTAGAGGAGGAAGAAAAAAATGATAAAAAAGTTAATGTATATTGCCCCTATGGTTTTAGTACTATTCCTTTCAGCTTGTGGAGATACGAAAGTGAAAAAAGAAGAAGGTGATTCATCTACAAAAACTGAACAAAAAGCAGAGAAAAAAGAGAAGAAGAAAAACAAAATCTACAAAGTCGGTGAAACAGTTAAAGTTAATGGTGTTAAAATTACTATTACTAAAGCGAAAATTGTAAAACCTGATAAAAACATTAAACCTCAAAATGGAAAAGTACTTCAACTGAACATAACAGTAAAAAACTCTAGCAAAAATAAAATATATGTAGATTCAAGTCATTTTAATTTATACAAAGGTGATAAATCTCAAGACGAATACTATGGTGGTAAAACACCTATTTCTGGAGATATAAACAAGGGGGAAAAACTTTCAGGTATCATCAAATACGACGTATCTAAAAATGGTACTTATAAATTAATTTACACTCCTACATTTAGTTTAGATCATAAAGAAATAAAATGGAAAATTGACGTAAAATAATAGTCATCTAGGCTACCGATTAAGGTGGTCTTATTTTGTTTAGGCAACTAATTATTTATTAACTAAGGCTACGGTAGGAGCAAATAAAGAACTGCTTCTTTACTATCTTCTTAAAATGTCATCATTTATTGCACTTACATCTTCACATAAAAAGACCACCTGTAACAGCTTTGCTATTAGTTACTTCCCTACTACCTAATACCAGACTAGAATGTGAAGTTAAGCTCAATCCTCAAAATGTTTCATACTTTTTCGACTTTAATTTTCGATTTCCAACCACATTTACATGTTCGTTCAAAAGTTCCTAATTTACCATTGTAGCCCATCGAACCAAGATTTGTGCTACTTCCTATGCTATTACTTCCACATTCAGGACAGGATTCATAATCTCTAACAAGTTCTCTGACCAAGCTCAAACTGTTAAGTATTTCATCCTTATATATAAAGCTCAAAATTTCTCTCCTCCACTTATTGTTTAAAATTGCGTTCACACTTTCATCATATTCATTCATTCGTGTAATTTGTGCATGTTTCTTGTATATATGCCCATATGTAAATTAATGAATACGCAGTTCAAATTCAATTCACATTACACTAAGTTAACGCAAAATGTAACTTATTATAAAAATCACGATAATAAAAGGAAACGCTTTAGATGGTAATCTCTTCTCTTGGCTTAATGGCATAGCAACCTAGATTCAACTGTAAACCTGATTTGTTTTATTATTTCACTCTTTACTCATTTTTTCCAGATCTTTACTAATAGAAGACTTTTTTAGTCTTTTGTTTTTTAGTAAATATTCAATATCCATCCGATTATCGTAAGAAAGCTGAATGTAGAAATAGTTAACGTATTCTAATATCGCAAAAATATAAAGAAACCCACTAATTGGTGATAAATTATTCCATTTTATATAATCAACGATAAATCCAAGTATTGGCACAAGTAGCAAAACTGTGTTTATTGTTTTGAAAAGCTTAAACATACGTACGATTTTAAAGGGGGTATTCACTTTATTTTCAGTTCGTATCCTCTTCCATTTTATGTACCAATAATACGCTCCTTGAAATAAAAGGAGGTCAAAAAAAATAAATGAAAACCAAAACGAACACAATGAATACAAATGAAATTGCGGATACTTGCTATTAAAAAAGTAGCTTAGAAAAATAAAAAGAATCCCAGAGATTAATTCACCTGTATATAAATATAAAAACCTTTTTTCTAATGATTTTTTCATTCATTATACCTTCTTTATTTAATTTTATTAAAACACTTCCTCCCTTTACTTCATTAAAAGTAAATTCTTTTCTTTACAGATTATTCAACAAATATTTCCATTCACCCTATTAAGCTGTCATTTTAATGGAATGGTACTATTCGTACTACTTGTTAAATCCAAAAAGCACCCTATGTATGCCTGCTAAGTACATATTACAAATTTTACATTATAATATATTTATGATTATTAGATTATTCTATAGATGGAGGAAATTGTATGGTTAAAATTTGGGCAAATAACCCTGAAGATACATATAAATTAATAAAACTAAAAGAATCCAATATTAAAAAGGCTGAAAAAATTTTCGGCATTAACTTACCGAAAGAATATATAGAAATTCTTAAAGATCAAAACGGAGGGGAAATTATATACAATGCTTTCCCAAGCCCTATACCTACTGCATGGGATGAGACTTCTAGATATATTGATCATATTTTTGGAATAAGTAAAGATCCAGGAATATTAGATACACCTTATTATATACAAGAGTGGAAAATGCCTGAGAATATCGTACTAATTAGTGGGGATGGGTCAGAATGGATTGCTTTTGATTATAGAAATACCAAAACAAATCCGCCTATTATTTATATTAATAATGACAGTAACGAAATAATAACTGTAGCTGACTCATTTAGTGAATTTGTTTCAATATTATATACTCAAGAAAATACTGGAATGTCTTTACTCGAACTTTATGAGGCACCTCAAACATCTCAACAAGAGGTAGAACAGTTTATTAATGAAAACAATATCGGCGAAATTATTGGTGCAATAAATCTTATTAGTCATGACATAGATGAAATGGATCATATAGATTTAAATTGGTATACTGATAAATTAATACAGCTAAGTCACCATAATGTTAGTGATGTCAGAATAGCGGCTGTTAAAGCAGCAATTGTATTAGAATACTTAATAGACAAAGACATACTAAATAAAATAATAAACATACTTAAAAATGATTCCGATATCGATGTTTTAAATTTTATTGAAATACTACAAGAAGAAATGAGGTAAGATTAATATTTTTTCACCAATCACTTATTAAATTAGATAAATTAAGCAAATCCCCCCTTGGAAAGGGGGGATCCAAGCATATAAGCCGTGTATTACAGGTCAGAGTCTCAAGAACTGTCTCGGAATTTTATTAGTCCCCCATTTTGAGTGGTCCATATTCAAGGAGGACTAATGCATGTAATTACTTCTGTAAACTATCACAATATTAATCTTTCGCGAATATACTATAGTTTCTATTGCCTCATCTTAACTTAATCTAAAGTTATGTTAGATTCGGTTTATCTTGTTAACGCATAGTAGATTACATAAATCCAACTTAGAATACCATGGAATATCGCCCACAAAATCGATTTGTTTACACTCCACGAAATTGCTATCGCTAAAGCTGAACCAAATCCAATGCCTGTTTTTACAGTTTCTTTCTTCTCCAACCTATCCCCCCCTGATTTATCTACTGCATTTTATTCATTCACACTCTCGAATACTCGTCAGCACAATTTGAGCGTGTTTGTTATATATATGCCCTGTTTTGTAATCTAACTCATTTGCAATCACTTCAACGTTATTCCTTTCAAAGATAAAAAAAGAAACACCCGCGTATGAGAATGTTGAATCTTACTATTCTTCTTCGTTTCTGATTGTAATTCCTGCCATATTTAAATACTGCTCATACTCATCGCTTACTTCTGTATAGGGTTTATTAATGATTCTTCCAATTTGTTTCTGTTTTCGTGTAATAGTCAAATCATTTAGCCGAGGACTTGGAATAATCATTCTATATCCATCGACTGCAACACCATAAAAAGATTCGATACTAGCCCCGTTAAAACATAAATTATATCTATTAAAATAACCCTTTTTATCAGGATAACAGTTCAACCATTCATTCTCATATGATTCATCAGGTTCTCTATCACTAGCAATACTGATTCTAATATCATTTATATAGTTGTATCTACCTAGATCATCATCATATGTCCAATCAAACTTATCAGAGTTAATAATTTCATCTAAAAATTCTTTAAGCTTCATTCTAAATACCTCCCTATTATCTTTATAATTCGACATATAGTAATATATTCCTTTTATTACTTATAATTATAAAAAATCAATAAAGAGTAATCATAACTGCTATGCTACACTAAACTAATGGTGGCTCATATCCTGGAAAAACTAGATATTTTAGAAATAATTAAGTAACCAATATACACACACGCATGCCAGTGTCTTACTGTATCGTTCTACAAGTGCATAATATATTTCTGAAAGATTAGGACACAAAGATGTACAAACTACTCTCAACACTTAAAATCATATTATAAAAGAGTTCAAAAACCGTGATAACAGCGTTTATCATGTGTAACGTTGTGTGTAATGTGTAACAAAATGTGTAATATGATCATAAAAGTTGGAATTTTTATCTAAATTTCAAATAATAAGCATAAAAAAAATACAGATAATCGTTGTTATTCCAACGTTCATCCGTATTTTTTAAACCGTTATAAGGCTCTTTCGTATTAATAAAGATCAATTAGCTATATTATGCCGAATAAGAGAATCGAACTCTTATCAATGGATTACGAGACCACCGTTCTACCATTAAACTAAATCGGCATTTAGATGATAGATTGTTTATCAGCTACAGGAGTTATTGTAGCACTTTTCAGGGAAACATGCTAGGGTTTAACTTTAGTAATATATTAATTCCCCTTTTACTACATCATAATTTTATGAATGAGTAGCTTTTTTTAATTTGTAACGGAATTGATTCAATTGGAAAAAGATAAAGCAGCCAATACAAAATCCTAGAATTGCAATACCAGATGCAATTGCAACCATAATTGTAAAAATATAACCCATTGCTGGTTTTTCTAATTCAAATCCTATAAAACCAAGAACTAAGCAACTTATGGCAATGCACGAATTAAATTTTTGTTGAATGACATCTTCAGGAATATATTCAGAAAGCTTTTTCTTTAAAAATAATCGTGCAAATTTCATTAATGGATTAAAATTGAAAAATAATCCTAATAAATTTGCAATAAGTGGTATTAATAATATTAGTGGTTGATGAAATATCCATGTAGCTATTGTACTTAATAAAATAGTCCATTGATTAACGCGAACTAGAGGTCTTGGAATAGACACTGGTCTTTGCATTTTAAAACCAACCTTTCGCATAAGAATTATATAAATAATACTACTTATTATGAAAAATCGAAAGGCTTTTATTTTATAATTTTTATTTTTTCTAATTCCAAATATTTCTTTAATATTCGAGTTAATTTCATATTTCGATGTTTTGATATAAAACACGAACATTAAATGAGGCATTGTTTGTGCTATATCTATTAGAATATTGTCTAGAGCGGAAGATGGTGACTCCTGCGGGAAAGCGAGACAGGTGAGACCCCGCAGGGAACGAAGTGAGCGAGGAGGCTCAACGCTCGCCCGCGGAAAGCGCCATCTGTAGCGGCATATTAAACAAATAGTATATTTGAAGTATATTCCGAATTATTGGATTGTACATTTAGATAATATTCGCGTTTTTTGTCTAGAAAAGTATTTATGAAATTGATTCATTCATAAAATAAATTACTTTACAATAAAACTAATACCTTCCATACTATCAACTTTGTAACAAATACCTTATAATAATAGAAAATAGTTTGTGAAAGAAGGTACTGAAATGAAAAAATGGAAGCTCATTTGTTCAATTTGTATAGCAGCTTCACTAATAGCCGCATGCAGCAATGATTCAGAAAAAACTTCAAAAGAACCCGCAAAAACAGAGGCATTTACTACTGAAACGCATAAGACGACTCAATCAAATAAAACTGATCAAAGTTCTACTTCTTCATCTTATAGTCAGCAACCTGAGAACTCGTCAAACAAGCCTATTGTTTCTGGACAAAAAATGACAGATATTGAAATACAAAAACTTAGCGATTTTATTGCAAAATATCCAGTTGAATATGCGAAGGCTGTTGAATCAGGTGACTTTACTCCTTTAGCAAACGAATACATTATGCACGACACAAAACTATACGAAGACCTTTTAGCAGAAATCCCCAAAAAACATAAACAAGGTATTCAAGAAAAAGTAAATAAAGTTGAAATTTCATCCATCAAACGTGATTCAGACACTGATTTCACTGTTAATACAAAAGAAGTCATTGCCAAAACACAAAATAGCAAGAAGGATACAAAAGTATTCCATCGCAAATATAAGGTCTATTACAATTATGTTGAAGGCAATGATGCACAAAGTTTCTTCCAAATTTCTGAAATTAAAAATGTAAAATAATCTTATCCATAACAAAATGGAGTAAGCACATTCGCTTGCTCCATTTTTTCATACTCTATTTATAGCTACCTAAAATCTTAATAGCTTCTTCAGTAACAGATGTATCAATCGCTTTATCAAAGTCGAATTTACCTTGAGTAGCACCATTTGCTTTGTACATTTCATACTGCTTTTTAATATCATCTACACGCATTTTTCCATCTGGATCAAGCCCAGTCACATTTACTTTATCCCATATTGCAGGATCTTTTAATGCTGTATATTTTGTCATGATATTGACGACTTCGGCTTTTCCTTCCCCTTTAGTGAAAGCATCGTTGTAATCACGTACACCTTTTAAATATGCAAGCATGAAGCGTAGCGATATATCCTTTTCATCTTTCATAAACTTAGGTGAAGCTAAAACTAATGCAATTTGTGAATCTGGTGCAAAATCAGTCGCATCGCCAAAACGGGTAAGAATTCCTTTACTAACACCTTGAGCAATCAATGGTTCAATACTGAGTGCTGCATCGATTGATCCATTTTCCAAAGCACCAAGCATGCTACCAAAATCATTCATAATAACTGTCTTAACATCCTTTTCTGTTAATCCAGCATGTTTTAACATCAGTTGATAGATATAGCCATCAATAGAGTTCTTTGAAGAGATTGCTATTTTTTTCCCTTTGAAATCTGAATATTCTTTAATTACATCTTTCATCCTGTTCCCAATAACGAATGTGAAATAGGATTTCCCTGGCATGTTGTGACCTTTATCCCCTACAATTTTAACGTCTATTCCTTGTGCGATGGCATTAAAGAATGACGCTGTCGATACCCCGCCCGCAATATCTACTTCACCTGCTGCAAGTGCTGGGAGCATATCATCACTATTTGCAAATTGTGCAAATTCTACCTCAATATTATAATCTGCAAAGTAGCCTTTCTCATTTGCAATATAAAAACCCGCTCCGGAGGCTGCCCCATCTTCGGCAATGACTACTTTAGCTTTCTTTTCTAATGGTGCTAAATCCCCTGATTTATTATCCTTACTTACTTCATTGTCAACTTTATTATGATTAGTCGTAGTTGTACTCTTATCAGTACATCCAGTAATGACCATCGCTAGTAATATGAATGGTATCACAAGCCCCCGTTTCAACCATTTCCCCATTCAAATCCCCCTTTATAAAACCTGTTACTTTCTAGACTTTTGTACTTCTTCATGTAAATGCTTTAATATATCTATAAAGTACTCCGCAGTTTGTTGATTAGCACGAATCTGTTCGATATTCCGTGGTCTTGGTAAATCGTTCTTAATTTCTTTTATGATTTTCCCAGGCTGTGCACTCATTAATAATATACGATCGCTTAGCAATAAAGCTTCATCGATACTATGTGTAATAAAAAGTACTGTCTTCTTCGTTTCTTCCCAAATGGATAATAATTCTTCTTGTAGAATGAATTTATTTTGTTCATCAAGTGCTGCAAAAGGTTCATCCATTAACAATATTTCTGGATCATTTGCAAACGCACGTGCAATACTAACACGTTGTTTCATACCACCGGATAACTCTTTCGGATATAACTTTGAAAACTTTTCTAGACCAACTTTCTTTAAATAGTAATCCGTTCTTTCTTTAATTAAGTTGCTAGGTAAATGTCTCATTTTCAAACCGAACGCTACGTTTTCCTCAACTGTTAACCAAGGAATAATCCCTCTTTCTTGAAAAACCATCGATTGAAGAGGTCGATCTTCCTGTCCCTGCATAATTTCGAATTCACCAACACTTGTTGTTTCCAGTCCCGCCAAAATTCTGAGTAATGTTGTTTTCCCGCAACCACTTGGGCCTACAAGACAAACAAATTCACCTTCTGAAATATCTAAAGAGACTTGATCTAAAGCTGTGACACTACTATTTTTCTTATAAAAAGCTTTCGTCATATTTTTGATAGATATTTTCGTTTGATCTTCCATTGTCTCACCTCCAAGGAAGAATTTTCTTCTGAAGATATCGAAGTATTAGTGAAAATAGATAGCCAAAAAATGAGATGAGTATGAGCCCAACAAACATCTCTTTAAGCAAAAAGGCTTTATAGGAGGTCCAGATTAAGTATCCGATTCCTGAAGTTGCCCCCATCATTTCAGCAGCAACAATCGTTAAAAGAGCAATTGCCTGCCCCATTTGAATGCCTTCCATCATAACAGGTAAAGCACCTGGAAATGCAATCTTAAAGAAGAAATCCTTTGAACCAGCCCCATAGTTTCTAGCTACATCCAAGTAAATGGAATCAATGTTGATTACTCCTGCAGTAGTGTTAATAACGACTGGGAAAAATACACTTCCAGCGATTGTCACTACCTTCGATAGATCACCGATTCCAAATAAAATGATTATGATTGGTAACAGGGCTAGAGTTGGAATTGGCATTAGTGCCATAACGATTGGTGAAATGAAATGCCGAATAGGAGAATATAATCCCATTAATAATCCGATGACTACACCAGGGATAACGCCCAACAAAAAGCCAGCAAATATCCGGTATAAAGAGATCCAAATGTGATGAAATAATTCTCCACTTACTGCCATACTAAAGAAAGTGTGTAGAATTTCAGTTGGTGGCGGGAAGAAACGGACATCAATCAAATTTGTTCGAGATAAAAACTCCCATAAAAGTAAGAGAAAAATAGGTGAAGCGATCGTAAGCATCTGCTTCATTCGTTCATTTAACAGTCTTTTTTTCCATTCCTTTTGTTCAATTTCGACAGGGTTATGGGTTTTAGTTATTTTTTCGTCCCTCATTCTTCACCACCTCTTCAATAAAGGATATGTATTTTCCCTCTAAAGTGTGTCGATTGCCTACGAATAAGGATAAAAAATTGGCAAGTAATTAATCATTTCTAAATACATTCATAAAATAATTTCATATGATTTCAATTTTCAAATAAAAAACCAAAACATAATGTTAATAAAATATATATTTTCATTACATCTTATTTACTTAGTTCTTAAGTATCTATATAATGAATACGTCACATGACTTTAATCATATAAATATAGATTGTTTAGGGGTAAAAAGAATGAAATTAGATCGAGATATTGTTTTTTTAGAAAAAAGTATTGCAAAAAGCGATTATGCTTCTGCCCGTACTATTATTGAGAACAACATAGAAAAACTATCAAGTCCTCGAATTCGCTCAAAACTAAGTATGGAAGCATTAACCTTCTTAAATTGTGTTATTCAATTAAATGATAAAAGAAATCAAGATTTATTTTCTAGAGAAACGCAACTAATTATTAGGCACATAAATTCTTTAGCTTATGACTGTAAATTTGCAGAGCTTAAATCTTATGCTTTTTTACAAAAAGATTTATTATCTAATCCTAGAATTTATAATTCGTTATGTGAAGATGCAAAGATATTCCTACCAAAGCCAAAGAATCTAGAAATGCAAGAAGTAGCAGCAGTTAATAATATGTAAGGGAAAAATGGAAGAAGTCACATAAGTAGTTTTAACTACTTATGTGACTTCCAAGTTGATTACACCTTATCCGTACACGAAGATTAAAATTGTCGAGCTTTCGCTTCACTTTTCAAAATACGATTATGAAGAGTCATCTCCGACTGTCCATTTACCTGAGATTTTGAATGTTTTAACCTAGTCCAGAGCTGATGAACTTTTTGAGATTTTGGATCTAAATGGTCCGGTTTTCCCATTGCTTTCACCCTCCTGATATCATGTCGGATTTCATAAGTGAAATCTTAAATAGTATCGCCTAAGCTACGGTTTTGTATACCTCTTGTTAAATCATTTAAAAGGAAATTTCAATGTTAAACTTTCACACTATCCAGCAATACATATCCAAAAACAATACCAGCAACTGTTGTTAAAGTTATCGTTGTATCACCTAACAGAAAAACTTGCTTTGAAAATAATAATTCTTCTCCTAATGATGAATATACTAAGTAAGGTAACAATGCAACATAAAGTACTGGAAATGCAATAGCGATTAACTTTACCCAATCAAAACTCCACTTCTTTTTCCCTTTTTTCTCAATTAAAAAATTAGGTAATCTTAACAATATACCAATAATTATAGGAAATACGAACGAAAATATCATTATTGGTAAATCGTTATATGATATTTCTTCTTCCTTACCTAAATATACTCTAAATCTTAATCCAGAATATATTCCTATCCCAATTATAGCTACCCACATTAAATAACTTATGAAGCGTTTCATTTTCAATTCCCCCTAAAGGAACTTATTCTCCGCTTAAAATTTCTCTTTATTAGTAACATTTTCCTGCAAGTTGCAATTATTTGCAATTATTTTTAGTTAAAATCAAAATAAAAACCCGGAAAATTAATTCCGGGTCTGATTTCACTTTTATCCTTTACGACGATTAAATTGTTTTGCATTCTGCTTCAATACTCAGACCTGATCCACGGGACTTCACTCCGTTTCTTATTAACTGAGAATTTTTAACGATTTAATCTTTATTTAGAGCTTTTGTGCTCACCTGGACTTGGTTCACCCATAGGATTAACCCCTCCTGATCAATAAAGAATATCTTAAGTGAAATCTTTAATAGTATAGCCTAATGTACGTTTTGTATACCTCTTAATAAAATTATTTTATAAGAAAAGTTCTTTCTATAGGGAAATTTCAAAAGTGCATACTTTCGCATGAATAAAGCAAAATAATTTTGAGGTGTATCTATGTTAAATAACACCAAAATTACTCTTTGTAGAATTTGTATTGTATTATGCAATTTAGTTATAGCCCCTTATTATTATGCTGTAGAATCAAATGAGGCTGAAATAAAAAATTTAGAGAAAAAAATTGAAAATCTTCAAAAACTATTAAAGGAAAAAGAAAGACGGCGACTCCTACGGGAAAAGCTTGAGCTGAAAGCCCCGCATGACGAGGAGATTGAAGCCAAGCCCGTGGAAAGCGCCGTCTGTAGCGGAGCATACAAATATGAACGTTGGAAATAAATGTATTGAAACGTTCGTATTTAAAAACCGAAAATGGATTTATGAAAATGATTCAATTTGCAATTATTTATAAAACTCCAAATAAAAACCCGGAAAATTAATTCCGGGTCTGATTTCACTTTATCCTTTATGACGATTAAATTGTTTTAGCTTTGCATTTCAACTCAGACTCTTTACGCGGGATTTTAAGCCGTGTCCATCACCTGAAATTTAACTATTTAACCTTTACCCAGAGATTGTGAACTCCCTGAGATACCTGAACTATTTTGTCTGGTTCACTCATTGGATTTTCACCCTCCTGATCATTCTAGATGCAGTAATATAACTTTATCCTTCATGATGATTAAATTGTTTTGCATTAAGCTTCATTACTCAGACCTGATCCACGGGACTTCACTCCGTTTCTTATTACCTGAGAATTTTAACGATTTAATCTTTGTTTAGAGCTATAGTGCTCACCTGGACTTGGTTCACCCATAGGATTAACCCCTCCTGATCATAAAAGGATTTCTTAAGTGAAATCTTTAATAGTATAGCCCCAGCAATCGTTTTTATACATTTTACTTCAAAAAGTTATCGTTCATTTTAAATTAATCGAACATGCGGCTTAAATTAGCCATTTCAATTGCTGAAACCGCTGCATCATAACCTTTGTTTCCTGCTTTTGTTCCAGAGCGTTCGATTGCTTGTTCAATATTTTCTGTTGTAACGATACCGAACATAACTGGAACTCCTGTATTTAATCCTACGTTAGCAATACCTTTTGCTGCTTCATTACAAACATAATCATAGTGAGAAGTTGCTCCTCGAATAACAGTTCCTAATCCTATAATGGCATCATATTTTTTTGTATCAGCCATTTTTTTTGTAATAAATGGTACTTCAAATACACCTGGAACCCATGCTACATCGATATCATCTTCTGAAACGCCATGACGTTTTAAACCGTCCATTGCACCGCTTAATAATTTTGCAGTTAAAAACTCATTAAATCTACTTACTACAATTCCAACTTTTAAGTCAGTTCCGATTAATTGTGCTTCAAATGTTTTTGCCATTTCCATTCACTCCTATGCTAGTATATGTCTCATTTTTAATTTTTTTGTTTCTAAATATTTTTCGTTTTCTGGCTCTGCTGTAATTTCTACTGGTACGCGGTCAACAACTTCAATGCCATATTTCGTTAATCCTTCAATCTTTGCAGGATTGTTTGTCATTAAACGTATTTTTGTAATACCTAAATCGCGTAGCATTTGAGCACTTAAACCATAATCACGCATTTCTGCAGCGAAACCTAAGTGAACATTTGCTTCAACAGTGTCATAGCCTTGTTCTTGTAACTCATAGGCTTTTAGTTTGTTAAGTAGTCCGATTCCTCTTCCCTCTTGACGCATATATAAGACAACTCCAGTACCTGCTTCTTCAATCATTTCTAATGATTTGTGGAGTTGCGGTCCACAATCACAGCGTTTTGAATGAAAAATATCTCCGGTTAAACATTCTGAGTGAATGCGTACAAGTGGTACTTCATCATCTTGTGGATTTCCTTTTAAAATAGCAAGGTGTTCTTTATCATTTAATTGGTTTGAATAGCCAATCATTTGAAATTCTCCAAATGATGTAGGTAAATTTACTGAAGCTACTCGCTCAATCAATTGTTCTTTTTCATAACGATAGCTTATTAAATCAGCGATAGTTACGAATTTTAAGTTATGCTCTTTAGCAATATCGTGCAGATGTGGTACTCTTGCCATTTTTCCGTTATCAAGCATTATTTCGCAAATGACACCTGCAGGATCTGAACCACAAAGTTTAGCAAAATCGACTGCAGCTTCTGTATGCCCTTGTCTTTCCAATACACCATTATCTTTTGCTATTAAAGGAAATACGTGTCCAGGTCGACGGAAATCAGAGCTTTTTGCTTCTGGGCTGATCAATTGTAACATCGTTTCGGAACGTTCATACGCACTGATCCCTGTTTCAGTCGTTTTGTAATCGACACTAACCGTAAATGCTGTTTGGTGATTATCTGTATTATTGTCAACCATCGGATTTAACTCAAGATGATTTGCTAATGCTCTAGACATTGGCGTACAGATTAAGCCACGGCCATATTTCGCCATAAAGTTAATATTTTCAGGTGTTGCAAATTCGGCCAACACTAGAAAATCCCCTTCATTTTCACGTTTTTCATCATCAACAACAATAACTATCTTACCGTTTTTTAAATCTTCAATTGCTTCTTCGATTGTATTAAACATTTCAATACACCAGCCTTTTTAAAATCCATTTTCATTTAGAAAATCCATCGTTATCGTTGAATTTTCTTGTTTTCGATCCAAATGGTTGATCACATATTTTCCTAGTAAATCATTCTCAATATTTACTACATCATGTTCTTTTTTTACGCCTAATAATGTTAGATCAAAAGTATGGGGAATAAGAGATACTGTCAGTTGAGTTGGCTTGACATCGAAAATCGTTAAGCTGATGCCATCGATTGTAATAGAGCCTTTTAACATACAAAACTTGCTTAACTCTTTGCTTATTCCTATATCCACATAAACGGCATTTGCAAATTTTCTTTTTCTCAATATGACTCCTGTACCATCCACATGCCCAGATACGAAATGACCTCCGAATCGACCATTTGCGGGCATCGCTCTTTCTAAGTTTACATATTGACCAATTTGTAGAGATTGGATATTTGTTGCTTTTACTGATTCAGGCATGACATCCACTGTGAATTGACTATTTGAAAAAGAAATGACAGTTAAGCAAACTCCATTAACTGCGATACTGTCACCAAGATGGACATCTTCTAGGATTTTTCTTGATTCAATCGTTAGTTGCATACTATTTGTTGCACTTTTTATTGCCTTAACTTTCCCTAAATCTTCTACAATTCCTGTAAACAAATGTAACACCTCATTTCAAAACAGAAGTAATCTTGATATCTTTGCTAATTATTACGTATTTGTCCACATAGCTTAATTTTAGTAAGATTGCTTTTTTTCAAAGGTTTTTCAATACTTTTTCTATGGATATAGTAGGCTTTTTTAATTAGACAATCTCATTTCGAGTTTGTTGGAAGTTTTTGATCATTACTTCCGATTCATATAATAGTCAGCAGTCAATTTACCCCTCCATTTTGGATATTTTAACCAAAAAGAAAACTCCTAAAGGAAATTTACCTAAGGAGTTTTCGGGAGAATATGTAGTAAATGGTATCACTAAATAAGCCTATTGAAATTAATTTTTCAAAAGCTTCTACCATTGCTCATTGTCCTTCTCCCATCCAGACTATACTGTCGGCTTTGGATTTACACCAAATCCTGCCTATAAAAGGCTCACGGGCTTAGAATTGCTTCATCACCGTCGATTGGGAATTTCACCCGCCCCCGAAGGACTACGTATTTTAAATTGTTAATGGTTTTCTAAAATTTAAGCAGAATACTCTCTAGCATTCAAAGCTTAATAAAAAAGAAAACCCCATAGATTTTTCTCTACGGGGTGGATTGGAAGTCTGTTTATTTCATCATCAAATAAACCTATGAAATACAATAGTAAATCATAAGAATTTAACGTTCCATACATCCTTCTCTCATCCAGACTATACTGTCGGCTTTGGACTTACACCAAATCCTGCCTATAAAAGGCTCACGGGCTTAGAATTGCTTCATCACCGTCGATTGGGAATTTCACCCGACCCCGAAGGAATTATTCATCTATGCGCAAAGTATATCACTTTTAATCTGAAAAATCATTAATAATTTATTATTTATTTTCAATTGAGTTAATTTCATAAGTACTTTTCTAGTTAAAAAATACGAATATTTCCTACATAAACAACTCAATAATTCGGATAATATTCTATTTCTATAATTACTTAGTATGCAGCTCCAGATGGCGCTTCCCCCAAAGAGTCACCCTCTTCCGCTTCATAGACAATGTTCTAATAGATATTACATATAAAAATGGACCATTTAATTTTCGTGTTTTTCATTAAATCTTCGAATTATGAAATTAATTCAATTTATAAAAATATATTAAAATCAGCTGCGAAACTCTATTAAACCAATACGAGTAATCATTAAAAGCTAAACTACTCTATTTGAATTTTCATAACGTTTAATGACTACTTTATTTAGGTTATCATGTCGTTTAATTAAGACACTGATCATTTGATGCCATTTTTTACATTGCTTAGATGCTTCCTTGTATACATCCGAATCTTTTTCCACTGGTTCCTCAGGTTCCAAAAATACATACTCAATAATTGGGTTGGACAAATCATCAACTACCACTTTTAAACTTAACTTAGATACTTCTTCAGAGCTCTTTTCTGTTGTTTCTTCAGATTCCTCATCTGAATTATCTTTCAAACTATTTTCTGGTTCCATAACATATACTAATGAATTTCCGCCACCGTCAATTAATGATCCTCCAAGTAGTCCACCTCTTGAGATTAATGCTATTTGATTTCCATCTTCTTCAATGGCTGTTTCATAAATTTCATTGAATAAATATTCCCTTACTTCAAAATCAGAATCTGTATCTTCTCTTTTTGCAACAAAGAATGTTTGCGATGCCTCTCCTATGAGTAATGCATTTAAATAATCTGAAGATACTGTAGAATGACTATGCGGATATTCTTGCAACATTTCTTCTGTTTCCTTTTTAATTGCCTCTTCTCTTCTCATCTCTATTAATTTAATCTGATATGAGCCCCATTTATACAATAAAATTGAAATGAGTAAACAAAGAAACTTGGTTCCAAGTGTTGAAACGATAAAAGTTAAAATAAAGAATAAAACACTTGTAAAAAATATTAGTAAGAGATACATGAGCAGACCACCTTTTTAATAGATCACATAAGGATATTAATTTATTTCATCTAAAATACTATGCCTTAATAGAAATACTATTCGGTGTCTATATCTTTCATTCTTATTTTGGTTAGTTTTTTTAAAGAAAAATGCGTTTTACTTAATTACTAATAGATTTCTTCAAAAAGGCAATCAAAGCTGAAACTATTGAATTAAAGTATAAATAATTCAGGTTTAATGATTGGGTGGTCATTTAACTTAAGTTATTGCTAGATTACTTTCGCTCATTACAAATTTGAAAAGGCAATACGGTATGGTGACCGTATTGCCTTTCAATTTGAGATTTAAAACGATAAGTTTTAAGAAGATTTATTTGTAATTTTTATTCATTTGAATCAATTTCATAAATCCGTTTTCGGTTTAAAAATACGAACATTTCAACACATTAACTTTTAATATTTAGTTTTGGATGTTCCGCTACAGACGGCGCTTTCCACGGGCTTGGCTTCAACTCACTAATGTTCGTATATTTCAGATAAATTTTGCATTATTAAATTGATTCATTTTCCAATCTTTTAGTTAAGAGGAAATGATGCTTGTACTATCATTTTACGGAAAAGTTCTGCAATATGAGATTTTTTCCTATATTAACTCTTATATTTTTATATTCAATTGAGAAGCTTTTCAATATTTTTATGTAAACTAGTGTTTTCCAATCTTTCGAAAGGGCTTGGCATAGATTCGCTTTTCTTAAAATGATATAGTATCGATTCCACAATTCTTTCTGAAGCATGTCCATCACCATATGGATTGGATGCTTTCGACATCCTTTCATATTTCTTTGAATCCGTTAGTAATTCTTTTGTTAATTCATAAATTGTTGATTGGTCAGTACCCGCAAGTTTTAATGTTCCTGCTTCAATACCTTCTGGTCTTTCTGTTGTATCACGAAGGACTAATACCGGAACACCTAAGGAAGGTGCTTCTTCTTGAATGCCACCTGAATCTGTTAATATGATATGTGCTCTTGATAAGAAATTATGAAAATCAATCACTTCTAACGGTTCAATTAAGTGAATTCTCGAGTTCTCTCCTAATATTTCAGCAGCAATTTCTCTTACTGCAGGATTCAAATGAACTGGATATACTACTTGAAGATCATTATGTTCATCTACAATTTGTTTGATCGCTTTGAACATATGTCTCATTGGTTCACCAAGGTTTTCCCTACGATGAGCTGTCAAAAGTATCATTTTATCGTTGCCTATTTTCTCTAAAATAGGATGACCATAATTTTCAGAAACAGTTGTCGATAAGGCATCGATTGCTGTATTTCCTGTTACAAAAATTGTTTCTATTTTCTTGTTTTCATTCAATAAATTTTGCTGTGCTTTTTTAGTAGGCGCAAAATGAAAATCTGCGATCACTCCAGTTAGTTGTCGATTCATCTCTTCTGGAAATGGAGAGTATTTGTTCCATGTACGTAATCCAGCTTCAACATGGCCAACTAAAATTTGGTTGTAAAATGCTGCAAGACTTGCGACAAATGTTGTTGATGTATCGCCGTGAACAAGCACTAAGTCAGGCTTTTCTTTCTGCAATACTTCATTCAAACCTTCTAATGCACGTGTGGTAACATCAACTAAGGTTTGTTGTTTTGTCATAATATTCAAATCATATTGAGGCTGAATATTAAATACATCCAACACTTGATCAAGCATTTCTCGATGCTGAGCTGTTACAGTTACAATCGATTCGATATCATCTTGATGTTTTTCTAATTCAAGTACTAATGGCGCTAATTTTATCGCTTCTGGTCTTGTACCGAATATTGTCATTATTTTCACTTTACTTTGATTAGTCATCTAGAACCTACACCTCTATCTATATAAATTAGGCAAAAATATACGCTGCACTTATAATTACTACAAATAGTAAAATAGCAGTCTGTGTTAGAAAAGAAAAATTAAAGCCACTCTTTTGCTTGTTTTCGCTTATTAAATTGCTTGATTCCTCTTCATACTGTTCATCCAACAATTTGGTCCTATTTACTTTCTTTTCTTCTTCACTTAGAGCATTAAACCATTTAATAAACTGTTTATATTCCCCAATTACTTTTTTTGTTGCGTCAAACATCTTAATTTGTCCAAAATGAATCCACATCACTCGATCACAAAATGCTTCGATTTGGGACAAGGAATGACTAACAAAGATAATCGTTTTTCCCTGGCTTTTAAATTCATTAATCTTATTTAGGCATTTTTGATAAAATGTCTGGTCACCAACAGACAATGCTTCATCGACTATTAAGATATCAGGATTTGTATGAATCGAAATAGCGAAACCTAAGCGTGATTTCATACCACTTGAATAATTTTTTACTGGTTGGTTTATGAAATTGCCTATGTCTGCAAATTCGATTATTTCTGCAGTTAATTCATTGATATCTGCAATGCTTAAACCGTGCATCAAACATTTCATTTTAATATTTTCCAAGCCTGTTAAGGATGCATTTAAACCAACAGAAATGGCAATTAGCGATGTTTCACCGTTAATTTCTATCGTTCCTGAACTTGGCGGAATGACTTGTGCTAGTAAATTTGAGAGAGTAGACTTACCAGATCCATTCAATCCAATAATACCAATCGCCTCGCCTGCATTTACCTCAAAACTGATATTTCTTAGTGCATTAAACTGATCTCGATCTTTTTTTAAAGAAATAATATCTACTAATTTATCAGATTGTTTACTATATAAACTGAAACTTTTTGTTATATCCGTGCATCGAATTTTCGGATTCATACCTCTTCCTCCGATTATAGGTAGTCAACAAATTTGTTACGGAATTTGATGTGTAAAAAGGAGCCAACTGTTAATATTAAAATACTTAAACTCCAGAAATAAACTGTATATGGTAGGTCTTCAAAAAACCATTGTCCGCCCAAAATAGAAAATCTAAAGCCTTCAATAATGTAAAATAATGGATTTAATTTTAATATATTGACAAAGAAATCGGGAAAATTATGAACGTTCCATACAATTGGTAAGAAAAACATTAATAGACGCACAATTGATTGCACCATCATCTGCACATCTCGAATAATGGTTGTAAGTGTCGATAAGAGTAATGTAATTGCAAAGAGCAAGAAATATAAGCAAATTAGATAATAGATTAGTTGAATTAAATAGGCACCTGAGAAGATACCGTATAATAACGCAATCCCAATCGTAATAATAAGCATGGGAATTAAAGATATTGAATTCCCCACGATTTTTATCGTTGGTAAAACGCTAACTGGAAAATGCATTTTAGATACTAAATTTACTTTTGCAAAAACACTATTTGAAGCTTGCGTAATTGTTCGACTTATATATAGCCATGGAACAAGTCCAATGATCAACCAAAGGAAAAATGGGGTTCCATCAACTGGCGACCCTTTTCTAATCCCAAGTCCGAAAATAAGCCAATAAACTCCTATTTGAATGAATGGGTTTAATATTTGCCATAATGCACCCAAGTAGTGCATTGTATATTTCCCTTTTTCTTCATATAAACTTAAACGGAATATCAAATTTAAATGGAGAAATTGCTCTTTCAAAACTTGCCCAGCGAAGTTCATACAAGTGTAGCTTCCTTTTTCGTATATTTAAAGAGATTTCCATAATTCATATATTCAACATCATGTGATAGTTTTTGCACAATATTTTTTGTATCAAAAATTCTTCTGTTCGACATCTGCATAAAAACACTTTCGCCAAATCTCTTAAATTCATCATGATCTGTAAGTACAACAATTAAATCTGAGCCATCGACAGCTTGCGCAAGGTCTTGCATAACCCAATTCAATTGAACATGTGGGTCATATGCACGAACTTCATAATTTCCTTGGGATTTAAGCATTTCAAAAATTTCTAAAGCTGGACTTTCACGGATATCGTCTACATTTCCTTTATACGTTAGCCCAAAAACAGTAACGACTTTTCCACTTGCATTTTCCATCAATTTATTAACATTATCTACCACGAAATGTGGCATGGATGTATTAATCGTGCGAGATAAATTGATTAATTGTGCTGTTTCAGGAGCTTTTGCGACGATAAAATATGGATCGACTGCTAAACAATGCCCCCCTACTCCAGGTCCTGGTGTATGTAAGTTAACTCTTGGATGTTTATTGGCCATTTTAATAACATCAAGGCTATTAATTTCTAACTCATTACATACTTTCGCGAGTTCATTTGCCAGTGCAATATTAACATCTCTAAATGTATTTTCCATAAGTTTAGACATTTCTGCTGTTTTTGCATCTGTTCGAATAATTTCTCCCTGAACAAATGTACTATATACATTTACACCAGCTTCCGTACAAGCTGCTGTAATTCCTCCAACAATACGATTATTGAATACTAACTCTTGCATAATTTGTCCTGGTAAAACTCTTTCAGGGCAGTGAACTAGGAAAACATCCTTTCCAACTATAAAGCCAGCCCCTTCTACTAACGGTCTTACGAAATCATCCATACTACGGGGTGCTATTGTCGATTCAACAATGATTGTATTCCCACTCTCAATATATGGTAATACTGATTTTACTGCACTTAGCACATAAGTTAAATCACAAGATTTATATTGATCATGATAATTAGGGGTTGGTACGGAAATAATGAACGTATCCGCCTTTTCAGGTGCAATTTCAGCTCTAAAAGTTCCCATTGAGATAACTTCTTCTAGAGCTTCTTGTAATCCTGGCTCTTCTAAATGAATTTTCCCGCTATTCAATGATTCTACTACTTCCTTTTTAACATCTACGCCCACAACATTCACATTGTGTTTTGCAAACATTATTGATGTAGGTAATCCAATATATCCTAAGCCAATCGTACATAATTTCATCATTATTTTCCTCCAATATACAAATTAGTCATTTTGATAAGGTTTTCGATCAATATATTGATTCAAGTTAACCTTGAAACTGTATGAGAAAATCGGTAAAAATAAAATTTTGAATCTAGTACGAATAGTTGCATGTCACCTCCCTTCAATTTGATATCTGAATTTTCAATTATCAAATTTTAGAGAAGTACTTAGCAATTTTTTTGTATTTACCTCTTTTATAAAAAGCTTCAAATTTATCAATTTCTACTGATTGTTCCACTACAAATTCTTTGTATAAAGAATAAATTTTGTAAAGAGTATCGATAGCCTCTTTTTGATCTTCATCATTTATTCGTTTAATTCTTATCAGATACCAATTTCTGAAATAGAAAGTAAATCGCTTTTCCATATACAAAGTGAGCAAATCATTGCTAATCAAAAATGGCAGTCTCTCTTTCTCCAATGTGTAATATTTTTCAAAGAATTTTTTTGTCACAGTATTCGTAACTGAACCTGATACAGCTGCATAATAAATGTGTATATCCAGATCAATTACTGCACCTTTTGTTGAATGTAAAAGTAACTCTTGGAAAAATAACGTATCTTGACCACCTGCATTTTCAACCATTTTCAATTGATGCTCTGTAATGATTTTTCTTTTCACAACTAATGCCTGAATACTTTGCGTTCTCAAATCAGTATGAATTAATAATTGTTTTGGATTATTAATGATCCTACTTTGAATAGCTTCAGTTACTGTTTGATAATATTTAAAATAGCTAATTTTCGTATTATCAAATTTAATCATGTTACCTATTGCAATATCTAATTCATGATCACTTTTTAATAGAATTAATAACTGAGCATAACCATCATTAACTGCCTCATTGTCTGGATCTAAATAAGTTACATATTCACAGTTTGCTAAGTCTACTCCCATGTTCCTTGCTCTTGAAGCACTACCACTTCCACCCTCTGGAAAGAAATAGGTAATTACATTTGGATGCTCTCTTGCAATTCTATTAATTGTGTTCAAGGTTTCTTTGTTTGAAGAACCATCATCCACCATAATTATTTGCATTTTCTCAAAAATGCTACTTCTTTTTAAGCTATTAAAACACTTGTTTAACAAGTATTTTCCGTTATTATAAACAGGAACAATTACAGATAATTCATATTCAATATCTGGTATCTCAAGTTCATGAACTCTAGTAGTATTTAATTCAAAATGATCTATACTATAGCCATATTTCTTCTTGTAATTTGTAGGCATTTCTAGCAATTCATCTGCATGGAAAGTATTTGCCCAAAAAACTGTTTTATATTTATCTTGAATTACATTGATATAGTTGTGTTCTAAGCCTTCGATTAATTTGCTGCCATTATAGAAGCTGTTTTTAGCAATATAATCCGAATCTGTATACTTAAATCCATTGATCATATCTTCTAAATAGAATTCTAGATATTGATAGTTTGAGCTGAAAAAAGCAACGATATCATATTGTGATTTTATCTGCTCATTGAATTCTTGCTCAGAAATTAAATACTTTTCTAGATATGATTGATTTTCAAAATCTCTAATAACGTCTTTAGTTAATTTATCAGCCACAACTAGTACTTTTTTAGCGGTAAAATGTGAGACTATTTCAATTTTCTCTAATAAGTTATTAAATCTTTGGAATGTTGTATGTGATGACATCACATTTCGTATTCCTACTACTTGATGCTTATAAACTTCTTCATCTGTAAATCCGTTCAAAATATCTTGGACTTCTTTGCGATTATTCACTATAAAGACATTTGGAAACTTGTCATTCACCCCTACACTATAATTCGAAATGATAATATTCCCAATCGCTTGTAGCTCATAAATTCTGTTGGCAAACATGGTTTCACTGAATTTCACTGAGTTTAAATTAATTGCCCAATCATATAGTTTATGAACTTTTTGAAGATACTCATGTTCAATAGATGGCGAAACATATTCTAAGTACTCTTGTGGGAAGAAATAATTTACTTTATCCAAATGGAAATTTCGATCGATTATTTTTAAATTTCGATTGGCGCTGATTACACCCTCGAAAATCTCAATTGTTTCTTTTTGTCTTTCTGGATACTTATTTAACCAAGACCCTGCAAAGAAAACACCTTTACTCTTTTTGTTATTATTTATTCCAATTGGATTATGATATAGTGGATTAATTCCAAATTCTAAAACGAAAACTTTATCATGATTACATGCCTTTTTATATCTATCAATTTTTTCTTTCGCTGTTGTAAAAACATAATCACATTTCTTTGCAATTCCAATAAATTTATCATAATTTACAGGATCTTCTTTGGAGTAAAATACTGTTTTTACATGATTCTTTTTATAGAAATTTATCATTTTGTATAATTCTTTTCTTTTTGAAGATGCAGAGTTCGCTAATCCCACCCAACTACCATCCAAGCCTTTCCAAGCACTTACAACGAATAAGAAATCTAATTGATCCTTGAATTCTTGATAATTTTGAATTGTAATGGGTATAAAGTTTGCGACATCCTTATAGGATTGATATAAAAATTCATCTGCAATGATTCCCACTCGAATCGTATTCTTTTCGTAATACCGGCTTCCATTACTATCAGGAATATAATCTAGTAATGGTTTAATGTGGTCAAAATAATTTAAATCAGCTATTTCTTCTCGATAGCTTAAATATTCTTCCTTCGTCATTTTTGTTTGTGCTGTTTTAATCTCATAAAGAAGTAGTGATTCTTCAGGGATTATTAAAGGTAACTCTCCATTTTCTTTTAAGTAATCAATTTGATATTTTTCTTTTTTGATCTCATTTTCAAGATTTTGTCGTCTTGATTGGATCTCTTTAAGCTGCTCATCAATGTTGGTTATTTGCATTTCTTTTGCCTCGCTTAATTCTTTTTAAGAATCTCCAATATACATAAGTAAGCTTTCCAAGTTTCGAATTACTGATTGCATGATATTGTGATTGTAATTTTTGATGAGAAGTTAATAGATTCTCTTCTTGGGCGTACATTCTTAAAAGTTCTTCTTGAAACATTACTTTAGATTTTTTTTCGTTAATTAAAGATTCTTTTAGAGATTCCAATTCTTTCGATAAATCTTCTGTTTTTAACTCCAATGTGAGCACTCCTAGTAGTAAATTAGATGGTTTTAAGATACCTTCGCATATACATTGATGAATAATTCTCTTTCTTTTTCCCAATTGAATAATTCACTAGCTTTTAAACTGTTTTCGCTTAATCGGTTGCGTAATGCAATATTATCCAATAATTTGTTAACTGCCGCTGCAATTTCATCAGGCTTATGTGAATCAATACAGATCCCGGTTTCTTCTCCTTCAACAACTCTTTTAATTTCGGGAAAATCACAAGCGACGACTGGAACACCTGCCATCATGTACTCAAATAATTTATTGGATGAAGCTGAGTAATGATTATAGTTCGTGTTATTTAACACTTGAAATCCTAAATAAGCATTTCTTGTATATTTCGGTAATTCACTTAGTGGTACTTTTGGTAAAAATTTCACTTTCTCTTGAAGATTCATTTCGTTAACCATTTTAATTAGATCAGTTTTAATGCGACCATCTCCAATTAGAATAAGAGTTCCTGCATTGAATTTTGGAACAGCTTTTATCAATTTATCTAATCCTCTCCCTGCTTGAATTCCGCCTTGGTAAAGAAGAATTTTTTCATTCTCAGGCAGTTGGAGTATTTCATGTAGATCCACATGGTTATTCTCAATTTTCTTTTGGATAAATGGGTAATTATGTACGACATTTGGATAAAATCCATATAGAACTTCATTGTATTTAGCTCTGGTATGATTTTCCACTATCATCGAATCCATTCTTTTAATAAAGAATTGCTCCATCTTGCTATAAATTGAGCTATCATAACCTGTTCGACTAGTTTGTACTTCATGTGAATCGTAAATTAATGGTTTTTTTATAAGTCTCCATTTTGCACATAGATAGCCTTGAGGTAATGTATTTAAATCATTTGAATGATAAATATCGTATTTTTTCATTCTGCCTTTTAAGATCATTCGTGTAATGACACTGCCTCTTAATAAAGCTGTTTTTAATTTAGTCTTTAATATAAGTACCCCTAATAAGGTTAGTGGTAGGAAAACTAAAGGGAAATAATATGCCAAAAATAACCAAATAACTAATGCTACTCCACCTGCTAATTTATTCTTCATGCAATATTGAAGTGTTGTAAATACGAAAGGATATCTCCTAACTCTATACACATTGAAATTGTCATTCCTTTCTTCAATATACTTCATATTTTTATCACTTGGATCATGAATACAGATAAGGTCTACTTTATATCCTTTTTCTGATAAAGCTGTGCATTCTCGAAGTACTCTCGCATCATTTGTAAAATGGTTCCAAACAAACATACATACTTTTTTTCTCATAGTCTGATGTCCTTATCTATTTGGTTTAGTAATGGTACTGTTTCGGGTTCTGCGACTTGATTCTCTTCTTTAAGCAAGGATATTAATTTTTTGATATTCTTTTCCCATATGAATTGATCCTTGATTAAATTAATCGCATTATTTGCTGTTTTTTCTCGTAATTCAGGGCTATATTTTAATAATAAAATATATTTCACAATTTCATATGCATCTCGTTTTTCAGAAAAAAAACCTGATTGATATTTTTGAATAATCTCTTTAGAGTACCCTGAAACAGCCGCTACAACTGGTAAACCAGAAATCATATAATCTATTAATTTTCCAGGTAGCACTGTATCAAAAACATCATTGTTATTTAAAGAAAGAACTCCAACATCATGCTCGGAGTTTAATTTTAAACAGTCCTCTCGTGTAGTAGGATTAATAAATGAAACATTGTTCAATTTGTTATCCTTAATAAATCTTTGTAACTCGTTTTTCTTTTGGCCATATCCAACAATCGTTATTAAAATATGGTTTTTATCTAATTTTTGAACTAAGCTTTTTAAGAATTCGACATCCTGAGCAAGTCCAATATTCCCCGTGTAAATGACTCTAAAATTCCTATGAAATCTATAGGCTTGTTGCAATTCATATTGTCTGCCTGCATTCGGAATATAAGTGATTTTGTTTGGATTGATCTTAGCCTTATTAACAATATAATCTCTAAATCCAATGCTATTTATAATGATATGATTTGCTTTCTTATATAAGTAAATTTCAAATAGCGAAAAGAGGTTGATAATTACTTTTTGATTAAATACCCCTACTCCTTTTAATGATTCTGGCCATAGATCCCTGACATCTAAAATAAACCTCGACCTATACCTCAATTTTGCAACAATTCCAACAAATGCAATGAAGATAGCTGGCGTTGTAACAAGAACAACATCATATTTTTGTTTACTAAATAGTACAAAAAGTAACATTTTAATCGATATTTCCAGATAGTGAATCAACCTATTTAGCATATTTAAAGCGTATTTCCTATTTTTCACTTTAATTCGATGAACTTTACTTGCATCATCTAGTGATTTGTCATTCCAAAATTTTTTTTCTTTATAAAGTTGTTTGTTTGGATAAGTAGGCTCGGTTGTCAGTACGGATACATCATATCCTTCTTTCTGTATTAGCTGGAAAATGTTATTCATTCGATTTGCATGACTACCTATTTCAGGATAAAAATTTTGGGTGATGATTAATATTTTGGAATTAGACAATGAGAGCAACCTCCTAAAGTAGCTACAGTCTTGAAGATTCGAATTATTCTGTATATTTATTCTCCGGCATTTTGTTTACGCGTTCATTGTAGCATAATTATTTACATATTTTGTTAAGGAACTGATTCGTTTTTATTAACTATTTGTAAATTATTATTAATTTTATTAATAAACTCTTTATTTTTTCAAAAAGTAGTCTATTTTAAAAGAAGCCCATATTATTTATGAATTAGCCGTATATGGTGCTATTTCTGATAAGTTCAACTAGATGTTATTACCAAATTGCATACGGAGGCTTGAGATGGCTGGTGAACGAAGAAAAAGAATACAAGAAAATGAAAAAAAAAGCTTTTGGAAATGGATTGTAGGCATTGTTATGGTGTTAGTACTTGGAATAAGCGGGATGGCCTACAGTATGTATAATAGCTTTTCAGCAAATTTGAAGGAAACGCATGTTAACATTAATCGTGATCAATCGAAACAGCGTGTGAAACAAGTAAATTTTGAGAAAAGAGATCCATTTTCCATATTATTGTTAGGGGTTGATGGCCGTGAAGGTGAAACTGGTCGATCTGATACCATTATTGTATTAACAATAAACCCTAATTCAAAGGATACAAAAATGCTCAGTGTTCCAAGAGATACATATACCGAAATTGTAGGGTTAGGGCATAATACAAATGATAAATTGAACCATGCTTACGCTTTTGGGGGTATTAAAATGTCAATGGATTCAGTAGAACATTTAATTAATATTCCAATTGATTATGTTGCAGAAGTTAATATGGATGGTTTTTCGGATATGATTGATGCAGTCGGTGGAATTACAGTAAAAAGTACACGAGCATTTGAGCAAAATGGCTATCAATTTAAAGTAGGAACAAATAAATTAGACGGCAAAGCTGCTCTCGCCTTTATTCGTAATCGACATGATGATCCTGAGGGGGACTTTGGTCGACAAGACCGACAAAGACAATTGATTTCAGGTATTATTAAAGAGGCAGTGTCAGTGGATAGTCTCTTAAACTATAAGGATATTTTTAATTCATTAGGGAAAAATATGCAAACAAACTTAACATTTTCGGAAATGATGAAGCTTCTACATAATTATCAAGACTCTATTTCAAATATCGATCAATTACGGTTTGAAAAAGGTGGAAGTGAAATTATTAATGGGATTTGGTATTACAAGATGGATGAAAAAGAATTGAAGGAAATTTCCAAGGAATTACGTAACCATTTAGAGTTACCTTAATTGTCTTAGTAAAAGAAGTAGAGCTGTCTATTAGCAGATTGTATTTTGCTTATAGACAGCTTTCTTTGTTACAAGTGAATTATTGGCGTTGATTAAACGTAAAACTGGTTGATTAATACTTCAATAATTTTCATAAGATTTAAGACTTAAATATTGCTTCATATTTTTCCTAATCTCTTCATCATTTAAGCGATATCCACTTTTTAGCATGTCAATGCTTAACCCGAACGTCATTTGTAGATGAGGATAGTCTTTGAATCCAATCCAATCTCCCCCCCAGTTAAACCCAAGTTTTTTTCCTATATCAGCAACTTCGAACCAATCGGATTTCCCATTTCCATTGCCATCATAATTCGTATCCCAAATTATTTCGCCATTCTTATCTAATAATGCATAATCAAATGCTAATCCATAATTATGTAAGGACTCGCCTGCTTTTGAATTTGTAACAATTTTACCTCTAGTAGTTCTCCCTTGTTGATACAATTCGTTCTGTTTTGCAAAAGATCGGATTCCTTCTGTGATATAAACATCTATTTTTTGATTTGCTGCCTTATTGATTAACTTATTTTTCATTTCATCCACAATTGGATCTAGTGCCGTCGGGATGGGTGCATCTTTCCCTAAATAGATATACTCTTCCCCTTCTCCTTGGGGTTTAGGAATTAAAGTTAAACTTAGAATCACTACAATAATAAATACGATTATGATAATCCATGTAATTAATAAATGATTATTGATACTTTTCATTATTAAAAGTGTGCTCCTTAAAAAGTTAATCCATCATAGTATGAATTATCCTGTTTTCTTCATTCTTTTAACGAATCTGCTATTGCAGTTCAATTAAAGTAATTTCCAGAGAGTATAACTTTCATACGCTAAATATTTTTATTATTTAATCTATTTCATATATCCATTTATGGTTTTTAATATGATCATTTCAACATACTAACTTTTCATTATTCAAATTTGGTTGTTCCGCTACACACGGCGCTTTCCAGGGGCGAGCGTTGAGCCTCCTCGCTTTGAGGCTACTTGAAAAGTGTAGTAATACAAATATTTATAGTATATATCTGCTATTGAATGAAGTGGAATTAGCTCCGCTTTCCGTGGGCGAACTGACGAGCCTCCTCGCTGCGCTGTGGGGTCTCGTCTAGCTCGTTTTCCCACAGGAGTCTCCGTTAATTCCACTTCAAAGAAGATAGCTATACAAGATTTTTAATATAAATTTTCATCTATTTTTACTTTTTCAGTGCCTTCACTAAATTCCTGCTGGGCTTTCAGCTCAAGCTTTTCCTGTAGGGCTATGATTGAACACCTCTGAATAAACATCACACGAATAAAATATCGAATGCATTTTCGAGGACTCGCCGTCGAAAACGTTACAATGAACAAACTTGGATAATTGAATGTTCGTATATTTTAAATGAATTTTACATTATGAAATTGATTCACTTAAATAATCCTTTCTTCCATCTAAAGATGTAGATCAATTCATACTTGTGTATGACGCAATTTTATCCTTCTAATTATTATAATGTATTTCAAAGGATTGTTACGGGAGGGATTAAGATGAAGATTGAAAAGGTTTCACTACAGGTTTCTAACTTTGAACAAACAGTAAAATTTTATCAAGATATACTTCAATTTAAAATGATAACCTTTAATACTAATTATGCAGCTTTTCAAATTGGTGAAAGTATACTTGAATTAAATAAAGATCACGAAGATAATGCGTACTATTACCACTTCGCCTTTAATATCCATGCAAATTTATTTCCAGAAGCTAAGAAATGGCTTTCTACACGTTTAACTTTACTAAAAGAAGACAATCTGGATGAAATTGATTTTGATGGGAAATCTCAAGCGAATGCTTGTTATTTTGAAGATCCTGCTGGGAATATTGTTGAATTTATCGCAAGAAGAACTACATCACCAATATCAGATGATAAAGAATTCTCATCGGATCATATTTTATCCATAAGTGAAATAAGTTTAACTACTGCAAATGTTCGAGAAACTGCAGGGAAACTGGATAAAATAGGAATTCCAATTCGTGATGGAGAAGAATTAGAGAAAATGAGTCTTAATTTTTTCGGTGAATTCGAAGATGGTGCTTTTATACTTTTAGGACCGATCGGAAGAAGATGGCTATTTTCAACTAAACATGCTATTCAGGCTCCTATAATTATTCAGACAAATAAAGGAATTATTGATAATTTTTAATGAAATTATTGGTGTCCCTACCACTTTTTTTATGAAAATAAGCAGACTTTAAAGGTCTGCTTTTTGTTTTTACTAATAAGATTGCTCATCTATAGTATAACTATTAATCATTCAGACCATTATCCTCTAAATACCTTTCTTTCGTACACCTTTACAATATGATTTTCTCCCCAATTATCAGGTGAGCTAAGTATTGGTTCTAATGTTTTTCCGTAATCACTAAGTTCATTTTCAACTATAGTTATCACTTTTATCTAGGGGAATTTTGATTTAATCATTGATTCCATTTTTTATTGTCTTAGTTGCTATCCATTATGTTTGTATATAGACTATCGAGATTTATAAAAATGCTATATATTAAGGTCTTCACTTAATTTGAATTTGTTCGCTTTTATATTTTCATTTAGACTAAAACAAAGCATTGTAGAAAAAGGTGAACTTATATGAAGAATTTTATTCAAGAACGTTTATTTGAAGAGCGAGATCTGCCCTATAGAGATTTTAATGCTAAGCTGATTCCAACAGTTGATAAAGATTCGATGATCGGTGTGCGGATTCCAGCTATTCGTAAAATAGCGAAAGAAGTGGCAAAGGAAGACGCCCCTTCATTTTTATCAAACACTCGATATCAATTTTATGAAGAAAAAATGCTTAGTGGGATGGTCATTGGTTATGCAAAAATGGATTTTGAGGAGCAATTAACACATATAGAGGATTTCATACCAAAAATTGATAACTGGTCTGTTTGCGATAGCTTTTGTACTGGACTAAAAAGTACAAAAAAACATCAAAAAGAAATGTGGCAGTTTATCCAGCCTTATGCAGGATCAAATGAAGAATATAAGGCTCGTTTTGCAGCCGTCATGCTGCTTAATTATTTTGTGAATGAAACATATATACAACAAACACTTGCCTTACTGGATTCCATTCAAAATGGAAAGTTCTATACCCAAATGGCTGTTGCGTGGGCGATTTCCATTTGCTATATTAAATTTCCTGAAATAACGGAAGCCTATTTAAAAACAAGTTCGCAGGATACATTCACTTACAATAAAGCCTTACAAAAAATTATTGAATCAAACCGTATTGATCACGGAATAAAGGATAAAATTCGAGCAATGAAACGCAAGTAGAAATATTTTTGCGACTAATTATTTGGTCACAATCAAAAGGACTTCACTTTTCCATGAAGTCCTTTTGTGTTCTAATATTTAATTGCTTATATTGGGTTAGGTTAAAAATATTTATAGTATATCTGTTATTGAATGAAGTAGAATTAGCTCCGCTTTCCGTGGGCGAACTGACGAGCCTCCTCGCTACCTGCGGGGTCTCGTCTAGCTCGTTTCCCCACAGGAGTCTCCGCTAATTCCACTTCAACGATGATAAATATACCAGATTTTTATCATAAATTTTCATCTATTTTTACTTATTCAGTGCCTTCCTGGCTATCCTGCAGGAGTCTCCAGCTTCATAGACAAAGGTCTTTAGATATGGCATAAAATAATGTTCAATTTAATGTTAGTGTATTTTATCAAATCATTGAATTATGAAATTGATTCATATATCAAAAACTAAATATATAAACTTCGCATATCAAGTTTACTTAATATTTTTGTTGTGTAATGAAATATTTCATTACATAACAAAAAGTAGCTTTATATTCACTTGAACAAAAGCTACTTTGCTTTATTATATCTATTTACAATCTAATTTTCTTTTGTTTTTTTTCAATAACTTTATTAATACTCTCTTCGTATTCAGCGCTCAGTTTTTTTACTAACTCAGCTATTGGTAATACTTCATGGATGCCACCAACTCCGTGGCCTGCACTCCAAATGTTCTTCCATGCTTTTGCTTCATCATCTGCTTTATGAACGATTTCAAGTTTGTCAGGCTTTTGAAGTTTACTAGGATCTAGTCCAGCTTTTATGACACTTTGCAGAATAAAATTAGCATTCACTCCACTCAGTTTATCCGTATAAACAATATCGCCAGCTTCAGCTTCTAACAACATATTCTTGTAAGCGTTGCTTGCCATTGATTCTTCTGTCGCGATAAAGCGAGTACCCATATACGCTAAATCTGCACCGATTACTTGGGCAGCCAATATGTCTTGTCCATGTGAAATTGCCCCTGATAAGATAATTAATCCATCAAAGAATTGCTTCACTTCATGTACGAAAGCCATTGGATGCAGCGTACCACCATGCCCACCTGCCCCATTACATACAAGAACAAGTCCGTCTATATCCGCTTCTATTGCTCTTTTCGCATGTTTAACACTTATCACATCAGAGAATACTAGTCCTCCATATTGATGAACGATTTTCGCAATATCTGTTGGTTTTCCTAATGATGTGATGACAATCGGCGGCTGATATTTTTTGATTAATTCAACATCTGCATCATAGCGATCATTTGACTTATGCACAACAAGATTAACTCCCCATGGCGCTACACTTTGATTTGTTTTTTCCGCTTCTGCTAACTGTGTCGTAATCTCCCGCATCCATTCTTCTAATGCTTCTGATGTTCTAGCGTTTAACAACGGAAAAGTCGTAACCACCCCTGATTTACAACCTTCCACGACAAGCTCGATACCAGATACTAAAAACATTGGTGCAGCAATTACAGGTAATTCTAATGCCATCAACTGTTCTTTTACATTTTCCTTCACCATTCCATCCCATCCTTTCGAAAGGTAAATCTATAATAATTTTACTTAAAATAGAATTTTTTGTACAGTAAACGCAATAATTTTACATTATAAAGAGATCGATAGTTTACTTTCTTTTAAATTTCTATTGTTCATACTTCATTTTATTTCTTCTTTTTATCTTTCGGAGTTGAATCTTCCAAAAATGGTTCATACATCATAATGGAATGGATAATTCCTTCCATTTAATATAACAAATAGGAATTTACTTATTTCGACATTCAGGGAAAGTATACTTCTTTTTTTGTCTCTAAATCATTTATCCAGTTCTTTAAATATGATTTAAAACATATTTACTTCAAAATACCTTCTATTTTTCCGAATACTTTCATCATTCGATACATACTCTAGCCTGTATGATTTTGTTTTGAATTCTCTAGGAGGGATTTACATGATCGTCAAGCAGAGATATGTAAAAAAAAGTGACATTGTGTTTTGTACTGAGACAGATCTTGCCTCATCTGTTTTAGAGAAACTCTACGATTCTGGTTATAGATGTATCCCCATTTTAGATAAAAACAAAGAAAAGTTTTTAGGGAATGCCTACAAAGTTGATATTCTTGAATATCAGAAAAAACATGGGGAACAAGATATCGGTATCTCAGAACTCGCAATGGATAAAGATGGAGTAATCGATATAAACAGTTCATTTTATAAAGTTTTCTTAAAGATTAAATGGCTTCCTTATCTTGCCGTTACAGATGAACACGGTAATTTTTGTGGCATCCTAACACATTCGAAAGTATTTGAACTGTTGGAAGAAGCTTGGGGGTATCGGACTGGAAGCTGTGCTCTAACAATTGCCGTTCCTGTTGCTGAAGGAATACTTGCCAAAACACTTTCACTTATTCGAAAAAAATGGCCAGTTCACTCTGTATTCTCAATTGATGACGATGATTGGTATTTAAGAAGAATCATCATTACGCTTGATAAAGGGGCAAATAAGCAAACTGTGAAAGAAATTGAAGCGATTCTTCATACAATCGGCGTTCGCATTGTTGATGTAGAAGTATTTAATGAAGAAGAATTTGAAACCAAATAAATAATACCACTATCCTTCATCAAGGATAATGTATAAAATTTCTTTTTCATGAGTCAAATCTTTCATTAGATTTGACTTTTTTAATTTAAAACATAGTACGATTCGATTAAAAGAACTCTTAGCTTTTTGTTGTATAAACTGAGTGTGCATTTTCAGTTTTTCGCTTTTTAAAAAAACTGTTAATTCTTGGTAAGAGAACTAACAGTCTTTCTATTAAACTTAGAAATTAATTGAAATTAATATACATTGGAATGATAATTTTCATCTCATATCCACTGAAAGTTTACAAATTATTACCAGCTGTTTTTAGTCCTCTATTCCCCAGTCGTTACTTATTATCGCTTTAAGGAGCTGTAATTGTTCTTTACCGATATGGTGACTAATATCTGATTCTAGCTCGTTTTTTATTTTTGTATATTCTTCATATATGGAATCACCGTAGCTTGTTAAAGTTACACACTTATCTTTTTTATTATGCAATGCATTATGAATTTCCAGTACGCCTTTTTGCTCTAATCCTTTAATTAATTTGTGAGTCGCTTGGCGTGTAATATCTACCTGCTTAGTGATTGTAGCAATTGTTGGCTGTTTCTTGTATGTAAACGAAATGACATACCATTCAGAATTTGAAATCTTAATTTCATTTGCAGAATTCCACATACGTTCAACTTTCTTTCTTAAGTTCATGTGTCGTTTACTTAATAAATCTAGTACATCAAGTTCTTCTAATTGACTACACAAGGTAGTTCACTCCTATCATTTCTAATGAATACACTTTATAATAGCTTGCCTTTTACGTCAACTAAGTTGACATTAGCTCACTATAAAGACTATACTTAACATTGTCAACTAAGTTGACAAAACAAACTAAAGGGGTCGTTACAATGTATACAAATGGTGATTTGATTATTTATTCTACACATGGAATTTGCCAAATTGATGAGGTAAGTGAGAGTACATTCAATAATCATACAAAATTATATTACGTTCTTCATCCGATTGACAAAGAAGGATTAATTATTCGAGTTCCAGTTGATAGTGCAGAAAAAACTTTTTCACCTTTAGTTAACTCACAAGAATCGGAAGCATTAATTAAACAATTTTCTAGTGAAGGTGTTGATTGGATTGATAACGCCTCAAACCGAGTACGAATGTTTGAAAATACGATCCATAACGGCAATCGTAATGATATCGTTAGTGTATTGATTACACTTTTACGAAAAAAATCTGAATATGCTAATTCAGAAAGAAAACTTTCGAATCAAGACAATAAGTTCCTAGAATTTATGCAGCATACGCTATTTTCAGAAATGGCAGTTGCCTTACAAACCACCCCAGCAACTGTTGAAGCATTAGCACTTAAAGAATTGAATCTTCAGTAATAAAATTCACTATTCACATTTCAATATTTAATTTCAATATTTAATTTCAATATTTAATTTCAATGAAGCTCACCTATAATTTTGGTGAGCAGTATTGTCATTTGTATTTAAAAATGTTCCCTAATGAATTGACAAAGAAATAATCTATCCAAAATAAAAAAAGAGCCCATATTTCTAATTAGACTCTTAGAAAAGTAATAAAGAAATACATAAAATGCCGTTGAGTTATAATGCTCTCAACGGCATAAATGAATTTCAATATTTCTTTAGCTATAAAGAAGCCAGATAAATATCTAATACATCTTGTTTATTAAGCTTTGCAAATTTACCAAATTCTCCATTTACCATCGCTTTATCAGCCATCAGTTCTAATTTGCTGTCATCAATATCATAATCAGCTAAACGTGATGGTGCACCAATGCTATTCCAAAACTCACGTAATTTTTGAATACCTTCTTGCCCAATTTCTTCATCACTCTTGCCTTGTGGATCGACATTAAACACGCGTACGGCTAATTGTTTAAATCGAGATGGTTTTACTTTTAGATTATGTTCCATCCAATGTGGGAACAAAATAGCTAATCCACCACCATGGGGAATATCATAAACAGCAGAAACGGCATGCTCAAGATTATGTGACGCCCAATCACCTGCATACCCCATATTTAATATTCCATTTAACGCCATTGTTCCACTATATAAAATGATAGAGCGATATTCATAATTTTCAAGATCATTCAGAAGTTTAGGTGCAGTCTCCATAATTGTAATGAGTAATGATTCACACATACGATCTTGGAAAGGAGTGTTTTCTTCAAGATGGAAGTAATGTTCGAATACATGTGACATCATATCTACAATTCCATAAATCGTTTGATTTTCAGGAAGTGAAAAGGTATTAACTGGATCTAAAATTGAAAATTGTGGGAATGTTACGCTACTACCCCAGCCATGTTTTTCTTGTGTTTCCCAATTTGTAATAACTGATCCTGAATTCATTTCAGAGCCAGTTGCTGCAATTGTTAAAACAGTTCCAAATGGTAATGCTTCTGTAGCAAATGCTTTTTTCACTACCAAATCCCATGCTTCTCCATCATATTTGGACCCAGCAGCAATGAGTTTTGTACAATCAATCACACTGCCCCCCCCAACAGCTAAAAGAAAATCAATGTTTTCTGCTTTACAAATTTCAATTCCTTTTTCTGCTGTTGAAAGACGAGGATTTGGTTCAACCCCTGATAATTCAAAAACCTCTGCACCTATTTCCGCTAATAAGTTTGTAACTTGTTCATATAATCCATTATGTTTTATGCTTCCACCACCATATACAAGCAATACTCTTTTCCCGTATTTTGGTAGTTCTGTTTTTAAAGCTTCTAGTTGTCCTTTACCAAAAATAAGTTTCGTTGGATTCCAAAAGGTGAAATTTTCCAAGTTGTAAAACCTCCTATTCGTATTCTTATTATATAGTTTAAAAGCTTATAAAAAAAATATTTTGCATAAGATGAATATATCATCCAATTGTAGCAACATTTTTTTGAATTCAATTTATTTAATGATACCGGATAGTATACTTGGTTTTAAATTTTTCCCTTTTAGCCACTCAAGAAAATTTATATCTAATATTTGCTCACTTCTAGCAATGGAAGTTAAAATCCTTTCATCTTTGAACGAATATGAAAACGTATGGAGTGTTCCAAATAAATCATCATAATTAGTGAAAAATAATGGTGATTCACTATTTGCAAAATTGTTGAACATTTCACATTGTGTTAGTTTGCTATCTCGAAAGCTTTGCAAAAAATTATTTCTTTTAAGTGAATTATCGATAACTGTTCTATTTTGCTGTTTAAGGTCTTGCTCTTGGAAATGGTTTACACATGTCAATAGTTCTGGGTCCCTTCTTATTACTACTTTACTTGGAGTGGCTTCAACAACCGCTATATCTCCATTTCGATCAGCCATTGAAAAGTTGTAACAAGCTGAATGTGGGATTTCCTTCAACATTTGAATGGCATCATCTGTCGTTGCACAAGTATCTAGAATCATTCTAATTGAAGTCCATGCTGATAATCCAACTGAATAATCCTGATTACTCACAAAATGTAGTCCAATCACTAATCCTTTTTCATTCACCCCATCATGTCTTCCGATAGCTTGTAGATTATAACCTGCAGAAGAAAAAACTTGATTAGGTTGAACTAAACTAAAGCAGCCATCATATAAAGCCGGACCAAAATCATAATTGCGTACATAATAATCTTTTGTTATAACAGCAGAACAACCCATTGCTTCTGTTTTGGGAACATCATATCCACTAAATAATGCGGCTGCTTTGTTTAAAGAAATCCCTAAACCATCAGACAAACCTTGCATCTCATCAAGTAGATTAGGAGCAAATGATATATAAATAGATTTCATATTTTCATAATCAATCTCAGGTTTCGTTATCATCTCTAAAGCTTTAATAATCGGTTTACTTTGAATAGCTTTTCCAGTTTTAAATCCAATATTATATGAGCTATCTCGAATCTGAAGCACTTGAACTTTAAAATTTGACATATATATCCCCCATCCTGTCATTTTTTTCTTAGAGAGTACTTAATAGTAAAATCATAAATTATTTGGAATATATTAGTAAAGTAATATACTTTTACATAACAAAAACGAGGCTAGTAATTCCAACCAGCCTCGCCGATTTGAATTATAGTGTATTTTGACATAAATTTAAGTTTATTTTTAGATTTTGGAAGAATGGATTCGCATAACTATTCCAATATTTATGAAAACTGACATGATTTTTATGGATTGGTTATTGTATAATGAAAAGAAGTAATTCTTTTGATTTCGCTAATTTACACCAACGATTCGACATATAGGAAAGGATGATTTGGATGAAGACTTTGAAACTGCTAATAAAAAAAGGGACACCAAAATATCAGCAAATTTATTTTCATATAAAAGAATTAATCTTAAATAAAACATTAAAATCAGATGATCAATTACCATCCATTAGGCAATTATCAATTGATTTGAACGTTAGTCGTAATACAACATTATCAGCTTATGACCAATTACTTACTGAAGGTTATATACGCAGTGAAGGTAGAAAAGGTTACTTTGTGAATTCAGTTAAGAAAGAACATGATAATTGGAAAACTGCTAATTACACAATTTTACGGAACCAGATTCCAACATACACGATTAAGTTCCAACCCAACGCTGTTGACCAGGATTCATTTCCAACAGTGAAATGGAGACAATGTACGAATCTAGCAATGGAACAATCATTTATCTATTCAAAGGACCATTACCAAGGTGATCCATTCTTACGTCAACAACTATCTTATTATTTACTAAAATCAAGAAGGATTAATGCGGATGCGCAATCTATTATTATCGGAAGTAGTAAGCAGGAATTGTTAATGAAAATCGGTCTACTTTTAAAAAATGACTATCATACAGTTATTTGTGAAGATCCTGGCTTTGAATCTACCCGTAAATTTAGTCCATTATTTGATTTTACAATTAGTCCGATGCCTATTTCTGAACGAGGAACGTTCTTAAAACAGTTACCTGAAACTACAAATAACATTTTCTATACTACGCCTTCTCATCAATTCCCAACTGGTGTAACAATGCCAATATATGAACGCCAAAGATTAATCGAATGGGCATATAGTTCAAATAGTATTATCATTGAAGACGATCACGACAGTGAATTTCGTTATTCACAGCAACCAATACCTGCATTAGCTTCCCATGATTTAAGTCATGTAATCTACCTAGGAAGTTTTGCAGAGTCATTTTTGCCTACAATGCGGGTTAGTTACATGATTCTTCCACCAAAGTTACTGAAACAATATCATCAATCTTTTTCAAAGATTGAGCAAACCGCATCTGCAATTCACCAAAGAGCGATGGCTATTTTTATGGAAGATGGTTTTTGGGAATCGCATATTCGAAAAATGAGAACTACTTACAAAAATAAGATGGATACATTAACGACGGTAATCGAAGAAGCTTTTTGTAATGATATAGAGATCTTAGGTAAAGAATCTGGGCTTTATGTTCTACTGCAAGTAAAAAAAGGATATTCTGAACAACAGTTAATCCAAAAAGCAGCTAATTATGGGGTAAAAGTGTATCGTGCCTCACGTTATTTCATCAAAAGAAAACCGAACTATCCATTGATTCAATTGGGCTTTGGAGGAAACTCTAATGAAGAAATTTTGAAAGGTGTTGAATTACTAAAAGAGGCTTGGAGCTAAATGTTACATAGTAACGAGTAAATTAAATAAACAGTAAAAATAACAATAACAATACCCTAGTTCCCCTCTTGACATTATAAGAATACAGAGTTATGATAATTTATGTCGTAAGGCATACGGGCGTATGGCGCAATTGGCTAGCGCACCTGACTCTTAATCAGGGGGTTGTGGGTTCGACCCCCACTACGCCCATATTACTTAAAGAACATCATCGTTTGATGATGTTCTTTTTATTTTGTAAAAAAAGGATTTGGAATTTATTTCCTATTTCTAAGACTAAAATTGTGTATAAAAAAAGCTAGCCGATTAAGCTAGCATCAAAGCCTTTATACTCCATACCAATTAAATCCATCTTCATTTAAATCAATCCAAACATGCTTTGTAGTTGTGTACATTTGTAATGCTTCAATACCTAGTTCACGACCGATTCCACTTTGTTTCATACCACCAAAAGGTGCAACTGTGTCTAACATACTAAAAGTATTTACATAAACAGTTCCTGCTTTTAATTTTTTCGTCATTCGATGCGCTCTTTGAAGATTGGATGTCCATACACCCGCTGCAAGTCCGTATAATGTATCATTTGCTTTTTGAATTACATCTTCTTCATCCGTAAATCGAATAATAGAAAGTACAGGACCGAAAATTTCTTCACGCGCAATAGTCATATCATTCGTAACATCACCAAACACAGTTGGTGTATAATAATTCCCCTTCTGTAAGTTCTCATTACGTTCACCGCCTAGAAGTAGTGTTGCTCCTTCTTCTTTTCCTTTGCTGACGTAATATTCAATTTTTTCAAGTTGATCTGTACTTGTTTGGGGCCCCATCTGAGTTGCTTCGTCCAATGGATCTCCAACTCTTATTTTTTTTGCTTTTTCTACGAATTGTTTAACAAATTCATCATAAATAGAATCTTGCACAAATAGGCGGGTTCCTGATGCACATACTTGACCTTGTGCAAAGAAAATACCAAACATCGAACCATTCACTGCATGTTCGATATTCGCGTCTTCAAAAACAATATTAGGAGATTTACCACCTAGTTCTAAGCTTATATCTGTCACATTTTGGCTAGCAGTTTGCATAATCAATTGACCAGTTTTTGTAGAGCCTGTAAAAGCAATCTTATCAATGTCAGGATGTGAAACTAAAGCATTTCCAGCTTCTTTACCAAAACCAGGAATGACATTAATAACGCCATCTGGGATACCAGCTTCTTTGAATAGCTGTGCCATTTCTAAAATACTAATTGGCGTGTGTTCTGAAGGTTTAATGACAATTGTGTTACCTGCTGCTAATGCAGGTGCTAATTTCCACATTGTCAGCATAAGCGGAAAATTCCAGGGAACAATTGCGCCAATTACACCAATAGGTTCTTTTAATGTGTAATTTAAACGGTCATTAGGTGAAGATAAAGTGCTTCCTTGGATTTTGTTTGCAAGTCCAGCATAAAATTCTAATACATCAATCATGCTTGGAATGGCAATATATTTTGTCTCATTAATCGGTAAACCATTATCTGTTGATTCAATAATAGCTAACTTTTCTTGATTATCTCTTAATAGATTTGCAACTCTCATAAGCAATCGCCCTCGATCACTTGGAGCCATATTAGACCATTCACTATTTTCAAAAGCTTGCCTTGCTGCCTTTACTGCAATATCTACATCCATAGCTCCTGCTTCAGCAACCTCAGCATATGCTTCTCCAGTAGACGGATTATTCGAATAAAATGTTTTACCTGAAACTGCTTCTTGCCATTTACCATCAATAAACAATTGATATTTTTTCATCTAATTCTCCCCCTAAGTCAGTAGATTGGATAGGTAATTGATAAACTGTATTAGGCTGCTTTTCTAGAATATGTAACTTGACCTTTAATTGCTGATCAAACTTCATAAAGGTTGTGAAGTCTTGTAAAATTCGAACGGCATGGTTATTTGAGATAATACAGTTTTCTATATAACTTACATGTTGCATTTCTATTTCCACTATATATAAACCTGGTTCTGGCAATAAATATTGCCAATCAACATCAATAAATAATCCATTTGATTGTCTTCTTAAAGTGCCGTTAACACAATATGGATTTCCTAAATAATGTGGAATTTTAGCAACATTTCCTTTATTCAAAAGTTCACGAATTGCACTCGAACTAATTTTCTCATTTTTATATTCAACTTTTCTGATAACGCTTACATCAAAGTGATTTCGACTTTCATTTTGTAGAATATCCATATTTCCTTTGCCCATATGCCCAAAAGTGAAATCAAATCCTGCAACAACATGTTTGCAGCTTAGACCCATGATATAATCTTCAATAAATTGTTCATAGGGTAACTTAGAAAAATGAGAATCAAAATTTACAATGTATACTTTATCAATATTTAATTCTTCAAAAATTGCAGCTTTTCCTTCTTTAGGTGTTAAATATTGATTGATTTTCTTTTTATTTGGAAGAACATTACTAGGATGAGGGAAAAATGTCATCACTGATAGTTCAAGAGATTTTTCTTTTGCAATGGATCGAGCGACTTCCAATAACTTTCGATGACCTTTATGCACACCATCAAAAAATCCTAATGCTAAGACACATGGATTTGTTGCACGATATTTTTTCACATTTAATTCTGCGTTAAACTCAATAATTTCCATTTCTCCCTCTCCTCTCTTTTAATGAATTTCTTGATATTTTCCTTCGTAAAAGACGAGTGGATTATTCCCCTCAACAACCTCAAAATCTGTTACTTCACCAATATATAAAGTATGGTCACCTTCAACATGTGTGTTATATACTTTACAAGTTAAATTTACAATTGCATTCTCAATGACTGGTAAATTATTTAGCCACTTAAAATCTACTTTTTGATTTTCTTTTACCTGTCCTGCAAATATCATAGATAAATCTTTTTGGTCTTCTGCTAAGAAACTTACACCAAACTCACCAGCTTTTGAAATTCGAGAGTTCATTTGTGCGTTCTCACCGATCGAAACAACAACTAATTTTGGCGATAGGGATACAGACATAAATGCATTTGCTGTCATGCCATAAGGCACACCTTCAACTGCTGTTGTAATCACAGTTACGCCAGTGGCAAATTTCCCCATTGTATTTCTAAATAAGCGATCATCCATCGAATTTCCTCCTTCAATTAACATTTCATAACAACTAATTTATGCGCAACCAATTCTTCAATGGCATATTTAATTTCTTCTTTGCCAACGCCACCACTTTCCTTGATCCCACTATATAGCATATTATCTACTCTAAAAATAGGAAAATTGCATTTTCTTTCTAAATAGCAAATATAGGTTTTGCCTGTTTTAACTTACCTTGTGTAGTTGAGATTGTTTCGTTTGTTTCAATATCGATAACTTTTGATGCTTCAGTGAACCAACAATCTGGTGCTTCTGCTCCCCAGAATGTTTGACGGCGTTTATCATTTAAGTCCCAACGAATTGGATTGAAGTCTGGATCACTTGTTAAATAATCGCCATTATAAAGTTCAATACGGTGACCATCTGGATCACGTAAATATAAGAAGAATGCATTTGATAAGCCATGGCGAGCAGGACCACGTTCTATATTTTCCGCGTATCCTAATGACGCTAATACGTCACAACCATGAATTAAGCTCATTGGATCACTTAACCAGTAAGCAACATGGTGTACACGTGGTCCTTCGCCATTCATAAATGCAACATCATGTACAGATGGCTTACGGTGAATCCATGCTGCCCAAATTCGGTCTTCATCATCTGTTGTAAATTCAGAACATGAGAAATCTAGTTCATTAATGTAGAAATTATATGCTTTTTCCACATCTGGAACCATACAGTTAAAGTGATCAATTCGTTGCGCTTTAGCCCCTTGGTATAAGTCATAACGTTGTAATAATCGTTCTGCCCCTTCCATTTTCGCAAAAAATTCAACTGGTAATCCCGAAATATCTTGCACTCGTAATGCACGTCCTACTGCATGTTGTGTACCAGCTTCTAACCATTTCACTTTTAAATTATGTTTTGCAAAGACAGTTGCAATTTTCTCTAAATCATCTTCAGAGCGTACTTTATAACTAATTGCTTCCACTACAGGTGTTTCTGCTTTTTTCAATACTAAACTATGGTGAATATGTTCCTCTAAACCTCTTAGATAAATTGCATCTTCCGTTCTTTCTGTAACAATCAATCCTAAACCTTTTGTATAAAATGCTTCTGATTTATCTAAATCAGTAACATGTAAAATAGCACGCGCTGTGCGAATAATATCAAAGTTTGTAGTCATATTCATATCCCCCTATCTATTTTTACACTATATAATCCGGAAGCTTTAACTTCTTTCAGCGAATGTATGGGCACCGACTGAAAGTAGACATAAATTTGAATTTAGTCTACCACCGATATTGGTGGTAGACTTCTGCCGAAAGATTTTATATTTTGATAAAATTATTTGTAGCTGAACTTGCAGATTTCCCTAAGAAATCCGTTACACGTTCTTTCAGTAAATCTTTTGCTTCATAGTTATCGAAATAAGACATACCCATACGAATTGGATCACCGAAGAAATAGTATTCATAATGCGATTGGCGGCTACCAAATGCACTCATTGTCATATCCCAAGCTAAGCGGAATAATTGTACACGTTCATATCCTTCGAGGTTTTTACCTTGCAATCCTCTATGAATTAATTGACCAATTTCAGGATTTTCAAAATCAGCTTGTGTTGGTATACCCATCAAGCCCGAAGCACCCAGAACTCGAACAATTTCAGTCAATTTCGGATAAATACGTGGGAACCATGTACGTGCTGCATCTAATGCCTCAAAATCTGGTGTCATCGTACCCCATTTATCTAATTTTGCATTATGTTCTGCACGATATAAGTGTGATTTTAGGCCTTCGAGGGTCAACATAATTTCTGTTCCTTTATCTTTAACATGTTGGAAACCATCAATTCCAATAGCATCCATCATGGATAAGGCAACACCAAGTACAAATTCTGTTTTGATGATATTTTTTGACACAACTTGATGAGACATATGGACAACTGCATTTGTTTCTCGGAAAGTTCTATTACAAATAGAGGAGTTCCCACAAACAAAGACACGTTCCCATGGTACGAAAACGTTTTCAAAAGAAACAATTGCATCTCCTTCTTCAAAACGAGAACCTAGTGGATGATCATAGTCATTTTTGTTGTAATCAAATGATTCACGGCTAATGAATTTTAAACCTGGTGTATTGTTTGGAATAGCAAATGCTAGTGAATAAGGATCGTCAAGTTCACCTGCTTTTTTCACTGTTGAAGGGAATACGAGAATTTCATCTGTAATTCCGCCTTGAGTAGCTAATAATCGAATGCCATCAACGATTATACCTTCCTTATTTTTTTCAACGAGATGAAGTGCTACATTTGCATCCTTTTGTTCGTGTTGTGCTTTAGCACGATTTACTTGTGGATGGATGAGTGTATGAGTTAAACTAATATCATTTTCGCGTGCAAATTCATAATATTTACGAGCGTTTTCAGCAAACATTGGATCTGCTTCAGCGAATAATCCATTTGACACACCCATTGCCATTACTTCGGCATTCAAGTAGTCTGGTGAACGTCCCATCATCCCACCTGAAGTTAGTGCCCATTCTTGAATTGCTTGTCTTCGAGCGATAATATCTTCGATTGATTTTGGTTGTAAAAATGTTGTCCCAACTTGTTCACCCGTTGTTGGAGATTTATATAACATTTTTTCTGGCTTTTGGAATTGTAAATCATATAAATTAGCCATAGATTTTATAACACCTTGTAAGCCGGGATGTGTTGTAACGTCCTCAACCCGTTCACCGTGTAAATAAATATTGTTGCCTGCTTTTTTTAGTCGTTCAATATATTGTGCTCCTGTTTTAGCCCCCATTGAAGTCACCCTCTCTTTTAATTTTTATGATTTTTTCCCAAATTGCGGGATATGATGGTCACCAATTGCAACATGAATAACAGTAGGTTCGGTATAGAATTCGAAAATAGCGTAATGACCACCCTCACGCCCTATACCACTTGCTTTTGTACCTCCAAATGGAATACGTAAATCACGTGTGTTATGAGAATTAATCCAAATCATGCCGGCTTCAATTGCTTGAGCAACACGATGACCGCGAGTTAAATCTTGTGTCCATACAAAACCAGCAAGACCATATTTCACATCATTTGCTACTGCAATAACTTCCTCTTCTTGCTCAAATTCAATAACTGCCATAACTGGACCGAAAATTTCTTCTTGGCAAACACGCATATCATTTGTTGCATTTAGCAATAATGTTGGCGGTACATAATTACCTGCTTTAAATTGCTCTGGTACAGTACCTTGGAATACTTCACAGCCTTCTTCTTTCGCTAACTCGATATAGCCCTTAACTTTGTTGAAATGCTGTGTTTCAATCAGTGGGCCAAGTTCTGTAGAAGCATCTAGCGGATCACCAATACGAATATTTGCAACTCGTTCTTTTAATTTCTCTATAAATTCATCTTTAATTTTTTTATGAACGAATACGCGTGAATTAGATGTACAACGCTCACCATTGAATGAGAAAATGCCCCAAATTGTTGCATCCAAAGCACGATCTAAATCTGCATCGTCAAAGATAATTAATGGTGACTTTCCACCAAGCTCCATAGAAGTCTTTTTCAATGAATCAGCTGCATTTTTTATGATGATAGAACCTGTAACCGTTTCACCTGTAAATGAAATTGCTTTTACATCCGGGTGTTTTACAAGTGCATCTCCTGCTGTATCACCAAAACCATGCACGATATTGAAGACACCCTTTGGCAATCCTGCTTTATCAATAATTTCAGCTAATTTATTTGCTGTTAATGGTGATAATTCTGCAGGTTTTAAAATTACTGTATTACCTGTTGCTAATGCTGGTGCAACCTTCCACGTTTCTAACATAAATGGTGCATTCCAAGGTGTTATAAGACCAACCACACCTAATGGACGATGTAATGTGTAGTTAATAAACTCTTTTTCTACAGGAAATGCTTGCCCGTGCAAATGTGTCTCTACCATTTTCGCGTAAAAGCGGAAGTTTGTTGCTGCGCGTGCAGCTTGACTACGCGTTTGACTTATAGGTAATCCAGTATCAAGCGCTTCCAAATAAGCAATTTCTTCTGCTTCTTCTTCAATGAGATCCGCAATTTTATTGATATATTTCATGCGTTCTGAAATTTCTAGATTTTTCCATTCATTGTCAAATGCTTTTTTAGCAGAAGTTACTGCCTCATTGATATCTTCAATATCGCCTGCTGCAATATTATTGATGTGCTCATTTGAGAATGGGTTTACATTTGTAAAAGTCTCACCAGTTTTAGCCGGTACAAATTGACCATTAATGTATAATGAAATGTCCTTTACAATTACTTCTCTAATTGAGTGTTCAGTAATTGAATTTGTCATTTTACTCATCCCTTCTATATGTATCAAAGTATCTTCATAGAACATTAACAGTGTTAATATAATGAATATTCTGTATTTATACCCTATAAAGATACTTTGCTACTAATAAATTTTATTATTTTGAAGATACGATTTCTGGAAGTTCAACATGTTGGGATAGAACATTACGAATTTCATTTTGCAATTGTTGTGATGGTAAATCCATTGGTAAACGAAGTACTGGTTTAATTTTCCCCATCATTCCAAGTGCAGCTTTTACAGGAGCTGGGTTTGTATCTTTGAACAATACATCGTTTAACTCCATCAAACCATAATGTAAATCTTGAGATCGTTTAACATCTCCTTCAACCCAAGCACTGTAAACTTCTGCTACTTTATCAGGTACTATATTCGCAGTTGCACTAATATGACCTGCACCACCTATCGCTAGCAATGGGTAGCACAATAATTCAATTCCTGAATATACATTGAAATCACGTCCACAACGTAAAAGTACGCGATTGATATGTTCAAAATCTTTGTTAGATTCTTTAACTCCGATAATATTTGGACAAGCGTCCTTAAGTTTGACCATCGTATCAATTTCAAGATTAACAGCCGTACGTCCAGGGATGTTGTATAGGATAATTGGTAAGTTTGGCACTTCATCAGCTATCGCTTTAAAATGCTTAAATAACGCATGTTGTGAAGGTCTGTTGTAATATGGAACAATGATTAATACTGCATCCGCACCTAGCTCTTCTGCTTTTTTTGTTAAATAAAGAGCTTCTTGATGGTTAGTCGAACCAGTACCTGGTACAAATGGTACGCGTCCATCAATCACTTTAATAGCCTTTTCCATGACTTGCACACGTTCTTCAATTGTTAAAGAGCTCGGTTCACCTGATGTTCCTGTAACAGAAATACCATGGCTACCACTTTCAATATGCCAGTTTACTAGTTTTTCAAATGATTCAAAGTCAATTGAACCATCCTCGTTAAATGGTGTAATAACTGGTGAAATAGATCCTCGAATACGTTGTTTAATTTCTGAAAAGTTTGTCATGCGACCTCTCCTTTTTTGAATTTTTTGAATATTACCTACAAGAACATCGTAACATGTGGTAAATTAGAATTAAAATACAGATTTTATTGTTAAAAGATACAAAAAAAGTATATAACAGTTTCTCCGAGGCTACTGAAAAAATCAAAATACATTATTCTTTTTGCTCTAGGAGCTAGAAGAGTTATCTGTGACGAGTAATCGTAAGAGCAATCTTTACGTGCGGGAAAGCTTGCCAGAGAAACCCCACAGCGAGGAGGCTCGTCGGTTCGACCGCGAAAAGCGAAGCTGATTCCATTTCTCGGCATTGTATATTCGTAATGTAAAAATTTGAAATTAAATCGTTTTTCAGTGCCCTCGTTTTTCTTAGTGTCTATTTTTTTAACAAACAAAGGGGGATTTGTATGGATATAAAACAACTATATTATTTTTGTACAATTGTAGAAGAAGGACAAATAACAAAAGCTGCAGCTAGGCTACATATGGCACAACCTCCTCTTAGTCAACAATTAAAACAATTAGAAAATGAATTAGATGTTGTACTTTTTGAAAGACAAGGTCGTAAGCTATTGCTCACGGATTCCGGAAAATCTCTTTATGAAAACGCACAAAAAATTCTTGCGGATCTTGAAGATATCAAAACTAAGGTAAAAGAAATGAATGCGGGAATTCGCGGAAAACTATCGATTGGTGTTAGTAAAACGTGCTTTTCTTATTTACCGGAACGAATTCAATATTTCCGTGCTGAATATCCTGAAGTTCATTTTCATATTATAGAAGGTGATACTGCTTATATTTCTGATTTATTAGTAAATCGTAGTATAGAAGTAGCCATTACCAGATTTCCAATCGAACAAGAAAATATAGAAATGAAAGTGTTTAAAAGTGAACCTTATATATTAATCATCCCCAAAACATGGAAGCATCTAGTATCAAATAAAACTAAAATTGCACTCAAAGAAATTAAACAGTTACCATTAATGCTTTTACATCGTATTCATGGAGCTGGTCAATTTGAAATTATTACTAACGCATTCAAAGATCAACAACTTAATCCCAACATCATACTCGAATGTCCAGATGTTAGTATTTTATTTTTATTAGTAAACTCTGAAATTGGCGCAACAATCGTTCCAAAAGGTGCTATAAAGAATCAATCATATGATAATATTCATATCATTGAAATTGAAGATGCAAATATACATTCAGAATCAGGCGTTATTTGGTTAAAAGATCGCCATTTATCAAAATGCACACAATTATTTATCGATTCATTTGTATAAATGAAAAAGCTGTTTTCGATAGAAAACAGCTTTTTTAATATACTAATAGTATTAATGATTTACAACTCCACCAACATCACTACCTGTTTGCGCCTTCACTAAAATTTCATCATAATTATCAGGTTGTTTTACAACTTTTCTATTACCAATAATTGTTCCAATGTAACAAGCTAAAAAGCCCAGAGGAATAGAAACAATGCCAGGTGATGCTAATGGGAAAATTGGCTTCCCAACGAAAAGTGCTTGACCCTCGACTGGACTCCAAAAGTTAGGACCAATGACAACAAGCAAAATTGTCCCAAATAAACCCACAAGCATCCCCGTGATTGCACCAGTTTTATTAAATTTCCGCCAATAGATTGTCATTAATATAACTGGTAAATTGGAACTTGCAGCTAATGTCATTGCAAGCGTCGAAAGAAACGCCACATTGAATTGTTGTAAAAATAGTGAAAATACAATAGCAATCGCGGTTATAGCAATTGATGCGATCCGAACCATAAACATTTGCTGTTTTTCTGTTGCTTTCCCATTTTTGAAAATCTCATTATATAAATCATGAGAAAATGCAGTTGCCCCTGTAATAACAATACCCGCAACAACAGCTAAAATAGTTGCAAATGATACTGCTGAAACAAATGCAAACATAAATCCTCCACCTAACACTTGTGCTAATAGAGGTGCTGCCATATTACCTGCAGGATTTGCTTCGATAATCTTACCTGTACCAACAAGTTTAGTTGCAGCAAGACCTAAGAATATTACCATCACATGGAATAAGCCCATAAGCCACATTAACCATACAACTGATTTTCTAGCAGTTTTACCATCTGGAACTGTTAAGAATCGAACCAATACATGTGGTAATCCAGCTGTACCTAATAATAATCCTAGCGTTAATGATATACCATCTAGACTACTCTTATACTTGATACCTGGGTTTAAGAAGTTTTCGCCAAATGGAGTTGCCGTCTTTGCTTCTGTAAAAACGCTAAGGAAATTAAAATTAAATTGGAACATTGCTAATATAAATAGTACAACCGTCCCACCGATTAATAATATAGCTTTTATTATTTGAACCCAGCTCGTTGCTGTCATACCGCCAAATAATACAAAAAGAAGCATGGTGATGCCAACAAATATAACAGACGTATTATATGGAATCCCCAGTAAAAGTTTAAAAAGTGCTCCAGCTGCTACTAATTGACCTAACATATAAAATATGGAAATTACAATCGTGTTAATAGCCGTTACCCCACGTACTTGCTTATAACGATAACGCGCAGTAATCATATCACCGAGGGTATATTTCCCCAAGTTTCTCAGAGGTTCTGCCACTAAAAACAAAATTACTAAAAATGATATAAGTGCTGGATACATTAAGAAGAATCCGTCATATCCATTTAAAGAAAATGCTCCGATTAACCCTAAAAATGTAGAAGCTGACATAAAATCCCCAGCTAAAGCTAAACCATTTTGCCTAGCTGTTAATCCCCCTCCAGCGGTATAAAAAGAACCTGCTGTTTTGGTCTTTTTAGAAGCATAATACGTAACAAATAATGTCATGAGTGTAATCCCAGCAAACATAGTAATAATGCTTATATTCATCTTATACCTCCTGATTCTCTAGGATATTTTTTGCTTCTTTATCGAAATAGTCAGCTTTCTTAAGATAAATACTACAAACGATAAATGACATAGGAATCATAGAAATACCATAGATCCAAGCCCATGAAATTTCACCTATTACTTTTGCATTCAAGAAATTCGTGGTAAGTGCTAGATATGGTAATAATAATGCATATAACATAAAAAAAATTGTATATGAAACCGTAAATACTGTTTTTTCCTTACACATCTTAATAAAATGTTCTGACTTTACAATTGAAGAGTAATCAAAGGTTGTTTTGTTATCTGAATATTCAGTACTTTTTGTAGATGGTTGTTCAACCAATACTTTTTCATCCGTTTGAATCATCCACTTCATCCCCTTTTCATTATTCAGTTGTATCCCCTTTTTAAACGAAACTGTAGTCTTGATTACACCCCTCCCAATTGTAAGCCCTTACTTTTGAGCTTTTTCAGTCATACTACCAAAGTATCAAGACAATGAATAATACTAAAAATGTATCGTTTAGATATGAAAAAGATATTTTATGTACTTTGTCAATTGTCTTATATTTATTTTAATAACTATTTTTTCCACAATCAATCAATTTCGTACAAAGGAGTGAAGAATGTGAGTACACTATTTGTAAAATATCAGGGCACTGCTCAACTGCAAACAATCAAGAAAGATGATTTGCAAGAAATTCCGGTAGATTTTCCAATTAAGGGTACTGTATACGGTACATTACTAAACTATCAAGATGAAATTAATAAATTAAAACCAGAGTTTTCAGCTGCTCCATATAATGAGCCACCAAAATCCCCAATTCTTTATATTAAACCAAGCAACACATTTAATGCACATCAGCACATTATTCCATTACCAGATGGAGTCAGTGAAGTTCAAGCAAATGGATCACTAGCAATTGTTATTAAAAAAGATGCTTATAAAATAAAAAAAGAGCAATATGAAAAGTATATTTTAGGATTTACCATTGCAAATGATATTACCATTCCACACGAAAATTATTACCGTCCAGCAATTTCCCAAAAATCTCGTGATGGATTCTGTCCAATTGGCCCATACATTATAAGTACGGATGCTATTAATAATCCTAATAATTTAATCATATCTACCTATGTAAATGGTGAATTAAAACAGCAGTTTTCTACCCGTGAGTTGGTTCGCTCTATTGGTCAACTTCTCGAAGATGTAACTGATTTTATGACATTATCTGCAGGGGATGTATTGTTAACTGGTATACCGAATAATCCACCACTCGTACGCAGTGGTGATTCGGTTTCTATTACAATAAATGAAATTGGTACGCTCACAAACCATATTAAAGCATTAAATGAAAGTTATGAGAAAGGAGAAAATATATGAAGCATGCGATTGTAGCATATAAAGGAAGCATTCATAATGCAGTGGAGGAAAATGGTGCTTTACGCTTAGCTTCCGGTCAGCTTGTCTCAGAAAATGATGTCGTATGGTTACCCCCTGTTACATCTCAAACTATTTTTGCACTTGGTTTAAACTACGCTGATCATGCGGCAGAATTATCATTTAATGCACCCAAAGAACCTCTTGTGTTTTTAAAAGGTCCAAATACGATAATCGGCCACAATAGTGAATCAGTTCGTCCAGATGATGTAACATTTATGCATTACGAATGTGAATTGGCTGTTGTCATCGGAAAGTCTGGCAAAAATATTAAGCAAGAAGATGCCTATGATTACGTCTCCGGTTATACCGTTTGTAATGATTATGCAATACGAGATTATTTAGAAAACTACTATCGTCCAAATTTACGAGTTAAAAATCGTGATTCCTTAACGCCACTTGGTCCTTGGCTTGTTGATAAAGAAGATATTACAAATCCAATGGACTTAGCAATCAAAACTTATGTAAACGGTAAGCTTGTACAACTAGGATCTACAAAAGATATGATTTTTAGTATCCCAGTCTTGATTGAATATCTAAGTAGTATTATGACTTTAAACGAAAATGACATTATTTTAACAGGTACCCCTAAAGGTTCTGTGGATACGAAAGTTGGAGACCATGTCGTTACTGAAATTGAAGGGATTGGAGCCCTCCATAACACAATCATTGCTAGCCCTGTTGCTGTAAAATCATAGAAAGGTGGGAGTCTTTCAATGCCACATTTTATCGTAGAATATACGGATAATATCGCCGACCAAGCAAATATTCGAGATCTTCTAAAAAAAGCAAATGAAATATTAATATCAAAATCTACCTTATTCCCAACTGGTGGTATACGATCACGAGCAATTCAATTGCAAGATTATTATGTTGCCGATGGCTCTGAGGATTTTGCTTTTGTACATGCCACATTAAAGATTGGCGCAGGTAGAAATCCCGAAGATAAACAAAAGACTTGTGAAGACTTATTCAATATGATGAAGGTACATTTTAATACGATTTATAACCAACGTTACTTCGCTTTATCTTTAGAGCTATATGAGTTTAGTGAAGCAGGCACATATAAGTTTAATAATATACATCAAAAATTTAAAGCAAAAAATCTATAAGGCAGTTTAATGAATCCTTCTCTAAAAAAAGCAATCGCATAGCTGAAAATTCAGCTTTGTGATTGCCTTTTTGTCGTTTATTTAAATTCTTATTTCTTTTGAACAGTAATTGTCCATGATGCTTCGCTAAGTTGTTCATAATTTGTAACTTTATGACCTTCTTCAGCAGCCCATCTTGGAATACTTTCTGTTGCTTGTGTGCAGTCAAAGTTAATGATTAAATCTTCACCTGATTTAATTTCTTCAATTGCGTTTTTTGCTTCTACTAATGGGAATGGACAAACTTGCCCCATTGTTTCTAATACTTTTGCCATTTTACATTCCTCCTAATGTACTGATACTGTACTTACAGCTTGTTTAGCAGCTGCTTGTTTTTTTACTCTCGGTCTTACAAAGATAAAGTAAGATGCTGTCCACACACCTAAAATCATAAATGCCAGTGAAATCCAGCCTTGCCATGTCATCATTGCTGTACTTACAAGACCATTACCAATTGTACAACCGCCTGCTAAACTTGCTCCGATACCCATGAAGATACCGCCAAATAGACTTGAAACGATTGTTTTTACATCTGGCACACGTAATCGAAATTCATTGCTAGCTTTAGCCGCAATAAATGAACCCACGAAAATACCTAAAACTAAGAATACTCCCCAGTTTAAATAAGATATATCTCCAATTACTAAATATTGCACAATATTTGCTGATGGAGTAGTAACCCCTAAACCAGCATTACGCCCAGTTGCTTCACTTAATGGCCATGCGATAATTGCAATGATTCCCACTAGTGATGCTGTGAAAAATGGATGCCAGCGACGCTCAAATAATAAATGTGCAATTCCAGTTTTCTTAGGTTTTAAGGATGGAATAACAACTTTTGGCTTTCTTGCTTCTCGGATCATGATTATTGCTACAATTGAAACCAAAATAACAATAAATACCCATACATTCAAACCAAAAGTTGCTGGAATTGAGTTATTGTGAACTTGAATAGATGACAATCTCTCATTTGCTGGTAATAGCACCCCAGATTTCATAATAGCGCTTGTAATCATATAGAAAATAAGTGCAATCCAACTACCAATCATTCCTTCTGCTGCTCGATACCAAGTTCCTGTTGCACAACCACCAGCAAGTACAATCCCTATACCGAAGATAAATGATCCAAGAACAACGGCAACCCAAGAAAAAGTTCCGGCTTCATATTGTAACAATCCAAATTGAATTAACGCATATACACCCACACTTTGAATAACAATAGCTAATAAAAGTGCATTAAACATTCGATTATCTTTTGCCAGATACATATCACGGAATCCACCTGTTAAACAGAATCTGCCCCTTTGTAAAACGAATCCTAATGCAGCTCCGCAAAGTAAACCGGTAATAATCATTAATATCATTTACTCACCTCATTTTTATTCTTAGTAAACTTATATGTATTCATTATATTCATGTATACTGTAATAAGCAATAACGATTTCAAACCAAATCAATAGGATTAGTTGTTTATATAAAATAAAAACCCAATACACACTTTAAATATGTGTATTGGGTTTTATAGTTAGTATTTTTTGAGTTAGAGAATAAATAAATCAGGCCATGTTTGCTTCCATTTTTTTGTTTTTATACGTTGTTGATAAATTTTATGTAATTCCTTATCTACCGCAAAATATGGTGTCGGCTCTATTCTTTTAGAGAATAATACATCAATACCATATGGAGCCATAATTTGTATTTTTTCGTTCGTCATTTTTGCTCCGATTGCAGTAGGAATTTCAGGGAAATGTGCAATACCATCCATTGAAGATGTGTACGGTTTTGAATGATTTTTTTAATGCATTCTAGCTTGATTTTTCACTGACCAAGGTTCATCAGGCATCATATTAAGTAAATCACTTTCCAACTTTTTTTCCACTTCTTCAGCTAGATTAGATGGATCAAAATAAATTACATCAATATCATTTAACTGTGTTCTTTCTGAATAATTATGCACTACATCCCACACTTTATTTCGAAGAAATCCAGCACAAACCCAGCAATCAGGCAAATTTAGTTTTTCAACCGCTTTCAAAATTTTCAGCATCCAAGCATCCTTTTGAATCATGTCTAGTAATTCTGCTTCCCTTTTATTCGACAATACAGTAGCATTCCTTTCCCGATTCATCCGAAATCATATTTTCTTATACATCGACCATTCATCAACAAATCGACCATCAATATTTAACGAATCAATTCGCATTCCTTCTTTTATAAATCCCATTTTTTCATATAGTTTAATTGCGGTCTCATTTGTTTCAATAACTGTCAATTCTAATCTAGTAAAATGTTTTCCTTGAATCCATTTAAATACTTTTTGGAATAATTTTGTTCCAATACCCATTCCTCTTGAATGTTCTGAAACTCCTATAACAATACGACCAATATGTTTGTTTCTCTGCAAATCTCCAGCAAATATACCTATATAGCCAAGCAGTTCATCATTTCTTTCAGCAACAAAAAAAGCAGAACGAGGATCATTTTTAAATTTAATTATAATATTTCTTTGTTTTTCGACAGTAGTTTTTCTCTCACCAGGACTAAACAACATATTATTGGATTCATCAACTTCGCATAGTAACTTCAAAAAAGCCTCTGCATCTTGTTCTTCAACTTCTCGAATGATCATTTTATATACCTTCTTTCACCCTTATTTATATTTACTTAATATAATTAGATTTCAAACCGTTTTGTAATTATCTGTGCCACTTCATCTGGAGATAAATTTGAATTGTTAATCTTCAAATAATTTTCTTGTCTGATTTCACCTTCTTTGGAATTCAATCTATATTGTTCTATACTGCTTAGCAGGTGCGCTTCAGATTGAGTAATATTTCTCTTTGTTGGTTTATGCTCAAGTCTATTTGCTGATACATTTCGTTTTAGTCTTTCTTCAACATCTGCTTCTAATTCTACAAAGTAAATTTCTGCTCCATTCGAGCTGAAAATATCACATATTTTCTCAATAAAACCCCAATCTTCTTTTAGATCAAATGCCCAAACAAATGTAAAAATCATACCGAATTGATCACTCTGTGAAAATGATTTAAAAATTTCTTCTCTAAATTGAGTTGTTAATCTCCACATTTCTGGAGTAAATCCAAAAAACGGTTCTAACAAATCAATTGTCATATGATTATGGAATAGCTTTAACTGTGTAATTTTCTCTAGCTCTTGTCCAACAGTCATCTTTCCTACTGCCTGTGGACCAAATAGTAAAACAAGTTTCATACTATACACCTCATTTCGAAAGAGACATAATATTTCCCATAATATTACTCTCTTGGATGTAAAAACACAATATAGTTTTCGAAATAATATAAAAGATGATTACTGTTCAGTTCAGTAATCATCTTTTGTTCAATTGAATCCTTTATTTAGTGATAAATTTTACTATTGACGGAACAAGATCGTCATGCAACGGTAATTTTGGATTCGTATAAGTAGCAATATTCCCCGCTTTATCAGCCGGAGCATTTTTTAATACATGATTCATCCCATCTATGTATACTAATTTTGCATTATTTTTTCCCGCTTTTAAAGCCTGTGCATCTTTCTCAGATACCTGTAAATCATTTGTGCCTTGAATAATAAAAACAGGAGACTTTACATCCTGAATACTTTTTGACGGATCATATTTCAGCCATGACATTAAATAGGGTTGTACAGAAGGTCTAAATAATGCTTGAAGCTCTGTTGATACATTTTGGACGGGTTGCCCATTTTTTAATGAACTTAAGATATCTTTTGTTTCTGTCATTAATGCAGGTGTTAATTGTCCTTCTAATTGTTCTAATAACAGCTCATCTGCAGGTCTACCGGCACCTGCAAGCGATATAAATGAAGCTATATCTGCATTCTTTGCTGCAAGCATACCTATTAATGAACCTTCACTATGTCCGATAATGTAAATTTCTTTGAATTGCTGATTTGATTTTATATATGCCATGATTTTCAACACATCATCTACATATTGTTCTATTGATAAATCTTCTTCCTTTTTAATTAAAGAAATATTCTCGCCAATCCCACGTTTATCATATCGAATGGAAGCGATACCCTCGTCTGCAAGACCTTCAGCTAACATTTTCAAACTATCATTTTTACCCATTCCAGCAGTATTACCATCTTTATCTGTTGCGCCTGATCCTGAAATAATAATCGCTACTGGGTATGATTTTTCGTTTTTAGTAGGTTTTTGCAACGCTGATTTCAGTTGTCCATTTTCAACTGGAATCGAAAGCTCATTATACAATAATGGCTGTTCTTCAAATGGCTTTAATTTAAACGCAAAAGTTTGGCCATTCTGTATCAACGTCCCTTCAATAATATCTTTCTTTAGTTCTCCTAAGATTTTAATTTTGGAACCTTGTAAATTTATCATGATATCTACTTTGTTTCCATCATAAGTAATACTTTCAAAAGGATAATTCTTTAATCCTTGTACTGGGACAGATAAAGATCCTTCATTTGAATCTAACTTCAAATTAATCGTCAATGGTGATTGAGGTATTTCAATATCCCCTGCCCATTCACCTAAAAATTTTTCATCCATCTTTCCCCCCTCCTTTTTTACTTCATCTTTTGATCCACAAGCAGTTAACAAAATTACCATAACAAGTAAAAACCATAATTTTTTCATATTCTCCCCCTAAAATCTTTATTTTTACTTATATAAATTGAACTCTTAATCATTATACCAAATAAACAATATTTTCCCTTATATAGTAATATATATAAAACATTAACCAGAAATATTCCAGTGTGCTATCATCTTAATATTTATGCAACAAACTCTCATTCAAGAACTTCTACTAATTTCATCCATTTGCTTGAATACCAGCTTAATACCGAGCTAGGTAAAGTAGCGGAACGTTTGAAATCTACTACAAATGATAAAAGTAAATGAAAAAATATACGGTGCTTTCATCAGTAAACTTCTAAAAATAGTTTCATATATAAAAAGGTGCTAATTGGCCATTTTTCACCAATCAACACCTTTTTTCTATTTTATTAAGCAATGCATCGCTGCTTCTGCTTTATCCCATGGCACCGGATAACCTTTTCCTTTTGCACAAAAAATGCTTGATGATGTGTATTCTGAATCTGCATTTTTGTTATATCCAATATTCTCAATTACTTCTTCTGTGTTATGGCAAGAATCATAGCCACTAAAGGTTAAAGAAAGTGCACCTTTCCCATTTGTATATGCTGCAAATGTGGTACTGTAATTCATAAAAGTAGAAACAGGTGCTCGACCTTTAATAATTACTTTTTCTTCTATTATACTAGGTGCTTCAAATTCCCCGCTTGCCTGTTGAATATCTGTCATCATGCGCCCAACAAACTCACTTGAAGCTTTCATTTTAAATGTATAATAAGGTTCTAAAAGTCTATTTTCAGCTTGTTCAAGACCTTGTCGAATGGCACGATATGTTGCTTCCCTGAAATCGCCACCTTCAGTATGCTTAATATGGGCTCGGCCAGTGACGAGAGTAAATTTAATATCTGTTATCGGAAATCCAGTTAAAAGCCCATGATGTTCTCTTTCAAAAATGTGCTGTTCAATTAATCGTTGGTGTCCTACTGATAAATCATCTGCATGACACATATTTTCAAATAAGATTCCAGTACCTTTTTTAGCTGGTTCCATGCGTAAATGCACTTCAGCATAATGCTTCAAAGGCTCAAAATGTCCATATCCTGTTACTGAATTATCGATTGTTTCCATATATAAAATTTGAGGGTTATCAAAATGAATTTGAAGTCCAAATCGTTCCTTTACAACTTCGACGAGCACTTCTAATTGAATAACACCCATAACATGGACATGAATTTCTTGGAATTTCTCGCTCCATAAAACATGCAGTGAAGGGTCTTCAGCATCCAGTAGTCTGAAATTAGCTAATACATCTTTTATATGTTCAGTTCCATCATTGACCACTTTGGATTGTAATGTAGGTACGAGTTCAAAGATTTGTTTAATTTCAGGATCAGTTCCTCCGATTACATCTCCAATTGTGGCTTGAGTGATGCCTGTTACTGCAAAAATTTCTCCAGCTGTTACTTCTTTCACAACCTCATATTGTTCCCCATTATATAGGCGAATCTCTGTTACTTTTTCAGAAATCTCACCAAAATGTAGTTCATCACGAACCTTTAACTTTCCTGTCATAGCCTTCATAAATGTAAATCTCTGTTTTTTATCATCATGCCGAATCTTAAAAACTTTTGCAGTAAAAGGAGCTTCACTATTAAAATTCGTTTGAGTTAGAGTCATAATCTGCTCAAAAAATTCAATGACCCCAATATCTTTTAATGCTGAGCCTTCAGCACAGGGGAATACCTCTCCTTTTATAATTAACTGTTGAAATTTTTGAAGAAACTGTTGATTATTTATATCTTGTTCCATATATTTTTCGAATAGTTCTTCATCTCTTTCAGCAATAAATTCAAGTATTTGATCTGAAATCGAATGGTCCGCTAGTTGATTTGTAATAGAAATAATGTTCTGTGATAATTCCTGCTGCATTTCTTCAATTACTCCAGCAACATTCGCACCCTCACGATCAGTTTTATTGATAAAAATAAAAGTAGGAATATTATATTTTCTAAGAAGTTGCCAAACTGTTTCTGTATGGCCCTCGACACCATCCACTGCACTGACAACAACGATTGCGTAATCCAATATTTGAATCGCTCTTTCCATTTCAGGAGAAAAATCGACATGCCCTGGTGTATCGATAATTGTATATGTATCATCCCCGATTACGATACGACCTTGCTCAGCAAAAACGGTAATCCCTCGTTCTCGTTCTATTGCATGATTATCTAAAAATGCATCTTTGTGATCGACACGTCCACGTTCTTTTATACTATTTGTATGATAGAGCAATTGTTCAGAAAAAGTAGTTTTCCCTGCGTCAACATGTGCTAAAACACCAATTGTTTTAAACATAATGATTTCCTCATTTCTTACATCCATTACAACTATTATAGCAAATCATCATAGATACTTATGTAATTGGGCATGAAAAACCGCTGAAAGATATTGAATTCTACTCAGCGGTAAACTATTATTTTGTAGCAAATTGAACAGAATTCTTTGGATTTTTATCAAAAATTTAATTTAAAAACACGCTTGATGATTATCCAGATTTCCCTATAAAAAATGTATGATCAACCGATTTCCGCTACGGATTGCTCGCTTTCCTGCGGGCGTGCGCTGAGCCGCTTCCTTCGCTACGCTACGTGCAGGGTCTCAGCTACCACGCTTTTCCCGCGGGAGTCGAGCAATCCTCCGCTACAATCAATAAACAATGAAATTCAAGCACCTTGAAAGTTAGATTTCAGAAGAATATTCTTCCTACTTTATACTAATCTACACGCTTGATGTATAAACTCTTTTGATACAATGTTCAACTTTCTAAATTATGAATCCACATGGCTACTATAACTATTAATGAATTCATTATTCCCATTCATATGGTGTTTCTTGGTAAACATAGTAGTTTAACCAATTTGAAAATAATAGATGTGTATGTGAACGCCATATATTTAATGGTGTTTTTGTAGGATCATCATTCGGGAAGTAATGTTCTGGAACGGCAATATCTAAACCCTTTGCAACATCTCGTTCGTATTCTTCCTTCAATGTGTCTGCATCATATTCTAAATGTCCAGTCACCATTATTAATTTTTCATCGTTTGAAATGGCCATAAATAGCCCTGCTTCATCTGAAGCTGATAATACAGTTAAATCTGGATGTGCTTCAACTTCTTCAAGCGAAACGGAAGTGTTCCGTGAATGGGGTGCTGTAAATACATCATTAAAACCTCTTAACAATTTGATTGTTGAATCATTCACAGTATGTTGATAAATTCCCGAACATTTTTCTGGTAATGGAAACTTTCCAATTCCAAAGTGATGATAAAGCGCTGCTTGTGCCCCCCAACAGATATGCAATACGGAGGTAACATTTGATTTTGACCAATCCATTATCGCTTGAATCTCATCCCAAAAGTCGACGTCTTCAAATTCCATTAGTTCGATTGGTGCCCCGGTAATAATAAGACCATCAAATCTTCGATGTTTTACTTCTTCATAAGTTGTGTAGAATGTTTCTAAATGAGATTTGCTAACATTTTTTGATTCATGTGTTGCAGTGTTTAAAAACGTAACATTTGTTTGTAAAGGTGTGTTTCCTAGTAATCTAAGAAGCTGTAATTCTGTTTTCTCTTTTTGAGGCATTAAATTTAAGATTGCAATATTTAAAGGACGTATATTTTGGCTATTTGAACGATCCTCATCCATTACGAAGATTTTTTCTTTCTTTAAAAGTTCTGTGGCAGGTAGATCTTTTGGAATATTAATTGGCATTCGTGAACACTCCTTTTCATAATAAAATAAAAACCTCTTTTCTATGATAAGAAAAGAGGTTTAAAATCTGGGCTTCTTTTTCTTATCTTCCAAGACGAATGTCTTGTAGGACTTAGCACCTTTCTGCAATGCAGAGGTTGCTGAAGCTTCGTCGGGCCATTTCCCTCAGCTTCTCTTGATAAGAGTTATGTAATTAATGTAATCCTAACATGTTAACATTATTAATGCAAACTTTTCTGAAAATTAAATTTCAAAAATAAACGTTGATTTATAAAGGTTACCAAACACATTAATTTTATAGGTATTGAGATTTCACACACAATTTAAGTAATAAACCCAAATGTTAGACTTAAACATTTGGGTTTTCAAGTCAATTTTAATAACCTTTTTATTAATGTATTAATCTATATTAAATTTTTTAACGGCTTTTGAAAGATTTTCACTTAATTGAGTTAAGTTTTCAGCAGATACAGAAATCGATTCGATCGCATTTAGTTGTTCTGTTGAAGAGGCGCTTACTTCTTCACATGCTGCTGCTGTTTCTTCAGAAGTTGCTGCCATTAGTTGAATAATATCAACTACTTCATCTTTAAAATTCGTTACTTCCAATACATCTTTAGAAACTTCAGAGATTGATTCTTCAAGACGAAGAACTAGATTCGAAATATTACCAAAAGTTTCACTTGTGATTTCTACCACTTCATTTTGTGTATGGAAAGTTTTTTTGGTTGCTAACATTTGATCTGTTACTAGTTTTGATTCTAATTGTAATGCATTGACAGTTTCTCGAACCTCTTCAGTTGCCGTTGCTGATTGCTTTGCTAATTTTCGAACTTCTTCTGCTACGACAGCAAAGCCTTTTCCGTGTTCTCCTGCTCTTGCTGCTTCAATACTAGCATTAAGAGCCAATAAATTTGTTTGATTTGAAATATCCATTATTGTTTGCATAACACTATTTATTGAGTTGATTTTACTTTCCAAAGCTAAAATTACCTTTGCCATTTCTGACATACTATTTTCCGACTCAGCGAATGTGGATTGTAATTTATTTATTTGCTTTTGGCCGCCTTTATTTACTTGTTGCGCTTCTTCTGCGATAACCTTCATGCCAATAGATTTTTCGTGAATATCATTAATTTGGATGCTTAACGAATTTGCATGTTCGCCCGCAGTTTCTGCACGACCCGCAGAATTACTTGCACCTTCAGCAATTTCACCTATAGCAGCTGTAACTTCTTCACTTGAAGCATTGGTCTCCTCAGCTAAAGCGTTTAATCTGATCGAGTTATCATTCACTTCAAAAGATGAATCTTTTACAACTCGTATAATTGAACTCATATTTTCTGTCATTTTGTTGAAATCTTCAGACAGCTGACCTACTTCATCATTGCCTTTGTATCTTGAGCGAACGGTTAAATCACCGTTTGCAACTTGATCCATTAACTTTCTTAATACACCTATTGGTTTTGTAATTTTGGCAATAACTACTACTAGTGCAGCAAAAAGGATAGCTAATAGAATAATTGATACAATAACAAAGATATTTCGGATATCTGTAGCTGTTTTGTGAATTTGCCCTTCATCATAAACAGCCCCAATTTTCCACTTTAAGTTAGGTAAAGTATTGTAAATAGTTATGTACGATTTACCTTCTTCGTCATCATATACAACGCCTTTTTCTTTACTGCTATCAAATATTTTTTTGACATATGAATATTTAGACAAATCTTGACCAGATTTTGTCGGATGTACAATTGCTGTACCATTGTTACCGATAATCACTGGATAACCATTAAACCCAAGTTCCCTTTTAGAAATTTCTTTAGATAAGTTTGATAACAAAATATCAGTCCCTACTACACCAATAACTTCGCCATCTTTCACCACAGCTTTTGCAGCAGAAATCGTATATTCCTTTGTTGCTTGATCAATATAAGGAGCAGTCCAATATACTTGATCTGGATTATTGAAAGCATTTTTATACCAATCTCGTGATGTAGGATCAAAATCAGAACCTAAATCAACTTCGGGCATAATATCTAAATGTCGGTTTGATTGTGCATAGTATACAGAAGTTGTTGAGTTATAGATTGATAAGAAATCATTGAACTTTCCATTTAAGATTTTTTTCGATGACTTGCCTTTATAATTAAGAACTTCACTTGATTTAGAAAATTGAATAAGACCTTTTTCATAGTTACCAAGATAATTTTCAATTGATGAAGACATTTCAGTTACCAGTACTTGACTTTGGTCGATTAAACTAGCATCTGTTTTTTTATTTACTGTATATGTACTGACAATATTCAGTAAAAATAATCCTACAGCAACCAGAAAAATAACTGTACTTATAATTTTCCACTTAATTGTTTTACCCATTTTATTCTTTTCCCTTCTAAGCCCCATAGTAATAAATTATTAACATTAAACAGGTAATATAGACTCATGAATTTTTCCACCTCAATAGTATAACAAATTTCGACAAAATACTTCACAAATAATTTTATTTTTTAAGAAAATTCACACTAATACTTAATTTTTCCGGAATATGATACTTCTAAAATCGATATATACTATACTTCAAGTTATAACCAAATTATTTATATTTTTTTAATTTATATATATTTCTCTGTTATATAATAGATAACTATGGTAGAATATTTGTTAAATTTATATTTCAACTAAGGAGTGCTTACTAGTGAAAATCGAACGATCAAAGAAAATGGCTATGTTTCCAAAAGCAATATTCGGAGATTTAAAGGCCGCCGCCACTCGTAAAGCAGCTACTGGCACAAAGATAATTGATTTAAGTCTAGGTAGCCCAGATCTACCACCAGATGAGAAGGTTCGTATGGAGCTTTCAAAACAAGCAGCTTTGGAAAGTTCTTATGGTTATACTTTAGGCGGAACAAAAAAATTCTATCAAGCTGTAGCAAATTACTATAAACGCCGCAGCAATGTAGATTTAGATCCCGAAACAGAAATTATTCAAACAATGGGTTCACAAGAAGGTTTAGTCCATTTACCAATGGCTTTTTGTAACCCTGGGGATTATGTTTTATCGACTAATCCCGCCTATGTAGCCTATGATGCCGGTATTCACTTAGCCGAAGCGATTCCTTATTATATGCCTTTATTAGAAGAAAACTCGTTTTTACCAGACTTAGATGCAATTCCTACGGAAATTGCAGAAAAAGCTAAATTGATGATTTTAAATTTACCTGGTAATCCAGTACCTGCTATGCCATCTGAAGAATTTTTTGCAAAAGTCGTTGCATTTGCAAAAAAACATAATATTATCGTTCTTCATGATTCTGCATATTCAGAGTTCTATTTTGATGGTGGTAAACCAATGAGTTTCTTATCTACTCCTGGTGCTAAAGAAGTTGGTATGGAGATTAATTCACTATCAAAAAGCTTTAGTTTAGCTGGATCACGTATCGCATATATCGCAGGAAATGCTGAAATGATTTCTATTATTCAAGAGCTTAAATCAAACCTTGACTTTGGTACTTTCCAACCTATTCAAGATGCCGCTTGTGTGGCTTTAGATAACGCTGAAGAAATTACAGATCGTTTACGTGCTATATTCACAAAGCGCCATCGTACTTTGATGGAAGGTTTAAATAACATTGGTTGGACAGTTACACCTTCAAATGGGGGTATGTTCGTTTGGGCAAAATATCCAATGCAAGAACTGAATGATATCGATTTTGCTTTCAAGGTGATTGAAGAAACTGGAGTCGTAATTGTACCTGGTTCAATCTTCGGGGAAGCTGGAAAAAATTATGTCCGTATAGCATTAGTTCAAGATGAAGTATTATTAAGTGAAGCAGTTGAACGTCTTGGAAAACTTTCTAAGATTGAAGCTTAATGTGAATTCGTAGAAACTTGTAAGTTTAAAAAACCGAGCTTGCTTGATGCAGGCTCGGTTTTTTTATGCTTCGGGAGTTAAAATAAGTTTTAGCTTTCTTTAATGATCTTCAACATTTTTAATTATGACTCTTACTGTTCAAGGTAAAAGTTTTTGCTGCTCTCTACTTGCGGAGATTGTCTTAGTAAACATTCCTTTTGAAGATTTAATATACATCACTCGACTCTATTGCAATACAACATTAATAAACTTGTTAAATAGTCCAATTTAATTTTATCTCTTATTGTAAATTCTTTTTTTATTATATAGACTATCGAGGTTTATAATAAAAATAAAAATAAGCTATCATAAGATAGCTTTATTATATATCCATAATTCTAGATATAAAATTTTAAAATTGTATTTTTCGTTACTTATTTTTTTCTCTTATTCTCACAAAATAATCCAAAGCTGAGGAGTTGCTTGTGGTGGAATTGAAAGTGTACTGAATTTATATAAAACTGCCACTTCATGATTTGCAAAGATTTCACTTCTGTATTTCAAAAACCCTTGCGATGACCAAATAACAGCATTCTCATTTATTCTTGTACGTACTTGATTGCCAACCATATTTGTCTCATTATCAAATTGACCAACAGCTACTGCAAAAAAGTTTTCTCCTTCATTTACCACTAGAATTGAAGGCTTGAATTCTAATGAACTCTTTCTTGATCCAAATTTTGAATTTTGAATGTATGCTTTAAAATAATTACCAACCTTTATATCTTTAAATTGTAATATAGCAAAACTTCGTCCATTTACAAGAGGGATATGAGGTTGTAATTTCAAAAGAATCGTTTCATCGGAGTATTTAAGCTGGCACATAATCCTAGTATCCTCTTCAATATTTAAAATTTGACCTTCTATACATTGATACTGCATGAAATATTCCCCCTTACTTCTATTATATATTATTTTCAAATTTGAGAGATCCTTTGCTCTACCTATCTAAACTATTTTCTATACCTCCAAAAAAAATAGTGCTTTTCAATAAGTGAAAGGTACCCGTTCCTTTCCGCTTATTGGAAGCACTAAAAAGAGGTTATTTGCTTGTGAATGGCGGTTCTCTGAGCGCTTTAATTCACTGATGTTATTTCACTGATGTTGTAGCCGGAATTATAGCTTGTAAAATTGCAACTGCCTCATCTATTTCGTCGTAGGTTACGGTTAGTGGCGGTAAAAGACGAACAACATTTTCGCCAGCTGCTACGAGTAATAAGCCGTTCTTTTCTGCAGTATCAACGATTACAGTAGAATTTTCACAAGTCATACCTAGTAGTAAGCCCATTCCTCTAACTTCAACTGATTCAGGCAATGCTTCTATTAATTTCTCCTTTAAATATTGGGATTTTTTCTTTACTCTTTCTAAAAAAGTAGCATCAAAAATTTCATTTACAACAGTTGCTGCAACTGACATAGCTAATGGATTCCCACCAAAAGTACAGCCGTGAGTACCGGGACCAAAACTATCATATAATTCTGCTGTACCAAGCATCGCACCAATTGGGAAACCACCAGCTAAGCCTTTAGCAAGTGTTACAATATCGGGTTTTAGGGCTGTTTGCATATAAGCATAAGCTGTACCTGATCGACCAATACCAGTTTGCACTTCATCAACAATACATAAAATACCTTTTTCATCGCAGACCTTTTGAATTACTTCAGCAAATTCAAGTGTAATGCCATGAACCCCACCTTCGCCTTGAACCACTTCTAACATAATCGCTGCTGTTTCGTCATCAACTGTAGCAAGTATAGCTTCTACATCGTTATAAGGAATATATTCAAATTTTTCAACAATCGGTCCAAAACCACTATGTACTTTATCTTGTCCTGTTGCTGACATTGCACCGAAAGTTCGACCGTGAAAAGAGTGTAAAAAGGTAATGATTTTGTGTTTACCTGTATGTTTTCTTGCCAATTTTATAGCTGCTTCATTTGCTTCAGTACCACTATTACAGAAAAATGCATGTGATAATTGTGTATCCTTTACTAATTTTTCAGCTAATAGTTCTTGGTACTTACTTTCAAATAAATTAGAAGTATGCCATAATAGTTCACTTTGATGTTTAATGGTATCAACTAAAATAGGATTTGCATGACCAAGACTTAGTACTGCAATGCCACTAGTGAAATCTAAATAAGTCTTTCCTTTTTCATCCCATACTTTGGTACCTACCCCTTTAACAAGTTGAATTGGTCTTCTTGTATAATTTCCGAATAATGCGCTCATATACGGACACCCTCTTTTGCAATTTTTGTTCCTTCAAAATATTGGTTTACAATATGAATTTCCGGAATTCCTGCTTCTAAACATTCAATCGCTGCTGTTACTTTCGGAATCATACCACCATATATATCTTCTGATTCGATCCATTGATCAATTTTTTCTGGATGAACTTCTTGTTGTACCTCACCATGTATCTTAATACCGTTTGTATCAGTAACAAGAACCAAGGCTTCAGCCCCTATAGCTAACGCAATGTCACTGGCCACTGTATCCCCATTGATGTTAAGAGGGATTCCACTGTTTGTTGCGCCAAAACAAGCAATAACAGGTAATTGACCAGATAGTAAATAGCTTTGTATTTTTTCATGATGAACTTTTTTTATTTTACCTACATATCCGTATACATTTTGATCAAGAAAGTCACTTTCAAAAATGCTACTATCTATACCGTTTAGTCCTATAGCTTGAATACTCGTTGAATTGAGTTGTTTTGTTAAAAAAGGATTCACTTTTTCAACTAATGCATTTTGTACAATTCCAACCGCTTCTTTTGAAGTATAGCGAATACCATTAACCGTTTTATAGGCAATGTTATTCTCTTCCAATTCTGCATTAATCATTGGTCCGCCACCATGGACAATGACAATCTGAAAGCCTTCCATTCGATACTTTTTAAGAGCTTCAAAAAAACATGATTCAAGGCCTTCTAACATACTACCACCTAGTTTGATGACAATTATCTTAGGATCTATATGTGGCATTGATTTGTACATAGTCATATGTTAAATCGCACCCCCATGCTGTTCCTTTTCCTTCACCAATTCCCATATCTACAGCAATTTTCACTTCATTTTGTTTTAGATATTCCTTTAACTCTACCTCTGAAAACTGAATTGGTTCACCGAATTCTACAACAGTAGTTGAACCGATTTGGATGGTGATAGTTTCAGGATTAACTATCATACCACTGTATCCTACAGCACAAATGACTCTTCCCCAGTTCGCATCACAGCCAAACACTGCTGTTTTTACTAAGGATGACCCGACCACCGTTTTTGCAATTTGCAATGCTTCTAAATCTGTTTTTCCGCCTGTAACAGTGACTTCGATTAGTTTTGTAGCACCTTCCCCATCTTTTGCAATCATTTTAGACAAATCTTCACAAACTGCATTAAATGCTTCAGTGAAAACATTCCATTCAGGATGAGCAGGTGTTAACTCATTGTTTCCAGCCAAACCGTTTGCAAGAACAAGTACAGTATCATTAGTAGACGTATCACCATCAACTGTAATCGCATTAAATGTTTTTTCTGTCGTGTCTAAAAGTAATCCTTGTAATGTTTCATGACTGATATTCGCATCTGTTGTAACGTATGCTAGCATAGTTGCCATATTCGGTTTAATCATGCCAGACCCTTTTGCAACTCCACCTAAGATCACTTCTTTGCCATCAATTTTTATCGAATAAGCTGTGTGCTTTGTTGCTGTATCTGTAGTAAGAATGGCCTGTGAAAAATCTAGAGCATCTTCTAATTGAGAGCCTGCTTCGATATTAGCTATTCCTGCTTTAACTGTATCCATTGGCATTAATTCACCGATAACACCAGTTGAACAAACACCTACCAAGTTTGAAGAAATCCCCAATTTTTCTGCAGTTAATTTCTGCATTGTATAAGCATCTTCTACACCTTGTTTCCCTGTACATGCATTGGCATTTCCTGAGTTGACGATGATCGCTTGCATTTTACCCGTGTTGTGCACCACTTCTTTGGATAATAATAATGGCGCTGCTTTGATCACGTTTGTAGTGAACACACCTGCTACATTTGCTGGCACATCGCTCACTAAAATCGCTAAGTCTTTCTTTTTATGTTTTACACCACAATGGATTCCCGCTGCTTTAAATCCTTTTGGTGAAATGATATTAAGGCTTGCACTTCTCTTTAGGTTTTCTGTCATTAAAGTCATATTCTTCGCTCCTTAAATCCAAATTGGGATTTGTGTTAATCCTTGTGATTCTTCTAGTCCAAACATTAAATTCATATTTTGAATTGCTTGGCCAGCTGCACCTTTAACTAAATTATCAATCACCGAAATAATTGTGGCACGACCTGTTCGTTCGTCTACATTTATATGAATATCACAATAATTTGTTCCACGAACTTGAGTCGTACTAACTTTTGTTGCATCGCCAATAATTCGAATAAATTGATGATGATCATACTTACTATGAAGACTATTTAGTAGATCGCTTTTTGTTACACCTTGTTGTAATTTTGCATAACTAGTAGCCATAATTCCTCGATTCATTGGAACCAAATGTGTTGAGAAGGTTATCGGATGATCTGAATGTGCGAACATTGAGATTGCCTGCTCAATTTCTGGAATATGTTGATGTTTATTAATTTTATAAATTGATGTATTATCATTTGTTTCACAAAATTGATTATTTGCATTCGGTTTATTACCCGCTCCGCTAATTCCACTTTTCGCATCGATAATTAAATTCTCTGAATCTACTAGTTGATCATGCAATAGCGGAAGAAGCGACAATAAAACAGCTGTTGGATAACAACCAGGATTTGCGATCAGATTGGCTTTTCGAATTTCTTTTCCATTCCATTCTGTTAATCCATATACACTTTGATCCAGTAATTTTTGTGGTGCTGGTAATAATTCATACCAGTTTTCATAATCTTCTGCATCTTTAATGCGGAAGTCACCAGAAAGATCAATCACTTTTACTTTCTCCGTCAAAATTTCTGGAATTAGTTTGCTTGATACGCCAGATGGTGTACTTGTAAAGATAACATCTAGTTTTTGCAATGCTTCAGGTATAATTTTTTGTAATGGTTGGTCTATAATTTTTCGTAGATGTGTATATTTATTCGAAAATTTCACCCCATCTTCTGAAGAAGAAAATAGATGGATGTTTTCAACTTCTGAATGATTATACAAAAACCTTAATAATTCTAAACCTCCATACCCTGTAGCTCCAATTATACCAACCTGCATTGCTCTCACCTCTTGTTTATGATGTAACTATTATATTTCTGAATATTTATAAAGTCAATTGTATTTTTATTATTTATTGAATTTTTTATCAAAATAGGATTCTTATTCATTATTCAAGCATAAAAAAAGACACCCTGCAGACGATTGAACGTCAACAGAATGTCTTTGTTTTCATTATGATTTATTTTTTCCAATCTTTTATTTCATATTCTAATTCTGGATTATCGGTGTATTTGTTATAACGTTTTTTAAATAAATAAAATAGATGTGTTATAAATACTTTTAAAACTGCATATCCTGGGATTCCAAGAACAACACCAGGTACACCAAAGAGAGAGCCTGCTGTAAGTAATACGAATATAATCGTAATCGGATGTACGTGGAGTGATTTCCCCATGATTTGTGGTGAGATAAATTTACCTTCTACTAATTGGACAACCGTCCAAACTACAGCTAATTTTAGCAACATAATTGGAGCATTTACAACTGCAATAATAGCTGCTGGTGTTATCGCAATAATCGGACCCAAATATGGCACAACACTTGTTAACATCGCTAAGACCCCTAAAACAACTGCATAATCTAAACCGATGATTAAAAAACCAATTGTCACCATGACTCCAATACAAAATGCAACTAATATTTGACCTTGAATATAACTACTAATTTGGTGATCTGCCTCATGAAATACATGTGCAGTATCTTCACGCATACGTGGTGGAAGAAGTTTCAGTATATATTTTGGTAACTTTTCTCCATCCTTTAGTAAATAAAACAAGATAAATGGAACTGTAACGATTGCCAAAACAATCCCAGTCAAAGTTGAGATAAAGCCCGTAACACCGGTTGCTAAACCAGATCCTAATTCTTTTGCTGCATCTTTTACAGTGTCATTTAATTGATTTGAAATATTATTTAACACTTCATTCAAATCAAAATTGTATTTTGCTAATGTTTCACTAAAACTTGAACTCTCAATCACGTCTTGAACTGAATGAACAACTTGCATAAAGTAAGTCGGAAACTCTTGTATCAAATTCATAAATTGACCTTTTAAAAATGGAAATACAAGTGTAACAAACAAAGAGATAAGACCTATACCTACGACATATATAATGAGGATCGCCCAGATTTTCGGGATTTTCAATTTCATCAATAAATGTAAAACCGGTCTTAGTAAATAATACAGGATCATCGCTAATATTACTGGTAAAACAACAGTTCTTAAAAAAACGACAATTGGATAAAAGATGAAGGAAATTTTATCATATATTAAAATGATGACCCCTAATAATAGTAATGTAATTAACCCATACAACAGATTTTTGCCACCCAGAAACTGGATAAACCTCGTTGCAAAAAATGATCGTTTTTCTGGTTGCAATGAATTTCCCCCTCTTTTATTACACTTTCAAAAAAAATTATTTCTCTCTATCTTCTTTTTACCATTATACTCTTATATTACTTATTGGAACCAAGAAATTTATCTAAAGCTTGTTGATTTTGTTGAACATTAATTTCAAGTACTGAACCCGCTTGTGGATAATAGCCATAGCTATAACTATGTTCTACAGGTATCGTTAATCGTTCCATTTTAATATTACCTTTAATAATAGGAAGTATAAAAGATAATTCTTGTTGGTTTGTAATATCCGTTTCTACAAAACCTTTAACAGCACCTAATAATTTGGGGTAGTTTTTAAAATTGCCTGGTGAAAGAGCTTCTTTTTTTAGAGCTTCTAATGCTTTTTGTTGTCGATCAACACGACCAAAGTCACCCAGGTTATCGTGACGGAAACGTGAAAATCCTAAAAGCTCTTTCCCGTTTAATCGTTGTTCACCTTTTTTCAAACTAACGCCAATGTTTTCAGACATATCATGATCCACATATACTTTGACACCATTTGGTGCAATGATATCCACTAATGATTCAAAGCTTTTAAAATCGATTAATGCATAATGATTAATTTCTACATCAAAAGTATTTTGTAAAGTATTTTTTAATAATTGTACACCGCCTAAGTAATAAGCAGTATTCAGTTTATATGATTGATATCCAGGAATATTTGCATAGATGTCACGCATAAAGGAAACCATTTTGACATCATTAGTATCTTTGTTCCAATTTACTAATATCATGGAATCAGTACGAGATCTTGCTTCACCACGAGAATCAACGCCTAATAATAGGATATTTTCAACATTCGATTTCGTTTTTGTATCTCCTTTAAATTGTTCTGTTTTTTTTGCTATACCAGTACTAGATGCTAGTTTTAGGCCAGCTTTATATTGTGTATATGAGTAAATACCAGCAACAACAGCTAGTAGAATAACTATGATTAAAAAAGTACGACCTTTTCTTAATTTTCTTTTTTTCTTACGGACATGTGTTTGACGCTTTTCGTCCATATGACATTCCCCTTTCATTACTTCTTTTTTTCTAGGAAGTTATCATGTACACTACATAATAGATGTAGAAACTATTCTACGCAAGTATATTTACACCAAATTTGACTTGAGGAGGTCATATAAATGACAGTAACAACTCTTTCAACTGCTACTTTTGCCGGTGGATGCTTTTGGTGTATGGTCAAACCATTTGTCGAATGGGATGGCATACATAGTGTAACTTCAGGTTATATGGGTGGCAACTTAGAAAATCCTACATATGAAGATGTTAAAAAAGGTTCCTCTGGGCATCTAGAGGTCGTCCAGATTATTTTTAACGAAGAAATCTTCCCATATAAAAAATTATTAGAAGTCTACTGGCAACAAATTGATCCTACTGATGATGGAGGTCAATTCCAAGATCGCGGAAGCAATTATCGCGCTGCCATATTTTATCATTCAGAACAACAAAAATTATCAGCAGAACAATCCAAACTATATTTAGCGAATAGCGGTCGGTTCAAGAAACCTATCGTAACTGAGATTAGAGCTGCTGAAACCTTTTATCAAGCGGAAGATTATCATCAAGATTTTTACAAAAAGAATTCTGAACATTATAAAAAGGATCGTGCTGCATCTGGTCGCGATGAGTTTCTACAAGATAATTGGTAATCACATTCTTATGTAAAGACGCTCTAGTTTTAAATAGGATTCATCTCAGGGTACATATCTTTTTGTTATGTACCCCAATTTTAATTCTAGTATAAAAATTCTCAAGTTGGCTAATAATTATACATTTTTCTTACAATAAATCTTGCCATTCTTTGGGAGCACGAAATAATAAGAGAGGTAAAACTAGTAAGAGGTGAAATCAGTGGATTTATTTTTAATTATTTTACCGGTATTAATTGTTTTCCTTATTGGTTATATCGGGCAAAAGATCATCGGTTTTGATATTAAAACCATATCTACCGTTTCGTTGTATTTAATGTCGCCTTTTTTAGCTTTTCGTACATTTTATACAACTGCATTGACAATGGATTATTTATACATATGTATATTTGCAATTTTGTTAGTCATTGTATTGTTCATACTCACATGGATTTGGGCTTATTTTCTTAAAGCAGAACGATCTGAAATTTCAGCTATGATGCTTGGTGCTGTCTTTATGAATAGCGGAAATTACGGTGCACCTGTCGTAATGTTCGCATTAGGTTCTCCAGGATTTCATATAGCTGTTATTATCATGGTTTTACATTCATTATTAATGAATTCTCTTGGCATTTTCTTTGCAGCAATTGGCGGGAAAGGACAAGCTTCTATCAAACAAGCACTTCGTAACGTTTATAGAATGCCTGTTTTATATGCTTGTATAATCGGGATTTTGCTACAACTGTTTCATGTAAATATTTCAAAGTCAGTAATGAATGGCGTGGATTTAATTGCTGATGCCTCTATTCCTGTTGTCATGCTTGTATTAGGTATGCAACTCGCTTCCATTAAGAAAACACGTGTTAAATACCGTTTTGTTACATCAGTTAGCTTTCTTCGTATCATTGTATCTCCACTTGTTGCAACCGCAATTTTGTGGTTTATGCCTGTAAGTGATTTGATAAAATCCGTTTTAATTATTCAAGCAGCAATGCCAGCAGCAGCAAATACGACAATGCTAGCCTTGCAATTTGATACAGAACCAGATTTAGTATCATTTACAACATTTATCACAACGATTATCAGTATTTTCAGTATCCCTGTTGTGATGTATTTTTTAGGGATTTAGTGAAAATTATCTGAAAGAATCAATATCATAAATCCATTTTCGGTTTTTAAATACGAACATCTCAACGCATTAGGTTGTCCATATTCAGAATTGGATGTTCCGCTACAGACGGCCCTATCCATGGGCTAGGCTTCAATCTCATTAGTGAGGTCTGCGTCGACTTAGTTTAATGTACTTAAAAGTGAATTAATACAAAAATAATAGTATTAATCTGCTTTCTGCATGATGTGGAATTAGCTTCGCTTTCCGCGGGCGAGCGTTGAGCCTCCTCGGGGCAACAGGATGTTGGTCACGGAGTCGTTGCCACAGGACGTGGCGTTCTTAGACTCCGTTCCTTAAGTTCACTGCGGGGTCTCACCTGTCTCGCTTTCCCGCAGGAGTCTTCGCTAATTCCACATCAATAAATATAGCAATAGAGGATTTTTATAATAATTTATAATCTATTTTACTTTTTCAGTACCTTTTCTACGTTCCTGCATGACTTTCAGCTCAAGCTTTGACTCTCCGTCTTTCGCTTCACAATGAACTAAATTGAATATCATTAAATGTGCGTATATTTTATATAAACTTTGCATTATTAGATTGATTCAAATATATGAAAAATTAGTAGTTTCTTTTTTTCAATTAATATAATGATACCTAGGTTATTCAGATGGATATAATTTATTTTATAAAGTGAGGTCTTTCGATGAATAATATTCCTCCAGTTGTGCTGTTATTAATAGCAACAATTTTATGGGGTGGAAATTTCGTTATTGGGCGTGCTGTCGCAAATGAATTACCGCCATTTACATTAGCATTTCTTAGATGGTGTGTTGCATTTATCGTACTTCTTCCGATTACATATACTGCACTTAAACGAGATTGGCCACAAATTAAGAAACATTGGATAATTGTTTTAATATTAGGGTTTACTGGAGTAGCCAGCTTTAATACGCTTGTTTACATAGCTTTACATTACACTACTTCTATTAATGCATCATTGATGAATATGGTGACACCCGTCATTATTTACATCTTGTCATTCATATTTCTTAAGGAAAAATTAAACCGCAATCAAATGATTGGTACAGCTATTTCATTTATTGGAGTAATGACCATTATTTCAAATGGATCGCTTAAAACATTGCAGCATTTTACTTTTAATAAAGGTGACTTGATTGTCATCTTTGCAGTTGTTCTATGGAGTATCTATTCACTATTAATTAAGCAATATGCAAAAGAACTTCCTGGACAATCAACATTTCTTGTTTCGATTGCCGTAGGAATAATCATGCTACTACCGTTTTATGTCCATGAATCATTCTCAACTTCTATGCTGATTCATTGGTCAGTTACTTCAATATTTGCCATTCTTTATACAGGTATATTAGCTTCTATTGTTGCATTTATTGCTTGGAATACAGGTGTAGTTCGATGGGGTGCCAACCGTGCAGGCATATACTTAAACTTCATCCCAGTATTCGCATCTGTTTTCGCTGTTATTTTCATCGGTGAAAAAATAATCTCTTCACAAGTAATTATCGGACTTTTCGTTGTGGTAGGAGTATATTGGACAAGCCGTAAAATTATTGAAGCATATTAAAAAATAACATCTTTATTTATACAGTCGTAGAATTTTCTACGACTTCCTTTATCTCCCCCACCTATGCTTTCTAGTCTATTAATATGACTAAAAATGAATCAAATCCCTAATTTGATACTTTTAACTTAGTTAATATTTTTCTATTAAAACCTATGTGCTATACAAGGATACTTCTAAATAATCATTTTTAAATTATTACAATTATTACTTGCCTTTTGTAACAATTGTAATATATATTTTATTCAAGGAGGAATTACTGATGAAAAATAAATCCATTATTTCAATAACTTTGATCGCTACTCTAACTTTTGGGACAGTTTCTTCTTTACTATTGCCAACAGAATCAGCAGCTGTATCGAATGTTACAAATATTACTAAAGCATCTAAAAGTGAATCTACTTCTACATATAAAACAGCATCTATTAAATCATTCAAATTAATTCGTACTAATAAAACAATTAAAATATATGAAAAAGCTTCTACAAAAAGTAATGTGATGGATTCTATAAAAAATGACCAAGGTGTAGTTGTCTTAAAAAATTATAACAATGGCTGGTCAAAGGTTTCATTACAATTTGATACCGGTTATATCCAATCAAAATATTTATATAGTGCAAAAGCTAATACAAAAAATCACTATGCAATGAACACAAAAAAAACATATTCATATTATTCCCCAGAAAATAATGGCTCTGGCTTTAAATCTTATTCCAAAGCAACATTCAAAAAGCTTTATTCTGCTAATAAAACATTAACTAATTTTTGGTATTTCAATTCTGAACCTGATGCAAATGGAAGAATGGAGTACGAAACTTCAAAAGGCCTTTACTCTGGATATAAGGATATTGGAATCGCATCTTTAGCAATTAAATATCCCGTAAAACTAAACAGTTCTTGGAAAGGCCTTGATGGTCAAACTTTAAAAATAGTTGATACAAATAAAATGGTCAAAACAAAAGCGGGTACATTCAATAACGTCGTTGTCGTCAAAGAGGGTAATGGCAAAAACTATTCATACTATGCTCCCAAAGTTGGTTTGATCAAACAAACATATAACGGTAAGACTTTAAATGAACTCTCAGCAATCCATTAATACTTCGTGGCGTGTCAAATATGTATCTCAAGAAACTGTTTGACACCCCTTCATATAATGTTCAACTAATACTCCAGGAGGGCTCTCCTTCTTCCGTTTTGAGTGTTAGTTGAACTAATCGAGCTTTACGTAAAATCTCTCCCTCATGCCTATTATTTGAGTCTTAAGGGGATTACTACAAAATTACATGAAAAAGAAGTTAGTCAAAGCAAGTTGTTGACTAACTTCTTTTTATCCTTAGTACACTTTGTTTCATAACACAACGATTATTTCGAGCAAAAAAATGTTATAATGTATATCTATGTTTGAAATGAAAGGCGTTGAAAGACTTGAATTTAAAAAATTTGCCAAAAAGGTTACAAAATTATGAGCATATCCATTTAATTACACACACTGATTTAGATGGTGTTGGCCCATCAATAGTCTTACGTGCATATGGGATTTCTCACTCACCTTATTATGTTGAAACACGTAAAGTGGATGAAGCTGTACAAGCTCGTTTAGCTGAGTTAAATGATCATGAATTATTAATCATTACTGATTTAAGTGTTAATGATGAAACAGCCGAAATGATTGAAAAAATCAATCGTAAACCTGATGGTCGTTTTGTTGTTTTAATCGACCACCACGCTTCCGCAGTTTCTCTTAATGAATACACTTGGGCTACAGTCCTTCCAACAGTAAATGATATTAAAATGTCTGCTACCACATTGATCTTCAAAGAATTAAAAGATGCAGGCTATGAAGTATCCCCTATTATTCACGTAACAGATGAAGAAATAGAAGATATCGAAAAAACAACTGAGTATTCAGTTATTGAAAAGGAATTGTTCTTTGATCGTTTAGCACATCTAGTGGAAGATATCCGTTTATATGACACATGGGATTGGAATGTGCTTTCTATTCAAGAAGCAACTGATCTAAACACTATTTTCTATGCAAGAAGAAGACATGATTTTATCCATGCACGAATGGATTATATTTTAAATGGTCAATTGTTTACGCCCGAAGATACTGCTTACCTAGAATTTTCTAAAGAAGAGTTACGTAAAGTGTTAAAGAAAAAATCAAAACAAATGGTAATTGTCCCTAACTTCCAACTAAAAGGACATGAGACACCAATCAATATCGGTGTAGTTGAAACCGATTCCTACTATAGTGAATTAGGAAACCATTTAGCAGAAAAATACACCGAAGAAATTGATGCTGTATTTATCATAAGTCTTGTAAAAAACCGCGTTTCTCTTCGCTCAATCGGTGATACAGTCAATTTATCTGAAATTGCGAAAGCTTACAATGGTGGCGGACATCCAAATGCATCTGGTTGTGATTTATCTGAACTAGGTCCAGAATTTCTACTTGCTGTACTTGAAGCAGGCAAAAACAAATAATAATTCACACTAAATGTAAAGTTTATATACTAAAGCAGCCATCTAAGTGAGGCTGCTTTTTAGTTAGTTAAATCTATTTTCAGTTACTTCATCCAATAAATTTTGTTCTTGAAAAAACGCCAAATTCCCTATTGACCATTTCATAAATCCTCTTCCTCAAAAAAATTTTTTTATAAATTTTATAGAAAATAGTAGATTATTCTAGTGATTTTATGTATAAATATAGTTAGAAACCGATTACATTTAATGTTCAGAGTGTTTCAAAAGCTCTCAACTCATTCTACCTATTATTTTTAAATAAAAGTTATCATGAAATTGAATTCATATACATTGAACAATGTCATATTTCATTTGTTAGATGAGATTGAGGAAACATTTCATTATAGGGGGTATTTATTTATGGAAGCAACAATCGAAAGTCGTATTGGATTAAAAGAATTAGCAGACAAAGTAGTATCAGCAGATCAAGCAGCTGCACTTATTTCTAATGGTGATGTAGTAGGTATGAGTGGTTTTACTCGTGCTGGTGATGCGAAAGTCGTTCCAATGGCACTAGTTGAACGCGCCAAAACAGAGAAATTTAAAATTGATGTGTACACAGGCGCATCACTAGGTCCAGAAGTTGACCAATTCTTAGCACAAGCTGGCGTTATTCGTAAACGTGGACCATTCCAAGGTGATAAAGGAATTCGTACATTGATTAACAATGGTGAAATTCTATTTGCAGATATGCATTTATCTCATGGTGCAGAACAATTCCGCCAAGAAATCTTTGGACCAATGAAATATGCGATTCTTGAAGCTGCAGCAATCACAGCTGATGGTTATTTAATCCCAACAACTTCTGTAGGTAATAACCCGATCATTGCTGATGTCGCTGAAAACATCATCATTGAATTAAATATTTCACATCCTGAATCTCTTATTGGTATCCATGATATCTATGTCCCAGAAAAACAAGGTGAACGTCAAGCTATACCTTTAACAAATGCATCTGATCGTATTGGTGAAAAAGGTATTAAAATTGATCCTTCAAAAATTAAAGCGATTGTTATCTCTCAAGAACCTGATGCACCTTCTCTTATCGTGCCACCAGATGAAGAAACACAAACAATGGCTAATTACTTATTAGATTTCTTCAGCTCAGAGATTAAAGCTGGACGTTTAACAAAAACTTTAGCACCTATTCAATCTGGTGTAGGTTCAGTTGCAAACGCTGTATTAGATGGTTTTGCTGACTCAGAATTTGAACATTTACAAGTATTTTCAGAAGTTCTACAAGATGCTGTATTCAACTTGATTGATGCTGGGAAAGTTGATTTTGCTTCAGCAACTTCGATTACCCTATCAGAAGAATTAGGCAAACGTGTATATGAAAATCTTGATCAGTATGCGGATAAATTAGTATTACGTCCACAAGAAATTTCAAACCACCCTGAAGTAATCCGTCGTTTAGGTTTAATCTCAATCAATACAGCTCTTGAAGCAGACATTTACGGAAACGTAAACTCTACTCACGTTTCAGGAAGTAAAATGATGAATGGTATCGGTGGTTCAGGTGATTTCGCACGTAACGCTCGATTAGGAATCTTTGTAACTAAATCATACGCTAAAGGCGGCTCAATCTCTTCAATCGTTCCAATGGTACCTCACGTAGACCATACAGAACATGATGTTGATGTTATCGTTACAGAACAAGGTGTTGCTGACCTTCGTGGTTTAGCACCAAAAGAACGTGTGCCATTAATCATTAACAACTGTGCGCACCCTGATTTTAAAGAACAACTTTGGGAATACTACAATTCTGCAGTAGAAGCTACAGGCAATGCACAAACACCACATATTTTAAACCGTGCATTTGAAATGTATGACCTACTTGAAAAAACTGGTTCTATGAAAAAGTAATAATTTCTTATTTATGCGAAGGGAATACCCATTCTCTTCGCTTTTATATTTGCTTTAATCCCCTACTTCTCACCGACCACACAATATTAATTAATTTTCTATAAATACAAAACTAATTAATCAGCATCCAGATGTATGATCAATCTTTTATTTCAAAAATTTTTTGAAGTAAATTTCTCTTGATAACATAATGTTATAGAGCTTTCCAATTATCCATGATATAATAGTAACATTGTGAAAAAGGAGGTACTTACATGATTCAAGTAAGTAACGTAGGTCTTCGCTATGGCGACCGTAAGCTATTTGAAGATGTTAATATTAAATTTACACCTGGTAACTGTTACGGTTTAATCGGTGCCAATGGTGCGGGGAAATCTACATTTTTGAAAATTTTATCTGGAGAAATCGAACCCCAAGATGGTCATGTTAGTATGAATCCTGGTGAACGTCTTACTGTTTTAAAACAAAACCACTTCGAATACGAAGAATATTCTGTTCTAGAAACAGTTATGATGGGTCACAAACGATTATATGACGTGATGCAAGAAAAGAATGCCATCTATATGAAAGACCCTTTCACTGACGAAGATGGTATCCGCGCTGCAGAGCTTGAAGGCGATTTCGCTGATATGAATGGTTGGGAAGCTGAGTCTGATGCAGCGATCTTGCTACAAGGATTAGGAATTCCCGAATCAATGCACTACATGAAAATGGCAGAGCTTACTGGTTCTGAAAAAGTAAAAGTTTTACTTTCTCAAGCCCTATTCGGCAAACCAGATGTGCTATTACTCGATGAACCTACCAACCACTTAGATTTAAAAGCAATTCAGTGGTTAGAAGAATTCCTTATTAACTTTGAAAACACAGTGATTGTTGTATCCCATGACCGTCACTTCTTAAACAAGGTATGTACTCATATCGCGGACCTTGACTACTCTAAAATTCAAATTTATGTAGGTAACTATGACTTCTGGTATGAATCTAGTCAATTAGCACAAAGAATGTTAAATGACCAAAACAAGAAAAAAGAAGAAAAAATTAAAGAGTTACAAGCTTTCGTTGCTCGTTTCTCTGCAAACGCATCAAAATCAAAACAAGCAACATCTCGTAAAAAAATGCTCGATAAAATCGAATTAGATGATATCAGACCTTCAAGCCGCAAATATCCATTCATCAACTTTTCAATGGAACGTGAAATCGGTAATGATGTATTGGCTATTGATGGTTTATCAAAATCAATCGAAGATGAATCACAATTTAAAGATATTCGCTTCACAATGAACAAGGAAGATAAAATTATTCTTCTTGGTAACCCGATTGCGAAGACGGCATTCCTTAAAATTGTTGCTGGTGAAGATGAAGATTTCGAAGGCTCATACAAATGGGGTGTAACGACTTCTCAAAGCTACTTCCCTCTTGATAATGATGAGTTCTTCAGAGGTTCTGAAAAAACATTAGTAGAATGGTTACGTCAATTCTCCCCAGAGGATGAAACAGAAACATTCCTACGTGGCTTCTTAGGTCGAATGCTATTCAGTGGTGAAGAAGTTAAGAAATCTCCTGAGGTTCTTTCAGGGGGCGAAAAAGTACGTTGTATGTTATCTCGTATGATGCTATCTCACTCAAATGTATTACTATTAGATGAACCGACCAACCACCTTGACCTTGAATCTATTCAAGCAATAAACGAAGGTCTTATTAGCTTTAAGGGTGCAATGCTCTTCACATCTCATGACCATCAATTTATCCAAACAATCGCAAACCGTGTAATTGAAATTCGTGAAGATGGTTCTATTTTAGATAAACAACTTACTTATGATGAATACCTAGAATGGAAAGAGCAAAATAAATTAGACTAATTTATCTAGATTAGTTGCTTCCTATTGAAAAGAGGAGATTAGCTGTCAGAAATTGACTGCTAATCCCCTCTTTTTTCATGCTATTATATCTTCTTTAAGATTTCTTGCATAATTATTAATAAAATGATCCATTTTAGACTTTTATAAACGGACATTTTAACACATTAACTTTTCACTATTCAGATTGGAATGTTACGCTACAGACGGCGCTTTCCACGGGCTTGGCTTCAATCTCCTCGGGCCAACACGATGTTGGTCACGAAGCCATTTCCACAGGACGTGGCGTTCTTAGGCTTTGTCCCTTACTCCTGCATCGCTTCTCTAGCTTCGTCGCAAGAAATTCTTTTAACAAAAGAATTTCTTCCTGCGGGGCTTTCAGCTCAAACTGCTCCCGTAGGACTCTGAATGAGCCTCACTGAATTAGCCTTGCACGATTGAAATACGAATGCATTTTCGAGGAGTCACCTTCTTTCGCTCACAATGAACAAAATTGGATATCATTAAATGTTTGTATAATTTTATATGGATTTTGCATTATGATAATGATTCAATAGAAATAATTCTCTTGAGTAAGCATAGTAAAAAGACGTATTGAGTGAATAGTTCAAGCTAAATGACTATTGAAATTGATGCATTATAAAATAATATTTTTTTATAAAAATAAAATTGTATATATTACACTTTTACTATCCATAATAATAATACTTTCCTACGGATGATAGGCTATAAATATTACAAAAGGCTATTAAATAATATTCAAAATATAATTAGTTCGAACCATTATTTAAAAATAATAAATAAAAAAAGAGCACCCTTTAAGGATGCTCCTTTTATTAAGCGATATTAGAATTTAGTAACGTTTGCTGCTTGTGGTCCGCGGTTACCTTCAACAACTTCGAATTCCACTTTTTGGCCTTCTTCAAGAGTTTTGAAGCCTTCGCCACCGATTGCTGAGAAGTGTACGAATACGTCATCTTCACCTTGAACTTCGATGAAACCGAAACCTTTTTCTGCGTTGAACCATTTTACTGTACCTTGTTTCATGTTTGAAACCTCCAAAAAATAAAATATTTTAAATCAATACGAAATTTTTAACCGAGATCAAAGATTTACATATTACAAAAAGCATCTATTCGCCAGCTACTCTTTGTAATACATAAATATCTTTTGTTTCAAACTAGGTATTTAAGAAAAAGGGGTAAACGAGTTACCCCTATTTAGCAGTAAATTAAAGTTTTGTAACGTTTGCTGCTTGTGGTCCGCGGTTACCTTCAACTACTTCAAATTCTACTTTTTGACCTTCGTCAAGAGTTTTGAAGCCTTCGCCTTGGATTGCGCTGAAGTGTACGAATACATCGTTTTCGCCTTCTACTTCGATGAAGCCGAAGCCTTTTTCTGAGTTAAACCATTTTACTGTACCTTGTTTCATGTGAGAAAACCTCCAAAAATAAAAGTGAACAAATAAGAATTAATACCCAAAACAAAAATTCACATATTACATAAAGTACCGATGACAAGCCGATCACTTTTTGTAATATGTGAATGGAAGTTTGCGGTAAATCAATTTCATTTGTTAATAATAGTATAACACGCTAAAAATCTATGTCAACAAAATTGAAGATTTTTCAAAAAATTTATTACTTTCAACTTGGTCTAATTTGTCTCTTCCCATATAATTCCATGATAGGTTTGAATATCATCATCACAGGCTTCACAAAATTGTATTTCATCATCTGACCAAAATGCCCAAAAGCGTTCTTTCTTTTGCCCTTGATACATATATTTTTTTTCAAATGTTTTTAAAGTTGCATTTAAAAAGTTTTTTGCTTCTTCTTTACTTTCAAAAACTTTCTCTTCAACAATACTCTCTTCCCATCCTTCAAACTGCCACCAAGGCTCATAATCTGCTTTCATATAGATAATCTTATACATTTATGTCAATCCTTCTAATTTTTTTATGAAACGTTTACAAATTACATTTAAATCTCTATTTTATAAGTAATACATATGCTAAAATAACTATATATACCATTCCAAACGTATTAGAGGGGGAGCTCTATGTTCACGTCAATTAGACCTAAATTAGAAATGAACCAGCTATTAGAAAGGGGCACTGATATATCAATAGAAGGAAGGTTTAAAGAAACCTTAGCATTTAATCACTTCGAACGTAAAGACGAACAGATGTTAATTGAATTATATAAGAAGCTTTTAGATTGTACGCCTTCAATGAAAGAAATTTTCATTTCCTATTTAAAAGAGATTTCTCCAAATAAGCAAAACCTTATTGATGAGAAATATATCGAACGCTATTTACATATATTTTTTAATGCTCCACGAGACGAAAATTACGTAGATGAAATAGTTAGTTTCTTCTATTTATTTAGAAATTATAAATATGAACCTGGAAAAACAATTGTTTTATTTAACCAATTCGCATTTTATGTGACTACGCATATATTGTATAACTTTGGCTTTAAACCTGCAAAAGCATTTGACTTCATGCGTTCTTTTCAAGCTGCTGTCAATATCGATCAAGAATTACTATTTGAAGTTGTAACCGAACGAATGATTGAGCATTCTGTAACTGAAGTTTCTTCTTTAATGGACACAGCATCTCAAATCATGTATATGAAAGATTTAGTCCTTAACTTAGATCGCCAATCTGAAGAAATACAATCTTCTACAGCTGCTACCGAACAAATAACAGCATCAATTAGCGAAGTTGCCAAAAACTCTAATCGTATCTCTGAAAAGACATCTGAATCTGTAAAAAATGCTACTAATTCAAAAAATACAATCTCCTCTGCTTTAAATGAGATATTTAAAACTGGTGAAACATTTACTTCTATCGTTCATTCTTTTGATGAATTGCAAAAACGTGTAAATGATATCGAAAATGTTGTTACTTTAATTAAAGGAATAGCAGATCAAACAAATCTACTTGCCCTTAATGCATCAATTGAAGCTGCAAGAGCTGGTGAACACGGTAAAGGTTTTGCTGTTGTTGCACAAGAAGTCCGCAAGCTTGCGGAAAATACAGTGTCAGCACTAAGTGAAGTCTCATCTAATGTCCAACATTTAAAAGATTACTCTGAAAGCGTTGCTACCTCAATCACGGAAACAACTTATATAATAAAGGAGGCAACTGGAGAAGCAAAAAATTCTCTACCTTTATTAAGCCAAATTGTTGAAACGATAGAAGACATTAATACAGATGTAACCAATACAGCTGCTATTTCAGAAGAACAAGCAGCAGCCGCAGATGAAGTTTCAAATCGAATGGTTCAAATTACTGATTTGCAAGAAAATATTAGAGAGCTAGCTCATTCTACTTCTTCAGGCATTCATCAATTAGGTAATCAGATCAATCATTACAGACTAAGCCTAGTCGATCATAATAATGTTCAGCTATCCAGCCTTGCCCTATTACAATTATCAAAGGCAGACCATATTCTGTGGAAATGGCGTATATATAATATGTTCTTAGGTTTAGAGAAAATATCCGAAAGCGAAGTTTCCTCCCATAAAGAGTGCCGTTTAGGAAAGTGGTACGGATCACAAAAGGCACTAGATCGATTTGGAAAAGAAAATGCATTTAAGGAACTTGACATTTATCATCAAGAAGTTCATGATCAAGCAAAAATAGCTGTTCAATTATATAATAACGGTCAAATACAAAAGGCAGAGAATGCATTAAAGCAAATTGAAATTTCTTCATCTAAGGTACTAATTAATATTAACCATCTAGTCGAAAAAATTGAAAAAGAACGATCAATACTATAAATTAAATAGTAAGAAGTAATTGAGCCGTCACGGAAGAATTCTTCGTCGGCTTTTTCTTTCGCAAAAACTTATAAAATATATTAAAATAACATTAATGATCTTTAATAAACTAAATCACATGTACTGAATTTAATCTCTCTTATTTGTAAAAAGGTGAAACTTTCTCACGCTTTATTCGTACTTAAAATAAGAGCGTTAGAAGGAGGCAAAATCATTGCTCAAATTTGGACAATTTATCTTAAGAAGTTTTCTCAATATAATCGTATTACTATCTACATGGACCATAAGTGAGTGGTATTTTGATGTAAATTTTTGGATTAGCTCTTTATTAGCAATATGCAGCTATTTCCCATCAAACTATATTATTAAGAACATTCAACAATTCCGATACTTAAAAAAAGTTGGACTAAGTCGTTCAGAATTCAAACATATTCAATCGCAATTAGATGAAGCACAAAGTGAGCTAAGAAATTTAAACCGCTATTATACTAAGGTCCGTTCGATTTCAACATTTAAACAAATGCTTGAGATGAATCGCCTTGCAAAAAGAATAGTAAACATTGTAAACAAAAACCCTAAAAAATTTTATCATGCCGAGCAATTTTTCTACGCTCATCTTCATTCTGCTAGTGAACTTACTGAAAAATACGCACTTCTATCATCTCAACCCATTAAGAGTTCAGATGTTCACTTAGCTTTACAAGAAACACGTGAAACTTTAGAAGATTTAAATAATATTATGCAAGAGGACCTTCATTCAGTACTTGCTACAGATATAGAAGAACTTAAAATGGAGTTAGATTTCGCACAATTATCAACATCCCAAAAACAAACTTCCGCTACTTTGAGAGGAGACTCTAAATGACTAATTCATCTTCCAATTCAGAAAAATCGATAGATGATTTACTTAATAATCCATTTGAACTACAACCCGAACCGATTCCATCTAGTGTTAAACCCGCTGAAAAAAAAACAGCTACCGTACTTGAACGTTTACCAGAAGAAGATCAGATTAAAGCAAAACAACTAGCTGATCAAATTCCCGTCGGCAATTATGAAACGATTTTAACCTATGGAGCAAATGCACAAAATGAACTATCTCGTTTTTCTCACCAAATGCTTGACCATGTACAAAGAAAAGACATAGGTCCAGTAGGTGATGTTCTGAAAGATTTGATGGAAAAATTAAATGAACTTGATCCAGAGGAACTCCAACAAGATAAAAAAAGTGGTATTCGCAAATTTTTCAGTCGAGTATCTCGTTCATTGCAAGAACTTATGACAAAATATCAAAAATTAAGCACACAAATAGATCGAATTGGTATTCAATTAGAACATTCTAAAGCAGGGCTTGTAGAAGATGTTCATATGTTAGATCAACTATACGAACAAAACAAAACCTATTTTCAAGCTTTAAATGTCTATATCGCTGCCGCTGAACTGAAAAAAGAGGAAATCGTCTCAGAAATGTTACCTAAATTAAAACAAAAAGCAGAGACGTCTCAAGATCAAATGGATGTACAAGAATTTAATGACCTAGCACAATTTGTGGATCGTCTTGAAAAACGAATTTACGACTTACAATTATCACGACAAATCACCATTCAAACAGCACCACAAATTCGAATGATTCAACAAACAAATCAAACATTAGCAGAAAAAATCCAATCTTCCATTATGACTGCTATCCCTTTATGGAAGAATCAAATTGCTATTGCATTAACATTAAATAATCAACGAAGAGCTGTAGAAGCTCAAAAACAAGTTACGAAGACTACCAATGACTTACTTCTGAAAAACTCTGAAATGTTAAAAGTGAATACAATCGAAACCGCTAAGGAAAATGAACGTGGATTAGTTGAAATTGAAACATTGAAGAAAACACAAGAAAATCTGATTTCTACAATCGAAGAAACATTACAAATTCAAGCAGATGGCCGTCAAAAACGAAAAGCCGCTGAAATTGAAATTGCACGTATGGAAGAAGATCTAAAACAACGTCTATTAGCTATTCATACAAAACAACAAGATAGATCACCATATTAGCTTTAACTTTTAAAAGGGAGAGGACAACTATTTGTCCTCTCCCTTTTTGTTTGGAATAATTATTGACTTTGAATGACAAGTGTAATCAGCTTTCGCAACAGTCTTACTGTAATTTCTGTAAATTTTTCAACATTATCTGCTGCGACTGTATGCGTACCATAGATCATATGGAACAGCTGTAATTGCTCCTCACCTGGCATCTCTGTATTTAAAAATAAATGAAGCACTTGAATATTCTGCTTTTCAGCTTCTAGAACTGCCTCTGCTGTATCTTTTACACCATTTTGTGCATAATCAAATGCCGATGGTTCCCCATCAGAAAATACGAGTAAGAAGCGATGTTTTTCATCACGGTGTTTTAAGCGTCTAGTCATCCAACGAATCGCAAATCCATCACGATTATCCTCATGCGAAGATAAAGACATAATAGCTGTACCACTATCTGCCTGTCCATCCTCTAATTTATGCAACCATTCAAAAGTATTTGGCTGAATTTCAGGTGTTGCTTCATAAGCATCCTCGTAAAAAGAAACCATTTCGTGAGGGATGTTCAATTGTCGTAATACATCGTGGAATAACAATACTGCTTTTTTCGTTTCATCCATTTTGTCCATCATGGATGCTGAGCCATCAATTAGTAATCCAAAAACGGCATTTAATGGCTTTGCTGGCGCATTTTTTTGATAAAATGGTTTTGGTCGATCCTCGAAAAGAAAGTTGACTAATTTTGAAGAATCTAGTCTACCTTTTGATAAATGCTCTCTTTTAGCTATTTCTTTTTGTGTAATTCGTTTACGAAACTCAGTCGTCAATGCTTTCACACTTGATGCTTGTTCTGCACGCCATGTTGCCAATGTAGTTAGTTCCTGTAATTCTTTTGTCTTATCTATTCTTTTTTCTTCAAAAACAACATTAACATTTTGTTCTCCATATTCTTTTCCTGCCTGTCGTTTGCCTCGAGGAAGTTTTTTTACTTCGTTCATTAAAGACTTCTGTGGTTTTGCATCCGTATTCGGAGCTCCACCTGTCCCCTCCTCTGATATTTCATTGCTGTCTTTACCTTCTTCTGCTTCTAAGCTTAACGCTTTACCCGCATTGCCACGTTCTAATTCATAACGTAAATGAACTCCTGTCTCTTCTTTCGTCTCTCTATGCCAAGTTCGGAATAGCTGTTCAATCGTATCTTTTTTATCTTGTCGATTGCCACATTCTTGGCCATTGACACCTTTATGTTCATGAAATTTAGCCGCTTCAGGAATAGAATCCATTAATGCGTAATAATTAAGCATTAGATCTTTTGTAATACTTTGCTCTACATAAGGCATCACTCGATAAATCAAATTAATACTATCTTGCGTCGATTTCACATCATAAATTTGTTGAAAGGGACTAAGTGCAGCTTCCAATTTTTCAGCTACTTCATTTTGAGGTAGTTTCATCATTCCTTCATGGGCTGCCAAATATAGATAATTTACGAAAGCATCTGCAACAAATCCCTTTTGACAATTGACTTCAAATCGATGTTTATGCGAATCAATATACGCACTTCTTCTTATTTGGAAAGCCTTTTTTGTTCCTGGCCGTTTTTTTACAACCATATCCATAAATCGAAATTCTTCAACAAGTAGAACCAACTGTTTGAATAACTTATTCAATGGATGATCTTGGATTTCTTCCTCAAAAGTTAGCCAGTCGTTAACTGAAAACTCTTGCCAAAATCCAACTGTAAGTAAATAAATATCCGAAAGCCTACCTAAATTCGTAGTCTCCTCATCACGATGACGCCAAAATACACTCATTGCAATTTGCTGCTCTTGTGGTTTCATCTCGATTAATTGACGTTCAGTTATAGACAGAAATGGAGCATTCGCAAGCGCTTTAGCGAGTTGTTCATAATGAAGCATTAATCGAGGATCCAATTGCTCGTTATTAAATTGTATAAATCGACTTAGATCGGCCATTTTAAAAACCTCACTTCATCCACGTTTTTGCTAACTCAATCACTAAATCTTTTTCACTTTGATCATCTAATTTTTCAGCAACTGCATAACGAATGGCTCTAAGCGGATCCATAAACTGAGCTAATTCTGTGGCATCAAGCAAACTTCGAATAGATGCAGCTTCTTCACTTAATAAGCCATTGATTACTTGTTGTTTTAAATCTTCTGCTATATTTAACATCAGTGTATGCAAATCATTTGATAAGCTTGGAAATCTCTTTTGCCATAATTCTTTTAACTGTTCCCCATTTAAATAAGGAGTGCTAAAAGAAACGAAGCGATTTTTTAATGCTTCATTCATTGGTGCTGTACCAATATACCCCTCATTGATTGCTGCTACCACGCTAAAATCAGGATGTGCTTGAATTACTTCACCTGTAAATGGATTTGTCAGCATGCGACGGTAATCCAATACACTATGTAAAATTGGTAAAGTTTCAGCTTTGGCCATATTAATTTCATCAATATATAGAAGATGACCTTGTTTCATCGCCTTTACAACGGGACCTTCGACAAATTCAATGATTGTTTGTCCATCTTTTTGTACCATTGTTTTAAAACCAAGTAAACTTTCAGCATCTAAATCCACTGAACAGTTAACACTGTGCATAGGTTGATTAAAAAAGTGAGATATTGATTCTGCCATTTTTGTTTTACCAGAACCCGCAGGGCCTTTTAATAAAACAGGTTTTTTTAGTGTTACACTTAATAGCACATCATCCCACAAATAATTATTAGGAGAAATATAGCCACCCTCTCCTATTAAAAGTAAATCTTCTCTAGCATGATTTCGATTTTTTCGTGTTGATTGTTCCTGCTGAATAATTTGTTGCATACTACCTTCTCCTTTCATTTGAACCAACTGTTCCTACTTTATACGTTCCGGAAAACCTCTAACTTAGTACGTCGAGGCATTCTTCCTTTAAAATTGCCAAATTAAAAAAGCTTTCCGCATCCGTTAGGTAAGCGAAAAGCTCATTCATTGCTTCGATTTATTCGAAGTAATCTTTGTAATAGCCACCAACATGACCAGTATTATCGATGACGAAATAGAATTCTTCTGTTTCGTTTTTCACTTCATATTCTTTTCCAACTGTTAATACATTTGAAACCAAATATTTTTTTGCATCAGTATGCTTACAAGTAACTGTTTTGACTGTTGGAGCTTCTTTCCAATTTAAATGAATCATTCTTTAAAACAACCTCTCTTAACTAAATACATATCTAAGTTATATTTTAAACGATTTCACTACGTTTGTCCTATAAATAAGAGGATTTTTTCAGAAAAACTTTGGTAAACGAAATTTTTAATAGCTATTAAAAGGAACTATGTAAAATTTATGTTACGATTATGAAAAGAATTTTCAGGAGGTGGCTTAGTTGGCATTTGGCGGTGTACCTATATGGTTTTTCATTTTAGCATTTGCTTTTTTTATCATATTTTTTATTGTTGCAGAATGGATAACAAGAAAATAAAGATTTTTTTCATCTTCAGTTTCTTCTTGTTTAAATCAATGAATGGTGTGGAATACTTACAGCAGAAACGATTTCTGATCTTGCGTAAAGGATGATTTCACTATGAGACTAACCATTCAGGGGAAGAAATTTATCACTAATTTAACAGCTGATAATAAGTACCACCTGCTCCGTTTTTATGCAGTAGCAGATCGAAACGGGATGCAGTTCGCTGCTGATATTGATACCCCGATTCATACCGATATCATTATGGAAGTAGAGGGACTTCATGTTGCACTCTCGCCAAAATTACTGCCTGTATTAAAGGACAAAATTATTCATTCCGAAACCGTCAATGGCATCACTGGGATTGTGTTGTTAGATGAAGAACATGCGCATTTAACAATATGAAAGACCGACATCACTGAGATGTCGGTCTTTCATATTAGTTCAACTCTTTAAATAATCAGCGATTACTTTTCCAATCTCAGCAATACATTTCTTTCCTGTAAAGCCATCTTCCCAGCCTTGAGTTAAAACGGCAACATATAATTTTTTATCTTGGTATTCGATAATTGCTACATCGTGATCTACACCTGTTAAACCACCCGTTTTGTGATAGTAATGAATTTCCTCATCAAATGTATAGGCTGGTAACATGTCTTCAAATTGTTGGTTACCTAAAATTCTACGTGCATCTTTTCGTTGCTCGTCATTTAGTATACTGTTTGATTCCCCTATTTGTTGAAGCATCAATATCATATCTTTTGCAGTTGTTGAATTGTCTAATCCTTTTAATACAGCATTTTCATCCATAAAATAACGTTCAATCTTACTTTCCTCACAACCAATATATTTCATCAACTGGTTTACTTTTTCCATTGTGTTTGCATATAACAAAGCATTCGAAGCAGTATTATCCGAAACGATAATCATTAACTCCATTAAATTCCGGTATGTAAACGGCAACTTTCCAGTTAAAAATGGAATAACCCCAGCCCCTTCAACAATTAACCGATCATGAATTACTGCGATGTCATCTATTTTGGAATACAAGTACAAGTAACTTGCAAGGAGAATCGGTATTTTAATCGTGCTAGCTGCTCGAAAGACTGCCTTTTCTTGATGATAAAAAGATTGCACTCCATCTATAATGGCAATTCCTATTTGTGCATTTGGATATGTTGAAATTATTTCATGACATTGCGAAACTAATTTTTGAAAAGTCATCTCCCATCACTCGCTATTCATTTGTTTGAAAATCTGCAATTGCATTTAAGAATATTTCTCCATATTTTTCAAGTTTATTTTCCCCTACACCATTAACGTCTAAAAATTCTTGATCATTTGTTGGTTTTTTTGCACACATATCTCTCAAAGATTTATCTGAGAAAATAACAAACGGCGGTACATTGGCTTCGTCTGCTAATTGTTTTCGAACAATTCTTAGTTCTTCAAATAACGGATCTGTGTCCGCTATTTGTTTTGTGACAATAACTCCTCTTCTTTCTACTTTCCGATTTGCGACAAGAACTTCTTTACCCTTTGGTGTCACATAAATGGTAGGCATCGTTCCTTGATTCACAGCTAATAAATCCTCAGCAATCATAAATTCCATGAAATTCGTCACTTCTTTAATAGTCATTTCTTTTAATAAACCATATGTTGATAGACTTTCAAATCCAAAACTACGAATCTTTTGATTTTTTGAACCCACTAAAACTTGTGCGACCATCGTTTTACCAAATTTTTGTCCCATTCGAATAGTACACGATAAAACTTTTTGGCATTCAAGCGTAACATCGAAAACTTCACGATCATCCATGCAATTACTACATTTTCCACATTTTTCTTCAGCTTCATCTCCAAAATAATTGACAATATACTGTTGCAAGCAATTTTCTGTATGACAGTAATCCACCATACTTTGCAGCTTTTGCAATTCTGTTGGTATCCTTTCTCGATCATCTGTTTGGTCGATTAAAAAGCGCTGTGTTTGAACGTCTTGTGGAGAATATAACAAAATACACTCACTTGCTAAGCCATCCCGGCCAGCTCTTCCCGCCTCTTGATAATAACTTTCCATATTCTTCGGTAATTGATAATGAACAACAAATCTCACATTGGACTTATCGATCCCCATTCCAAATGCATTTGTTGCTACCATTACAGAAGCTTCATCATGTAAAAATCGATTTTGCTCTGATTGACGTAAACCCTCAGATAAACCAGCATGATATCTTGCAACTGAGATGCCTGCTTTTTTTAGTACTCCATAAAGATGATCGACTGTTTTTCTAGTAGCAGCATATATGATCCCTACTTCATGCTTGTTTTTCTTTACCAATTCTTTTACATATCGTTCTTTATTTTGTCCTATAACTACTGAAAAACTTAAATTATCACGTGCAAATCCTGTCATAACTGTATTTTCTTCCTGAATAACTAATTGATGACAAATGTCTTCACGAACTGCTGGTGTTGCAGTTGCTGTTAGTGCAACAACTGTAGGTCTATGTGTAAAACGTTTTGTCAATCTACCGATTGCTCGATAGCTTGGTCTAAAATCATGGCCCCATTGTGAAATACAATGTGCTTCGTCAACTGCGATTAATGGAACTCTTAGTGAAGCGAGTAAGTTTGTAAAAGATTCCGATTCCAAACGTTCAGGAGCAATATATAATAGTTTGTAGTGACCCTCTTGTGCATTTCGCATAGTTTCTTGTAATTCATTTTGACTTAAAGACGAGTTAATATAAGCGGCTTCAATACCCATCTCTAGTAATGTATCTACTTGATCTTGCATAAGTGAGATTAATGGAGAAACAACAATCGTAGTACCTTCTAGCATGAGCGCTGGAATTTGATAGCAAACCGATTTTCCTCCGCCAGTTGGCATCACACATAAACTTGATTCACCAACTAGAACTTGCTCAATTATTTTTTCTTGTCCCAAACGAAATTGTTTGTAACCAAAAAATTGCTGTAAATAATGCTGTGCTTTTTCAATCATAGAATCGATCACCTTTCGTTTGTTATCCTTACATTATTGTACCATTTCAGCTCTCTTTTTGCCTTCAGAATTACAGTATTATCCATAAACATTCGAGCTTAATTCCTAGAATTTTGTGGGTTATTTTTTAAGCGTACTTTATTTTTTTGAAAAAATATATCTATAAATAAATTTCGGTTGAAAGTAAATTCATCTTTTTTACTTCTAATAAACTCTTTTCAGTTGATTTAAATAACCTTATAATAGATTAGCTGTAAAATTATATAAAGGAGTACACTGTTATGTGGTTTTTCTTTTCGATACTGACTGCTTTGGCATGGGGCGGTGCAGATTTATTCTATAAAAAGGGGTCTGACAGTAATGACAAGTACAGTCATTTGAAAATTGTTGTAATCGTCGGACTTGTAATGGGGATTCATGCTACTGGCTATATGCTTTATAAAGGCATCTATTTTCACCCATTTGATATGGTGAAATACTTACCAGTTTCTTTCTTCTACATTGCCTCAATGACAATCGGTTATGTAGGGCTACGTTATTTGGAATTATCTATTTCTTCACCAGTTCAAAATTCTTCAGGTGCTATTACAGCGATTTTACTATTTATCTTCTTCAAACAAGATTTAGACTGGGTTCATATCTTAGGTGTTGTAATTATTACAGTAGGAGTCATTGGAATTGCTATAGTTGAAAAACAAGAAGAAAGTAAAGTCATGCGCTTAAATAATGTTCAATTAGACAAAAAATATCAACTTGGCTTTATGGCTGTGATGTTCCCAATCATCTATGCATTATTAGATGGTGCAGGTACTTTCGCAGATGGAATTTATCTAGATGAATTAAAGTTAATGAGTGAAGATACTGCGCTTTTAGCTTATGAGTATACATTCTTTATCTGTGCGGTTGTTGCATTTATTTATTTAAAAGGCGTAAAGAAGGTTCAATTCAATGTTTTCAAAGAACCTAACAAAGCCTGTGCAGCGATTCTTGAAACAACAGGTCAATTCTTCTACGTTTATGCAATGAGTGCATATGCAATTATTGCTGCTCCACTAATTGCATCCTATAGTATCTTCTCCGTTATTCTTTCTCGAATTTTCTTAAAAGAGAAGTTAACGCCAAAGCACTATTTTGTCATTGCAGTCGTTATGATTGGTATTATTGTTCTGGGCGTTGCTGATGCTGACGAATTGTAAAAATCCTTTTTATTAGGCTATGTAAATTTATAGTGCTAATTTTCCCAAAAATACTAGACGCCTTACACAATAACTATTCTTTCGAAATATCAAAATCTCTATAAAAGAGGCAAATTGCATTATTGCAATTTGCCTCTCTTTTCTTCTAATAAAACATATTCAAACTGTTATGTATATTTGTTTTTAAAATAAAATACCATCAACACTACAATCACGATAAATACGCTAACCCCACCTACCATAATAAAACCCATAGTTTTCCCATATAATTTAATCTTTTCATTACTATTTTCACTTAATAAAGAACTTTGATGTTTTTCTATATATTCTGCTACATCAAGTGTATGTAAGAATTTCTCTTTGGAAAAATTATTCATTAATCGGATTTGTAAATTGTGATAGTAAATATCTGTCCATTTATTGGGATTAGTTTCAAATGGTTCTCCCATATTCCTTTCCCAAAAAGCTACACTTTGAGGATATTTATCGATAACATTAATAATATTTTCTTTATCATTAGGATGCTCAACTACATACTGAATTAACAACTTACGTAATTTGACAGGCTCTGTTATAGACAAGATCTGATCTAATACAGTCACAGTTTCTCCCCCTCTACATATATTCCTATCTATTGTATGATATAAAATCCTACACATATAGAGAGTTCACAAATTAGTAAGAATCTAATTTGGCTTCCGTTTGAAATAGAAATGAACAAGCATTACAGCTAAAGGTGGAAAGACAAATAAAATAACATGAGTGACTTTATAAATAATGAAGGTTGCAACTAAACTAATAAAAAAACTTACTACATACCAAAACCACATGAGGCTAACACGCTCCATATTCTTTTCTTTCAGTATACAACCATCATTTACTGCCTTCATCATTAAGTAATAAATTTCTTAGAAAATCCTTATCGTTATCTACAATTCGATAATATGAATACGGTTGAACATGATCCGTAAAAATGATGCGATTTTTATCATGATCAAACCAAACATTATAATTACTTATTACTAGATTTTGGTTATCATCTTTGAATTGAATATAATGCGTTTTTAAGTTTTCAACTTCTGAGGGAGCTAATTTAATATTACGACCATTATTAAAAGTATCTAGTGCTTTTTGATAAATATCTTCTTCACTTTCTGATTTTAATAATTGAATTGCACCTTCTTGATCAACTGTTCCTATTTGTACCGAGTGAATAGTCTCCATACAACCAGTTAATACCAAAAGAAGTATAGAAAAGCAAATCCATTTCAACCAGTTCATTGCATTCATCATTCCTCCATTTCATATTTATAATTCATTTATTCCCTTTTCAGTTCATTTTTATCAATAGAATATAATGATTATTAAGAATATTAAAACTCCCTATTTACTTTGTCGCTTTAAAGCGTTAAACTTGTTAACTATATAAATTAAAAAGACCGAAAGGAGAATTTCCATGAAAGATTTTTTCAATAAATTATTAACCGGTATGAGTATTGGGATTGTCGTTTCTTTAATCCCAAATGCATTAGTAGGGGAAATTTTTAAGCTTTTAATTCCACATGCTCCATTCTTACAGTCCATTTTGAATTTAACTGTTATAGCTATGAGCATGCTCCCCGCTATGATTGGGGTGATGGTTGGGGTGACATTCAAATTAACACCAATTCAAACAGCAAGTATCGGACTTGCCGCTGTTGTAGGTAGCGGGGTTATTACAATGAAAGATGGCATTATGACATTAGCAGGTATTGGAGTTGTGTTAAACACGGGAATCACTGCTGCTTTAGCAGTTCTATTTGTTCAATTTGTCGGTTCAAAACTTAAAGACTACACTATCCTCTTAATGCCAACATTATCTATTTTCATTCCTGGTCTTATTGGATATTCTATTTTACCTTTTGTTAAAAGTGGAACCGGATTAATAGGTACGGGTATTCAATATGTTACAAACCTACAACCGATTTTAATGGGCGCAATTATTGCTGTTATTTTCTGTGTATTGATCTTATCCCCTCTTTCAACTGTAGGCGTAGCGACGGTAATTATGCTTTCAGGAATCGGGTCAGGAGCAGCTAACCTTGGCGTCGTTTCTGCTGGGGTAGGCCTTTGTATTGCAAGTTACAGAGCGAACTCACTTGGTACAGCTCTTGCACATGTACTTGGGTCGCCCAAAATTCAAATGCGTAATTTCTTTATGAAACCAAAAATTGCATTCCCTATGATTATTACGGCAGCCATTTTAGGTGCATTTGCAGGTGTATTCAACATTCAAGGTACACCAATGAGTGCTGGATTCGGGTTATCCGGATTAATCGGACCATTAAATTATATTAATCTGACTTCCGATGGTTGGACGACATCAAATATTACCATTATGATTTCTATGTTCTTCGTACTTCCAATCGTTTTAAATACGGTATTACTCCGTTTATTTGAACATAAATATAAAATGATTGAATCGAATGACTACAAAATTTCAATCGAATAATACTAGAAGTGACCAATTGATGCTTTGGACATTTTTTAACTAAGTAATTCAGTTTAACATTTATTAACGGAACACAAGTTAGGACAAAGGACCGTCTCATAAGGTTTTAATACTTATGGAACAGTCCTTTATATGTTTAGAGCCATTTCTTTTGTTTTGATATCTTTTCAACAATCCATTTTTTCTGAAAATTGATATTTTTATACGATTGATTTAATTGAGCGCGAAAAAGTAAACCATGCTAATTTTTCAGGCTATATTCATTCAAAGTTCCAAATCACCTATTCGCACTAACCTCAGCACACCTCTTTTGTCTCCAACGGTTCGTTATTCGGGTGGCTTCCTATTCGTAGCAAAGCAAAGTCTTCTTGTGTTTTGTGAGTATTGACAAAATATCGATTATTTTCACATATAAACACCCCTATTTTATATCACATATTTTTCAAAGTAATTTCAATCTTATAATATATTTTAATCCAAACATCCGTTCTAACCTTCTTTTTCATGCTAAAGTATGTTTAGGAGGAATATATATGAAAAACAAATTTCGAGCTATACTTTTTACCCTTATTAGCATTTTATTGCTAACTGGTTGTACAAATGCATTGGATGATGGAACTTCAACAGATCTTTCTAATACAAAACCGGTTACAACTTCAACTGATCAAGTGAGTGTACATATAATTGATGTCGGACAAGGTGATTCCATTTTTATCCAAACCCCAAAAGAAAACATAGTGATTGATGGAGGAAATAAAGGTAAAGGTGAAACAGTTATCGAATATTTAAAACAACATGGTGTGAAACAACTAGATGCTGTCATTTCCACACACCCTGATGCGGATCATATTGGTGGTTTAGCTGATATTATAGATGCTTTCCCTGTTAAATCTGTATACGCACCACGAATTACACACACAACAATCGCCTATCGTAATTTTCTACAATCAGTAAAAGCACAGAGTCTAAAAATTAAAGTAGCAAAAGAAGGTGTCGAAATTCCAGTTGACGAACAATCATTAGACCTACACTTTATAGGTCCAGTAAAGGATTACTCAAAAAGTGATCTAAATGACTGGAGTGGCGTATTATTAATGCAACATGGTGATAAAAAATTCTTATTCACTGGGGATGCAGAAACTCCGGCTGAAGAAGATATGCTTGCAGCTGGTCTAATTCCAAAAGTTGATGTTCTGAAAGTGAGTCACCATGGTGCAAAAGAAGCTTCGAATGCTGATTTTTTAGCAGTTGCAAAACCTACTTATGCAGCAATCAGTGTAGGTGAAGGCAATCGCTATCATCATCCAACAGACGAAGCCTTAAGTCGTTTAAATGCAGTTCATGCGAAAATCTACCGAACCGATCAACATGGAAGTATTGTCTTTACATCAAATGGCTCAACAATTTCTGTAAAGGTGGAGAAATAATTGATAAAAGGGATCATTGACCGTTTCGAAGGTGATTTGGTCGTCATCGAAATTGAAAATAGTACAATTAATTTCCCAAAAGAAAAACTACCTAAAGAAGTAAATGTTGGTGATCAAATTATCATAGATGGGGACCACATTGCATTGGATACTGAGGGAACAAAGAAATTAAGAGAAGAAATTGACGCTATGGCAGATGATCTGTTTGAGGAATGAGAATATTACTGGAGTGATGCTAAGTTTATATTGCTTTCTAGAGTACACATCTGTTATGATTACAACACATAGGTAAACCATGTAAGTATATATCATATAAACGTAAGAGTGAGAAATCGAATTGATTTCTCGCTTTTTTTGTTGTGATTAAAGGAATTGTGTAAAATATTCGAGGCTTTAATGGTTATTTTCAGTTGTTTTTTGTGAAATGTTTTGAGCATTTAAAGGTTATTAGGTGATTTTGGATCCACTTTAGAAAGTTATTACATGTTTTTAAGTTGTGTATTTTAAATGTTTGAATTTTATATTTGATTCACTCGCCTATTTGTTTGCTCGACTCTTACTCATTACCAACAAAGCTATCCCCTAATAGGTGAGATGTCTCTATCCTTAGCTTCTTTCTCCAATATTAGCGTGTACAGTTATTAAAATAAAAACATCCAATCAAATTCAATTGGATGTTTTATAATCTATTTTAAAACATAATCAGCTAAGACACTTTGAATTTTATAGATGTTCAATGTTTTATTAAATTTCTTTTCGATTGGTTGTGCACCATTGGATAGCCAAATTTTTAATTCCGCTTCGAAATCAAAGGTTCCTGCTGTTTCAATTGAGAAGTGTACTACACTTTTGTATGGAATCGAATGATATTCGGCTTTCTTGCCAGTCACGCCTTGTTTATCAATCAAAAGTAAACGTTTATCTGTAAATACAAACAGATCTCGAATCAATTTATAGGCTTGCTCTACTCTTTCATTCTTTGCTAATAAATCTTTTATCTCAGATTCAATGGCACTTAAATTCACTTCTGATGCATTTCCCATTAAACCATCGAATAATCCCATACACAACTCCTTTTCTACATTAAATTAGTATTTCTTTTAAAAAATCTGCCATTAATCATTGCAACTGAATTCAATAATGTTTCCCATCATTTTTTGCTCAATTAACAAATTAAAGATGGATTTGAAGAAAGTTTTCATTACCATTTTATTATTGAGTATTCAACTATTATTCCGTAACTTTTGATTTTCCGCTAACAAATTTCAACAATGCATAAAGTAATTCTGGCATTTCCTCAAATGCACTTTTTACATGTAACCGCTCTGAAATTTGATGTGCATCTTTGCCAAATGGTCCCACATTTAATACTGGTGCTGAAAACTGCGCCATTTCCTGTAATGGAATATCATATGTTTTGCCCCATACTGGTGTGTTTTTTTCATATGTTTGCCAGTCCTTATCAGCATGGAATTGGCAATAACTTAGATCGCAAATCCCATTAAAATAATGAATTTGTTGTAGTGGTATATTATATTTTTTAGATTCTTCAAGTAGTAAAGAGATGGCACCTTGTATTAATGGATTGTCTGATGAATTTGCAGCTGGATAATATGGCGGTGCAAACAACAGTACTACTGCAGGAGCTAATTCTTGGCAATGTATCATTAACTGATCCGCTATTCGTAACGACATTTCACGATCATCTAAAGCTTTGTTTGCAATTACATTTGCTGTCAACTCAGATACCTTTTCTCTCCCCAATTTTGTCACTGCATGTTCATGTAATTCTTCAAAGCGTAGCACCCGGATTTTACCTACACCTTTTATCCCCTGTTTTGTACAAACATCATCATAACGTGATTGACATTTTTTCATGGCTTCATTTGCTACATCTTCAAAAATAGACATAATCTCTTCAGCACTTCGTTTCATCAAGAAAACATTGTACAACGCAACTGCTCTATAAGGAGTTTGAGTGGAGTATTGGTCTTTTAAATCTTTTAGTTGTAAAGAAACAGGGAGTGGTGTGACCTCTCCATATTCACTCTCAATAAACTTATCATTCCACTCCATTTCTGTTGTAAGAAAAGCACTCATAAATGGTGCCGTCATCCCTTTCAACGGCTCTCCTACATGTGTTTCCTTTCCATAAAATAATGCTGCAGGCATGATTTTACCAATTGTTCCTGAATAAATATATTCCTGTAAATCGGTAGGATCTTGTGAAAAAGAAGGTTCGCTGTTCAAAAATAATACGATATTTAAATCTAGATCATTTTGTAATTCATTAATATGCTTTACTGCTTGACGCATACCTGCAGAGTTTACTTCTTCATCAGGTACCGTTACAAGTAATAGATTGATAGGCCATTGTTCTTCAATCGCGCGTTCTATCATTTGCATATGAAGTGCAAGGCCCATCTTCATATCCATTACACCTCGGCCAAACAAGTAATCTCCAGATTCTAAGTCCTTTTTAGCAGATTCGTTTAACATATCTGGATTAGACAAAAATGCATTTGTTAGTTCTTCTGGCATTGTTGCTAATGGCATCAAAGATCCATACTCTTCAATTTGAACAGTATCAAAATGACTGATAAGTACAACCGTTTCTTGCACATTTTCTTGTTTGTACAAAGCAGAAACAACTTGTCTGCCATGATCCACATCACATAGATTTAAATACTCTGGATATTTTTCAAAGTATGTTAATTGTTGAAGTTTTGCTTGTAATTTCGTGGAAAATTGTTGTTCTCCTTGCGTTAAAGTTTGACTTTCCCAACTAACGAGCTCACTAAGCAACATACGTAATTTTTCTGGAGAATTCCATCTCATTTCCCCCACCATCCCTCTAATTAGACTTTTCTTCTCCATTAATCGCAATAAAAAGACCATAAAAAGGAAAAAGTATAATTTGAATATATGAAAGATTTCTATAGTGGTCAATATCAACTTTTGGAGAATTTCAGGCGATTTATTATTTTTAAAAAAGTGATTATAAATAATGATATTCCATATTTTAATAAGTAGAAATTTTCGAAAAATAAAATTACTACTTTACTTCAAATTTATTTGTTGTTTAATAATTTAATGCTTACAAGATTAGCTACTTCCGGAAAAGTGTCTTGAATTCGATTAGAAGAGACTTGTACTTTGTCACCAATCCTTATTTTTTGTTTGACATGATGCAATGGAAACCATGTTCCATTTTTATGTTTCTTCACTATCCCATTTGAAGATAATTGTGACAAATCTTCATCAGAAGCATTATTTACAACCAAAAATTTATCATCTTCAATTGCTACAACCAGACCAATTTTCAAGAAATTCCCCATTTCTTTTGATTTTTTAGGGATATCATATTCTCCTTGAAGATTTGCTATCTTTTTAGGATATTTTTCACTTAGGTAGTTCATTGCATCTTGTTCTAAGGAAGTTATTACGTGTAATTCGTAAGCATCTTTATGTTTTTTATAATAATCAGAAACAAGTTGATCAAAAGCTGCAGTTTTTATAGCTTGTGGTTTTATATATTGATCGATCATTTGCTGTTCAGTTAATCTTAAAAACCCAAGTAATTCTTTAAATTCTTCTTTCTTTTTAGGGTCTTGCTTTAGTTCTTCAAGATTCCCTAAAAACTCCTTTTCTTTATTATTTATCTCATTTTCAGTTAAAACAATTCCTTTATTTAATGCATAAGCATAGTTTGCATCATGCTGTAAAGAATCATAGAATGCTTTATATTCGGCCTCCTCAACTGATAATGTATTCTGATGCAACTGAGATTTTATGTTGATATCAAAGATATTTTTTTCAAGGATTGGAACTTCATTTGCAGTATGATTTTGGGAATCAATTATTTGGGTGAAAATAAATAAAAACATACAACCAGTTACAAATAGAGTTAAAATACCGTATCCCCATTTACTTTTATCTTTTTTTGTAGTTTGATTTTCAATATGCCTCAAAACATTCGTCACAACTTTTTCTTTACTCTTAATAAGATTATTCAAGTCTTCAAAATCAATTTTATTCATTTAACAGCACCTCCCATTCATATTTTTGCAGTTGTGTTTTCAAAAGTTGTTTGCTTCTTCTAAGTCTAGTTTTCACTGTACTCTCAGGAATTTCTAATAATTTAGAAATATCTTTAATAGACATTTCTTCAAAATAAAAATAAATAAGCGGTTCTCTCTGCTTCAAGGGGAGCTTCAGAATAGCTTCTCCTAATATTGATTCTTCATCTTTTCTGATTAGATTGTCCAATTTCTTTTGACTGTGTTTGCTAAATAACCTGTTTTGTAATTGGATTTTCCGGTATGACCAGCTTTTTAAATAATCTTTACTTTTATTAACAACTATCTTTGAGAGATATGCATTTAACTCACCACGCTCTTCATATCTGTTTCTATCTTGATAAAATTTAATAAAAGATTCTTGAACAATATCTTCTGCAATATGTAAGTCTTTTACGTAATAATAAGATAATCGTAATAAAGATTCTGTATGTTGATTCATAATTTTTTCTAATTCCACAATATTTATCAAATTTTCCATCTACTCCTTTCTTTGTATTTTAAACGAATCTCAATATGAATAAGTTTGTTTTTACAGAATTTATTTTTTATTTGTTTTGAATCAATTTCATAAATGTTTGTGTTTTTTAACTGAGGAGAACAAAGTTTAATTACTTCGCCTTTTGTTTTACTTTATCTTGAGCCAGTATATAGCTATCATCTAACTAGTATGTTTTACAAACTAGTGAATGTATGATACAGTATTTTCAACTAGTATGTATTACTACGTAGTGAGGTGAGTAAATGAAGGAGACGCAATTATTAAAAGGTGTACTTGAAGGATGTGTTTTATCAATTATTAAACAACAACCAGTATACGGATATGAACTTGTACAAATGATGCGTAATTATGGGTTTACAACCATAGTAGGTGGAACGATTTATCCTCTAATGCAAAAGTTAGAAAAACAAGGGCTAATTAAAACTAAGGAGCTCGCTTCACCAGATGGACCGAATCGAAAATACTTCTTTATTACGCCTGATGGAGAACAACAATTAGAAGGCTTTAGAGAACAATGGAGTTCGTTGATTGTAAAAGTGAATCGAATTTTAGAAAAGAACGGAGAGTGAATGGGTTGAAAAATGATGCAGCCAAACAATTAGTGAAGCAAAATAATAAGTATAGAGAACAGCTATCCCCAGAAAATAAAGTATATTATGAAGATATTCTACTATATATGCGAACATTTGGAATTTTCTATGATGAATTAGAAACAGAACGACAATTAATGACGATATTACAAGATATTTTAGAAGCACAAAAGCATGATGAATCGGCAGAAGAGTATTTCGGTAAAAATCCGAAAGAAGTTGTCGATCAACTGACAAAGCAATTTGATAAACCTTCATGGAAATCGATTTTTAAAATAAGTGGTTGGATTTTTTTAATCAGTACGTTTTACACCATTGTCGGTAGTTTTACAGCACCAACATTACAGGTAAATGTATTTGTTATATTGTTGAATGGGATTTTTTCAGTTGCATTGGTTTATGGTATCTTTAAATTGTTACATCTGAGTGTTTATATAAAAATACAGTTACCCAAATTATTAAAATTTTTCGTTATATGGATTTTAGCAACGATTCCATTTGGATTATTTGTCCTCATTCAACTTTATACACCGAAACAAGGAATTGTAAAAATTACTGCCCCATTTGATTGGATTGCCATTCTTGCTATTTTAGTCATGGTAGTTGTTTATGTAATATTCAAAAAGAAACAAGAATTTTATGGAGGACTTGTTTTTGTTATTACTTTAGGAATTTTTGGTTTATTATTAAGGATCCCTCAAACGAAGGAATTTTTCCAAGATGGTAAAAGCCAAACTTTTGTCGTTCTTGGCAGTATTATGCCCATTGCTCTCTTTGTACTTTTCGAATGGTTACTTCTCAGAAAAATGAAAGAGGAAAATTAGTGGATCAATTTCATTAATCCATTTTCGGTTTTTAAATAATTAGTATCCACACATTTGGATGTTCCGTTACGTCTCAATATATGGGTAAAATTATAAAAAACCTACATTCGACTTTTACATCAAAATGTAGGTTTTTTATTATTGAATTTTCCCTAATGAAAATTAAGATGCTTTTACTTTACCGGTGATAGTTCACTTTCGATAAGCCATTGGTAATTTTTCACTTCAGTTCCACCATTTGTTGGCGTATAGTTCACCATATACACTGTTGTTTTCTTACTTGAATCGATAGTAGCCATGGCTCCCTTCATACCTGGTAAATGGTCAGCTTCAAGCGTTACTTTAGCTCCTGGTTGAAGTGTTTTATTATCAGCACTTCGAATCTCTTCCTGAATTACCCATTTGTGATTTTTTACCACTGCACCACCTGTTGTTGGTGTACCTGTTGTTGATGTACCTGTTGTTGATGTACCTGTTGTTGTACCTGTTGTTGTACCTGTTGCCGGTGTGTATGTTACTGCATAAGCAACTGTGTCATATGCGCCAACAATAGTAGCCTTTGCCCCCTTCATACCCTCCACAAAGTTTGCATTGATGGTTACTTGACTACCATCAGGATACTTAGGATTCACCGCTTTTTTCACGCCATTCGGAACAATACCTGTAGTCGATTGATTCATATCGGTATGATCATTTGTAAGATTATGATCTGGTGTAGTTGGCGCTGGTGTGGTTGGCGCTGGTGTTGTATTGTCGTGCGTAGTCAAATTATCATCAGGGGCTACGTTTACATTCTTATTTGCTTCGTTCTTACCTGTGGGAGTGGTGCCACAAGCAGATAAACCCAAGACTGCAACAAAAGATAGGATTACCATTAATACATTCTTTTTCATGCTATTCCTCCATACATTCAGCTTTTTGTAACCTTACACTAAAATTATTCCCATTCACTCGAAAATTAAACATAGGTCAATTAAGTCAAATGAAAAATTTTAAAGGCATATTTAAGAGTAATTAGCATGTGCTTTGTATAAAATAGTTGGTAGAAGTCAATCATTTTCAAGGATCAATTCTACCTGTGCAATAATTTCAATTCCATGTATTGCTTGTGTAGCAAGACGGTCCGCTTCTGTGTTCATTTTTCTTGACACATGTTCGTACTCTGGTTGAATACCTAATTTTTTCAGCTTATCATCAATACGGTCAGCCCACTTTGCTAACTCAGGTTCGAGCACTGCCCAATCACCATTCATCTGACTAATTACTACTTGAGAGTCTCCGATAAACCTGATTGGCATCGTTTTTACATTTAAAAGTTCGAGTTCAATAATACTTAAATGAAGTGCAGCATATTCTGATTCGTTATTTGAATCTAGTCCAACTGTTTGCGCATTTTTTCGAACACGATATGGCTTTCCATTCTTTTCAAAGTAAATAACACATCCTAAACCTGAGATACCTGTCCCTATATCAAATCCACCATCAAAATATACCGTAATATTATGAGGTTCTCCTTCGACTTCTTTTAAATACCTTTTCATCTCTTTGATGGTCCAAGTACTATCAAATTGATCGATAAAAGTAATTCTCTTCGCACGGCCCGTTTTTTCCAAATCTTGAGCAATCTTCAGTCCTTGTTCTGCTGGTATTTCGTCTGAACGAAATAAGGTTTCGGTTCCTTTTGGTGTCCTGTATACCCATTCAATCGTAATATTCATCACAGGCCCTCCTACATCAATAAAATGCTAATTTGATTTAATTTCTTTTTATTTTCTCCATTGTCGTCAATAAATATGAAAAAGATTCGAAGTAGTTGTTAAAGTTAAGGCTTTGTTTGTTTAAAAAAACCGTTATTTTTCAACCGTTTGCTACAGGCGATCTCTTTCTACTGTAATTTCCACCATCCAATATTTCATATAACAAAGCCAAAATCAAAAAACTGTAAATAAACTTTTACCTTTAAGTTTACCTACAGTTTTTTCAGTTTTACCGTCTTGTAATTATAAATACACCACCGCAATGTGATATCGGATGAAACTCACATTGGCAGAATTCTTTCAATAATGGATGTATTTCTTCTTCAACAAAATAAAATTCATCTTCGTCCCAATAATTAATACTTTCTTCTCTACAAGTTCCGAGTTGTTCCCTTGTCTTGAAGGCAATATCACCAATTATTATTTCCCCACCCTCTTCTAACAGAGACAATAAGTTCCTAATAAAAGAAATTTTTTCTTCATCTGATAAGTGGTGTAATGTATATGTGCTGATGATAAAGTCATACTTAGTGTTTTTTAAAGAATTGGGGAATCCCTTCGAAACATCCCATTCCATTAATCGTGCAGTCGGCATTTTAGCTTGTGCAATTTTAATCATCTCTGAAGAAAAATCTAGACCATCTATACTGTGTCCCTCTTCAAAGAGCTTACTCGTTAGCACAGCTGTACCAAATCCTATATCCAAAACTTTGGATTGTTTCTTTTGCATAATTTCATTGAAAATGGTATTTAAAATCGTTTTATATCCTGCAAATGGATAGTGATTATTTTCTTCACTTAATTGTACTGTTTTATCATAATCATTTGCCCATAAATTAAAACCTTGTTTATTTAACATTTATGCTCCTCCTATTATTCAAGCGAATAATTGAGCACTAATTATTATTCGCTAAGTTTTCCCTTTAAAATTTTGTTCTCTTTGATATCGATTAAGTTTTTCATAATTATTCCTCCTTACATAATAATTAGAATATTACCATAATTATGTACATTTTAAAACTATTTATTAGATACTAATTTTAATAGACAAAAGCCCCTTCCTATGGAAGAGGCAAAATTGATTCACTTATAAAATATTATTTATGCGTTTTCTTCCTTCATTTGCATTATGAATGATCTCATCAAACAATTCCTGTACAGTAGGGATATCATTGATTAGCCCCATAACCTGACCAGCCCATCCAAAACCTTCTTTTATATTACCTTCGTAAATATATTTACGATTCGCTCGACCACTAATCATATCTTTTAAATCTTCGTAAGTAGCTTCTTTTTGTTCAAGATTTACAATTTCTTCAGTAAATTCTGTTTTTAATGCTCGCCCGGGAGCACCTAAAGATCTTTCGATTACAATTGTATCGGTTTCCTTTGAATTAATAAGTGCTTCTTTATATGCATCATTGGCATGAACGCATTCTTTTGTCGCTATAAAACGTGTCCCCATTTCTATACCTTCAGCACCAAGTGCAAATGCAGCAAGTAATCCTCTTCCATCGCCAATTCCTCCACTAGCTAATACTGGTATTGACACAGATTCGGCTACCCTTGGTACAAGTACAATTGTTCCTAAATCTTCTCTCCCTAAATGGCCACCGCCTTCTTGTCCAACTGCCATTACAATATCAGCCCCAAGTTGTTCTGCTTTTTGTGCTTGTCTAACACCAGAAACAAGAACCATTGTTTTGATACCTTCATCCTTCACTCTTTCCAGCACAGGTTTTGGGTTACCACCAGTAATCGAAATAGCTGACACCTTTTCCTCAATTGCCACTTCCAACAAATCTTCGTATTTTCGATCATGTCTTGAAATTGCAAAATTCACACCAAATGGATTTTTGGTTAATGTGCGAACCTTATGAATCTCTTCACGAAGTTTTTCTGGAGTCCCTAAAGTTGCAGCAGTAATTTGACCTAGACCGCCTGCATTTGAAACAGCCGCAGCAAGTTCTGCATAAGCTAAATAAGCAAGTCCTCCTTGAATGATTGGATACTTAATCCCTAATAATTCTGTTACACGTGTTTTCAAACAATACACCCCCGCCGTTATTAAAAACATGATTTATACACCATTAATTATACATAATATTCTGATATTGTTATATGTTTTCTAAACAGCTTTTCTTTGAAAATATAAGTATCCACAAAGAAATAATAATATAAATCCTCCCCCGACAACGGATATCAGTTGTTCCCAAGGAATGTAAAATACATCGCCTGTTCCACCAATATACATCATCATAAAGGGTTGTGCCCATAAATAGTAGGGACCGACATGTTCTGAGTTGATAGCCAATATTGAAGGTAATGTGAAGACCACATTAACAGCAAATGGTACTGCAAAACTATTAAATAAGATGGACATCCATAACTGCAAAGCAACTAATGGGAATGTCGCAATCCATCCCCCTATAATACATTTCCAGATAATTTCTATAGGAAAAGGATCACTAAAACCTTTTATGACACCTACCGCAAATAATGCGCAAAAATATAATATTTGAATGACCAAAACAATTAGCATTATAATAATATATTTAGCCACAAAAACTTGCCCCCTTTGAAACAGGCAGCGCCAAAAGTTGTTTCCATCCCCCCGCTTGGTGTTCATATCTACAAATCATGCTAGCCAGTACACCCGTAATAAGCGGTAAAAATAATAACGCATATGTTAAATTCATATATAACAATGCCTGTTCCCATTCACTTACTTTTAATTCAAGAGGTGAATTAATACCAGTCATTAGCCCGATTAATGGTCCTATTATTAAGATGTATGTTATTTTAGATTTGCGTAATTTAAACCATTCTGATTGTAAAATGGCTAGCATTTATTTCACGTCCCTTCTATTAAAATCAACCATTCCAATAATATATAAGACAATTCCAACACTAATTCCAAGAACAACATTTATGATGGGTTTCTCCCATTCATTCATTAAAGATGGCCACTTCCAAATCATCCAATCAGGTAAAGCAGAACCTGCAAAGGCTAATATAGTACCTATTATTCCTGTAGTAATCGGAATTGCTTGATTTTGGCTAACAACTGCAATCCATAGTTGCAACGCCAATACTGGCAATGCAGCCAAGATAGGATAAAAACTATATTTAAGTACATCTATATATGGAATCAGCTCTCCTAAATCAAGAAAAACACCAAATCCAAGTGTAAAGATCATTAATAAGAAAGATGTTAAAAATAACAAACTAATAACAACTGTAAATTTGGATAAATAGACATTTATTTTTGTAACAGGTAATGCAATCAACTGCTTCCATGCATTTGTTTCATCTTCAAGACTTGCCATTAAAGATGTTAAAATGGCAATACCTAATACAATAGCCAAAGGCGTAAATGAACTGACATTGTCTAAATAATAGCCCCAATCATCTTCACTTTGCTTCAACAGATAATCTTTTCGCACACCATAATTGACCATTTGCATTGCAACAATACCAAATGGCCCTAGAAATGTTAAAAACCAAAAACCTTTCCGCTTTATTTTAAGAAAATCTGTCACGATTAGATTTCGAATCATGCCCATTTCTCTCCCCTCGTCATTTGAAGGAAGATTTCTTCTAATGATCTTTTTTCTTCTTCAACTCGATAAATAGAAAATCCGTCATGAACAAGAGTTTCTACAGTTTGTGCTATTTTTTCATTTGAACAATCTTCCAGTTCAATATGGTTATTCATATATGTAGCTTTTATTCCTTTAGCTAGTAGTGATCTCCAAGCTTTCTCACCATTACTTACAGTTAATGATACGTTTTGCTGTGCATATAAACGCATTGCATCGATAGAATCTTGGAAGATTAGCTTTCCCTTATTTACGATTCCTACAGTTGTTGCCATTTGATCAATCTCAGATAATAAATGACTTGATATAAGGACTGTTATACCAAATTTGGTTGGAAGGCTTTTGATTAGTTCTCGCATTTCAATTATTCCTGATGGATCTAATCCATTCGTTGGTTCATCTAAGATTAGCAACTCAGGATTATGCAACAATGCGGCTGCAATCCCTAATCGTTGCTTCATCCCTAGAGAAAATCCCTTAACTTTCTTATTACTTACATTTGTTAAACGTACAATTTCTAATACTTCTTTAATTCTTGAAGGTGGTACATCTAAAATCTTTCGAATAGCTTCCAAATTTTCATGTGCAGTCAAATGTGGGTAGTAGGATGGATTTTCAACTAATGATCCAACTTTTCGTAAAATCTCTATTCTGTCTTTTTTTAAATCTTTTCCAAAAATGTGGATGTCTCCAGAAGTTGGCTTCATTAAACCTAAAAGCATACGAATTGTTGTCGTCTTTCCTGCTCCGTTCGGTCCCAAAAATCCATATATTTCTTTTTTAGGTATTTTCAATTCCACTCCATTAACTGCTACTTCTTTTCCAAACGTTTTTGATAAGTTCTCTGTATGTACTATATATTCCATGTTTCTCACCTCATGTTCTATCTTAGAATCTGAAGGTTAAAACTAGGTAAGTAGGAAGTTTAAATTTTGTTTAAATTATCTCTTTCATATAACCTAAATATCCCATTTAAAAATTTATTAAATAAAAAAATGATTTCTGCACAAGACAGAAATCATCTTTCAAATAACTAAGATATTGAACACCCTAAATGCATTTCAGGTAAACAACTAAGGGAACGAGTATAAAACTCGACCTTTTTATCTTCCATTAACGCCCGTTTATGAGAACTTCAAGCTTAATTTGCTAATCTATTTGAATACATATGAATTACAAATAACATTACTCCGATTACGAAAAATGTAAGTAATAAAGCAATTAAAAATGGAATTGAAAATGAAAAAATACAAATTAATAGTCCACCTATAACAAATGTATTACCACTAAACCTTTGTACTTTATTCCAGTTTTGAGGATTCTGAACTGTTGCCCAATTTTTAACTCCATACTTTGAATTATACTTAATTTGAGGTAAATAATTTCCAACAACGAATAGCATAAATCCAATGAAAAGTACTATTAAGAATTCTGTTTTTAACGATTCATTTTGAACATTCATTAAATAAATGATGTTTAAACTTAATACAAATATGATACCTATAATTGAGAAAGGTTTGTTAATTTTTAGCTTATTTGGATTCTTGTTATCGATATTTAAAAATATAAAGAGTAATAGTAGTAAGATGATGGTGATTAGCATAAACATCATGAACATGAAACTCTTACTGGCATATTGATTTACATTATTTCCATCAAAATGCATTGCTACTTTTTCAGGTAAAAAATTATACGTTCCAATCCATAAAATTAATGAAAAGAAAAATGTAGATAACACTAAAGTTAAGCTTTTCATTGTATTTACTCCTTTTCTTTATTTAATAAAGCAATAAACCATTTAAAACTTTCAACAAACACAGTTGTATTTAATGAATAATACACATACCTTCCAGATTTATCAGAAGTTATTAAGTCAGCATTTTTTAAAATAGACAGGTGGTTAGAGATACTAGGTTAACTAATATTAAAATGGCTAGCAATTTCATTTACAGTTAAATCATCTTCTTTTAGCAAATCTAAAATTTCTCTTCTTATAGGATCAGAGATTGCTTTATAAACATCTTTCAAAAAGAATCCCTCCTTCAACATATAGACATTTAACTATATATCTATATTATGAGTAATATGCAATTAATTGTAAAATATATATACATAAATTTATGCAAAATATGCAGTTGACGCTATTTCCGTAAAAGATGCCGAAAACACTGTCATATCAAGGTTTGTGGACGCATGAATAAAATCCCGACCTCTCATAAAAATAAAAGCGACAAACTTTGTTATAGCAGCGTTTGTCGCTTTATGTTGCAGGAATTAATGAACAATAGAAAAGTTTAGAATTCTTATTTTCTTAGTTGTTATACCTTAAACTTTTGTATTAGACATAGATCTTCACCTGAAACTATTTCATTTTCTACATATTCATTCTGACAATTGTGATATATAGCATGCCAAAATGTAATTGCTGGTTTATTGTTGACTAATTGCATAACCGCGTATGACCCTTTATATTGATCAAAAATAATTTTAGTTACTACTTTACCCAATCCTTTACCACGGAACTTTCTTAAAATGAACATATCATTGATAACATAATCCACTGTTTTCCCTTTTATTAAGAAAATGAATCCAATTACTTCGTCGTTCAATAATATTTTTATTGGAAGTAAATTGTCTTGTGTAAAAAAAAAGTTCAACATCACCACTATCAAACTTACCATCACTTTCTAAACTAAGATTCTCCGTGTACTCGGACAAATCATGTAAGTAATACTGAAATAAATTTTCTAATATATTCTTATTTTCGGAATTGGCCTCAATTAACTCTATATGAATTTCATTTTTCATTATTTTCGCCTCCTATTGGTATTAAATACTGTATTTTACTCACATACTTCTGTGACTTTATATAAAGCTTCCTTCTTGTCGTTTTGAGAAACAACCATATTCCAAATAACTCCAACAATTTCAAACTATATCCTATTCTAGTAGTTTTTCATAATAGTAATTGTTGTACCATCATTGGTTGATTGAATATCCCATTCAAGATCCATATTTTTGATCATTAAATCTACTATCGATAATCCAATTCCAGCTCCTTTTTCATTGGATTGGTTGTTCATTCCTTTTCCATGGTCAGCAATGATTATCGCATCATATTGTGTCGTCGATACGGTTTTCACTTTGACAAATAATCCTTCATTGGCGTGGCGAAGGACATTTTGAAATAAATTATCTAATATTCTTTCTAACCAAATTGGATCAACATGCCATTCATGATTGTCAAAAGATTGTAATTCCACGTCAATAGTAAATCCTTCTTTTTCAAATACTGGATACCAACTAGCTATACACTCACGCACCTGCCGAACCACATCTACTTCTATAGGATCAAAATTATATTTACTTGCCATTAATAGTGTATATGACATTAAGTTTTCAATTAAATGATCTATATTCAATACAGATTTCTCTAATCCTTTTACTGCATTTTTTCCTTCTTGGGATAACTTTTCCTTACTAATTGTATAAGTTTGTGCGCGTATTTTCGTTAAAGGTGTTCGTAAATCATGTGAAAGGTTTGCGATTAATTCTCTTCTTAATTGCTCTTCTTTCTTTTCACGCTGTTTACTTTCTCTTAACTCAATTACCATTTGATTAAACGTTTGTTCTAGCTGACCAATTTCATCTTTCTTTATCAGATCAATCTCGATTGGGAGTTGATCGACATCCCGAATTGTCATTGCATCTTGCAAATGTAACAATCTCTTTCGAATACCTCTGAAAAAGATGAAGGAAATAGCGATAAAGAGAATAATAATAGCCAACATAACAATACTTAACATCGTGCCATATTTTTCATTTGCCTTTACCATAGGTGGATTAAAGGTTTTTCTTGGGATTTGTAAAACGACAAAACCATGGGAATTGTCTTTTCCTACAAACGCAATAACTGTAAATGGATCATTAGCATAACTTTCTTTCATAAATTTTGCTGTATAAGTTGAATCCCATTTATTTGGAAATCGACCTTTCACATTTACTTGTTCTGATAAAACACCGTTCTGATTAATCCAAAACATTGTTGCTTCTGGATATTTCTCTTTCCAATTATCAAAAAGACTGAGAATATTTTTATTTATATCTTTTTCAATATTATTTGCAGCTTTATGCCAATTTGCTTCAACCACTTCTGGGCTATTTTTATTACTATTTTCGATATGATGATCTATCTTGACCATAAATAAGGCGATAACTAGATAGGCAATTTGAACAATAAAAATAGCCGTCAATATAATCAACATATATTTTGCTAATAAAGATCGAAAGAATTGTTTCATTGTTTTACCCGGTATCCAATTCCCCGAATTGTTTCAATGATAATTGGCTTACCTGGATTTTCTTCAATTTTTTCTCGTAAATATCGAATATGTACCATTAATGTTTTATCGCCTTCTATATAGGATTCTCCCCATACCCCTTCATAAAGTTGTTCTTTAGTTAAGATCTGATTTAAATGGCGGATAAAATATTGAAACAAATAATATTGTTTTCCTGTTAATTGAATTTCTTCCTCTTTATTTTTATCAATGATTCTTAAATCTTTTGTATAGATTTTTAGATGTTGAATTTCTAAAATATCATCATTCTTTTGGAATCTTCGTAACAGTACATCGATTCGTGCAGCAAGTTCATCTGGATGAAATGGCTTTGTTAAATAATCATCTGCAAAACTTAGGCCCTCTATTTTATCCTCTACTGCTGTACGTGCAGAAAGCATCAAAATGGGGAAATTCTGTATTTCCCTCTTCATACGTTTACCAATAGAAAAACCATCTAGCCCTGGAAGCATTATATCTAAAATAGCAATATCCACTGTTGCTAGATATTCCTCAGCATTCTCGCCAGATTTTAGCCATGTCACATCATAGCCCCTTTCTTTTAAATCTTTTGTTACCCAACTACCAATTTCATTTTCATCTTCTATGTATAGAATATGGATCATTGTGCCACCTCATTTTTTAATGAATAATCTCTTATATAACTACTAGGAAATTGTTTCTTTTGATATTTACTTTTCTATATTATCAGATGTAACTTACATATTTGTAAATAGCTTGTATCTTTTGGTGTATTTTAATTTGATATGATTGATAAAGTAAAAAGGACTATCTTTAGAGTCATTGAATCTACTTTAAAGAACAGCCCTTTTTGCTAAATTAACTATACTATTTTAATTTTCTCTCCATCAACTCAATCATTGCATTTTTCAATTTTTCAAGTTGCTCGTTTGCTGCTTCTTCTGTTTCACTTTTCACACCGATATAATACTTAATTTTCGGTTCTGTGCCACTAGGACGAACGCAAACCCATGAACCGTCTTCAAGCGTATATTTTAAAACATTAGATTTTGGCAACGAAATTTTATCACTTGGATGACCGTCAGTATATGAAGTCGTTTGTTTTAAATAATCTTGAATATTGGTTACATGTAATTCGCCAATTTTTTCTAACGGATTATCACGAAGTTCTGATAAAGCATTTTTGATTGACTTCGCGCCTTCAATTCCTTTTTTCGTAATAGATACAAGTGCTTCTTTATAATAACCATGCTCTTTATACAGTACTTGTAAGACGTCTAGAAGTGATTTACCTTGTTTTTTGTAATAGGCAGCTGCTTCGATTAATATAAGAATCGCTTGATTAGCATCTTTGTCTCTTGCAAAGTCTTTGATTAAATAGCCGTAACTTTCTTCGTATCCAAAAAGGAACTTGTATTCACCTGATTTGTTGTACTGATCGATTTTTTCGCCGATGAATTTAAATCCTGTAAGGACATTTTCTGTACTGATACCAAAATGATTGGCGATAGATTCTCCAAAATCGGAAGTAACGATTGTTTTAATGATCCGTCCGTTTTCTGGTAGTACACCATATTCCCCCATATGTGAGAGCAAATAATAGAGAATGATTGCACCAGTTTGATTTCCCGTTAATAGCTGATAAGAATTCTCATCTTTTACTGCAACGCCCAATCGGTCACCATCCGGATCAATTGCAAGAAGTAAATCTGCTTGAATATTTAGACCATCTCTTATTGCGTATTCGAAAGCAGACTTCTCTTCAGGATTTGCAGAAACGACAGTTGGAAATTCGCCATTTGGCTTGAATTGCTCCTGAACAAAATGCATTCCATTGAATTGAAAACGCTCGAAAATTTGTTGAACAGTATATCCAGAAATACCATGTAGTGGTGAAAATACAACTTGTAAATCTGTTGTATTGAAAAGTGAGGCGTCAAATGGAATCGTTGAAAGCTCATGAAAATAGTCCTCATCAACTTCTGTTGTGATGATTTGAATTTCACCGCTTTTTACGTATTCATCAAAATTGCCAGCCGACAATTGCAGCTCGTCCCCCACTTTATCTATATAAGAGATAACTTCTTCAGCAGCTTGTAAATTCAATTGGGCCCCATCTTCTCCATATACTTTATAGCCGTTGTATTCAGGTGGATTATGGCTAGCAGTAATCATCACACCCATAAACGTATTAAATATTCTTACTGAATAAGATAACTGAGGCGTTGTACGAGAATCTTCATATAAATAAGCTTTTACGCCATTCCTTGCAAGTGTAGTAGCAGTTTCGATTGCAAATTCTTTAGACATTCGACGACCATCAAAGGAAATAACTACTCCTTGATTCGCCTTTTCTTGACCAAAAGTCTGAATATAATCAGCAACACCCTTTGTTGCTTTTCGAATGGTAAAAAGGTTTAGGCGATTTGTTCCTGCACCCATTTCACCGCGCATCCCACCAGTTCCAAATGATAAAGTTTTATCGAATGCGTCTTCTTTTTTCGCTTCATCCATAGCCATGTTATCTATATCTAATCGTAAATCTTCTGGTAGCTCCTTTGTATTCTGCCACTTTTCAAAAGTATTTTGGTAAGTCATGCTAACACCTCTTCGGTTTATTTCAATATTTAATAGTTTAATTAATCAATGTCTACTTGTAAAAAACATGTTTTTTTGCCTAACTTCTTTCATTTTATCTCTATTTTAATAATGTACCTAGTCATTTCTATATATGCGATATTTTAAGGAAAAATGTACCTCCAATGAATCGAATATATTGATATAATAAAAATAGTATAGATTTCAGGAGGAAGACATTTGGATTTTATTGCATTAGAGATTGAAACAGCAAATCAGTGGAGAGATAGTATTTGTTCTATTGGACTTGTCAAAGTCATTGAAAATGAGATTGTCGATTCACTTTTCACATACATTAACCCCAAGCAATCGTTTGATGAATTTCATATATCACAACACGGAATTACCGAAGATATGGTCCAACTTTCACCAACATTTGAAGAATTTTATCCAGTATTAAATGATTGGCTGACAAGTCAAATTGTCATTGGATACTATAGTGATTTTGACAAATCAGTTTTAGAAGAATCCTGTATGTCCATTGATCAACTTATTCCGTACTGCAAATTTGGTTGTACCCTTCAATTTGCCAAAAACAAAATGACAGACGAACGTCATTTTTCATTACCCACTCTTGCACATCTATTTGGTATCCCACTAGAATTTGAACGTGCTGAAATCATTGCGAAACTTGTTTTGATCTTCGAAAAAAATTTTGAAGGATTTTCTCTTCAAGAACTAACCAATCCTGCAAAAAATATTTCAACAAAAGGTACAACCATTTCATCGCCTTCGTACTTCCAAGGAAAACATATCGTCTTTACTGGTGGACTTGAAGGTTTAACAAGATCGATGGCTGCAAAAAAAATTCGTACAATTGGAGGGATATTTAGCAATACTGTAACAAAACAAACAGATATACTGATTGTTAGTAATAGTAGCTGGGCTAAAGCTGAGGCTGGTCAGAAAAGTTCGAAGTTCAATAAAGCTGAACACCTACAATCAATGGGCTATGCAATTGAAATCATTCAGGAAGAAAAAATTCGTTCATATTTAAAATGAGCTAATAGCATAATGAGTGACGACCTGATGTTCTTATTAACAGAATGTACGTGATAAGTGGGAGTTCTAAAAGCTTTACGGAAATGTCTCGATGAAGGGGTGGGAATATGAATATGGATTGATTGAAAAATAAGTATTTATTTTCATAAATTTTATTATTTCTCGAAAAAAATTACTTGCGTATTCCATCCTTTTACTTGCGACTTTCGATGATTTACTTGCGAAATTGCTCCATTAATTGCGACATTTCAAATTGTATTTGCGTTCTTGATAATTAAAGTCTTATTTTCATCATTCCTCAACCTTCCTCAACAAAAAAGACATCCCCAAAAGGATGCCATAATAACCTCTATGCTCTTCTTTCATCCAAATATTTGGATGACTGTATCAAAAGTCAAGTCCTACTTTCAATTGAAATTCGCTAAATCTATCGTAAGCCTTCCCCTTAGTAGGGAGTCAATTGATTTACTTTTATACGAATTTCTTTTAACCATTCTTCTGAATGATTGGAAATAATACCATCAACAATTTTACGAATATATATAGGACCTTCTGTTTGATAATTGTGTACTTTAATAAAACGTAAGAGTTTTTCTATGTATTTACGATCTTCATCCTTTTTTTCTCTCCATCGTATTATTGCAAAATCTCCTCCATCGATAGGGGTCATACTATCCATTTGCATATGCATTTTTTGATCCACTAATAAGAAAATACCGTCATAAGAAGATTCTTTATTTCTTCGTTCTTCAATATTCACTAAATATCCAATATTCCCAATGACAATTGGTGCGATATGCTCATTATGGGTCTTCAATTGACGAAGTTCAGTTTCAAATTCTTTTAAAGAACCAACTTTCTTGTTGACTTGAATAATGTTGTACGAATCCAGATGTTCAATATATGGTTTCCCGATACTGGTATCGTTTTTGGTACTTTCTAGTTCTGTGACGCGCGTTAGCAATCCTTGTTCAATTCGTTTTAAAATCTCAATTTTCTCACGAGTGATTCTTCTTACATTCTCTAAAATAGAAATAAAATCATCTAAACTGCGATTTTCCAGTTGTTTTTTTATATCTTTAAGAGGAACGCCCATCATTTTCAAATATAAAATAATTTCTAATTCTTTAAATTGCTCTATTAAATAATATCGACAACCTGAAGCTAAGTCCACTTCATAAGGTCGAAACAACCCAATCTCATCATAATAACGAAGTGTTTTAATCGAAACATTATTTAGCCTCGACATCTGCCCAATCGAAAATTTGTTTTTCATGAATTGTCCTCTTTCTGAAATCTATTAAACTTATTATAAAATATTCTCAACAATAATTGACAATATTTTCTGTATTTTCATCAAATTTTCTTATTATTCACCGCATTATCAAGATACAATTTGAATCGGTTTATGGTGATTCCCATAAAAAAAGAGCAAAGAGAAAATTCATCTCCTTGCTCCTCATATGAAATTTTTATTCGAACGGTACATTTTCACCATTTAGAATTAGTGAATGTGTGATTTCCGCTTTTAGCGATGCGGATACTGCACAATATTTTTCTTCGCCTAATTTAATGGCTCTCCATACTTTATGTGCGTCGATATTGCCGTCTACTATAAAAGTAAGATTTGCTGCAGTAAAAGCTGTTGGCATTTCTTCACGGCGAGTACCATCTACTACGATCTCTAGATTTGTGATTTTATCTAAATGGGGTTTCAAAATCATCGTTACATCGATTCCGATACAACCTGCTAATGAGCTGAGAAGCATTTCAGTAGGTGTTGGTGCTTGTCCTTCCCCACCATAATTTGCAGTTGCATCCATAGCCATTTTATATCCGGATGCACCTATTGCTTCAAATGCACGGCCACCTTGCCATTTTGCTGTGATTTGCATATATATTTCCTCCTTAGAATTCATTTACCTGTTGCAAGAATTGTTGTGCTCTTGCGGTTTGTGGGTGTTCAAAAAATGCTTTTGGTTCAGCATCTTCTACAATGACGCCATCTGCCATAAATAGAACACGATCTGCGACATTCTTCGCGAAGTTCATCTCATGTGTGACAATCATCATTGTCATGCCTTCTTCTGCTAAACTTTTCATTACTTTTAGTACTTCACCGACTAGTTCTGGATCAAGCGCTGAAGTGGGTTCGTCAAATAGCATCAGTTGCGGTTCCATAGCTAAAGCTCTTGCAATTGCTACACGTTGTTGTTGACCACCTGAGAGTTGCGAAGGATAGCTATCTTCTTTTTCTGACAATCCAACTCTTTTCAATAAATTAGATGCAATCTGATGAGCTTGGTCTTTTCGCATTTTCTTCACAACTAATAGTGCTTCCATGACATTTTCTACAACGGTTTTATGTGGATATAAATTAAATTGCTGAAACACCATGCCTGTTTCTTGTCGAATGGCATAAATGGCATTTTGTAGTACTTTTTTTGATGCTTTCGCATTGATTTCATGTCCATTAACCGTAATCTTGCCTGCTGTAATTGTTTCTAATCCATTAATACATCTTAAGAATGTACTCTTCCCTGAACCACTTGGTCCAATGACGGCTACTACTTGATGTGCAGGAATGGATAAAGTCAGATTCTTTAATACTTCGTTACTACCATAGTTTTTGTATAGTTGTTGAATTTCTATCATTTTCTGCACCTCCTAGTAAACCGATAAGCGTTTTTCAATTTTATTTAATATAAAGGTAAAGATTGTACTCATTACCCAATACATGATCCCAATTGAAAGATAAAACGGCATATATACATAATATTGAGCAACTAAAAGCTGTGCTGAACGCATTAACTCTGTTACTGCTATAACAGAAACTAAAGATGTTTCTTTTAACATACCGACAAATGTATTACCCAAAGGTGGGATTGCATAGCGAATAGCTTGTGGAATAATTATACGTCGCATCGCTTGTTTTTCTGTCATCCCTGTTGCAAGTGCCGCTTCTAATTGACCTTTTGGAACTGATTGAATGGCGCCACGGAACGCTTCTGACACATATGCACCAATATTAATACTTAATGCAATATAAGCTGCAGTTAATGGGCCAAGTTCGATACCATAATCAACTAAACCATAATAAACGATGACAAGTTGTACAAGTGGTGGTGTTCCTCGAATAATTGAAACATAGACTCTTGCGATATTACGCAGAAAGCGATTGCCCTTAATTCGGGCAATCGCAGCAAGTAAGCCTATTATTAAGCCAAAGAACATGGATACCACTGTAATCAGTAATGTGTAATATGCCCCTTTTAATAGAAAGGGTATATTTTCAATAACTAAATCCATGTGTGTTTCCTACTTTCTTTATTCTGCTGGTGGTTCTTCACCAAACCATTTAACGAAGATTTTCTTATAAGTACCATCATTTTTCATATCTTCAATTGCTTTGTTAATCGCTTTAACTAATTTTGGATTTCCCTTTTTCACAGCTACTGCAGCTTTATCTGCTTTAATTGGATCTCCGACAGCTTTAATTTTAAAGCCATTTTTTTCAACGATTGGTTTTAATGCATAAACATTATTAATTGTTGCATCGATACGGCCTGCATCCAAGTCTTTTAATGTAGTGATGACATCATCATACGTGTTGATTTTGAAGTTGCCGACTTTTGGCATTAAATCGTTACGTAAATAAGCTTCATCATTCGTACCAAGACCTACACCAATTGTTTTACCTTTGAAGTCTGCAGTTGATTTGATGCTGTTGTTATCTGCTTTAACAATTGCTTTCACTTCGTTTGTAATATATGGGTCTGAAAAGTCGATCGCTTTTTTACGTTCATCTGTAATCGTTACTTGGCTGACAAGTACATCAAACTTACCTTGTTGTAAGCCTGGGATTAAACCTGAGAAATCTTGTGCAACAAATTTTGCTTTTACATTCATACGTTTTGCAATTTCTTTTGCAATATCTACATCGAAACCAGTATATTGTTTATCTTTGCCCATAAAGTTGTATGGTGCATACGTTCCCATTATACCGACTGTCATTTCTCCATGATCTTGGATATTTTGTAATTGATCTGTATAGTTGTTGCCATGGTTGACATCTTTTTGAGCGCCTTTATTTCCACATGCACTAAGAACTAGAACTGCTATGGCTACAAAAGCTAATAACCATTTTGCTTTTTTCACGTTTTTTTCCTCCTATTTTATACACCGAAAATACCGAAAAATTCGAAGTGTACGGTTTCCTCAATTATTTCTTGTAATGATTTGTCAGCGAATGCGTGATTTTCGCTTCGTTCTGCAAACAGCCACCTAGATAGTACACCTTCCAACAAACTCATGATAAACACTGCTTGCATTTTAGGTTCAATTGGCCGACTAAGCATTCCTAATTCTTTTGCTCGTCCAATATTATTGGCAAAGGCTGCTTCCATATCAGCTTTAATTTCATCAACTTTTTGTTGCAACAAAGGCTGAGAGTGGATTCCTTTTATCAGTATGTGCATTAAATAGGAATTATCCTCGGCAAAACGAAAAATATGTACAAATAAATGATTTGAGGATACGACGGATTCTTGAATCGAAGCTTTAGATTCTCTATATCCTATCGCGATTGCCTCTAGTATACTTTCCCGCCCAGTTTCAAGCACCTTCAAAGCAATGGCTTCTTTACTTTTGAAATACCAGTAAAATGTGCCTTGCGAAACATTCGCGTGTGCTACAATATCCGAAATTTTCGTATTCTCATAACCAACAGTTGCGAATAATTCAAGTGCTATTTTAATCAATTGTTGCTCTCTTTCTTGTCTACGAACATCTGCTTGAACCATTCTATTCACCTCGACTGATCCATTAGTCAATTAAATCCTATAAGATTACTATATATTAGTCAATAGATTTGACTTAATTTTTTTTAGAAAAATAAATGAAATTTAATTCCTTCTCAAAATTAATTGGTTTATATATAAAATTTGCTGATTGACAATAAAGACTGAAATTTTTTGCTCATGATTCAATTTCGTAAATCTATTTTTGGTTTTTAAATTCGAACAATTCAACACATTAAATTTCAATAATTAGATTTGGATGTTCCGCTACAGACGGCGCTTTCCACGGGCTTGGCTTCAATCTCCTCGGGCCAACACGATGTTGGTCACGAAGCCGTTGCCACAGGACGTGGCGCTCTTAGGCTTTGTTCCTTAAAATCGTTCCTGCGGGGCTTTCAGCTCAAGCTTTTCCTGTAGGAGTCGCCGTCTTTCGCTCCACAATAACAAAGTTAGGTATTATTAAACATTGATAAATTTCATTGAAAATCTGCATTATGAAATTGATTTATATTATTTATTTTAAACAAAGACTAAATACAAACTAAACGTTTATCCACAGTCTATGATTCAGTGTGAAGACCGATTCTCTTCATGTTATCTAAAATAACATCTATAATTTTCACATGAACACAATACCTCGACCTGTAAAGCTAGCTAAGAATCTTTTTTCTGACACAATGCTATTAGACTTACCCCATTTCGATGGATCACGGAATGAAATCATAAATTCACCGTTTTCTTTATGTCTTCCGCATACAACGTTAAGATGACCTCCCTTTCGACCATCTTCCGGAAGTTGACCAGTGACAGATACAATTACAGGTCCATTATTTGTTAGTAACAATTCAAGTTCATCGCCATCTTTAATAGCCATTGGTTTTGCATGTAAGTCGAATTTTGCTGCAATATTTGCTAAGCCCTGATGAATCCATCCTTTTTCACAATATGCATTTAAATGAATTCCATCAGTAAGTAAGTCATAAGCTGTAGCTACTGGTATTTGGTAATGTCCCATTATCATACGAATACATGCTAAACCGCAAACACTCTCTCCCCAATAATCTGCACCTTTTCCTTCAATTAATGCATTTTCTGGCCATTCTCCTTCTTCAAAGTGTTGCCCAAAACGTGGCATATTCAGACAAAAGTTCAAAATGATTCTCTCCCTTCAATTAACAACTGATATCTATTTTCCTTAAAATATAAAAATTAGTTTATGTAACTATAATGATTATACATTTGAAATGACTTGACTTTTTATGCAAAAAAGGGAGCACATTTTTTCATGTGCTTCCCTTTTCTTTACTCGCGTTCAAGTGGACAATAACCACACGCACCGAGTCCTGGAATGTCTTTTGATAAACAACATGATTTTCGAATGGGCTGATTTATGAGTGAAGCGGGTGCTAACCCTTTTGTATACTCATAAAATAATGACTTATCACTAAAACGCGCCCATACTTCTTTTGATTCCAACATTTCTAAATCATCCATAGCACGGTCTGCAAGTAATGGGTTATCAAGCATTTTCGCATAAACGCCTATGATATGCACGAAGAAGTTATCCCAAATAACGCGTAGAGAAATTGATGTTGTATTACGCAAATCTTGTACGATCTGATAGCACTGTTTGTATAAAATCGTCGACATCACATTTTTACGTTCTGTATCGTCAACGTAGTTCCAGTCATTTGGATTAGCAAACATACAAACCGTATAGAGTCCGTTTTCTTTTGTTACATCAAATTGCAAATCACGATCATTGCCATCCCATATTTCATCGTAAGCTGTTAACATATAAAATTGCATTGCGATAAATTGTCCGTAGCGTTTTGAAAAATGCGAAATTGCTGCTGTTTTCGATGTCGCATTTGTAATACCTAGCATTAAATCCGCAAACTCATCTTCTTGGAAAAATTCTTTGCGCACACGCTCAAGTGTAAAAAGAGAGCGCTCTGGTATTGTCGTATATACATTATACGAATCAAGCATTAATATTTGATCCATTGTTAGCGCTGGCATTATATCACCTAATTACTTCATAATTTTTCTTCTCTATCATATTACAATTTTAGATTTTTAGCTAAAATGATACTTTAATCTTGGGATTTTATATAAGCACTATAGTAGATGATAGACTCAAAGTATTGCGATTTTTTCTTCGGTCTTTTTTTACAAATGAAAAAAGCCATGACCGCAAAACTGGACATGGCATTATTCGGATGTTCCATAGTTTATTAGAGTTAGTACGCCGCTCCAGATGGCGCTTTCCGCGGGCGAGCGTTGAGCCTCCTCGGAAGCCCGTACCGTGCTTCACTGCGGGGTCTCATCTGTCTCGCTTTCCCGCAGGACTATGAATGGACCTCTCTGAAATAACATCGCACGAAGGAAATGCGAATGCATTTTCGAGGACTCGCCATCTTCCACTTCATAGATAATATTCTAATTGATGGCATATAACAATGGCCATTTAATATTAGTGTTTTTTATTAAATCTTTGAATTATGAAAATGATTCACTTAGAAATTTAATATTGATATGTAGTAAAATCGAACCCTACTTATTTTGAAAACTTCTCTACACGTGCGTCCAATTTTTCTCTCCACACATCAGCTAATTCTGGTACATTTAGAATTTTTTTCATGGCTTCGACATCTTCTGTACGGTTAAAGTAAGTATCCATACAATATAGAACAGAGACTTCATGAGGATGTCTTTTCACTAAAGAAATATCTGAATCACTTCTTACAGTGCCTTCTTTAATTACTCTACATAAATAACCTACAAATCCAGTCTCTACAAGTCTCTTTAAAATAAGTGGATTATCAGCCCTCCTAGAAATGGTGCTACATGGAATTCTCCCTTGTGTGATCTGAATGACAGCATCTCCAACTTGAAAAATATCTCCAATACAAACATTTTCCTCTAACATATTGGAAACAGTTAAATTCTCGCCAAATGCAGCTGCATCCAATGGTTTTCCAAATTCTTTTTCCCATTTAGCATAATGTTCAAATGGATAAATACATACAGCTCTATCAAAGCCGCCATGATGTTTTAAGTCTGCCACACCATCCCCATGAAATCCATCTTTCGTCAGATATGCTTCATCAATTGATTGTTTACAAATCCCCGTATCCATTACCTGATCTTTTCCGTATCTCATTTCCTTAGGTAAACCTGTTGAAAAATTCACAATATTCACTTTGTTATGCACTTCCAACTGTTATGCCTCCTTTTGTAACAAATTTAATCAATATTTCCAACTATTAATGGTACCTAATTATACCATATCAACTATCCTTTTCGTTATGTTAATATAGTCAAACTCTACCTTTAATGTAGCGTGTTTTTGGTAACTTTCATATTGGTGTTTTGTGGAATCTCAGCTACTATTTCAACTTGCTTGCCTTTCATAAAGAAGGTATTTATCATCACGGTCTCTATGGAAACAGAGTCAGAATCCTTATTCGGCATCATCATTAAGACATCACTTTTGAAATTTGAAGACTCGATTTTTTGCTTTAATTAAAAGGAAGCCAAGAATATCGGTATATCCACATTCTTGGCTTCTTGTCTCAACGCTATTTTTTTAACATCACATTAATATAAGTACTTGCCCTATCACTATAGCTAGCAATATCTTCACTTTGTTCCTAACAACCTTATCCAAGTATATGGAGTTTTATCGATTATCTACTTTTTCTGGATAAAGATCATGATTCATCAAACGATGCTCCGCCATTTTTTCGTATTTTGTACCTGGACGTCCATAATTGCACCATGGATCAATTGACAAACCGCCTCGTGGTGTGAATTTACCCCATACTTCGATATAACGAGGTTCTAGCAGTTTTATCAAGTCTTTCATAATAATATTAACGCAGTCCTCATGGAAATCCCCATGATTTCGGAAACTAAATAAATACAATTTTAACGACTTACTTTCAACTAATTTTTTATCAGGAATGAAAGAAATATACATCGTTGCAAAGTCTGGTTGACCTGTCATTGGGCATAGACTTGTAAATTCTGGGCAATTGAATTTCACAAAGAAATCGTTCTCCGTGTGTAAATTATCAACTGCTTCAAGTACATCTGGATTGTATTCATATGAATATTTTGTATTTTGATTACCTAGTAGCGTTAAATCTTTTAATCCCTCTTCATTTGTTCTTCCTGACATCATGTTGCCTCCTATAAAAAAGCACATAACTAAAACTCCCCAAAACTTATATGAAAAACTCTATTACTTCTGCAATCAATCCAAATTGATAACTCTCAAGCAGCAAGCATCTGAGGCAAAATAAAAAAGCCATATCCGCAAAAAGTGGACATGGCATTATTCGCATGTTCCATAGTTTTTTAAAGAGGGTTTGCGCTATGAACCTCTTATCTTAATTTCATAAATATGATACTTAACAATTTAAAGTTAGTCAAGAAAAGATATTTTTTATTTAAGAATCAATTGATATCAATTATTTGATGAATAGTTTCTTAATATATTTCATATTTTTCTATATCTCTATTTATAGAAAGGAGTTTTTAGAATGACATTGAACCCAAAAGTAGAATTGATACTTCAACAATTAGAAGGCACACCATCTACACATCAATTAAGCCCCGTTGACGCGAGAACCGCTTTAGCAATTAAAGAATTAGCTGGTGAATCAGTCGAACTTGAAAGTGTTGTTAATCAAAACTTAGATACCAAAGTCGGGAAAGTTCCAGTTAGAATATATACTCCTGTAAAAAGTAAAGCTGCCTTGCCCGTATTTATTTATTATCACGGTGGAGGATGGGTAATTGGCGATTTAGATGCAGTAGATATTCCATGTCGTCAAGTTGCAAGCAAGTCTGGCTGTGTAGTTATTTCCGTTGATTATAGACTAGCACCTGAGCATAAATTCCCTGCAGCAATTGAAGATAGCTATGCGGTGGTTGAATGGGTTATCGAAAACGGTGCAGAATTAAATATTGACGTATCTAAGATTGCTGTTGGTGGCGACAGTGCGGGTGGTAATATTGCAGCAGTGGTTTCACAAATAGCAAGAGATAATCATGTTGATGCAATCGTTCAGCAAATTTTGTTATATCCAGTGACAGATTATAATTTAGATACAGAATCTTATGAAAATTTCAGCGAAGGCTATTTCCTAACAAAAGCCGATATGAAGTGGTTTTGGAATCACTATTTATACAGTGACGTGGATGGAAAAAATCCTAATGCATCACCTTTACAGGCTAAAAGTTTAAAAGATCTACCTCCAGCTTTAATCATCACAGCGGAATACGACCCATTAAGAGATGAAGGCGAGGCTTATGCAATACGATTAAAAGAAGCCAATGTTCCAGTACAGCTTAAAAGATATGATGGCACAATACATGGTTTCTTCTGGATGGCTGGATTCTTGGACGAAGGTGCTGATGCCATCGAACTTGTATCGAATACATTAATACAAGCGCTTAAAAATGAAGATAACTCGAAATTCTAGAAAAAGAAATCCGGATTGTACTAAAGATACAATTCGGATTTTTTTCGATTTATTAAATTGATAAATATTTAAGAATTCAAACTTATTAAAACTTCAACCATCTCAACTTTTTAAATTTGATATAAATGTAAGCTTAATCATCCTCTACCTCTAAAAGATAGATTCCCTCTGAAAAGCCCCCACGTTTTTCTTTTTTAGCCAGTCGTATTTGTTCTAATTCTTGGAAAGATACATTGTAAACATCCAGTGCTGTATGAACGAGCTCTAAAACATCTGCTAACTCTTCTATGGCATCTTTTTGTACTGTTGCTTCTTTAAATTCAAGAGCTTCTTCTTGCATCTTTAATTTAATTGCTCCTAAATGTTGTTCTGGTGCTAATATTCTTGTTGAAAATTTCTTTCCATTTTTCTCAATCACTTCGGGAATTAAATCACGGACTAATTTATTGTAAACTGGCATTTTTATCTCACCTTTTATATAAACTCTTCTTATTTCGTATTATCCTTTTATTCGAATAAATTTCATAAATCCATTTTTGTTTATAAAATACGAACATTTCAACACATTAGCTTTTTACTATTCAGTTTTGGATGTTCCGCTACAGTTGGCGCTTTCCACGTGCTTGGCTTTAATCTCCTTGTCACTCCGTTCATACGGGGCTTTCAGCTCAAGCTTTCCCGTAGATGTCGCCGTCTTTTGCTCCACAATGAACAAAATTGGTAATCATTATTTGTATATTTCATATGGATTTTGCATTATAAAATTGATTCATTCATTACATTTTCTGATAGCTGATAAACATTCAACATATCCACTGCAAATCGGCTGAACACCTCAGCGCCTCTCACCAATACTCGGTCATCGAAGTTGAATTCTGGATGATGCAAATCTAGATTTCCTGAATCTACTTTAGCTATACCTAAACGGAAATATAGAGCTGGGATTTGGTCTGCGTAATAGCCAAAGTCATCCCCTCCCATTGATGGTTCATTTAATAATTCAATTTCATTCTCTGACATAAACCTTCTTGCACTATTCTCTAATTGTTCTGCTAAGAAATGATCGTTGAATATATGTGGTGCACCAAATTTCATTTGATAATCAATTTGCACATTCCACATTTTAGCTAAGCTTTCGCAAATATTTTTTATTTCTGCATCTATTTTTTGTCTTAGCTCTTTCGAATAGCATCTCGAGGTCCCTGTCATTACTAGTTCATCTGCTACAACATTTGCAGCTTCCCCTGCGTGTATGGAACCAATATGAATTACATGTGGATCTAACGGATTGATTTTCTTAATATTTATGTGATTCAGATGCTGAATCAATTCAGTTCCAATTACAATGGCGTCAAGCGCTTGATGAGGACGAGCACTATGGCCACCCTTTCCTTTAATTTGAATGGTAAACGTATCACAAGCAGCTGTTGCATTCCCTTTTTTAATCCCAATATGACCAAAAGGAAGATGTGGCCATAAGTGAAGTCCAATAATTGATATTACATTGGGATTTTGTAATACACCTTCATTTACTAGTCTCAATGCAGCCCCGTCAGCCTCTTCACCAGGTTGAAATATACAACGAACCGTTCCTTTGATAAGTGATCGATTATTATGTAAAGTTTTAACCGCTCCTAGTAAAATAGCTGTATGACCGTCATGACCACATGCATGCATAACACCTTTGTTTTGAGATTGGTAATCGCTAACAAACTCCTCATTGATTGGCAAAGCATCTATATCCGCTCTTAAAGCAATGGTTTCTCCTTCAGTGTCACCGACGATATCTACGAATAACCCGGTGTTTGCAATTTCTTTATATGGAATACCCCAATTCGTTAATGTTTGTTTTATAAAAGCTGAAGTTTCAAATTCCTGAAAAGACAATTCAGGATTTCTGTGTAAATGACGTCTTATTTCAATTAAAGAATTTTCTAAAGATGGATCCATTTTAACCAAACTTCTTCACTCCCTTATAAATTTTTATTTCAAAAATTATATTATTTTCAATATCTTATACAATATGTTCTGTATTGCTTTTAAAATCCCTTTTGATTCTTGAAATTTCAACAAATTTATATACATATATCCACTTTTGGTTTTTAAATACGAGCATTTTAACACATTTACTTTTCACTATACAGATTTGGATGATCCTCTACAGACGGCGCTTTCCACGGGCTTTGCTTCAATCTCCTCGTCACTACGTAGAGGGAACTAATTAAGTGATTTTATACAAATATTAATAGTATTAATCTGTTTTCTGCATGATGTGGAATTAGCTTCGCTTTCCGCGGGCGAGCGTTTAGCCTCCTCGGAAGCTCGTACCGTGCTTCGCTGCGGGGGCTAACCTGTCTCGCTTTCCCGCAGGAGTCTTCGCTAATTCCACATCAACAAAGATAGCTAAATAAAGATTGTTATTATAAATTTCCAACTTTTTTAACTTTTTCAGTTCCTTCACTACGTTACCACGGGGATTTCAGCTCAAGTTTTTCCCTTAGGACTATGATTACACCTCACTGAATGAACATCGTACGAAGGAAATACTAATGCATTTTCAAGGCCTCACCGTCGAAAGCGTTGCAATATTGGATAACATTAAATGTTCGTATAATTTATATGAATTTTGCATTATGAAATTAATTTACATAACAAAAAGATCGCTCCACTTTATAGAACGATCTTTATTCTTTACTTTAATTCCAGTTGAATTTCTTCTTCATGTTTTCCCCAATTTACCCTTACTTTAAGAATTTCTTGATTTTTCATTAGTGCACCACCTATAGAGTTATCATTCATTTTATATTCTCTTCGAACGGTAGATGCATTTAAATCTTCATTCATTTTAAATTTAGATGAACCAGCTTCATAAGAAATGCGCAATTCGCCTGATGCAGCTAAATCCTTTAAATCACCTTTATAACTAATAATTAGTTGTCCTTTATCTTTACTGTGATATTTTAGACTTCCATAATTCTCATTCCAAATCTCTGATCCTGTATATTCGTATGTTGCTTTCCAATTTTTACTTTCACCGGCAAAATGTGATTTCTTTGCATTGGTATCGAATGTGTAGATAGAATGATCCGCATCCTCTGAGTTAACTACGAGTACGCCCTCCTCTGCGAACCTAGGATGTACAAGTCTAGCAGAAATTTTATCGAATACATGTGTGTCCTTTAATTTTGTATCTGAAATAGTATAGAGTTTTACAGTACTCTCTGTCCCTATTGCAATGTAATTTTGATAAACAGCAAAGGAATTACATTTTTCTGTTTTTATAGTCGTGACTTTACCTGTTTTTGGATTCATACGTTGTAGTTTATCATCTGCCAGATAATAGATTGCATCGTTTGCATAGGATAGATTGGTTATACTATCAGCTGATACGTTAAATTTTTTCATTTCATGAGTCGATAAATTATAAATATTTATCGCTGATTGATTTTCTTCTTTATTCGAAACTAGTAGATAATGAGCAGTTAACACTATATGACTACTAGTTTCTTTAAAATCAATTGGAATTTCTGTGATCTTTTTGTACTCAAGATTAACAATTCGGTAACTCCGCTTATCTGAAGAAAATGATGAATAAGCAATTTTGTCTCCAAAAATTTGAATATCATGGGCAACTTTCTCATTCAATGAATATTTTTTGTCAGTAAGACGACTTTGTACGTAAATCTTTTGATCAGTCGCATATACTAACCATTCTTCGTTAACTGCAACATCATTAATAGTATCTTTAATCGGCTTAATTAGTTGCTCTTCTTGTATCCAATCCAATTTATAGTTTAATATACTCTTACGATCTGAGCTTAGCATTATAAAAGAATGGTTTATATAGTCATATTGTGCGTGCATAAGGTCCGAATATTCATATGGCATGATTATTCTTTCAAACTTTTCATCTGCTTGTTTCTCATTTTGCATTGACTTTTGACTTAAAAACATAACCATAAGTAGACAACTCATTGCAGCAAGTACGACACCAACAACAGCGGGTTGCCATTTGCGGTTAGGCTTCTTTTGCCCAGCAAGGCGTGCTTCTGCTTCTTCAAGGATTGTCTGCTTTTTTTCTTGACTTAATGTTATATGTTTTGGGACTAAATGATCTAATATACTTTTCCAATTAGTTTTCATCAAGCATGCCCTCCTCAAATGTCGTTTTTGCTGAATGTCTTCCTCTTGCAAGTCTCGTTTTTACTGTGTTCACAGAGCATTCTAATATTTCGCTAATTTCTTGTATCGAAAAATCTTCCATATAATAGAGCCAGAGTACCTCTCTATATTTAGGTGATAATGCTGCAAGTAATGTATTTACTTCATCACTTGTTTCATTGTTAATAGCCACTTGTTCAGGATTATCTTTGGATACAAACCAATTCGAAATCGTTTCAGTCCATTCAAGCTTACGATGTGACCAACTTTTTAAATGATTGTGACAAAGATTGACCGTTATACGATATAGATATGTTTTAACACTCGATCTTGCTTCAAAATTTTCAAGGTGTATGTAATATTGTATAAATGCTTCTTGTACAAGGTCTTCAGCTTTTGCCTCATCCTTCACATAGGTATACGCAAGTCGAACAAGATACTTCCCATGCAAATCCATCGCCAGTTGTAATAGCCTATTGCGTTCTTCCTTTTCCATCAGCCCTACCTCCTTGGTACGTGTTAGACAACGCACTGTTATAAAAAGTTTCATTTTTGATAAAAAAAGTAAATCAATTTAAAAAGAATTTCCTAGTTTAGCATAACATTTTAATAGATAACAATTTTTTGAAAAAGACAAAAAAAAGAACGATGAAACTGAAATTCATCGTTCTCAAAAAATTAATGATTTATTTACAATTGGATTCTGTGACAATTTTTTCATTCCCTAGTGTTTGATCATTTACTTTTAAGGCATCTTTTATATTAATCATACGTGATAATTTGATCAATAGCGTCCGAGATTCTCTCCAAGTTAGGTAGCCATTCTTCTTCAACGGTTGTTACTGGATAAGGCGAATCAAATCCCGTTACTCTAATAATAGGAGCTACTAGAGAAAAAATCGCTCTTTCACTTATTAATGCTGCAATCTCAGCACCGACACCATTTGTTTTGACAGCTTCATGAACAATTACTAGCCTCTCTGTTTTTGTTACTGACTTAACAATTGTTTCTATATCTAATGGCGCAATAGTTCTTAAATCAATTAGCTCAATTGAAATACCTTTTTGTTTATAAATTTGGACGATTTTCTTTAGTAAAATAATTGGAGGACCCCAAGAAACAATTGTAATATCATTTCCCTCTTCTAATGTTGCTGCTTTTCCAATGGGAATAGTATATGGATGATCCGGTACCTCTTCTTTAAATGCACGATAAAGTTTCATTGGTTCTAAAAACAGTACAGGATCCTCATCCTCTATAGCAGCAAGTAAAAGCCCTTTTGCATCATAAGCATTGGAAGGCATTACTACTTTCAAGCCGGGGGTATGACTAAATAATGCTTCTAAACTATCTGAATGGAGTTCAGGAGCTCTAACTCCCCCTCCATATGGACTACGAATTACAAGCGGTGCATTAAATCTACCTGCTGATTTGAATCGTATCCTAGCCACTTGACTAGCAATTTGGTCCATTGCTTCATAGATAAACCCCATAAATTGTATCTCTGCTATTGGTTTTAATCCATTAATACTCATCCCAAAAGCTGTTCCAATTATTGCTGATTCTGCAAGTGGTGTATCAATTATTCTGTCCTTACCAAATTTATTAATAAGACCATCTGTAACTCTAAAAACCCCTCCATTTGTTCCAACATCTTCACCCAATAAAACTACACTTGGATCTTTCTCGAGGGCTAATTCAATTGTTTGATTAATAGCTTGAACCATTGTCATTTCAGTCATTTTGTAATCCCCCTTTTTTTCGAACAACATTCAATTTGTTCTTGTAATAATAAATGAGGATTTTTATAGGCATTGCCTAAGACAGTATCTAATGAATCCGGTACTGTATTATCAACGATATGAATCGCATTTTCAATTTCTTTCTTTGTTTGTTGTAGAATCTGATTATCCATTTCATCTGTCAACAATAATTGTTTCTTTAAATATTTTTGTAAGCGAAGAAGAGGATCTTTTGCTAACCATTTTTTTGTTTCTTCTTCTGTTCTATACTTTTTTGGTTCATCTGAAGTCGTGTGCGGTCCATGTCGGTATGTGACAGCTTCAATTAATGTTGGCCCTCGACCTTCCTGTGCCCGTTTAATAGCTTCTTTCATCACTTGATAAACAGCAATTACATCATTACCATCTACTTGGATTCCTGGAATATCGTACGCGATTGCTTTTTGTGCAATTGTTGCACTGGCCATCTGTTGATATACTGGAATACTAATTGCATATTGATTATTTTGACAGAAAAATATAACAGGAGATTTGAAAACGGATGCAAAGTTTAGTGCTTCATGAAAATCACCTTGTGATGTTGCACCATCCCCGAAATAACTTACAGTGACACTATCTTCTCCCTTAATCTTTGCTGCATGTGCAATTCCAGCTGCATGAAGTAATTGTGCTGCTATTATTACTTGTATAGGTAAGATTCGCGTATTTTCTGGCATTTTCCATCCTGATGCATATCCTTTAACATACATTAGAATTCTTTCGATTGACATACCACGAACTAGGCAAGCTGCTAAATCACGATAACTTGGGCAAATCCAATCTTTTTCGTTTAAGGCCATTGCACTTCCAATTTGTGCTGCTTCTTGCCCACTAAAAGGAGGATATGTGCAGATCCTCCCTTGTCTTTGCAGCCTTAATAGTTTTTCATCAAGTAGACGTGCTCGCTTCATCAAACGATACATTTCTAGTAATTCACGATCATTAACTTTAATTGATCTGCCGTTAATTATTTCACCATCTGGATTTAAAACGCTATATTGTTCTACTTTATGTGCTGTTTCATTCATAAAAAGAATCACCCCTATCTAGTGTGTAACAATAGACTTTCTGGTTTTTCTATATAATCTTTTAAATCCTTCATAAATTTCCCAACAGGTTCACCGTCAATAATTCGATGGTCAAATGATAAGCTAATTCCCATTATAGTCCCAATTCCAATTTCCCTTGTTTGTAATATTACGGGTTTTTCTTTCATTGCATGGATTCCAAGTATAGCAACTTGAGGACAGCTAATCATAGGTGTTGCAAATGTTCCACCTTGTCGACCAGTGCTTGAAATCGTAAAAGTACCTCCGCTAATTTCTTTCAAAGTTATTGATCCTGAACGGGCTTTTTCCTGTAAATCAATCATTTCATTTGCAATTTCTTCTATAGACTTTTGGTCAGCTTGATGAATGACAGGTACAATTATCCCCTCATTTGTAGAAACGGCAAAGCCAATATTATATTGTTTTTTCAAGATAATTTCCTTGTTTTCTTCATCTAATAATGCATTGAATATAGGATTTTTCTTTAATACTTCAGTAATAAATTTTATAATAATAGGCATATATGTTAATTTTACGTCAGTAATAGTATCTAGTGTTTTTCGGAAATGGATTAGTGCATCAACTTGGACTTCATCCATAGCAGTAGTATGAGGAATTGTAAATGCGGATTTCTCCATATTCTTATAAATTTGCTTTCTTAGACCCTTTATTGGAATTCGAGCATCCTCATTTAATACAGGATTTTTCTCGTCATTTTGTTTGGGATTTTTATTAGCTTCTGAAAAGTATTCTTGTACATCTTGTTTGGTTATTCTCCCATTCTCTTTAGAACCTTTAACATCAGATAAGTTGACTCCTAAACTGCGTGCAAATTTCCGAACACTTGGTGCTGCAATTACTCTATTGATAGTTTTTGATATGCTTTTTAAAGCATCATCTTGTTCTATTACTTTACTTGTAGGTTCTAAAATATTCGATTCGTTATTATTTTCAATATCTATAATCGTATCGCCTACATATAATAGCTCACCCTCATTTCCACTTCTATATACCACCTTTCCAGCTTTTGGTGATGTAATTTCCACCGTAGCTTTATCTGTTTGAACTTCCAACACTAGTTGATCTTCTTCTATAATATCCCCTACATTGATATACCATTTAATAATTTCAGCCTCATGAATTCCTTCCCCGATATCGGCAAATTTTAAAGGATAACTCATTCAACATGCCCCCTTTACATTAATTGATAGACAATCTCTGATGCTGCTTGTCGCAACGAATATTTTTGATTGTGCAATCTGTATAATTCTGTCTGTTTTTTAGAAAGTTGTTGATCTAATAATGCAAATACAATTTTTTAAACATATCCTCCTCCATTTTGAGAAAAAATAGATCCTTATCGCATGTTGGAAACGCTACCAAAATGCAGGAAATGTTCCTATTAAGAATAGAGAGCATAAGAGAAAGACCTATTTGTTCTGCTAAAGGACCTAATAATTCAAAAAATCCGATTTACATTGGGATGGCAGCAAGTAACCCCTTCTTCTCTATATTTATGACGTTCAGTCATATTACTAAAATTGTATGCGTATATTGCTATTAAATATGACGTATCGTCAATAAATTTTTTTGGGGTGTAATATGAAAATAGATGGCCGAATAAATAGATCCTTAAAAACAAAAGCAAAAATTTTAATGGCAGCACAAAATATTTTCAAAGATTTAGGTTACAAAAACACTACAGTAAATAAGATTGCAATGGCGGCTGGTGCAGCACATGGTACAGTTTATATTCATTTTCCGGAAGGTAAAGATGAAATATTGGCCCACTTTATGACAGGTTTAATGGATGAATTTTACTCAGTTGCAGATATAGAATTCGAACCTAAAACTACTGAGGAAGCTTACGAAATAATCAGATCCCAAATTTTTCAATTTTTATCATTAGCTAAAAAATATAAAACAGAGCTTTTACTTTTTTATGAAGGAATTCAAGTAAGTCAGTTACTAAAAGAGAAATGGGGATACATTAATGAAAATTTTATAAAAAGAATTTGCAGTGATATCACTTATTCACAGTCTTTAAACCTAGCAAATGAGGAAACTGATCCTGAGATAGCAGCACGTATATTATTTTATAACCTTGAGCATTTCCTCTGGGATATCATTCATAATCGAGTTTCTTTTACTGAAGAGTCGATTGCAAAAAATTTAACTCAAATCTATATGTATGGTCTTTATAATCAATAATTTCATGGGATTTTTAGATATTAATATGTTATAACCTATAAAATATCTCCATAGTAAATGCCACATAGCTAAATTTGGCTTTGTGGCATTAATTTTCTTTGGAATAACGTATTTACATTATTTCTATTTATTCTTTAATCGAAAAATCAAAATCGATAAACCACAGAATACGATAGCAGCTACTACAATAACGGACAAATGAGCAGTTTGTGTCATGATATGATTTTGCCATTCATAGGTAACTCCGTATACGGACATATATTCTTCCTTCGCTTGTGGTGCTCCCTTAAAGACTTTGTCTAATGAATCACTCATAAATAGCTCTCTTAACATGACAGTTGGATGGCTTAAAGGGAAATATAGCATAAACTTTTGAACATAATCAGGAAGTGCGCCCATTGGAACATAAACACCACATAAGAAACCAATAACAGTACCAATAATTGTACTTAATGTTGAAAACGCAGTTTGTGATTCTACTAGAAGCGTACAAAGTAAATTAAAAGTACTCGCTAAAGTGACAGCTAGTAGTAACACACCAATGATTTGAAGGAAAGTTGAAAAGTCGACCCATTCTCCACCAGAAGATACGAGGAAAATTTCACAACCTATAAAAGCGATAATTGAAAATACACTACCGATGAAAAATGCGTTGATGACATAACTTACAAGCAACGTACCTCTAGAAATGGGCATTGTCAAGAAATCTGCAGCTCTCTTCGTTTCTAAATCACGAACATAAATTCCAAAAGCACCGAGTGTTGTTGTAATGGCTAAAATTGAGAGTAGCCCCGCTACCATCCACTCATTAACCATTGCTTTTATATCAGTAGTGACTTTCACCATTTGGGAGATGGAATCTAGTTGTGTCTTCTGCAGAAACAAAGCGTAAAGTAAAATCACGATGATGACAGATAATAGTGAGAAAAAGACTGTTGTTCGCTCTCTCCTAAATACTTTCGAGTGTCTGCTTACTAAGCTCATTACTGTTGTCATGAACCATTTCCCCTTCCTCATTAATTCTGATGAACACATCATCCATTGAACCCTTTATGACTTCAAAAGATTGGATTACTGGTTCTACTTCCTTCAATATAGAAAGTGCATCCTTCGTAGTTTTTAGAGGTATCACAAATGTATCTTGATGTTGTTTATATTTATAGGAAGATAAATAATTCTCTCCCTTAACATCCTCTTGAAACAAAATGATCAATTGATCATATGCATACTGTTCTTTGAGCTCATTTGGTGTTCCTTGGGCAACAATAGTTCCCTTTTTAATAACGACAATCTCATCCGCTACTGCTGCTTCCTCCATATAATGAGTTGTCAAAAATACTGTCATGTTCGTTTCTTCTTGTAGTTGTTTAATTGCTTGCCAAACAAATTGTCTAGTCTTTGGATCAAGACCCGTTGTTGGTTCATCCAAAAATAGTATGGATGGGCGATGAATAAGTGCACGTGCTATATCCGCACGACGTCTTTGACCACCAGAAAGTTTACCGTATTTTTTCTTTGCAATATCATCTAAATGTAAATGAGTTGCGACAAATTTATAATTTGTTTTCAACTCTTCATGCTTTAAGCCATAGGAAACCCCTCTATGCCAAATATTTTCGTAAACGGTCAATCGCTCATCTAATATGCTATCCTGGAATACAACCCCGATTTCATTTCGAATCTGATCATTTGCATGATTTGAGCCAATTGTATGACCCGCAATTTTCACCGTGCCTGCTGTTTTATTAGTTAAAGTACATAAAATATCAATTGTCGTTGATTTGCCCGCACCATTCGTTCCTAAAAAAGCAAACAGTGAACCTTGTTTAACTTCAAAAGAAATATCCTTAACAGCTTCAACATCTCGAAAGTTCTTTTTCAAGTTTTGTACTTCTATAGCATTCGTCATTTTACATCTCCTGCCTTTTTTGAAGTAATTCATTCATCTCTCGAATATCATGTTTTGCTTTTGTATAAAAGAAGAACCAAACAATCGTATAAATAATCAATTCGCTTTTAAAAATATTGACAAAAGACCAAATATTATTAAAATCAAACCAATGACCAAAATACCCTGCAACGCAAACGCAAATTGTGACCAAAATAAAGTGAATGATGATTTGAACAAAATACGATAGTTGATCGATCTGGTAAATCATTGTACAAATGCCAATAGCAATGCCAAGGATTGCGGCTACGATAAATTGCTCTAATAGTTCTTGCCCGGTTACTGTTGCATTTGTATTTAATACATCTAGTGTAACCATAAAGTAAGAGGTACTCAGGCTGATAAGGAAGCCGATTAAACCTGATTGCAACATTCCAAATCCCCACATATTACTCCCTCCCTATCCCCAATTTATTCTTTAAATCTTTTAGATATTTGCGACTAACATGGACAGTTGTTCCATTATGCAAAATTAATTCTGTCGTGCCAAGCAAATCCAGCTGAAATGATCGAATATGGTCTACATTCACAAGCATCGATTTATTGACACGTGAAAATTGTTTATCAAACATTCTTTCAATCTCAAATAACTTCTTTTTAGACTGATACTCTTCTTCATCTGTTTGAAAATACACTTTCCCAGCTTCGACATAGACAGTGTAAATCTCTGCAACTTTTAACATTCGAATTTCTTGATCAACATATCCATCGATAACATTTGTCACCGGTGTTTTTAGTTGTTTCATTAACTGTTCAACTTCTTCGTCAAAGCTGTGTGCATTTATGTGAACTTCAATTTCTTGATATTTGTCATCCAATGTGACATTAACCTTCATCAGCCGCTCCCCTTTCTTCACTTTGAATATAACATATAAAATTCTGTATTTTCTTATTTTTTATTAAGAGGATAAAATTTTGGATTAAGTGGTTGTTTTTGTATACTAAGTTGCATTTCCAAAAAAGTTTACATAAGAAAAAGCTGATTTGTCCTAGGACTGATCAGCTTTTTTAATTAATTTCTTATTTGAATCAATTTCATAAATACTTTTCTATTTACAAAATACGAATATTATACGATTGAATTGAATAAATGATAAATTTTTCATTTTCGCTACAGACGGACGCTTTCCGCGGGCAAGCATCAAGCCTCCTCCTCACTACGTTCGTGCGGGGTCTTGATTGGCTTGCTTATCCCGCAGGAGTCGCCGTCGTTCGCTCCATCATTACATTCCATAAGATATAGAGTAAACAAATTCTAATCAAAAGTAATATGTTCGTTTTTTTTAGGTTAAATAACGAACAATGAAATTGACTCATTTATAATCCTGTTTTAATTTCTACTTTTATATCTTCCATATTCATTTTTTTCGCAATTTCATTAATTTGTTTTTTTATTTCCACTTGGTTTTTTACGATAAATTCTTGATCCTTAACTTTTACTGTAAGTATCCGTTCATCAGGAGAAAAACTTAATACTAATTCTCCGTAATTTTTTTCTAATTCTTTATAAAGTGTTTCTAATAGTTCCTCTACTCTATAATGTTCATCCATAGATACAGCCATACTTTGAACTAACGTTTGTTCATCATGATTAATTTTGATTGAAGTAAACCAAATAATTATTGCACTTGAAAATATAATACCTAGAAGAATAAATAGTTTTTTTCTCATACTTTGACCTCCAAACAAAATTGTTCTTCCTTCAATAGTATGTTTGGATAATCTTTGGCAGAACTTGGGACAAATTGTCGTAAAACAGAAAAAGCTTTCTCTAAAGTTGTATTCGTTATGCTTTTTCAGTTGCAATTCGAACGTCGATTAAAACAAGTACTATCCATGTAGTTTTGTTAAAAGTGATTTGGACACTTGATTTCATAAACCATTTGCGAATAACATTAATAATCGAAATAACAATAGTAAGCCAGACAATAGATAATACGACTAGAAAAAATGCTAATAAAAAATAAGCAGCATATTGACATTAGCTGACGGATTCATAAATTGCGGCATTAATTTAACATATTTACTCATATAACATTAGTATTTTTCATTTATCTTTACATTTATTTGTAATTAAAAAAGACCAAACGCAACACCGATTTTATTCGGTGTTGCTTTTAGTCTTTGAATTACATTTGAAGTTTACTTTTGTGGTTGCTTATTTAGTTGCTCTTGTAACTTTACTGTCAGGTATTTACGAGCTTCAGCAGTTGTAATGTTCATTTCTGTCTGATGATTTTCAAATCCAAGAACTACTTGAGCACCATCTAAGTTTTCAGTTATCAATTCAATCAGATATTGCTGATTTAAGAGTGCATCAAGTTGCGCAATTTCAGCAGCTACTTGCACATATTCTGACATATGCTCCCTCCTCTATTGGTGTTTTACATCTGTAGTTATATTTTGTGCTACTTCAGGTACAAAGGCTGGTTCTTCATACGAATCTATCGTCCAACTATTTCCAACTGTAATACCTAAATATTTCTCATCATCCGGATCCAATATTTCTTGTTGTGGATACTTTTTAAACCACCAATATTTCGCAAGAATATAATACAATACTGCTCCTACGAAAAAGCCAATTAATGATGAATACGTTGGGAAAATATTTGCTATAATTCCACCAATGATCCAAGAGATTAACCCAGCTAAATTAAAACCTCCCAAATATCTAAATTGACCATTTGACTCATATAGACCTTGTACATTTATACGGCGTTTGCGTAACAGATAATAATCAGCAAACAATATCCCAACAATCGATGTTAAGATTCCACCAATAATGAGTAGGACAGAATTTAACATTTCAAATAAACTCCATGGCTGTGATAACGTTCCGATAATGCCCGCGATCACTACACCAACCCAGAAAGGTACTCGAGGACCACCGATATTTGAGAAAATCGTCGCTGCAGGGATCACATTTGCAGATGTATTTGTTGACCATTGTGCTAGGACAATCATTAATAACAAAATTGCTAAGATAAAGCCACTTGCTGATTGCTGTAACGCGTTAATCGGATCAGCCGACGCCACTGCCATATAGCACACGGCACCGATGACAATCATGAATGTATTGACAATTGGCATGATTATTAGAGAGCCAACAAGTTGTGTCCGGTTACGTTTAAACCAATTGCGCTCATTAGCAGGTGCTTTGAAAAAGCGGGATAAGGTAGGCATATCCGCTGCAAGGGTTGCCCAGAATCCCATATTTGCCATCACGACAATCATAAACGCTGTAAATGCTGCCATTCCTGTAGTTGGTGATTCTACCCACGACCATACACTTTTCCCTGTGGCTTCAGCTTTATCTGCTAAAGTAATATACATCCAACAGGATATTAATATTATGATTGGAGCTGCTAAATCGGCAAATCGTTCAATGGATTTAATCCCGAGTGACGTATTAAAGAGTTGTACTACCGCAAATAAAAAGAAACATATTAACCAGTTATCGAAACCAAATAGAATATTTAATATTCCGTTAATAGCCAGTGCACCAAAGTACGTGTTGATTCCAAACCAGCATGAAGCTGTAAAACCACGCATGAATGATGGCAAATGTGTCCCAAATGTACCAAATGGTGCACGCATATATACAGGGAAAGACAAACCATGCTCGATTCCAATATCACCAATGAGCACCATGAAAATCCCTATAAGAAGCGATCCAACTAGTGTGGCTACAATTAGCATAGGCATAGATAAATGAATAATGCCTGCTGCACCAATTGCGAATGCTGCAAGTACGATGGCCATTCCAATCCAAATTACTGAAAATCCAAATGCACTAATCTTTCGTTGATCATGAGTAATTGGCAACAAATCTGGAGACTTTAAATAATCATTGTTATTGCTCATTTTTATAACCTCCATATTCGAATATTCAATTGGCTTTAGAAATTGGCAACCTTGCATTTTTACAAAAACAACTAGTTACTTGCAAATGATTTAAGAATCGCTTGGCGCTCGTTCCATGTCATTGCAGGTACAGTATGAGGCAATTCTTTCATTGTAATTGCACCATCAACTGGGCAAACAATGGAGCATAAATTACAACCAACACAATCTTCTTCACGTACTTTAAGCATCGGCTTGCCTGTATCCTCATCCATGTAGCGATCAATACATTGATGCGAGGTGTCTTCACATGCAATATGACACTTGTTACAATTAATGCACACATCATTATTAATATTCGCGACAATTTTATAATTTAGATCAAGGTCGCCCCAATCAGAATATTTTGGTACCGAACGACCGACTAAGTCCATTACAGAAGCAAGTCCTTTTTCATCTAAATAATTATTTAATCCATCAATCATATCTTCAACAATGCCAAATCCATGATGCATAGCTGCAGTACATACTTGCACACCTGTTGCACCCATCAATAAGAACTCTGCTGCATCTTGCCAATTTGAAATACCTCCGATACCAGAAATCGGTACGTTTATATGGGAATTTCTTGCACACTCCCCGACCATGTTTAGTGCGATTGGTTTAACAGCTGGACCACAGTAACCACCGTGAGCACCTTTTCCCGCAACATGTGGGATTGTATTCCACGTATTCAAATCGACTCCTGCTAAACTATTTATTGTATTGATCATACTAATTGCATCAGCTCCACCCTGAACAGCAGCTTCTGCTGTAACAGTAATGTCTGTAATATTTGGTGTCAATTTGACAATCACAGGTTTAGTCGCTGCTTCTTTCGCCCATGCGGTTTGCTTTTCAACGAGTGCTGGTACTTGCCCAGATGCAGATCCCATGCCACGTTCAGCCATTCCATGTGGACATCCAAAATTTAATTCGAACCCATCTACTCCCACAGCTTCTACACGTTTTACAATTTCATGCCATTTTTCCTGTTTTGGCTCTACCATAAGTGATGCAATAATGGTATGATTCGGAAATCTCTTTTTTGTTTCATAGATTTCTTTTAAGTTTACATCTAGAGGACGATCTGTAATCAATTCGATATTATTAAACCCTGCAACACGTTGACCATTAAAGCTTACTGCAGCAAAACGAGATGAAACATTTAAAATAGGATCCCCTAATGTTTTCCAAACAGCACCTCCCCAACCTGCTTCAAATGCACGCTGCACCTGATATCCTGAGTTTGTCGGTGGTGCAGATGCAAGCCAAAATGGGTTTGGTGATTCAATACCGGCTAAGTTAATTCGTAAATCTGCCATAATAGTCCCCCCTCAAGGAATTACGCGATTTCGGATATACTTTCAAATTGTCGATGAATTGCATACGCACAATCTTTTCCTTGTTGTGCAGCTGATACAACAGTTGCATCACCATAACCATTTCCATAGATTACATCGCCACATGCGAAAACTTTTGGGTTAGATGTTTGTAACGTTTCTTGATCAACTTCTACAATTCCTCGTTTATGTTCAAGACCAAACTGTTCGATTAATTCTATATGCCTTGTCTGTCCGATTGCTCGAATAACTGCATCTACTTGAATGATGAAATTTGACTCTTTGATTTCATGGAGTTTCGCTTTTCCCTCAACTTCCTCACCTAGCTCCATTCTTACGCACTCTAATCCAATAACATTGCCTTCATCATCACCAATAATACGTTTCGGTAAAGATAGCCAACGGAATTCAACACCTTCTTGCTTGGCAAAATCATATTCAAACGGATATGCAGTCATTTCATTTGCAGTTCGACGATAGATAATTTGTACTTGTGTAGCTCCCAATCGAATCGAGCATGTCGCTGCATCAATCGCTGTATTACCTGCGCCTATGACAGCTATACTTTTACCGACAAAGTTTCTTGTGATTACATTCTTTGTACTTTTTACAAAGTCGATGGCATCGTATACACCATTTAACGTTTCACCTTCAATTTCGAGATTAGGTACTGTATTCATACCAACTGCAATCAGTATGCGATCGTAATTATTGACCAGTTCGTCTACTGAAATATTGTCTCCAACACGATGATTTGTTTTAATTTCTACTCCAAGTTTCTTTACTTGCTCAACTTCCCATTGAACAATATGCTGTGGTAGGCGGAATGAAACAATGCCATATTGATTTAAGCCACCAGCCTCTGCCTCTGCTTCGTAAATTGTGACAGCGTAGCCTAATCGACACAGTTCACGTGCTGCCGATAGCCCTGCAGGACCACTTCCTATAATGGCAACTTTCTTACCATTACTTGGTGCAGCTTCAAACAATGTGACTTCATTTTCTCGAGCCCAATCAGTTGCATGACGCTGTAAATCACCAATTTTAATTGGCTTTTCAGCATGGTTAAGTACACATGCACCTTCACAAAGTTCTTCTGTTGGACAAACACGTGCACAGCTAGCACCAACTGGATTAGAATCCAAAATCACTTGTGCAGAGCCTTTTAAATTACCCGATGCAATCTTTTTAATAAAGCTAGGTACATTAATACTTGTTGGACATGCTTTTATACATGGTGCATCATAGCAAAATAAACATCGGTTCGCTTCTTCAAGAGCAGCGTATTGCGTTAAACCACCATGGGCTTCATCAAAATTCTTTTCCAATGAGCTCAACTCTTTCATAGCTATTGCCCCCTGTTATTTTGTTGTGTTTTATTTTGTAATTACTGGTTTTTCTTCTTCTTTTTTCACTTCACGTCGAATATATTGGCCACTTCCAAGTTTACCGACAAACTCTTTGTCCTTAATGACAAATTCACCACGACTTAATACACTTACCGGCTCACCTTTTACTTCAAGACCTTCAAACGCATTGTAATCCACACTCATATGATGTGTTTCTGCAGAAATCACTCGTTCTACATCTGGATCAAATAAGACGATATCTGCATCTGAACCAATTGCAATTGTTCCTTTTTGCGGGAACAAACCGAATGTTTTTGCTGCACTTGTTGATACTAAATCAACAAATTCATTTAATGTAATTCGTCCCTTCGCAACCCCCTCAGAATAAAGAACACTTAAGCGATCTTCGATGAACGGACCACCGTTTGGAATTTTAGAGAAATCATCCTTGCCGAGTTGCTTTTTACCGTTAAAGCTGAATGAGCATTGATCAGATCCAATTGTTTGTAATTGTTTTGCCTTTAATGCATTCCAAAGAACTTCTTGGTGTTCTTTTGGACGTAGTGGTGGTGACCAAACATATTTTGCTCCCTCAAAGTTTGGTTTTTCTAATGCTGTTTGATCAAGCACTAAATAAGGAGGGCATGTCTCGCCATATACTTGGTAGCCCTTCTCACGTGCACGAATGATTTCATCTACTGCTTCTTTACAGGTTACATGTACAACATATAACTTAGCACCCGCAAGATTCGCTAATTCAATCGCACGTTTTGTGGCTTCGCCTTCCAATTGAGGCGGACGAGTAAGTGCATGATAAATTGGTTCTGTGTGTCCCAATGATTTTGCTTCTTCCACTAATTCGTCGATGACAGAACCATTTTCACAGTGCACCATCACAATGGCATCTTTTTCTTTCCCTACTTTAAACGCTTGGAATAATGTACGGTCAGTAGCTTGGAATTCCTTTGCATAAGCCAAAAATACTTTTACAGAATTAATACCAGCAACCTCTAATGCCTCTGGAAGCTGATTTAATGTATCTTCTGTTAGATCAGCAATCATTAAATGGAAACCATAGTCAATGACAGCCTTATCCTTCGCTTTGCTATGCCACTTATCGACTGCATCTAGTAATCTAGCTTCACCAGTAGTTAGGCAAAAATCTAGTATTGTAGTAGTTCCACCGAATGCAGCCGCAATAGTACCAGATTCCCAATCATCATCAGTTACAGTGTTATTAAAAGGCATGTCTAAGTGTGTATGCGGATCAATTCCACCTGGGAAAACGTATTTTCCAGTCGCATTGATGATTTCTGCACCTTCTGATTTAATACCTTGTCCAATTTCTGTAATTTTGCCGTCCTCGATTAATAAATCTGCTACATACTGATCTGCTGCTGTTACAATTGTTCCACCTGTAATAATTTTTTTCATACTGTTAGCTCCCTTACAATGTTTTCAATTCTTGTTTTGAAATTTTTTGTTGTAAAGCAAGTACCGTACGCAGTAAAACATTTGCTCCTTTAGCACAATCTTCGAAGCTTGTTAACTCTTCCTCACAGTGACTTTTCCCATTCACACTTGGTACGAAAATCATAGCAGAAGGAATATAACTTGCCATAAATTGCGCATCATGTCCTGCTCCACTATACATACGTTTGAACGAGTAGCTATATTCCTCACATGCATTTTGAACATGGGCACAAATGGATTCATCAAATTCTACAGTATCTCGACTCCATAATTTCTCAAAGGAAACTCGACAGCCATTTTCTTCTTCTGGTAATCCGAAAATAACCTCTTCAACTTCCTTTATCTTTCTAGGATCTTGATGACGCGCTTCTAAAGTAAAAACAACTTTATTTGGAATGACTGTATGAATATTTGGCGTTACGTTGACTCGCCCTATTGTAAAGACTAGTTCATCATCAATATCACTTAATTGTTTACGCATTTCTGTGATCAAATCTGTCGCTAATAAGAATGGGTCTTTTCGTAATTTCATTGGTGTAGTACCTGCATGATTTGACTCACCAGTGATTGTTATTTCATAACACACCATACCTAGAACGCCTTCAACAACACCGATTTCAAGCTCTTCACTTTCAAGCACTGGACCTTGTTCGATATGCAACTCTAAATATGCAAGCGCTTTCTTTAATCTATTCGACTCATCGCCAACATAGCCACTCGCTTTGAGTGCATCTTTGAATATCACACCATTTTTGTCCGTTGAGCGTAGCATTTTTTCCTTTTCAAACTTATTTGCTAAAACGCCTGAACTCATCATCGCAGGGTCGAATCTTGCCCCTTCTTCATTCGTAAAGTTCATGACAACAATTGGTGCATCCAGCTCTTGTTTGTGATCAATTAATGTTTTAACGACTTCAAGTCCTGTTAAAACACCTAAAACTCCATCAAACCGTCCGCCTTTTTCTACTGAGTCTAGATGTGAACCAATAACGATTGGAGGCATGTCCTTTTTACCCTCAAGTTTTGCATACATATTCCCCATATCGTCCCAAGCAACATCTAACCCTAATTCTTCACAGCACTTGCGAAAATAGTTTCTTGCCTGTACATCTTCTTGTGAGAAACAAAGCCGTGTTACACCATTATTTGGTGTCTTACCAAACGAACTAAACTCATTAAGCGTTTCTTCAAGTCTACTCTTGTTACACGTATACATGAGATATCCCCCTCAATTGGTTTATTCCCTAATAAGCTTTAAATCACAAAGATGAAAGAATTTTTAGAAAATTTAGATTAAGTATAATTTGGTAACTTATAATATGTCAATCTATTCGAGCATTAAAATAGTATGAGGCAATTTATGAATATATGATTTTCCAATAGTAACTTGTATTATGACCACCACTGAAGGAATGTACTGAAAAAGTCTGATTAGCATGTATTAGCAAGAACTTGCTTCTTCCTAAGAATCCGTTGATTTCCGTTCCGAGCGAACGCTTTCCGCGGGCGAGGCCACTGAAAAAGTGTAGTAATACAAATATTTATAGTATATATCTGCTATTGAATGAAGTGGAATTAGCTCCGCTTTCCGTGGGCGAACTGACGAGCCTCCTCGCTGCGTTCCGGGGTCTCGTCTAGCTCGTTTTCCCACAGGAGTCTCCGCTAATTCCACTTCAACGAAAATAGCTTTACAAGATTTTTATTATAAATTTACATCTATTTTTACTTTTTCAGCGCCCTATCGCTCTGCTCCTGGGGGCTCGACTTTCTCGCTTTTCCCATTGGAGTCGCCGCTCTCCACTCCAATCAACTCACGTGACAAATTGAAAAATCTTGAAAAAGCTCTAAAAACAGGATGCATTTCCTTTGTAATAAAAGGAACTAACTACAATTTCAAATCAAGAATCCCTAAACTTAAGCCCTTTTAGGCAAAGAACGCTATAATTGTGCCGAAAGACAACATGCTTCACCAAATCAATGAACTTCTTCGACTTTTCACTTATCCTAGAAGAACTTAAAACAACATACTGTCTAGATTATGGCCTCAATGAGATTACACAGCATGGAAATTCAAGGCGCATAACGATATTTGCCGTCAATCTTAAACGAATTTTGAAAATTGCTGTTTGAAAAAGAGGAAAAATAAACTAAGAAATTCGGCATTATTTGTTCAACATTGAACTAATAATGCCGGATTTTGATTTTAAAAAACCTCCCCCTTTTAAAACCGGTTGTTTTCAGCGCCTTTCTCTGAAGTGAAGTCTCACTTTATCTATTTTTTTCATCTGAACCTTCAATTAATGTATTTGCTAGAAGCATAAATTCAAGTGTAATACGATTATGACCGGACATAAACTCTTTACCTAGTAATGTTTCAAGCTTTTTCAAGCGGTGATACAGTGTTTGGCGAACGATGAAGAGCTGATTTGCTGTTTCTTGCTTGGAACCATTTGTTTGTAGATAAACTTCTAATGTTTCCATTAATCGTCCGTTATGTTGTTTGTCGTAATCGATAATTGGCTGTAAATAATCATTGACGACCTCTTTTAAATTCACTTGCATTTGCAATTTGTAAATTAAATGAAAAAGGTGTAAATCATCATAAAAATAAGAGTTCGTCTTTACTTTACGACAAATATAAAGTGTATCTAATGCGGTTTGATAGCTCTTTGAGATTTCTGATATGCAAGAAACAATTTTGCCAACTGCAAATTGATAGCCCTTTTTCTGTTGCTTTACGTAAAATTCAGAATCCTTTAATGCCTTGATAATTTTATTTAAATAAACTCTCGTTGTTTGTGAGCCCTGCTTATTTAATAAAATAAAAACAATGTAGCTTTTACGTTCAAATAAGAATGGCACAAATCCATTTCGTTCAAATAAATTTCGATAGTAAAGTTTGCTATACACGATATCTTCATGTGATTTATGGATTCCTTGAGGTGAAGATAATATAAACACTGTCCCACCATTATTCTCATAATTAGAATGGTGTGAAAGGACATATTTATATATTTCTTCTTTTTTAAGCTTATCGTCAATCCAATACGATAATGTCTGTGCATCTTCAATATCACGTTTTTCCTCAATATAGAACGCACGCATCAAAATTTGTGCAAGTGCTGTTGCAGTACGATCAAAAATTAACATCTCAAATTCTGTAAATACACCATTTTCTTTAAAGATCGTCATATCTGCATAATGCTGATCAAGAATAAAAATTGGTTGTCTTTTCTTTAGATTTTTTTCATCCTCATTTTCAAGCCGTTTTAGAAAATCTTGACGTTTTTTATGTGTCATATTAGGATAAAAAATCGTCTCTCTTCCCTGAATATCGAGCATAATTTGACTGTTTAAATGATTGTGCATATTTTTTAAAATTCCATCGATGTTTTGATCGCTTAAAGCACCTTTATTCAGTTGTTGAGAATAAGCTTCAAGCGTAGAAATCATTAAATACTGTTGATTCATGATTACACTATGTAAATCTTGTGTGATACTGACGAATGATACGACTTCATGAAAAACAATAATTGGAAAGTCATGTGTATTTGCTAACGCAATAACTTCTTTAGGGATTGATCGAATGTAACTTCCGTATTCAATACATAGGCCAGCACAATTGGAATCAATTAATGATTTTACAAAAACTAAAAATTGCTGATTACTTTCTTTTAAGCTAATCCCAGTCGTTAAGATCAGTTCATGACCAGCTAATAAGTTTTCAATTTGGACAATCTCGACTACATGAACCCATTTGAACATCTTTTGTAGTCCATTTTCCCCTGCAACCACTTCTGCACTTTTAAATTGTTGACTTTCCATCGCATCTTTTACTTGCAATGTATATTGAATCACTTGTAATCCCCCAATCGCCCTTAAAACGTATTCTTCACTACCCATCTAGTTAATTCGCTATTATTCTTATTAAATGCATTTTTTTCTAGTTTATATCATCTTAGCACTTTTTACGATTAGTAAAACTTCATAAACTTTTATTTAACGTTTTGTCTATTCGTATATCATAGGAAAATTGTTAGACTTAAATCGAACAATATTTCAAAAATGAAAACCTAGATAAATGAATCAAACTAATAGGAAGAGGTGCTTTTATTATGACAGTTGAACAAAAAGTAAAAACATTAGCTCATTTTATTAATGGTGAAGAGGTAATTGGCACAAGTGCTCGTTATTCAGATGTCTATAATCCATCAACAGGTGAAATCATTGCCCAAGTTCCACTAGCTTCAAAAGCAGAAGTTCAAAATGCGATCGAACTTGCAAAGAAAGCTTTTCCTGGTTGGAAAAACACTTCTATCGGCAAACGTGTTGAAATCGTACACCGTTTCCGTCAGTTATTAGTTGAACGTCAAGAGGAGCTAATTGATGTGATTTGTGAAGAGAGCGGAAAAACAATAGAAGATGCAAAAGGTGAGATTGTCCGTGGCATCGAATCAGTCGATATGGCAATTGCTGCTCCTCAAATGTTAAAAGGAGAGTATTCCGTAAACGTTGGTGGGAATATTAACGCCTTTTCTACAAAATCACCACTAGGCGTTGTAGCTTGTATTGCACCATTTAACTTCCCTGTTATGGTACCACTTGCAATTACAAGTATGGCAGTGGCAGTTGGAAATGCAGTGATATTAAAACCTTCTGAACGTGTACCAATCTCTGCTCTATTTATAAGTAATTTATGGAAAGAAGCAGGACTACCAGCTGGTATTTGGACTGTTATTAACGGCGATAAAGATGCAGTAAATGAGCTTTTAGAAAACAAAACGATTCAAGCCATTTCATTTGTTGGCTCTACCCCTGTTGCCGAATATATTTACCAAACAGGTACAAAAAACAATAAACGTGTAGCTGCATTTGGCGGCGGTAAAAACTTCATGATCGTTATGCCAGATGCCAACCTTGAACAAACGGCTAATGCGTTCCTTGGAGCCGCTTATGGTGCAGCTTCTCAACGCTGTATGGCGATTTCAGGAGCAATTGCAGTAGGTGCTGAAACTGAAAAAAAATTCATCGAAATCTTAAAAGAAAAAATCGCGAACTTAAAAGTTGGACCTTATACAGATCCTGCAGTTGACTTTGGACCAGTCATAACAAAACAATCGAAAGATAACATTATCAAACATATCGACCTGGCTCTAGAAGAAGGTGCTTGTATAGCGGTTGATGGCCGTACACCAAGTATTTGCGAAACATCCAACGGTTTCTACTTAGGACCAACTTTACTTCATGATGTAAAACCAGAAATGACGATTTATAAAGAAGAAGTGTTTGGACCTGCTCGTATCGTTGTCGGAGTTGAAACATTGCAACAAGCAATTGACCTTATTAATGATCACGAACTAGGTAACGGTGTAACAATTTTCACAAACAGTGGCCCTGCAGCTCGTAAATTCCAAGAAGAAATCGAAGTTGGGATGGTTGGTATCAATGTACCAATTCCAATTCCAGTTGGCTATCACAATTTTGGTGGCTGGAAACGTTCCAAATTTGGTGAAGGTCATATGTTTGGTCCAGATCAAGCTCGTTTCTTTACAAAAGCAAAAACCATTTCAGAAAGATGGCCAGATGAATCAGAAGACACGACTACTTCATTTGCCTTCCCTAGTAATGATGAACTGAAAACAAATAAGTAAGTTGAATTCAATAACTAAAGGAGTGAAGTCTTGTGGTAAAAACAAATACGAATAACGATATTTTAGAAAAAGATGAGCAATATGTATGGCATTCTATGAAGCCATACAACCCTCAAGCAACCTATGTTGTCAAAGATTCGTTCGGTGCAACTGTTGTCGATACTGATGGCAATCAATATATTGATGCTATGGCAGGTTTATGGTGTGTCAATGCTGGATATGGCCGTGAAGAAATCGCTAAAGCTGCTTATGATCAAATGGTAAGAAATCCATATTCCCCTCTTTCACAAGGGCATGTCCCTGCAGTAGAACTAGCAGAGAAAATCAACGATATGCTTGGAGGTGGCTATGTCGTATTCTTCTCAAATAGTGGTTCTGAAGCAAATGAAACTGCATTTAAAATCGCACGTCAATATCACCAACAAAAAGGTGAAAGTTCGCGCTATAAAATTATTTCGCGCTATCGTGCCTACCATGGCAGCTCATTAGGTTCATTATCTGCTACAGGTCAAGCAGAACGCAAATATAAATACGAACCTCTTGCACCTGGCTTTATCCATGTTGCTCCACCTGATATGTATCGTCAACCAGAAGATGCTTCACTTCCACCGGAACAATTAGCAAGTGTTCAGGCTGTGGATCAAACCATGACATGGGAGTACAGTGGTACAATTGCTGCAATGATTTTGGAACCTATTATTACAGGTGGTGGTGTTATTATGCCACCAGATAATTATTTAAAAGGGATTCAAGCTGTATGTAAAAAACACGGTGCATTAATGATTGTTGATGAAGTGATTTGTGGATTTGGACGTACAGGAAAACCATTCGGATATATGAATTATGATGTTCAACCTGATATAGTAACGATGGCTAAAGGCCTAACAAGTGCTTATTTACCGCTTTCTGCAACTGCTGTAAAACGTGAAATTTTCGAAGCATTTACAGGTACCGAAGCATATGACTATTTCCGTCATGTCAATACTTTCGGTGGTTCCCCTGTTTCGTGTGCAGTAGCACTTAAAAACATTGAAATTTTCGAACGTGAGGGTCTATTTGAACGCTCTGCAATAAAAGGTGCCGAAGTGCTTGCAACACTCCACGAAAAGCTTGACGAACATCCAAATGTAGGAAATATTCGAGGCAAAGGGCTATTAATCGGCATTGAACTTGTAGCAGACAAAGCAACGAAACAGCCACTCGCTGCAGAGAAAGTAAATGCCGTTATTGCAGAGTGCAAAAAAAATGGCGTCATAATTGGAAAAAATGGTGCAACAGTAGCTGGATTTAACAATGTTTTGGCACTTTCTCCACCTTTAAATATTTCTCAGGAAGATATTGATAAAGTTGTGACTACTCTAGTGAATAGCATTAAGAATATTGATTCATTGTAAGAAGCTTTTAATATTTTTTGAGTTTCTACCTATAAAATTATTAACTATGTTCCCTCTAAATAATTATATAACGAAGGGGCTGGCCATTAAATGGTTCAGCCCCTTTTTGTTATTTTATTTTAGAATTTGAACAAAAGCTTTCTCAAACTAAGTTTTTAACCATTGTATAATAACTGCTTCCTGGTGGATAATCTTTGATTTCACCAACTACTTTATATCCTTTTAATTCATAAAAAGAACGCGCTTGAAACTCAAATGTAGTTAATAACGCCTTTTTTGCACCTTTCTCTTTAGCGATTTGTTCCGTTTTTTCAAGTATTAGTCCGCCTAGACCCTTTCCCCTAAATTCTTCTTGAAACCAAAAATTGTTGATTTCCACCCAGTCCCAATATACATCGGCATTTACCCCACCAACCCACTCTTTTCGTTCATCTGAAACAATGATATTTATTGGTTGTACGGATTCTTTTTTTCTTACCTCTTTATGATGAATTGAATGTTTATTATTAAACTCTCTTATCATCTTTTCTAGATAAGATGAAAATTCATTATTCTTTTTCAAAGAAACTTCTATATTATAGTTCATCCTTTATCTTCCTTTATCAGATTTTAAGAGCAAGAAATTAAAGCTTTTTAGTAATTGCGATAATTTTCCAACACTTTTTTCTTTAAGTACATATACTGTTTCTCATTACAGTCCATAAGTGCTTCTCTTCGGTTGGAAGCAATATCTTCATATAGAATGGATTCTCTAAATTGTGACATGGTAATATCATACCGTTTATGTTCAATCATATTGTAAAAGTGCCAACCTTCGGATAACCTAGTTTTAAAAATTTCTCCACCTAAAAAATCATTCACTACTAATGCAGTAACTCCACATTGTCCTTTTGAAGGATTATCACTATACCATTTTGAACTTGATGCTGATGACCAAGAGCTCGCTAGTGCACTTTTGAGACATTCAATAATTTGTGAATAAAGTTCGTTCATTCTATTTTTCCTTTCATAGAAAATATTTTGAAGGTGATCTAGGTTAACTCTAATTGATTGATATAGATCTTCATACAACACGACTCCCCAGTCATAAAGCCGTCTCTAGCAATCACTTGTTTTCGTTCCTTGATGAAATACCATTTTCCATCTTCCTTCACTTAGTTTCCAATTTGTGGTATCATTTACATTTTCAAATTATCATATAACCGAAACTATAACAATAAATAGCTGAAGACTTCCATTTTTCCGGCAATAGAATTACTTATATTGTATATATGTCAAATTTGAAGCTCATATTCAAAAATATTTACGTTTGAAATAATTTACTTACCACGTAAATTTTTGTAAAATCTTAATAACATAAAGGAGAAGATGATGATGATTTTAAAGAAAACAGTAGTTACAGAAGAGCTAAATGGTGTTCAAAGTATTAATGGTACTTTGTCATTTCAAGGGGTAACTTTGAATGTGTTTTGCTATGTAACTGATGGGGTACTTATTGATACGGGTGGGAAAAGTTTACATAAACAATTTGCATCCTTTTTACTCGAACAAGATTATGATCAAGCATGGATTACCCATCATCATGAAGATCATACTGGCGGTGCAGCTTTTATAATGGAAACTCGCAACGTTCCCGTTTTTATCAATAAAATATCTATAGAGGAAGCCAAAGGTAAACCCGACTATCCTTTATATCGTCAGCTTTTTTGGGGTAGACGAAAAGCATTTAAAGCCCTACCTTTTTCAGATACTATGAAATCAAGAAGTGCTACGTGGGATATTATTGCAACTCCAGGACATTCTAAAGATCATCTTGCCTTTTTAAATCGTCAAACTGGTCAACTTTTCACAGGTGATTTGTATGTCACTCCTAAAACAAAAGTTATTATGCAAGATGAAAGTATTCCTACAATTATCCGTTCATTGGAACGTGTATTAACCTATGATTTTGAAGATGTCTTTTGCCAGCATGCAGGTTTAGTACAAAATGGTCGTAAAATGCTCATTCAAAAGAAGGAATATTTAGAGGATATTCAGCATCAGGTATTAAAACTTCATAGTGAGGGCTATTCGAATAAAGAAATTCAACAGCAACTCTTTCCAAGAAAATATCCGATTACTACGTTTTCTTCTGGCGATTGGGATTCCCTTCATATAATTGAGTCTGTGTTGGTCAATGCAAATTAAAACGATTCCTATTTAGGGAATCGTTTCTGCTATTTATTAATATTTTCCATTTCCCACCTATTGCATCTCAAATACTTTTCTATACTCTTCATATTTATTTTTCCACAGTTCTTCATCTACTATTTCACCTGTTTCTTCAGCAAGATGGCGAATTTTTTCAATACAAACATACCAGCCAGCTAAATCCTTTGGTGTATGTTTGACAATTTCATTTAGCGTTTCAAAGAACACTAGTTCCGTAAAATCATCCTTCTCAATCAATTGAAAATCGACGGTATTCCCCGCCCATTCAAAACCGATCAATTTATTGTTTTCCTTTCGAAAAACATTTAACTTCATGTCCATATTTCCATCGAACCATCGGTAATAGCCAAAGGACCCATCCTCATGATAGCTCATTTCAGGAAACCATTTTTTGATTTCATCATTATTTGTTAATTCGGTCCAAACTTTTTCTGGCCGAGCTTTAATTTCTTCCTTAATTTCAAATTTCAATTTACCCATCAGATTATCCCTCCAACTTCTTTACCACTCTCATTCCATCCTACTTGAAAAAATATGTAAAAAGCAAATATGATTATATACAAAAAATATTCTTAGTTAATCAATAGGTTTTTAGTGTTTTAATTCTCAAACCTGTTATAATAATAAAAAACATGTTAAAGGAAGTATTCAGATGGCGAAGAAAATCTATATTTTACATGAAAATAATGAATGGACAAATCACCTTGTGAAACGTCTTGAAGAACTTAATTTACCCTACGAGAGCTGGCATTTAGATAAGGGTATAGTTAACCTTACAGAAGTACCACCAGAAGGTATTTTCTACAATCGAATGAGTGCTTCATCTCATACACGTGATCATCGTTATGCTCCTGAGCTTACTGGCGCAGTTATTGATTGGTTGGAATTTCACGGACGTAAAGTGATAAACGGTAGTAATGCGCTGCGCTTAGAATTAAGCAAAGTAAAACAATATACACAACTAGAACGATTTGGCATTCAAACACCAAAAACGGTTGCAGCCGTTGGTAAAGAAAACATTTTGGAAGCTGCTAAATCATTGAATATGACACCATTTATCACTAAGCATAATCGTGCTGGTAAAGGTCTTGGGGTGCAATTATTTTACTCACTTGAAGCATTAGCGGAATATGTAAACGGTCCAAACTATGAAGAACCAGTTGATGGCATTACTTTAATTCAACAATATGTTAAATCTCCTGAATCTTTTATCACACGTGTTGAGTTTGTCGGTGGTAAAAATATTTATTCTGTACGCGTTGATACTTCTGAAGGCTTTGAACTATGCCCCGCAGATGCTTGTCAAATTGGTGACCTATTCTGCCCTGCAGGTGAACAACCACAAATGAGAGCAAAATTTGAAATCGTTGAAAATTCTCGTAAAGATCTTATCGATAAATATGTAAAATTCCTAGCTGCAAGCAGTATTGACGTTGCAGGTATTGAATTTATCGTAGATGAAAATGGAACAGCTTATACGTATGACGTGAATACAAATACGAACTACAATAGTGATGCTGAAGCAAAGACGCAACAATTTGGTATGCTTGAGCTAGCTAAACTTCTTGGAAGCGAATTAGAAAAGCTATAATACGAAAAAGATTGTTTCAACATGTGCCTGCTGCATCCCCCTCACAAATAAAAAAATAAGGTGTAATACAGTTTAAATCTGCATTACACCTTATTGATCTCGATATTTTCTATCACGTGATTATTTTTCAATCACACCACAAGCAATTCTTCCTCCTGAATTTCCACTTGGATCTGTTTTATAATCATCTTTGTCTGCATGAACGATAAAGGCACTTCCATTTGAATCAAAAAGTGAATTAGCTACTCCCGTTTTTAAAGAAAAAGCTTTCGTTGTAAATTCCACATCTACCGTGCCATCCTTTTCCACTTGTAAATTCGGCAAATCACCTAAATGATAGCCCTTAGGATTATAGTAGCCATGCTCCTTATGTGTTGGATTATAATGAGCACCTGCTGTTTCAAATTTTGGTTTTTCACATATTCCTACTTCATGAATATGAATACCATGCTCACCAGGGGATAAGTCGTGTAATTTCAAACTAATTTTCACCCCATTCTCATCTTCGGACATATTAGCTGTACCTATATCTTTTCCATCAGAATTTATAAATTTAGCAGTAGCACTTGTACTCTTTTCACCATTTACTGGCGCCATTACTTCTTTCTCTTTTGATGACGAGCAACCAGCTACTAAACATAATGTCGCTACTATTAAAATGATTTTTTTCATCTGACAACACTCCTTTATGTCAGAATGTGCAAATTTGCGCACATTTAATCAGAACAAAAAGGAAAATCAATTTACTGATTATCTAAAATTGATTCAACTTTCTAAAATATGCGATACTTATTTGCATGATTTGAATAAATGATAAGCTCTTCATTCCCGCTACAGACGGACGCTTTCCGCGGGCAAGCATCAGATGTTTTCCTGCATCGAAATTGTAAAGGCAGATGCAAGCCTCCTCCTGTGAAGTCTGCATCGCGTAGCACACTTCGACTTAGTAGCACTACGTTCGTGCGGGGTCTTGATTGGCTTGCTTTTCCGCTGGAGTCGCCGCCTTTCACTACATTAAAATACTCGATAGAATATAAAGTAAAACAAAGTTCAGTCAAAAGTATATGTTCGCGTTTTTAGGTTAAGCATTGAATTATGAAATTGATTCGGTTAATTACAGTTTTTAAAAATTCAACTTTCTTGTCAACGAATATTCATTCACACTTTTTATATACTGAGATATAGGAGGAGATGTACTAAATGAAAATCACAACGTTTATAGGTAGTTCGAGAGAAAGTGGAAATACTGAAATTTTAACGGATATTGTCACAAAGGATATACAGCACAATAAAATTTATTTAAGAGATTTAAACATTAAACCGATTCACGATCTACGACATGATGTAAATGGTTTCCGACCTGTTGGTGATGATTATGATCAAATCATTGAAGCCCTATTGGAAAGTGATTTGCTCATTTTTTCAACACCTGTGTACTGGTATACAATGTCTGGTTTAATGAAAAATATGGTTGACAGAATAAGCCAAGCAATTCGAGATGAACGGTATCCACAATTAAGAGAGCAATTGAAAGCGAAAAACGCCATCGTCGTAACAGTTGGTGGTGATGATCCCTATATCAAAGGACTTCCACTCATACAGCAGTTCAAATATACATTTGATTTCTTAAATATGAATTTTCCTGCATATATTATTGGAGAAGGCCATCGCCCAGGAGATATTTCTCAAGATAAACAAGCAATAGCTCAAGCCAAATTGTTAAATGAAAAATTGAAAGAAGTGACTGTCACCGGTTCATTTTAAGTAATTTCTAATTTGAAATGGTTATGTTTAACTTTTAATAAAAAGTTAGATCAAATTGAAAGCGAAAAAAATGACTGGAACTGAATATATTCCTGGCAACCATCTGTGGTTACAGGCATCAAAAAAGTGCAAGACTTTGTACATTAACAGTACATAAAGTCTGCACTTTTTAATTTTGAAACTAACAACTATTTCTAGGGATTCGTCTTATGTTCTATTGATTGCTTCCGATTCAACATTAAAAATGAAAGTGGAATAGATAACACAAGAATAACGAATGCTACAAAAAATGTGTCATTAGATGCAAGAAGAAAAGCCCCTTGCTTCAATGCTTCCCCTATTTTTTCACCTTTCAATTCAGAAATATGTGTTTGCGTTCTAACAGCCAAAATACTACTAAAAACAGCAATTGATAATGCTGCCACCGCTTGACGAAGCCAATTTGCAATGGATGTAGCGTGCCCTATTTGTTCAGGCGGAATAACACTCATTGATATATTTGTGATAGGAGAGGTTGCAAACCCTACCCCTACATACCGTACAATCATAATTAAAATGATAGAAAGTACTGACGAATTCATATTCAACTGGCTAAATTCCCAAGTTGCAATACTTAATAAGATTGCTCCTACAATGACAAACCACGCAAGGTCAAATTTATTATTTAATTTTCCTATAATCATGGTTACCACTATCATACTCAGTGCCCCTGGTAGCATGACTAACCCACTCATAAATGAAGAAGCTCCTAGTGCTTCTTCCATAAACAATGGAATGAGATAGACACTTGAGTAAAGCCCAATAGAAATAAGGCAATTTAAAAGAGTTCCTATCATAAATTTGGGATATTTTAAAACACTTATATTCAGCAAAGGTTCTTTCGCCGTTAATTCTCTCCATATGAAAATAACGATGCCCATTATGCCTACGAGTAATAATGCTATCGCAGAAACAGAAAACCAGCCTAATTCTGATCCCTTTGTGAAATACATTAATAATGAAACATTTCCTATCACAACTGTTATTAACCCTACAATATCTAGTGATACTGTACTTCCTTTTTTACTTGAAGGAATAAAGAAAATTGCACAAAGTGTTGCAATGATCCCTACTGGTACACACGAGAAAAATAACGCCTTCCACCCGAATGCATTTGTCAATAATCCCCCTAAAGTTGGACCAATTGCAGGAGCAACCATGATCGAGATCGTCCATAAACTTATTGCCATCGCTTGTTTTTCTTTTTTTACAGACTGATAAATAATCGTCATTGTCGATATTTGAATCAAACCAGAACAAATCCCTTGTAAAATCCGAAAAATAATTAATGTGACAATATTCTCTGCTAAACCACATAACGCAGAAGATACGGTTAAACCGATAAGAGCAAATACATATAACTGTTTATATCCAAATTTATTACCCAAATACCCAACAACTGGAGCAATGGTGCCAATCGCAAGCATAAACCCAGTCACAATCCATTGGACTGAATTTAAATTCGAATGTAGCTCCCTCATAATAGATGGTATCGCCACATTGACAGTACCTGAATTAATAAAGGCTAAAAAATTCCCCAAAAATATGGCTAATATAATAAAAAGATATGTATCTCTTTCTTTTTTTACGCTATTCAATTTCATCACCTCATTAATAACATATATCTCAGTATGAATATAATTAATAATAATGTAAAATTATAATTTTTAATGTTAATATAAGTATTGTTAATGGTAAAAAGGAGGATTCCTTATGAACCTAGAACAAATGGAGTACATTAAAGAAATCATCCATACAAAATCAATTTCAATAGCTGCACAGAATCTTCATGTCTCTCAGTCTGCCATAAGCCAGTCTATTGCATTGTTAGAAAAAGAATTAGGTATTCGATTATTCAAAAGATCTCGCTTTGGAACAACACCTACTGAAGAAGCAAAAAACATTATTCATAAAGCTCTAAAAATCGCTGAAAACATTGAAAAAATTAAAGAAGATGCACAAACCATCACCTCTTCTTTTAAAGGCGAGCTCAAAATTGCAGCAATACCAAGTTTAATGAACTATTTACCTAAAATACTTTCTCTATTTAAAAAAGACTTTCCTCAAATAAAAGTCACTGTTATTGAGATGGAGAGCAAAAGGATTCTTGAAAACATTAAACAGCATACTTTGGATTTGGGATTTACATCCATAAAAAAATCTTTTGAGAAGACACTTTCTGAGCAGTTATTATTTAAAAAACTTGAATACACTGCAGATTTTAAAGTAATTGTGCCGAAAGATTCTCCCCTAGCATTCAAACAACTATTATCATTGCAGGATCTATATGACTATCCAATCGTTTTGTATACAAGTCAATTTTGGGAAGATTTTATATACTCTTTATCAGAAAATAACGAAACGATAAACGTACTTTTCCATACTTCTAATTCAGAAGTCATTAAGAAAACTATTGCTGAAGGATTAGCTATTGGCTTGTTATCTAGCTACCTTTTAGATGATGATCCCTACGTTGAAACTGGACGAATTATTCCCATCTCATTGGCAGACACTCATTTTGTTCCAGACCTTTCATTTGGGTGTATCTTCACAGAAAAAAACCCCCAACATGGCTTAGTTAAAAAGTTTATAGAATACATCCAGCTGTCTGGACATTTACTACCCTAAAAAAGAAGAGGTGCTTTCTTAATCGAATGCACCTCTTCTATATTGAATCTTTTATGTTTAATACTCATTTCCTTACTTCCACTTAGCTTAAGTATTGTTTAAATCATTTTCAACAAAGCTTCTTCGCCAATCATTCCCTCTGTAATTCCAAGTTCTTCTGCTTCATACGTTACTGATTCTAACGGTGCATGTAACAAATCATCAATTGTTTTTACACCAACTGCCCGGCCAGCAATGATTTTGCGATCTACTAATCGAGTGTTCAAAAGTCTCACATCTAACGCCCCGCACATTATATAGCCCTTGTCATTTGAGATTGTTAGCAATGTCGTCTTAGGCAAAAAAACAGAAACCGCTGTGAACGAATGCCCTTGAATAATTAATGTCTCTGTAGAAACCATTCCTTATCCCTCCTCCATATATACATATGGAATTGAACGAAAAGTGGTTCGAGAAATTTTATGTACTGAAAAAAATTACAATTCGTAAGCCACTACAACTATAACTTTTAGAAAGTGTACCCTATAAATCATTTTGAAAACTTATCTGAGCCAATTTCATAAGTCCATTTTTGGTTGTAAAATACGAACTTTTCAACACATTAAATTTCATAGTACAAATCTACTATAACATGAAGTGGAATTAGCTCCGCTTTCCGTGGGCGAACTGACGAGCCTCCTCTCTTGTGAAAACATTGTGCTCCTGCATCGCTTCGCTAGCTTCGTCGCAGAAAATTCTTTTTGCTTCAACGCAAAAAAGAATTTTCGCTGTGGGGTCTCGTCTAGCTCGTTTTCCCACAGGACATTGAATGAACTTCACTGAATGAACATCGCACGAAGAAAATGCGAATGTTATTTTCGAGGACTCACCGCTAATTCCACTTCAACTAAGATGGTTACACTAGATTTCCATCATAAAAATCAAGGGATTTTTACTTTTTCAGTGTTCTAGCTTCACTTCGTGCTGTGTCTCGCCTGCCTCACTTTCCCGCAGGAATATTCTTAGATTCCACTTTAAAAAATTTGCATCACAAAATTTTATTATTATAATTTATGCGTTGACTTTTTCAGTGGCCTCTACTACGTACCTACAGGGATACAATAAACAAAAATTTTATACCTTTCAATATTCGTAGATTTTATGTGAATTTTGCATTATGAAATTTATTCAATTGTAAACTTTCTTTCTATTTTAGTAGCTTTTGAATTTCTCCTTCAAAACTACTTGGTTTATCTTTTGAACCGAAACGTTTAACTACTTCTCCATTTTGGTCCACCAAAAATTTAGTGAAGTTCCATTTGATACTATTTCCTAAAAAGCCTTTTGATTGTGATGTTAAGTATTTGAATAATTGATGTGCATCCTTTCCATTTACATTAACAATTTCATGCATGGGGAAAGTAACACCATATGTTAATCGACATTGTTCAGCAGCTGCTGTAGCGGAATCCACTTCTTGATGGAATTGATTAGATGGAAAACCTAACACAACAAAATCATCTTGTTTATATTTTTTATATAATCCTTCAAGGTCTTCGAATTGTGGTGTAAAACCACATTTTGTTGCTGTATTAACAATTAGCAAGACTTTTCCTTTATAACAATCTAGACTATATTCTGTTCCGTCTTCTAGTTTCACATTGATATCATAAATACTCATCTGAATCACTCCATCTCATTTAATTGTTCTAACAACTTATTTAACTCGTGTAATCTTGATTTCAGCTCACTATCAAGTTCTACTAATGAATCACATTGAGATACTTTTTGGAGAATCTTATTCGTGATAACTTGCTCGTCTTTTTTCGCTTTTTCAGTCAATGACACAATCACAGCTCGCTTATCTTCAGTAGAACTTTCCTTTGTAATCCAGCCTTTATTTACTAGCTTGTTTACTATAGGATTCAACGTTCCAATACCTAAAGTTACTTTCTCACTAAGTTCTTTCACTAAAAGTTGATCTTGTTCCCATAATGCTAATAGCACTAAGTATTGCGGATAAGTTAATTCAAATTCGTCTAATACTTGACGGTACAATTTAGTAAATTGGTTCGATGCTTTGTATACCTCAAAACAAAGTTGATTTTCTAAATTAAATCCTTTTCTCATCGATTATCCCCTTCAATTACATCGTATACGATATACTTAGTTTAATCTATATCGCATACGATGTAAATTGATTTGTTTTGGATTCATTTATTGCCTCTTTGACGGCGTTTTTTTCCATGTCTTGTTTTGTTGCTCTTTATTGTTTTTTCCCTTTTGGGGTCACTATATTCATCCAGTAAAAAGCGCTTTCCATCTTTAAAATCCCTACTTCCATCTGGAAGGTATTGTCATCAATTGCTCTCCTCATATAAAATAAATACAATATTTCATAGGAGGTTTTGACATGTCCAATATTGAGGAATTACTACATACTTTACCTACAACAGCTGTTTCTGATGCACTTGCTGGTACAACTAATATAAATGCAGCGATTAAACCTATAAAAGATCACTATCATATAGCAGGTCGAGCTGTTACAGTGCGTTTACCAATCGGCGAGAATGCTGCTCTTTTTGAAGCAATTCGTATTGCTAAGCCTGGTGCTATATTAGTGGTAGACGCAAAAGGAGATACTAATCGTGCAGTAGCTGGAGATTTCATTGTTTCTTTGATGAAAGGAATGGAAATACAAGGGCTTGTCGTTGATGGAGTGATCCGAGATATTCAGGCGATTCGCGACCTTGACTTCCCTGTTTTTAGTTTAGGTACCACAGTAGCTGCTGGTAATAAATTTGGTGGCGGTGTCATTCAAGTCCCTATCGCTGTAGGTGGTATCAGTGTCCAACCTGATGATTTTATTATTGGGGATGCTGATGGTGTTGTCGTCATTCCACACTCTCAATTAAACGAAGTTGTCCAAAAAGCACAAAGGAAGATCGAAAAAGATGAAGTACGTGCCCAATCAGTTGCTGGTTGTAAAGAAGAAATTATCGCCTATTTAGATCAAGCTTTAGGGAATGCAAAGGTATAGAAAATTGTTTCAAATAAAGAAAACCCATCCATGTATCTTCTTGGATGGGTTTCGCTACCTAAAGTAAATCAATTTATTTATTCAATAATAATTTCTCTGCATTCGTTTTTGAAGTTCTTACTTCAACCGTTAACGAACTCTTACCATAAAATGTTTTGATTAATAATGGAGCATCGCTCATATTTTGAAATCTAAAATCTAATGTACCATATGAAACAGTGGCATCCCTTCCTTTTGGTACGTAGCCTACATTGATTGAATGATGATGTTTTTCTAAATATTTTACCTGTATTTGGTCAACTGCATTAAAAAGTGTTGAAGATGTTTGACAAACGCCTCCGCCAATTCCCATCACAAGCTTCTTATTGATGATTTCAGGGGCAGGTTGGTATCCATTCTCTTTCTCCCTCGGTCCAACAATCGTATTAAATGAAAAATAATCTCCTATCCCAACAATGACATTATTTAAAGCTTTTGCAGATAGTTCTATATTTTTATTTCTATTTTCTTTAGATGAATCAAAATAGGTGGTATAGGAAGCAACCGTCATTTCTCCAAATGTTGATATTTCATCAGCATTATAATTACTATTGGTAATATATAATGGTAATTCAACGACTCCACCAATAATGGAAGTCTTCAATATTTTATCTACAAGTTCACTTTCTTTTAGAACAACTAAGGGATTACCTTTCAAAATATCTCCATTTTCCCCTATTTTATCAAGCTTCATCCTTTGGTCATAACCAGGAGTCGTTTCCGTCCCACTTGCTAATTCTTTTGCAATTTCCTTTACTTTATTTTCATATTCTTCATAATTTGTTTCGAACCATAGCTCTTTTGGAGAAAAAGTTTTAATAACTTCGGAAGTATTTGGATCAACAATATTAATTACAGTTGGTTTTGTTTCTACAGTCTTCTTATTTTTGCGATCTTTTGCATTAGCTTCAATTTGTTGATCAATCTCTGATACCTTCTTATCTCCCTGTTCCTCATGTACCGATGTTTCAAGACAACCTGACAATCCTATTGAACATATTAAAAATATGACAACAATCCATTTTTTCATCACAAACTTATTTCACACCTATCCATTAAATATTTTCACTTAGACATTCTATTCAAATCCAATTGAATCTGTGTGGACTCTTTTTTGACACATAATTTACAAATACCAAAATGTTTTATTACATGTAAAAAAGCAAACAATAAACTATGTCAATCAATTTGGAGGTAACCATATGGCTAATAAAAAGGATGAACAATTAAAAAAGTTTACAATCAATAACGAAAATGAGGCTGATTTAACTACAAATCAAGGTTTAAAAATAACGGAGGATGAGTTTTCTTTAAAAGCTGGTTTTCGTGGACCAACTCTAATGGAGGATTTTCATTTTCGTGAAAAAATGACCCATTTTGATCATGAGCGTATCCCAGAACGAATTGTTCACGCTCGCGGTGTTGGCGCTCATGGTATATTTCAGCTTTATGAATCCTTAATAGAATATACCAAAGCCGATTTTCTAACAGATACATCAAAAATTACACCTGTATTTGTACGTTTCTCTACCGTTCAAGGATCGAAAGGATCAGCTGATACAGTTCGAGATGTACGTGGGTTTGCAACAAAATTTTATACAGATGAAGGCAATTTTGATTTAGTCGGAAATAATATACCCATATTCTTTATTCAAGATGCAATAAAATTCCCTGATTTTGTTCATGCGGTTAAACCAGAACCAGATACCGATATACCTCAGGGTGCAAGTGCTCACGATACTTTTTGGGACTTCGTTGGACAAAACCCTGAAACTGCCCATATGGTAATGTGGCTCATGAGCGATCGTGCTATTCCTCGAAGCTTCCGAATGATGGAAGGTTTTGGTGTACATTCTTTCCGTCTTATAAACGCTGAAGGTAAAGCACATTTCGTGAAATTCCACTGGAAGCCTAAACTGGGGTTACATTCTTTAGTTTGGGATGAGGCACAAAGAATATCAGGGAAAAATCCCGATTTCCATCGTCAAGATTTGTATGATGCCATTGACCAAGGTGAATATCCAGAATGGGAGTTGGGTTTACAAATCATCCCGGAAGAAAATGAACATCAATTTGACTTTGATATTTTAGATCCAACGAAAATATGGCCAGAAGAAGATGTTCCTGTAAAAATAGTTGGGAAATTGACTTTAAATCGAAATGTTGATAATTTCTTCGCAGAAACGGAGCAAGTCGCTTTTCATCCAGGTCATGTAGTTCCAGGAATTGATTTCTCAAATGACCCGCTTTTACAAGGGCGCTTATTTTCTTATACAGATACTCAACTTTCACGTCTTGGAGGTCCCAATTTCCACCAGATTCCAATCAACCGACCTGTCTGCCCCTTCACCAACAATCAACGTGATGGGATACACCAAATGGTCATTCATAAAGGTCAAACAAGTTATCATCGAAATGCTCTAAATTACAATCAGCCAGCTCCAGTTTCAGCTGATCAAGGTGGATATGAGCATTATCAAGAGAAAGTAGATGGGCGTAAAATTAGAGGGCGTAGTGACAGTTTCCGTGATTTCTTCTCGCAAGCGAAATTATTTTATAATTCTTTTGCTATTTATGAACAACAACATCTAAAAAACGCACTGAGCTTTGAAATTGGAAAATGCAAATCAGAAATGGTGAAAATCAATGCCGTTGCAATTTTGAATCATATTGATCGACAAATTACGCAAGAAGTAGTTGACAAAATTGGCGTCCCATTACCTGATGAAAATCATGAAGTGACATCAACTAAAAAATCTCCAGCACTAAGCATGGGCAATACAATTTTCAAAGCAGATACAAAGAAAGTGGCTATTTTATTGAACGGTAAACCTGATGAGAACCAACTAAGAAAATGGATAATGAAATTATTAGAACATAAAGTAAACTATAGTATCATCGATAAAAAAATTCATGAGTTAAATTCTGTCGGAAAAGTTACAGATACTTTTGAAACTACAGATTCTAGCCTTTTTGATGCGGTATTATTAATAAGTAGTGAAACAGAAATTTCAACACCTATTCTAGAATTTATAGAAACTGAATTTAAGCATTACAAACCGATTGCATTAGCCGTAAGCCATCCTAAACCAATAGAATACAGCCGTGTCAAATTAAATGCAGCTGGTGTGTACGACTTAACAAGCTCAATTATCGCCCCATTTATTGAAGGAATTGCAAAAGGACGATTCTGGGAAAGACAATTATAAGTTCTAAGATATTATCATTGAATTTTGTAAACATTAGCCCATCTGTGACAATCGTCTCAGATGGGCTTTTTAGTGATGTATCCATACTATTGATAATACCTTTAGTTTTTCAATTCACGGATTTGATAAATTAAACAATGGGATTGAATCGCTTGCAAGTTGGTTTTCAAGTATTGGCCATCCTGAAATTTTCGCATACGTTGTGTGTTTGCTTGAAGTAATGGGTGGTATTGCTTTAGTTGCTGGGTTGGCTACACATCTATTATCATGTTTGTTTTTCAATGATATGACAGTTGCTATTGTAAAGGTAAAATTAGCTGTTTGATTTATTGGTAACGAAAGTACTGTTGGCTTTGAACTTGAATTATCCTATTTAACAATCGCAATTGTTCTCTTCTTAAATAGTAGTCGAGTATTTTGCAAAATGAAATTGATTCAATTTACAAATTTTTATAAAAAATATATTAAATTTGTATTTCCTAAATAGGAAACTTGTATAATTTATATATAGAAAAATTGAATTGGGGGATGCGGATGGTAAGAAGCAAGCAAATTTTAATTGAATTGCAGCATATAGTTCCGAGAATACTGCAATGGTTTCTCAATATTTGTTTAATAACCCTTGCTCTTTTTTTATCTTTTCTCATGGTTAAGGAACTCATCGTTTTCTTTGATATACTATTTAGTCAACATCAGACGGCTCGAGAACATGAAGTTTTCTTAGCGAATATTTTAATCTTCTTCCTCTACTTCGAATTCATTACAATGATTGTCAAGTACTTCAAAGAGGATTATCATTTCCCACTTCGATATTTCATCTATATCGGCATTACCGCGATGATTCGCCTTGTGATCATTGATCATACTGATGCAAAGAGCATGCTACTTTATGCTTTTGTCATCCTCTTACTAATCATCAGCTATTTCATTATTAATATTACACCGTTAGAGCGACCGAAAAGGTTTTGGTATGGAAAAAAAGCCGGTAAAATCGAAAAATAATGTAAAATACATTATTTATTTTAAATTTTCTTCCAAGAAAAGAGCATGAAAAATCAATAAAATTTTGAGATTTCTATTAGTTTTTAAATATTCCGTGACAACTTATTATCGTCTTCGACATTTTTAGCAACATTTTGCGTTTCATAGGAATTAAATGATTTCCCGAGAAATAATTTCAATTTTCAATCTTCAATTGTTACTAAAAATCATAAACCAATGAATAGGGAGCTTATAACAAATTGAATAGCTCCCTTTCTTGAATAAGCTTTAATAAAATCTATAATTTATAAAATCCATCTACTGATTATAATCCCCTAAAGAGATATAAGTTTCAATGAAACAAGTTGCTCACATAAAGTAGCTAAGGGTAGCCCAACAACATTTAAATAATCCCCTTCAATTCGTTCTACTAAGAAGACTCCATCTGTTTGAATACCGTAGCCACCCGCTTTATCAAATGGGTCCCCAGTTGCAACATAGGATTCTAAAAGTTCATCAGATACATTTTTAAAGAAGACCTTCGTATTTTCTACAAAAGTTGTTTCCTCTCCGTTTTCTTTAATAATCGCAACTGCTGTTAATACGTCGTGTGCTGAGTCACTTAATGTTCGAAGATGAGACATTGCTTCTTCATGACTTGTTGGCTTGTGTAGCAATTGATCGTCTTTTGCAACGATTGTATCTGCCCCAATCACTACTTTACCTGACGTTTTTTTTGCAACATCGCGAGCTTTTAGTAACGCCACTCCTTTGACATATTCTGATACTTCAGTAGCTTGTACACTTGTTTCTTCTACATCAGATGTAACGATATCAAAGGGTATGTTTAGTCGTGCAAAAATTTCTTTTCGACGTGGTGATGCAGATGCTAATATAAATGATTTTGTTGTATGAAATTGCATAATTTTCACTCCTCATTTTTATCATACAAGAAATGGTGGTATTTTTAAATTTGCATCCTTTTAAATATTAAATCGAATAAAAAAATTCCCTTACGTCGAATGTGACATAAGGGAATTGATCCTATTTCAAAATGAACGAATGACTAATCGTTTCGAAACCTAAATATATGCAAAGAACTGTTAATACAGCAGTTACAACATTTTCTACTTTACTACCTGTTCGCGTGGTAATTGGAAAACGCACATTGATATCTAGTGGAAACAATAATTTAATCCCTTTTTTTGTGGCCATATCGAGGATGTAATGGCTCACCATTCCTGTTAATAAACCAGCTGTAATCGATTCATTTGAAATATATTTATTCATAAACATTGCCATGAGGAACAAAAATAGCAAACTATGTGTAAATGATCGATGTCCAAATAACGTGTTAACGATCTTTGATATAAAGGGAAATGTCCTGCCAATTTTACTACCACCGTGGCAAATATCCGGAAGTAATGAGCCAGCAATACTTGCACCGACTACAACTAATGAATCGTAATTTGAAACCTGTACTAAAGCAAGACCTGCTGCAATGCCGCCTATGATGTGAGTATTTCCTGTCATGCTTATAAATCTCCTATTTCTACTAATATGAATGTGTTCCTTACATTACACTTCGCCTTTCAAAAAATCATTTGTAATATACAATATATTATATAGGAACATTAGTTCGTAATCAATAAAAAAGAGGGCAATTCATGCTCCCTACTGTAAAATCAAAGATAGCAGCATCTATAATTCCCAAGATAGTTGTGTATTGTACTGTTTAGCATCATTATTTTGATGATTTCCATTCAAAAGTTGGGTCCACCATTCTTTATGGTCAAGATACCATTGAATCGTTTGTGTAATTCCTGTTTCAAACGTGTAAGTTGGGGTCCATCCCAGGTCTTTTAATTTTGAAGGGTCAATCGCATAGCGTTGATCGTGCCCTAAACGATCTGGTACAAATTCAATAAGGTCTTCTGATTTTCCTAGTGCATGTATAATCGTTTTCACCACTTCAAGATTTGTCCGTTCATTGTGACCACCTACGTTATAAACTTCACCATCTACACCTTCGTGTAATACTAAATCAATTGCCGCACAGTGATCAAACACATGCAACCAATCACGGATATTATTACCACTTCCATATATAGGAATATTTTGATTGTTTAAAACACGAGAAATTGTTAAAGGAATTAACTTCTCTGGAAAATGATAAGGGCCATAGTTATTAGAACAACGGGTAATATTAATTGGTAAACCAAATGTTTCATGGTAAGCACGGACTAACAGATCTGATGATGCTTTACTTGCACTATAAGGACTATTAGGTTGAAGAGGAGTTTCTTCTGTAAAAAATGTAGTTGGGTCAATATCTAACTCACCATACACTTCGTCAGTTGAAACGTGAACAAATTTTGATACGCCAATTAGCTTCGCGGCATCTAGTAATACTTGTGTTCCCACTACATTCGTACGAACGAAGATACCCGGATCTGTAATCGAACGATCCACATGACTTTCCGCAGCAAAATGAATTACATAATCAAAGTTTTCTTTTTCAAATAAAGGGATGATTGTATCTCTATCGGCAATATCTGCTTTCACAAAATGATAATTATTCATTTTTTCAATAAAACGATGTTTCGTTAAATCACCTGCATAAGTCAATACATCTAAATTGTAGATATCATATTGAGGGTATTTATTTACCATATATTGCACAAAATTCCCGCCAATAAACCCTGCCCCGCCTGTAACAAGTACTTTTATTCGATTCATACAATCTCACCTCATCCCAACAATTCTCTATATTAATATTTTTTCTAATGGCTGATGTGCAATATCTACTAAATATTGACCGTATTCCGTTTTCATGAGAGGTTCAGCGAGACTTAATAATTGTGCTTGCGTAATATACCCTCTTCTAAAAGCAATTTCTTCAATACATGCAATGTACATGCCTTGCCGTTTTTGGATAGCCTCAACGAAATTCGAAGCCTGTTGCAATGAATCATGAGTGCCAGTGTCCAACCACGCTAAGCCTCTTCCCATAATTTCTACTTTTAGCTTTTGTCTTTTCATGTAATATTCGATAATTGAGGTGATTTCTTTTTCGCCACGTTCAGAAGGTTGAACATTTTTGGCGATTTCTATTACATCGTTATCAAAGAAGTATAATCCTGGTACAGCATATGAAGACTTTGGAAACTCAGGCTTTTCTTCTATTGAAATAGCATTTCGATTTTCATCTACTTCAATTACTCCGTATGCACGTGGATCTTTTACATAACAGCCAAAAATAATGCCACCACTTGTTAAGGCAGCCGCTTCTTGTAATCTCTGACCAAAATTAGAGCCGTAAAAAATATTATCCCCCAATACTAAGGCTACTGATGAATTTCCAATAAACTCTTCCCCAATAATAAATGCTTCAGATAATCCATTTGGTTCCGCTTGAATTGCATACTCAAGTTTGATTCCAAGGTTGCTACCATCCCCTAGCAGCTCCTGAAAACTAATAATATCTCTTGGCGTAGAGATAATAAGAATCTCCTTAATACCTGCAAGCATTAAGACAGATAATGGGTAATAAATCATCGGTTTATCATACACGGGCAGCATTTGTTTCGATACCGCTTTGGTCAATGGATAAAGCCTTGTTCCTGATCCCCCAGCTAAAATAATCCCTTTCATCGAATACTTCCCCCTTTTATGATTCTACAAATTTGATCAACATCTTCTAATGCTAGATCTGCATAAAGAGGTAAGGTTAGTACTCGGTCAGCGATATATTTCGCCATCGGTGTATCATCCGGATTAAATCTATCTCCAAAACATTTAAAACTATTTGTTAGTGGATAAAAATATTTTCTAGCAAATATATTTTGTTCCTTTAACAGTTCACACACTTCATCTCTAGTAAATTTATGTTGATCAAAAACAACTGGGAAATAAGCATAATTACTTTTTACTCCTTGTTGAATAAATGGCAGTTTAATACCCTTGATTTCACTCAACTGCTCAATATATCTTTCAAAAACTAATTGTCTTTTTTCAATCTCTTCATCAACATTTCGAAGATTGCAAAGTCCCATCGCAGCTTGGAATTCATTCATTTTCGCATTTCCACCAACATACTCGACAGACTCTGGTCCTGTCATTCCAAAGTTTTTATATGCATTTAATACTGATTTAAGTTGTGGGTCTTTAAAAGTCAATGCGCCGCCTTCAATGGTGTTAAACACTTTCGTCGCATGAAAGCTAAACATAGAGGCATCACCAAAATTTGCAATACTCTCTCCATTAACTGTAATCCCGAAAGCATGTGCTGCATCATAGATGACTTTTAGATTATACTTTTTTGCGATTCTTTCAATTTCTTTCACATCACAAATATTCCCATATACATGAACTGGGACAATTGCAGTGGTTTTATCTGTAATCAAACTTTCAAGTTGATCAATTTGGATAGTGTAGTCGTCGGGGGTAATATCACAAAAAACGGGCTCTAGGCCATTTCGAACAATAGCCTGAGTTGTCGAGGCAAAGGTGAAAGGTGTGGTTATCACTTCTCCGCTTAAATTGAATGCGGAAAGTGAACTCTCTAAAGCAAGATGTCCATTTGAAAAAAGGGAGATATTTGGCGTATCTAAATAGTATGCTAGTTCATGTTCTAACTTTTGGTGTTTGATTCCCATATTCGTTAGCCAATGGCTCTCCCATAGATCTTTAATTTCTTCAATAAATTGTTCGTATGGAGGGATTGAGGATTTTGTTACTTGGATTGGTTTGGGCATTATAGTTTTTACCTCACATTCTATATTGATAGTACTTTTGATAGATTTATTGATTTATCAATATAGTATGATTTGAGGTTGATTATGAGAACTCTTCTTTTAATATTTTATTTTCAAGTAACTCATATTGATTCAGCATTTCTTTAATTTTCTCTGGTTCATTAAACATCATGATATCAATGATAGATAATTTAGATTAATTAGTATTCAACAATTCATTGTTATCAACAACAAGATTGACCCAATTTGCCATATTGTCCATTTTTTCTAGCATTTCATTCAATGAAGAAAATTTTAAAATCATCATTCCCAGCGTCTCATTAGAGCCTGTAAATCCAGTAATTTTTTCTCCTGATTTTATAAAAAGTTCGTACTCTACTATATTATTTTCTTGAATATCATTGTCGATAATAATTTCTTTAAATATGCCGCTTTTTTGACTATGAATTACGTAACAAGCCCAATATCCATCAGGTTTGATTAATTTCAAATCACTACAATCTTCTCCTAAGGCTGCTTTAATTGTATATTCAACCATATCAACATCAGTTGCGTATTTTGTTACCTGAGGAATCAAATTCCCACCGTTCCGTGGAGCAATCTCCATCAAATAGACTTTTTCTTTATCATCAATTCGAATATCAAAATTATATGCTCCCGTTTTCATATTTAACAATTGAAGGGCTCTTTGAATTTCATTTTGAATTTTTTCGTGAACATGTTCAGGCATAAAATATGGCCAACTATTTCCGATAGGAACAAATGGATGTTTTGAATCCGTATCAAAGTGTTGATTTGCAAAACATCTAAATACAAGTCTACCATTTACAGAAAAACCATCACCTGCAATTTGATAACCGAATTTCTCGACAAATTCTTCTATAATAAATCTCTTTGATCTTGAAAAGCTCAATGCATATTCAACTTTTTCCTGAAGTAAATTGATAGAATCTATTTTAGAAACACCTTTACTTCCTGATGAATCAACCGGTTTTATCATAACTGGCATTTTAAATTGATGAAAGTCAACTTTTGCTTCTTCAATTGATTGATATCCTTTTGCTTTTGGAACATTAAACCCATTTTTAGCTAAAAAATCTCTATATAAATCTTTATTATTTAGTATTTCAACAGACTCATACGGGTTTGTGGGTAATCCTAACTTCTCAGCAACATAAGCTGCTGTAGGAGCAGCGGGATCGGATGCATAGCAAACAATTCCATCCACTTTTAATGATTTCGCCAAAGTTAAGACAGATTCTTTATCAGTAGTACTAACATTGTAGTATTCGTGGGCATATTTATGTCCAGGGTTATCTTCTAAATAATCACAAGTGATAACATAATGTCCCATTTCTTTTGCTGTTTTTATTGAAGGGACTTGGAAGTGTGAGCCGCCTAACATTAAAAGTTTTTTCATGGTAATTTCCCCTTATTACATTTTTTTGAACGATGTAGCTCTTTATTTTGTATGCTAATTTAAATATAACTACAAATTTCATCTAATAAATTCATTAAATATCTTCTCAATATAAAATCTTCAACTGTTTGTCACTAATGAATCTTCAACTATCACTTTTACCCAATTAGTTATGTTATCCATCTTATCTAACATCTCATCCATTGATGAAAATTTTAATATCATTGTCCCAAGTATTGCATTAGAACCAATATACGCAGAAATTGAATCACCCGCTTTTACTTTTAAGTCATATTCAACAATATTACTTTTTATAAATTGATCATCAATTTTAACCTCTTTAAATTCCCCACTTTTCTGACTATTAATTAAGTAGGCAGACCAATATCCATTTGGTTCAACCATAGTTAAATCACTACACTCTTCGCCCAATGCTGCCTTTATTGTATACTCAATCATGTCAACATCTGTTGCATATTTTGTAACGTATGGAATTAAGTGCCCACCATTTCGTGCGCCCATATCTAAAAAATAAACATTTTCATGAGCGTCGATTTGAATATCAAAGTTACAGGGCCCCGTTTTCATATCTAATAAATTTAACAGTCTTTGAATTTCTTCATGAATTTTATTCTGAATATGTTCAGGCATGGTCGAAGGCCAACTCGGTCCAGTCGCTGCAAATGAATTAACTGGATTTAAATATTTTGCTATGAAATGTCCATTAGCAAAACAGTGAAATACTAATTTACCATTCACAGAAAATACATCTCCTTCTACCTGATAACCCTGCTTTTCTATATATTCTTCAATAATAAAACGTTTGACTAATGAAAAGCTTAAAGCATTTTCCACCTTTTCTTGAAGAAGGTCAATTGAATCTATTTTTGAAACTCCTCTACTTGCTGAAGAATCAACAGGTTTTATCATTACTGGCATTTTAAAGTTATGAAAATCATTTTTAGCTTCTTCAAAAGTGTTATACCCTCCAGCTTTCGGAACGCTAAAATTATTTTCTTCCAAAAACAATCGAAATTTATCCTTATTCGTAATAATATCAACAGATTTAAATGGATTTGATGGAAGACCTAGTTTTTCGGCAACATAAGCAACTGTCGGAGCTGCTGCATCAGTTGCAAAACAAACGATACCATCTATTTTTAAAGATTTTGCTAAATCTAATACACCTTCTCTATCGGTATAGCTAACATTGTGGTATTCATGTGCATATTTATGACCTGGGTTTTCTTCTAAATTGTCACAAGTGATTACATAATGCCCCATTTCTCTTGATTTTTTAATAGCTGGAATTTGGGTATAGTTTCCATTCAATACTAACAGTCTTTTCATTTTTTGCACCTCTTTATTTATTATTTTTGTTTTCTTTTTACTTCTTAACATTTCATTCAAAGTAGATAATAGATAAGTAAAACATTCCATTTTTAGTACCTTGGCTAATAATAGATACAATATAATTCCTACAATTACTTGAATAATAATCTTTAATAAAGCTGGAATTTCAAACCAATTAATAGTGTATATAACCGTTCCCATCACAAGTGATAAAAAAAGCGATGGCATTATATCTCTCCATTGTTCTTTATAGCCATAGTTAATAAGCTTTATATTAGGATAGGTGTTAATAAAAGTTGAAAATATTCCACTTACAACTCCTCCCCAAACTATTCCAAATATACCAAATGGGATACTTATCGCTAAAATAATTAGGCTAAGTACTTTCTTTACAATTTCGATTTTAAAAAATAAATCACTTCGCCCTAAAGCATTTATTACTTGTAAATTGGTAGTGTGGATAGGCCATAATGCATAAATAGCACAATATATTTGCAAAAATGGGACTGCAGGTAACCACTTTTCAGTTAATAAAAGCCTTACTAATGGATCTGCAATAATAGCAAGTCCAACCATAGTAGGAAATATTAAGAATGAACTTGTCATAATTGATCTGCGTATAATTTCTTTAATCCTCTGCACATTATCTTGGTATGATGATAAAGTAGGAAACATAACCGAATGGATTGATCCATCTATGTTAGTAACAATAAGATTTGGAAATTGTTCTCCTCTATTGTAAAAACCAAGCATAGTGGGGCTAAACAACTTTCCAACTATAAGATTACATAAGTTAAAATATAATGAATCTAATAAAGCCGCTGCTAACAACTTCCAGCTAAAAGCGAATAAATTTTTAATTCTTTTAATTGAAAATACTAATCTGGGTCTCCATTTTAATGTAAACCATAAAATAATCAAAACGATCAACTGATTCGTTAATTGTTGCCCAACCAAAGCCCATACTCCCAAATGAGCGTATGCCATGACAATCCCAACTATTCCAGAAGCAACAATAGCACCAAAGCTACTAAAGAATAGTTTTTTAAATTGCAAATTTCGTTCGATAATTGCTACCTGGATTGAGTTGAATGCCCCTAAAAATAAAGAGAATGATAAAACTCTAAGTACAGATGAAAAATCTGGCTTTTCAAAGAAAGAAGCGATGAAAGGAGCTGTAATAAAAAGAATTAAATATAGAACGCATGCAACAATTAAGCTCAAATAAAAGATAGATGAAAAATCAACTTCATCTGCGTCTTTCTTTTGAATTAGTGCGGTGTTAAATCCACTTTGCACAAAAATTCCTGCTATTGAAATAAAAATAGTTATAAGCACTATTAACCCAAAATCTTCTGGCAATAAAAGACGAGCTAAAATTAGCGTAACAATGAATTGAATACCTTGTGTTCCTCCACGCTCCAACAGTTTCCACAAGAGTGAAGAAATTACTTTAGTTTTTGTTATTTCAACATTCATCTAATCAACTGCCTTTTTGCTGATTTAAGTGATTTTAATATGTTAGGGAAATATTGATCAAAAAAAACAATTATCTTTCTTCGAAATCCTAATTCTAAGTATATGTCTTTAAATTCTCCCTTTTTAGCTTCTTTAAACTTTCGATGCTTTAATAAAAGATAGAACCGATTATAATTCTTAGTCCAATTAATAGTTTCTTCATATTTATAATCTGTATATTGGTTTATTTCATCTAACGTATTTGCAATTTCATCGATGTGCTTTTTCTCTTTTTCAGGAGTTGATAAATTTCTAGCAGTCCAAGAATCTTCATCTCCAACTCGATAGGCTGACATTAATTCATCGTTGTAGAATACAGTACCCAACAATGATAAATTTATAGCCAAAGGATAGTCACCGACAGGTGCATTTAATAAAAATGAAGGCCTATTTCGTGCAAAATCCGTTGGATAAAACATAGAATTCGTTGGAAAAAGCCCACCGCCACCTGCAATTATTTCATCAACATTAAAAATTTTATTTCCTTTATTAGGGCGGTTAGTATATTGGACCTTTTTATCTGATGCAGAAACAACATAACCACCATGAACACATAGGCTACATTCAGGATGATTTTCCATATAGTCTACTTGCTTTTGTAGTTTATATGGATCTGTCCAAAAATCGTCACCTTCACAGAGTGCATAATATTTCCCTTTTGCCCTATTTATATTAAATGGAATAACTGAGATCCCTTTTGAATATAGATTTTCGATCTGATAAATTGGCTTAATTATATCGGGATACTTCTTCTCATATTCTTTAATTATTTCTGCCGTCCTATCAGTAGAAGCATCATCATGAATTAAAATTTCATAATTAAAATTTGTTACTTGCATTAAAAAACTGTCAATTGCATCTGCTATATATTTTTCATGATTATACGTAATACAGCTAATACTGACTAAAATGTTCTCCATTTATTTGATTCTCCCTATTGATTAAATTGTTATTAATTACACCTAAACCTATACCTTTTCATTTTTATTAATAAATCACAATATTATTAATTTTCCGATTATTTTTAACGTTAAAATTTCTTTAATTGAATGATATTCGTAAATCCTTATATTACTTTTCCGTTAAATATCGTTCTATAAAAGTAACAGTATCCTTTATATCATATCCACAGTACTTTACTTTATTTGCATATTTACTTCTGTACTGATCCATTTTTAAAGTAGTAATACAGTGTTTCCATTCGTTTAGATTAGATTCAACTTTTTTAAATTCAACTAAATTTGTTAAGTCTACATCTAAAGTTATAGTATCAGATATTATACAGTTTAAACCTGTAGCTTGTGCTTCAACTAACGATAGAGGGAATCCTTCAAATAATGAGGGTAATAAAAAAACATCAACCGCTTGCAAAATTTCATTTACATCATTTCTCAAGCCTAAAAATCGTACATATTGTTCCAAATTTTTTTTAATAACCATACTATTTAGTAATCGATAATCTTCTCCACTACCAATAAGCAATAACATTACATCCTTATTTTCCTTGACTAACTGCTCCATAAGTTCAATTAAAAAAACCTGGTTTTTCACCTTGCTTAATCTTCCTATATTCCCTAAAACAAATTTATCACTGATCCCTAGATTCTTACGTACCAAACTCCTAGTAGAAACATCAAATTTAAAATTATCTACACATATACCATTTTTAATTTCAACAATTTGATCTTCAGAACAAGTTGGAAACAACCATTTTCCTGCCAATTTTGAACAGGCAAAATAATAATCTGTATTAGCTATTAAACTTTTAGTATTAAATTTGTGTAAAATAAGATGAATTATCCTTTTTAAATTATTATTCGATTCGAAATTTACACCATGACTATGACTAATTATTTTTGCATCAGTGTACTTTTTTGCAAGTGAATAAATTAAAATATCACTTGCACTCGAAATATTATTCCATACAAAATCATACCTTTTACCAATTTCCATAAATAATTTTTTTTGTTCTAATGCACTCTTTACTGGATTAGTTCCACGTCTAGTGCAGTAATATATATTACAATTTTCTTCTATTAAATCTTTTTCAAATTCACATGAGCTATCAAATATCAGAAAATCAAATTTTATATTCTTAGAGCTAAACTTCACTATATTAATAAACAGTGACTCTATTCCACCCATACTTTTTGATAATCCTACAACGAGAATTCTTATTTTTTTCACTCAATTACCTCGCTTACAATATGTTAAATAGATAAATTCCCTAATTTTCAAATCATTAATTTTTTTAATGAATCGGGGTTTACATTGGCAATCCAATGCCCTTTATAAAAGATCTATAAAATCTATATTCTCTCTCTTATTTACATGAATAATCATTTCTAATAAAATTAATAATGTCCAAAGTCCAATTGTTAATTGGCTAGAAATAATTAAAGAAGTAAATATGTGACTTAACAATATCCCTTTCAAAATAATAGATTTTTTTAGTGCTATCCAGATTCTTATATACAAAAGAATGATGCAAAGTAAACCCACTAACCCTGTTTGTAACCAAAAACTTAGTATTGTGCTATGCACATCTCCATAATGGTGTATTGAATATAACAAAATGTTTTTAGTTTCTAATGCACCGTAACCTAAAATTGGTTTTTCCCCAATTGAATCCATTGCAGCAATCCAATGTGAAATTCTCAATTGATTACTACCATCATTATAAGAAGATTCAAATAATCTAGACATAACTGCTTGGGGTAGCATATTTATTGCTATCAATAATAATCCTACCGAAATTAATATAATTACAAAAATTTTTATTAAAGTATTAACTGTAACTCTTTTATACTTAAAAAGATAATAATATAACATGATAGTAGCCCCAATTGATAAGGAAATTAACGCAGCCCTTGATCCAGTCAAAAGGATTGAAAAACTAATAATAATTGTAATAAAGGCATAATATATCTTCTTATTCTTTTTAACTGGCATTAACCACCTTTTAAAGGCAAAAAGGGCAGGTATAACTATATATGCTGCCAAATAATTAGGATCGATTGTTTCATTCCCCCTAAATTTAACAGTATATCTATACGAAAAATCTCCAGCATAATAATTATGTCTAATCAAAATAACCATTAAAGCCATGATAAGTGCTGAATGAGTATATGCAGATATTAAATTGTATATATCTTTAGCATTATAATTTTGTAAAGTCATTACAAGATATAAACAAATGTATAATAAATAACTTAAAAAATATCCTCTATCAACTTTTAAAGGAGTTAATAAATTTACTATCATAAAATTCATTAAAAAAATTAATATAATTAAATGACTATTATTCAATAAAATTTGATTTTTTCTAATGGTCATTGATAAAAGTGTGACTATTATTGTCAGTACAAATAGTTGATAGTAATCTGCTATCATTAGTGCATTATGATTGTTTGTAAATATAAACAATAATGATATCGAATACAATATGGTAGTAATAGATAACTTTTCAAAATTCATGTTTATTTTTTCATTCATATTGTACTCCTTGTTTATTCCTAACTATTAAGTATAATATTGCTAGTATCTCTAATAGTTTAGGATGAACGATGCTTAAGGTAATTAATATTTTTCTGTTTATTGCTATGTTAGAATTCATAAGTAAAAAATAATTACTTCTAATCTTTTTTACACAATACTGTTCGAATTTCTTTTTGTTTAATGTTTTATCAATTCCAAATAAGTATCCTTTCATTAGTAATGAAAAATATGATCGTGCTAGTTTTGTTCTAGCTAACCTTTCTAATTCAATATCATTTTTTGTTAATTCACATAATTCAAAGCAAGCATTTAATAAATCCCTATCCTTTTTAGTAACCTTGCTATTTGTATTACTTCTTGGATTTCTAAAATAGAAATACATAATTTGATTACTTTTTGCGATTTTTGAAGAATTTAACAATAATTTATAATTTGTTACTATATCTTCATTTATCTTTCCTTCTGGAAAAATAATACCATTAAAAACTTCTCTTTTAAAAAGTCTTACACATACTGAAAATTGAGCTTCAATGAAATAATCTATTAATTTTTCTTTACCACTTATTAATACTTCTTTTATTTCTTTATTTTTAATTTTCGTTTTCTTAGCTGTAACATAATCGCAAACCTGAGCAATATCTGCATTATGTTCATTTATTATCTTGTATAAATACTCATACATATCTAAAGAAACCCAATCGTCACTGTCAACAAATGCAATATAATCGCCTCTTGCTTTTTTAAGACCAGCGTTCCTTGCTGATGACGATCCTCCATTTTGTTTATGGATTACGATAATTCGATTATCACTTTTTGCAATGTGATCACATAGCTCTCCACTTAAATCTTTTGAACCATCATTAACAAGTATTATTTCAATGTTTTTAAAAGTTTGATTAATTATAGATGTTATACATCTATTCAAATATTTTTCAACATTATAGACAGGTATAATAATGCTTATTTCAGGATTCAATTTCTTCACCTATTTTCTTGCTTAGTCCAACTACTGTGCCGACACCATAACTTAAATGCATTAAGAAAAATAGTATAGGTAATAGTAAGTTATTTAAATGGAACTTCTGATTCTTTATTATTGATATAGTTGACATAAATAAATTTAACAATCCATAAAGTCCCCACAATAAAATCGCAACCTGAGGTAAACCAAATATTGCAAAAATTCCAGTAGTCAAGATTCCAAGTACAAAGAACATCGGTATGAAATGAAAAATAGAGAAGCACCTAGAACATACCCATAGTGTCTTACCAATCCAATATCCATTCAGATTTTTCTGTTTAAGCATTTTCCTTAAACTATTTCTAGTATGTTGGTATGAAATAATGGAAGGATCAAAACAAATCTTATAACCTGCTTGTCTGATTCTATAATGCATTTCATTATCTTCTGTTCGAACTAACCTTTCATCATATTTTCCAACTTTATCAAAAACACTTTTTTTATAAGCACCATGAAATATTGAATTTACGTGTCTCTTTTCACTGTTTCTTCTGTAATTCGCTATACTACTCCCAAACATCGATTTCTCTGCAAGTAAAAGTGTTTCTTTCCATGGTGTCTGTTCATCAATAATATTCGGACGATAACCACCACAAATATCTTCTCCACTTTCTATACACTTTACATTCTGGAAAATAAAGTTTTTAGGAATGCTCGCATGGGCATCAACTCTTAAAATAACTTCATTTTCAGCATTTTCTAATGCAATGTTCCATCCAGAAGGTAGTATTTTTTTAGGATTATCTAAGACAATTACTCTAGCAAATCCATTATCTTCTTTTGAAAAAGTTTGCATAAAATTTTTAGTATTATCAGTTGAAATTCCATCTACAAGAATTACTTCAATAAGATTGTGGGGATAATCCTGCATGATTAAATCTTTAAATATCTTTTTTATTGTTGTCTCCTCATTAAAGGCAATAATTATAAATGAAACTGTAGTCATTTTAATCTCTCCCCTATATTATCATGCTACTTGATAACAGCTACTATAGTTTTTACTATAGTTAAAATGTCATTAATGAATGTAAATTTCTGAATACTTCTCAAGTTGAATTTCATTTTCTCTGGCAGTACTTTTTTAACATATGCTTCATCAATATTTTCAGCATCATTTAAATACTTAGCTTCATCCTTATACTGAATACTTGCTTCAGAAGTCACACCAGCAGGTAACAAAAGTGTTGCCATCATCTCATCGCTGTAGAATTTAACATATTTCTCAACTTCTGGTCTCGTACCTACAAATGACATATCTCCTTGAAGAATATTTACTAATTGAGGAATTTCATCTAATCTCCAATCTCTTAATTTTGCTCCTACTTTAGTAATCCTTTTATCATTAAATATTGTTACCTGAGTGCCAATTTTATCCGCATGATTCACCATCGTTCTGAACTTTAAAATTTGAAATTTGCGTCCATATTTTGTTATTCTTACCTGTCGAAAAAAAACTGGACCTCTGGAATCAATTTTTATCAAACTACTAATTATTAAGAAAATTGGGGAAAGTAATAAAAGTAAAATCAATGAAACAACGATATCAAATATTCTTTTTATAGAAAGGCTCACTTTTTTTTCATTTAATAAATCATAGTAAGGCTTAACTTTTTCATTTCTAATATCAATTGGAATATCATCCCATTTTTCTAGAAACATTAATAAATTCCCACTCTCTATAATATAAAAAGCTATTTATTAATTTTTTAAACTTCTAACCTGGATCAGTCTATTACTTCAAAATAATAGAAATTGTCTTTAAATCTTATTTTTTAAGAATTTCTTTCATCTTCCCTACAATATATTCTACGTCCTCATCAATTAATAACGTATGGAGTGGTAGTGTAATCTCATTCCTATATAAACTAAAAGCATTTGGATAGTCCTTAATATTAAATCCTAGATTCTTATAAGCTGTAAGTAAAGGCAAGGGCTTGTAGTGAACATTACATGCAATTCCTGCTTCAGCTAGCCTAAAAATAATATTATTTCGTTCGGCTTCTTCGATTCCAGGTATCCTTGTCAAATAAAGATGTCCAGAAGATGTAAAATCTTCCTGATAATGCTGTAAACTATGGATTTCTAATGGCATAAGAGCTTTATCATACATTTCGATAATCTCTTTACGTCTTGATAAAAGACCTTCATATCTATCTAACTGTATTAACCCTATAGCGGCCATAATATCGGTCATATTGCACTTGTAAGCAAGATTGACAATATCATATTCCCAAGCACCTTTTTCTGTTTTAGTTAGTGCATCTTTAGACTGACCATGAAGACTGTATAACATATATTGCTTATATAACCATTCATCATCTAAACCAAGATCATTTCGCCAAACAACTGCACCGCCTTCAGCTGTTGTTAGATTTTTTACAGCATGAAAAGAAAAGCAAGTAAAATCTCCTGCTTGACCACATTTCCGGCTATTTCTTTCAGCGCCAAAAGCATGAGCAGAATCTGACATAACTATTACTCTATTAAATATCAATTGAAGCTCATTTTTCGCATTAAACAATGACTTTTTATTTTCTACAATTTCAAAAATCGCATCATAATCACACATCTTACCTGCTAAATCAACAGAAATAATTGCTTTTGTCTTCTCTGTAATGGCCTCAGAAAGTTTTGAATAATCCATTTCAAATGAATCTGGAGCATTATCAACAAGTATAATTTTTGCTCCAACGTGATTTATAACTGCAGCTGTTGCGGTATAGGTATATGCTGAAGTAATGACCTCATCACCAGGTCCTATTCCTAGAATACGAAGAGTAAGTTCCATAGCAGCTGTTGCGGAATTTAAGCAAACTGCTTTATTCACACCAACATAATTGGCTATTCGTTTTTCTAATTCTTTTGTTTTTCTACCAGTTGTAATCCAACCTGACTTCAGTGTTTTTATAACTTCTTCAATTTCTGCATCCGTAATATCAGGTGGTGAAAATGGAATATTTCTAGTAAAAGTTTTCATTTATTTCTACCTCGCTTTAGACTTTCATCTTTTATAAAATAATTTGAACGTGAATATTATTATTTGAAAATATGATTAGTTATTTATTATCACAAAATAATAAGTACCTACAGAATCTAATGAATATCCCTTAACTTGTTCTAAGATTTTAGTTTTAAATTTTCTATTTTTTGCATTAGATATTCTATTAATTCTTCCTTTATCTCATCATTTTTCAAAGCCATATCAATCGTTGTTTTTACAAATCCCAACTTCTCCCCTACATCATATCGCTTCCCCACAAAATCATATGCATATACGGTTTGAACTTCATTCAATTTTTGAATTGCGTCTGTTAACTGAATCTCATCACTGGCACCTTTTTCTTGTTTGTCGAGGAATTCAAAAATCTCAGGTGTTAAGATGTAACGGCCCATGATGGCTAAGTTAGAAGGAGCTGTTCCTAGGGCTGGTTTTTCTACAAAGGTATCAACTTGATATCTTCTCCCGTCCATCAATCTAGGATCTATAATTCCATAACGCTGCGTTTCTTCATCAGAAACTTTTTGTACGCCCACAATGGGCAATTCAGTCTCCTCATACTGTTCAATTAATTGTTTCAAACATGGTTTTTCAGCTTGAACAATGTCATCACCAAGTAATACTGCAAAAGGTTCATCGCCAATGAAATTACGAGCACACCAGATAGCATGGCCTAAACCTTTTGGTTCTTTTTGCCTTATATAGTGAATTTCTACTCTTGAAGATTGATTGATTTTATCTAAAAGTTCAAAATTTCCTTTTTTCATTAAATTATCTTCCAATTCAAAATTACGATCAAAATGGTCTTCAATTGCACGTTTACCTTTACCGGTAACAATAATAATATCTTCAATTCCTGATTCGATCGCTTCTTCAACGATGTATTCAATCGTAGGTCTGTCTACGATTGGAAGCATTTCTTTCGGCATGGCTTTGGTTGCGGGTAAAAAGCGAGTACCTAAACCTGCAGCTGGGATGATTGCCTTTTTTATTTTTTTCAAATTTCACACCTCTTAACCATTCGAATTAGTTTGTTAATATATTTACGTCGTTTCCTAAAAATCTATAACTTATTCAATTCATTGACACTTTATTAATAAGCGCTCATTACGGATATTATGAATAAAGATTTCGCTGTAAATATAATGTATTATTAGAATTAATTATTTTCACACTTGTTGCACTACATTCCTCTATTAGTTGGAAATATCCTTTTTTAAAAGTAATAATGAGCACTATTATCGATTCATATAACCTATTTCATCCATCAGCGACAATAAATTTACTAATGTTACGATTGACCTTTGTTTAGTTGATGAGTATGAAGCCTAAAATCTTTTTCTAAGAAAATCCCAGTAGTATTTTCGTATTAATTGATGATTTTTACTTTATCTAAAGGATTACATTGTCTTCCCTAGTCAGCTAAAAGTTACTGCGTTTATTATAGCTAGTGTTGAAAACGACAAAATAATCAAGTCAATTGATTTTTTAAGTATTGAATATAGTGTTTTACAATCTGTGGGGTGTAGTATGATGAAAGATCATAATATTCTTTTTTGATTATTTTGCCAAAGTCACTTGATTTGGAGGAAATCGAATTTTGCAGAATATGTTATTTGATATATGCGATGAATTGTTGGTTTAAGCATATGGAAATTAATGTACATTGACCTTTTACTTAATTGGCAAAAAATCTGTGATATTTGGAGAGTCGTGAAGAAATAGTTCTACATAAAACATATGACTATTATCATAAAATATTCTCTATTAATAAAAATATTTTTGACTAAATTTTTTTGTTTAGTTTTTTTAGAGGATATTTGTTTAAGTTATTCTGAATGTAAAAGATGCACAATGACTCCTACATTGTGCATCTGTTTTATCTGTTATGTGAATAATGCCTCGGATTCGGTATTGCTCCTATTGTACTTACCCAGCGGTTGGTATAGTTGAAAAATCCTGAAACAAATGCTGCTTCCAAAATTTCATGGTCATTGAACCCTACTGCTCTTAGTTTGTCTATTTCATCAGGAGTTAGCTCTGCTACATTCTTAGTTGCTCGATAGGCGTAATCACATAGTGCCCGTTGCTTCTTTGTTAATTCCGCTGATCGATAATTATAGGTTAATTTATCTACCCATTCAGGATTTTTTGTCAATCCACGTAGCACATCGCCATGAGTGGTCAGGCAATAATTGCAGGAATTTGTAGATGACACGACAAGGCCGATCATCTCTTTGTCGATATTACTTAAATAACAAGTTTCTGGATTAAATAAAGACTCTTTGAGATTTAAAAAGCCTTTATATTGATGTGCGTTTAGTGGCAATATTTTTAATAAATGATTAAAAAACCCCTGTTGCTCCATTTGCCCATCAATTGCTGCTTCAAACTCTTTCTGCAAATCTACTGGAATCTCTTTCGCATTTGGTTTCTCTAAATAAGAATATTTTTTATCATCCTTTGTCATAAATTTCTCCCCTTTCATCATGCAAACACAAAATTTATCGCTGGAATACTCAACTCTTCTATATAAATATGAGTCTTCTACTTATTTATGTGTTTTCCCTTTTAATTTTCTTCAAAACTACAAAGCTAATTGCAATTTGTCCTTCCTTTTTATTATCTGAAAATTCTTCTATTTAAAATATAAATTATTTTAACCAATAAAACAAACTATTTTAATAGGATTTAAATGATATGTGAGATGCAAGAGCAAATGAAAGAACCATTTCGTTCCTTAAATAGTTCCATTAAACTATTTCGACATATTCAGACTTGAAAAAACCGTAATTTAAAAGTATATTAGTATTAGGTATTGAATAAATTAAAAAAGACCATTTGATGTTGGAGCACCAAATGGTCAATGATAATAGTTGATTCCCTCAAGGGGATTGACTGATATAGGGCATAACCCATCTGAGCCGTTAACTCAAGGATGGGTTATTTTTTATTTCGAAATGTCAGAATTGTGACAACTAATGATGCGAAACTTACTGCAAACATTAATGATTCAGAAACTGACATAGGCATCACCTCCGGGCCCACACGATGTGGGTCATACAGACGTAACAGAATGCGGTTAGTCTGCTGTCATTTGAAATGGGGTATGCCAACCACCCTTGAGTACCAATCTATTATAACGATATTATAGCAAACATTTGTTCGTTTTAATAGTTAAAATGGAAATTTTTATTGTTTTTTAGCTACTCTATTTTAATGAAATTTCATAATTCAATAAAATAAATAATCATTTGATACCGTCTACCAAATGATCTTTAAGTCAATTATCCTATTCTTCTTTCACTTTTAAGCCCGTTTCTTACGTGTTGTCACATCGAAGATTACTGCTCCTGCTAATACTGCACCGCGAATCATATATTGATAGGAAATGCCGATTCCTAGTAAATTCATCCCACTTAAATTGATCATCTTTAATAATAATTGTTCCTGTTTTTTTGTTACTTGAAGTAGTGGCCCCGGAAAATCAGTATTCCTGCCAGTGTCACTTGGAATGACGGAACCCCAACCTTTGCTATTAGTACCCCATTCACTACAACAATAAGGATTCCCAAAATTAATATATTGGAAGCGTAACCCATACGGATAAAACGTGTTGTGTTATTAGATAATGCTTTTCATATTTAAAATTGTTAAGTTTGTAAATAAATTATTTGTGCAATGTGCCTAACGAATAAATATACATAGTTACTTAATTTTATTTGTTAATTTCTATATTTCTCATAATCCCCTAGCAATTCAGCTCATATATTTGTGCAGATTGCACATTTTTTATACTTCGTTTTTATAATATAAATTAATTATCTTAATTTTCGAAAAATAAAGAATGTGGAGGGTTTCTATGAAAAATGCTGATATTATCATTGTAGGCGGTGGTGTTATGGGTTCTAGCACTGCTTATTCACTACGGAAAATTGGTTTTGATGGAAGAATTATCGTTTTTGAAAAGGATCCTATTTATGAATACTCTTCCACTCCTAGAAGTGCTGGAGGAATTCGGCAATTATACACAACAGCTATTAATATTCAAATCAGTCGTTACAGTTTGCAGTTTTACAAAAACTTCCCGAATACTATGGAAATTGATGGAGAACCTTCAGAAATTAATTTTCGCCAGAGAGGTTATCTATTTTTAGGAACAGATAACATGATGGCTGGTTTAGAAAAGCAAAAAGTTCTGCAAAACGAATTCGGCGTTCCTTCAGAAGTATTGAGTGCAAATGATTTACTTAACATTATTCCAGAATTAAAAAGTGAAGACTTAGCTGGTGGCCTTTATTGCCATGAGGACGGCTATCTCGATCCATATTCAGTCATGCAAGGTTTCAAAAAGAATGCTCAAAAGATGGGCGTAGAATATATTTCTGAAGAAGTTGATACGATTTTAACCCAGCAAAATCGAGTAACTGGGGTTCGACTTGTTAATGGAACAGAATTCAATTCGCCAATTGTCATTAATTGTGCTGGTGCATGGGGTGTTTATCTAAGTGAAAAGATCGGTATTCCACTCCCTATTCATCCTTTAAAACGTCAAATTTTTCTGTTTGATACGGCTACCCCATTAGAGAAAGAATTGCCTCTTACAGTAGATCCAACAAATGTGTATTTCCGTCATGAAGGAGATAAAATTTTATGTGGATACTCTGAAAATGTAAAACCAGGTATCGATTTTACGGTACAGCGTTCACTTTTCTATGATGAAATGTGGCCTATTTTAGCTAACCGAGTGAAAAATTTTGAAAGAGCGAAGATATCATCTGCTTGGGCTGGTTTATATAGTTTTAATACCGTAGATCATAATGCAATTATCGGAGATCATCCATCGATGAAAGGCTACTTTATGGCTTTAGGATTTAGTGGTCATGGCATGCAACAAGCACCTGCAGTTGGACAAGGCTTAGCCGAACTAATTCATTTAGGAAAATATGAAAATATTGATTTACGACCACTTCGAGTTGAACGATTTGCCGAAAATGATCTTGTATTAGAGGATGCGATTGTATAGCAAATAAGGTTGGAAGGAGGTATTCATACATTGCTTATACTAAATGAAAGAGATATTTTGCAAGCGGTTACGATGAATGATGTGATCCTTGCCATTGAAGATGCCTACGTTCTCTATGAAAGTAATGACTTCCAAATGCCCCTACGAAATCAAATGACAGATCAAGATAATACCATGCTCCTAATGCCATGTGTTGCAAAGGACTCTACAGGCCTAAAGATTGTTCATGTTTTTCCAAATAATCACGAATATCCCGTAACTCAAGGAGTCATGATGCTGAATGATCGTGAAAATGGAACGATTAAAGGAATCCTCAATGGTACTGTTTTAACTGGAATTAGAACTGGAGCTATCGGGGGGGTAGCCATCAAATATTTAGCTCCTGAAAATGCCCAATCTGTTGGCTTAATTGGTACAGGGTTTCAAGGTCTGCATCAATTGATTGCCGCATGTACTGTAAGAAATATCAAGGACATCTATCTATATAATCGGACATCATCTAAACTTCCATCCTTTGTACAAGCCCTTAGAAATCAAATAGCTAAAGAAATAGAAATTCATATTGTGAGCAGTACTTCAGAGTTAGTTGATCAAGCAGACATTATAGTAACAGCAACAACCTCAAATTCACCTGTACTACCAACTATTCAAAATGCTTTTAATGGAAAGCTAATTATTGGCATTGGATCTTATCAGCCTCAAATGAGAGAGTTTTCAGAGACACTTTATAACAATCTAGATTTTTTATTCGTTGATACATTAGATGCTATTCATGAAAGTGGTGATGTGATTGACCCTATTCAGCATAATTGGCTAGTAGAATCACAAGTCATTTCATTTTCAAAAGTGATTACCCAAAAGATCAACCCTACATTTTCAGAACATCGCCCAACCGTATTTAAATCAACTGGAATGGCCCTTTTCGATTTGGTTGTCGCTAATGTTATTTATGAAAAAGCTTTGAATCAGCAAATTGGACAATATGTTAATCTGTAACTTTTAGCTTGTATTCACCTCAAAAATAAGGAGATGATTTTTTGAATACAGTTGTTTTGGTTGAATTTATCCTTTATTGCGTTTTCATGCTAGGAGTTGGGTATTTCTTTAGCCGAAGGGACATGGGGCATTCTGATTTCCTTCTAGGTGGTAAGAAAATACCAGGATGGGTGTTAGCTTTTTCTGAACGGGCAACAGGAGAATCTGCGTGGTTACTCTTAGGATACACTGGATTTGTCTATACAACTGGTTTATCTGGAATTTGGGTAGCTGTAGGTATAGCGCTAGGTATCGTTTTTTCTTGGTTATTTTTAGCGAAACGATTTATGCAAGATGCAGAAAAATATCAGGTTATGACACTTCCAGGATATCTAGCAAAGAGATTTCCAACTCACGGAAAACTAATTTTATGGCTGTCAACCATTCTAATCTTTAGTTTTATGATGTTCTATTTTGGAGCACAAATTGCTGGAGCTGGAAAAACGCTATTCACAGTATTCGGTATTCATACAACAGTTGGAATGATCCTAAGTATTATCATTGTCATACTCTTATCGTACGCAGGTGGATTTGTCAGTGTCGCATGGACAGATATGATTCAGAGTATTATGATGCTCGCTACATTAGTGATCCTTCCAATTGTTGCGCTCTATAATATCTATACTGGAGACTTGTCAATTAGTCATGCGTTAAGCTCATCAGGCTCAGAGATTAACTCTTGGACAGGTGGCGTTACAGGTTTTGCATTAGGTCTACTATTCTTTAATAATTTTGCATGGTTCTTTGGCTTCCTTGGTGGACAACCACAACTTAGTTCCAGGTTTATGGCTTTGAAAAACAAAAAAGAAGCGAACACAGGTAGTATTGTTGCGATTGTCTGGACAATTTTAGCCTATTGTGGAGCATTTCTAATTGGTATTACCGCTATTACACTTTATCAGGATCATCAGTTCGCAGATGTTGAAACAATTCTACCTTATATGGCACTTGATCTCCTTCCACCTTGGATAGCCGGACTTTTACTTTCAGGAATTCTTGCCGCAATCATCTCTACTGCTGATTCACAGCTTTTAGTCATGACTAGCTCCGTCAGTGAAGACATTGTAACTAATGCAATGGGGAAGAAGTTGACAGAAAAGCAACTGGTGAAGGTTTCGAGAATTACCATCATTGTGGCAGGTTTAGTGGGTTTACTCATTGCCTTAACATCAAAATCACTTGTGTACTTGGTAGTTAGCTGGGCTTGGGCAGGAGTTGGTTGTACCTTATCGCCTGCTATTATTCTTACATTTATATGGAAGAGGTATTCGGGGATCGGTGTTATTGCCACCGTCCTTGCTGGTTTCTTAAGTACTGTAATCTGGATTTCTACTCCACTTGATGCGATCATCAGTTCTCGATTCACTACCTTCATCATAGCTGCATTATTCGGGATAGTATTTAGTCTGCTTTTCCCAGATAAACAAAAAGAGCACGCACAAACTGAAAAGATAGATGATTTAGCAGTATAAAAAATTAGGCCTACAAGGTTCTTTTTAAAGAATCCTTGTAGGCCATTATAATTTGTATTCAGCTGTGTGAAAGGTCAGTGTTAATAATTTTCATCTTACCACTGACCTTTCATCTCATCTAGGTAGATCTTATTGCAACACAGCACACTTCTACTTAGTAGCGCTACGTTTAGGGTACTAGAAAGTGTTTAAATACAAATATTAATAGTATTAATCTGCTTTCTGCACTATGTGGAATTAGCTTCGCTTTTCGCGGGCGAGCGTTGAGCCTCCTCGCTCACTTCGTTCCCTGCGGGGTCTCACCTGACTCGCTTTCCCGCAGAAGTCTTCGCTAATTCCACATCAACAAATATATCAATTCAAGATTTTGATAATAAATTTTCATCTACTTTTACTTTTTCAGTGCCTTTTCTACTTTCCAACCGGGCTTTCAGCTCAAGCTTTTCTCGTGGAATTATGAAATTGATTCAATTGTATATTGGTTCTTTTCTATTGAGCTAACTGCTTCTGCAGAGAGAAACTTATGAACTCTTCTGCTGACAGTTAAACCACTTTCAATTGCACCATCTATAAAACCAGCCCAACCTTTTGCATATGTTGTACCTCCCAAGAAGACTGTGTTTTCAGGTGTGTTCCATTCCTCATAGTAAGTTGTTAGTTGATTTGGTTTCAGCATTGGCCAGGTCTCCTTAGAAAATTCATCGTTCACCCAATCATGCCCCGTACTTTCGACAACTTCAATATCAGGAATCCAATACATTAATGCACGCTCAACAGCATCTTTGTCGTTCGGATCGAGTTTTACTGCACTTGGTCCGAAACCAACAACTATACTGTCCCCATCTATCATGCGATCTAGATGAACAGAATTTAATGGATAATTTCCCGGTGCTAGGGCATCGAATGGTTCTAATTCTCCTTTAACTCTGGCCCAAACTTTTACACCCTTAGCTGTCTGACCTTCTTTCGATGCAGCCTGTTTTTCTAGAGACAGCGCTGGCTCGAATACAATATCTTGCAAAGTCGTAAGCGGAACCGTTATGATCACTGCTTTTCCAGTGAAGCAAGTGCCACTATCTGTGATAACATTAACAGTATCTTTTTGATGCTCAATCTTTTTTACAATAGTAGAAAGCTGTATATCAGCATTTGCATCTGCTGAAATTGCCTCAATTAGCGCTGATGTTCCCTTTTGTAAACGGTAAGTCGAAATCATCGCACTTTGGGTCTCCCAGTTTCCTTGTGAAAAAGCCCACCAACGAAGTATTTGTGTAGCAGCTCCTTCTTCAGGTGCTCCACAAAAATCTGAAGCAATCCAGCCATGAATAATATCATATTCTTCTTTTGTTAAATCAAAAGTTTTGATAAATTGATCGGCTGAAATACCATCTAACTCTCTAAACTTTTCAGATTGTAAAGGTTGAAATGGAAGTGGTAAATATTCATTTCCCTCTTTTAATAACTTTTCAATTGCTTTTCTAAGCTTATTCTTAAAATCGCTAGCAGGAGCAGAAAATGATTTACCATCAGCTATCCAGTATACCTTTTGCGTATCAGGTCCTGTTGTAAGTTCTAACCCATATCGTGTTATTTCCGTCCAGACATGAGGTTGATGCCAATGTACGTAAGTGCCTCCCATTTCAAGTCGAGTACCTAAGCGGTTATCTACCCATGTTCTTCCTCCAATACGATCACGTGCCTCTATTACAAGAACCTTATGTCCTAACATACTAAGCTCCCTAGCAGCTGTTATTCCCGAAAACCCGCCTCCAACAATAATTACATCATAATTAGTATTTTTCAATTTATAATTTCCTCCCTACTTTTTTCTTCAACTACTGATAACTCTGTATCTATCGGCAATTTAATATTTCTTCGATTAAACACGATATAATAATATAGATAACATGCAGCAATGAATCCTAATCCCCAAAATAGTGAGTTACGTTGTGTTTCGTCATAAGCAGTGAATGCAAAGATAAATAAGCACATAGCAATACAAAGAATAGGTACAAATGGGTAGAGTTTAACTCTATATACTAGATCCTCAACTTTCCCTCCATTTCTTACATATTTTCTACGGAAACCGATTTGAGAAGCGGCAATTGTCAACCAAGTAAGCGTACCGCCAATACCACTTACTGACAGTAAAACGACGAATAATGTATCCTTTGCTACGATACTTGTTAGCAAAGAAATCAAAGCAAATGCTAGTGTTATTATTAATGCATTTGATGGTACACCCTGTTTATTTAATTTCCCTAAAATTTTTGGTGCCATTCCACTTTGAGCTAGCGAAAACATTACCCTTGTACAGGCAAATAATCCGGTATTGCCAACTGAAAGAATAGCAGTTAATATGACAAAGTTCATAATATCTGCAGCATAGGGTATTCCTACCATATCAAAAACTGTAACAAATGGACTTTCAAGTACACTAGCCTCTTTATAAGGAAGAATAGCGGATAACACAAAAATAGCTAAAACATAAAATATTAAGATCCTGAAAACAAGTGTTCGAATAGCTCTTGGAATACTCTTTTCTGGTTCTTCTGTTTCCCCAGCTGCAACCCCCATAATCTCTGAACCTTGGAAAGCAAAGACAACCGTCATCATTGAGATGAATACTCCTGAGATTCCCTCAGGAAACAAACCATCACCAAGGAAATTAGAAAAATATGGAGTAGGCTGATTTTTTAGATCAATTAAGCCAAAAACCGCGGCAATACCCACAACAATAAAAAGGATTACGGCTACAACTTTTATTCCAGCAAACCAATATTCTGTTTCAGCAAAGAATTTCGTCGTCAGTGAATTAATCGTAGATAATAAAATCACAAAGAAAACGCACCAGATCCATGTAGGTACATCAGGAAACCATCTATCCATTAATAATCCCGCGGCTAAAAATTCAAGTCCAACAGTTAAAGCCCAGCTTAACCAATAAACCCATCCAACAACAAAACCCGTGGCTGGTCCAATAAACTTTGTCGCATGAGCTTGAAACGAGCCTGAAACTGGCATTACAACAGATAATTCACCTAAACATACCATCGCCAAATACATTAGTAAGCCACCTACTAAATAAGCCAAAATGATACCTGTTGGACCTGCCTCACCGATCGCATAGCCAGAACCTAAAAATAGACCAGTTCCTATGATGCCTCCTAAAGAAATCATAAACAAATGTCTGCTTTTCATCTTCCGCTTTAATTGTCGCTGGTTATCTTTACTACTTTCCATAAATTCACCATCCTTCTGAAGAAATTTTCAAAGGTTCATAGTAAGCGTTTACATTTTGAGCCGTAGATAAGATATTCAGTGATTCATAATGCTATTTGGTTATTTCGAATTTGATAATTGCAGTGGGAGTACTGCTTCTAAATCCTTTTGTAAAAGTAAATGAAATTGATGGACTAAATTTTCTGTTGGTGAAAATCTTCCTTGTTTATAAGCACCTGTTTCTATTCCTTGCTGAACTACTTCACAAATATCAAGATCCTCTTTTCTAACTAGATCATCCATTGCTAGCAATTCTTTCTCTTCTTCAGATACCTCATCGTTTAAAAAGAAAGTAGTATAAATGTACTTAGTTGTTTTATGGTCAATCGGGATGGATTGGTGAATAGAGAGATTTGCTGGACCCGGGTCAAATGAAAACCAAGTGTTTGGATACAGCCAGTAATATCTCCCACCTTCACCTAACCCAAAATCGCTTGTCTTTCCTTTTAGTGGAGTGCCCTGATACGAATAATAATCATACATTGCGATGTCGTATAGATTCATATCAAGCTTAGAAACAAGCGTTTTATGAACGAGTGAGCAATGATCACATTCAAGGTAGTTGTCAATTCCAATTTTCCAATTCGATTTACAAATTGTTTCCTTTACTCGGACTCTCTTAAAATTTTCGATATCATATTTTTCTACATGGTCGAATAAGTCAGGAAATTGGGTGGTCATAGATGGAGCTTCAGGATCTAAATTAATAAAAACAAAAGATTGGACAACTTCAAGTTGTATATTCTTAAGACAAAAATCTTGATGATCAAAGCTTTCACAATCTTTCATATTTGGTGCTCTAAGAAGAGATCCATCTGTACGATATGTCCACCCATGATATGGACAAGTAAAAACTGCCTTATTCCCTTCACCTTCAACAAGTTTTGCCGCTCTATGGGAACAAACATTGTAGAAAGCACGAAGTTTTTCGTCTTTACCGTAATTAACAATAATCGGGCGACCTGCAACTTCTGTTGTAATATAATCCCCTGGCTTCGTAAATTGGCTCATATGTCCAACATACTGCCATGTTTTGCAAAAGATTTCTCTCTTCTCTACTTCTAGTACTTCAGGTTTTGTATAGAGCCAAGATGGTAGCGTATAAGCTTCACTAATCTTCTCACTTACTCTTACTTCTATTTTGTCCAAATAGATTTACCCCCCTCAGATATTATTCGCAACAAATTTGGTATTGGAAATAAATTAATCTTATATTAAAAATATTCAGAATTATATGTATAAAACACCCAAAAATAAAAGTGTATCATCATGAAATTTTGTTATTTTTTACTAAACTAATATGGTAAACACAGAAGCAAAATCGAAATTAATAACGATTTTATCAACTATTCTAATTTTACATATAATTGTATATTGCTTTATAATTAAGAGGATAAATTTTAGAATAATCAGATTACGATAACGTTAGAAATAACTTATTTTCTAAGACATATACTAGGTTGATATTTATTACATTTTTTCATCTTACCTTTTTTTAAAGTCTTTATATTATGAAAGGAATGAGATTTTGTATGAAAATACTTGAACATAATGCACAGAAAATTGTAGAAAAGGCTAGTGAAATCCTAAAATTCCCTATTAGCATTACAGACAATGAGGGAATCATTATTGGCTCTACCGATAAAAGTCGAATAGGTATTTTTCATAAGCCCTCCTTAGAAGTTATTAAAAAAAATGAAATAGTAGATTGTACGACTGAGGTTGAGAAGAAAATCCTTCCAGGTGTTTCTACACCAATCAAGTTTAATAATAAAGTGATCGGGGTTCTTGGAATCGTTGGTTCTCCTCGAGAGGTCGAAAAATATGTACAACTTGTCAAAAATCAAGTAGAAATGTTATGCCAAGAAGCCTTCCGAAATGAGATGCTAGAGCTTAAGGAAAAAATGATAGAAATGTTTGTTCATCAATTAATCAATTATAACGAAAAAGAAACAAACGAAACGGATCATATTCATCAATATGCCAATCTTCTAGAATTTGATTTACAGAAAGATAGAGTTTGCCTGGTTATCAAGATTAATCGTTATGCACAAAGTTTGCCATCCAAGAAAGTAAATGATGAATTTTTTGGTACATTCCAGTATTTCCAAAAAGATGTTTTAGGATTTTTGAATTTGATTTTCCATGAATGTAAAGATGATATTATCTCATTATTAGATTTCGAGCGTTTTATTGTCATTAAATCGCTCCCTTATAAACAATCATATTCATCTTTAATAGCGAGTTTAGATGAAAATCTCAAGAAGTTAAATACTTTTGTAGAAAAGAAATATCCTGCTAGTGTCTCTATATCTGTGGGGGATAGAAATACTGGAATCAGGGGTATTATTGAATCCTATAATAATGCCATTAAAGCTATGAACTTAGGAGTAAGCTTTGAAGAAGGTACGGGAATCTATGTGTACAAAGAACTCGAAACTTTGTTATGGCTGCTTCCAAAAGAGTTGAATCCGACATACCAGGTAAAGTTATTACGAAGTATTACATCTTTAATTGAACATGACAATTATGAAATATTATCTTCTACTTTTATTGAATTCTGTAAATGCAATATGAATTTAAGCGTAGCATCCCGTAATCTCTATATTCATCGAAACACGATAATTTATAGGTTAGAAAAAATTAGAGAAATCACATCACTAAATACAAATAGTTTTGAGCATTGTATGCTATTATTTACTGCTATTCAGTGTTATGAAGAATCCAAGAAAAGAAGCGGCTAATTATCTGCCGCTTTTTTTGTACTCAATTTGCCTAACCGAGCTTTGTTTTTAACATCTCACAAATGGTATCTCCTACCTGTTCCGTTGTTGCTTGCCCACCAAGATCTGGTGTTACTACGTTTTCTTGAAGTACTTCCTCCATCGTCTCGATGATGGCCTTTGCTGATTCTGGATGTCCTAAATGATCAAGCATCATACTCGTACACCAAATGGAGGCAAGTGGATTAGCAATTCCCTTTCCTGCGATATCTGGAGCAGATCCATGAACGGGTTCAAACATCGAAGGGTATTTCTTTTCAGGATTAATATTAGCAGATGGTGCAATACCAAGCCCCCCAACAATAGCTGCTCCCAAATCCGTCAGAATATCTCCGAAAAGATTGGAAGCAACTACAACATCCATCGTTTCTGGCTTACTTACAAAGAAAGCTGCAAGTGCATCAATATGAACGGTATTGCTTGTTACATTTGGATATTCTTGATTAATTTTCTGAACATATTCATCCCAGAACGGCATTGTATGATTAATACCGTTTGATTTAGTAGCAGCTGTAACGTGCCCTCTTTTACCATTCTTTTGAGCTAAATCAAAGGCATATCTTAAAACCCGTTCTACTCCTTTTCGTGTAAAAACACTATTTTGGATAGCCATATCCATATCAGTTCCTTCATACATACGACCACCAATATTCGAGTACTCGCCTTCGTTATTTTCTCGAATAACAATAAAGTCTAAGTCTTCGGAAGTTTTACCTACTAATGGAGACTGAATTCCCTTTAATAGTTTCACAGGACGCAAATTGATATACTGCTGAAATTGTCTTCTTATTGGTAACAGTAGCCCCCAAAGCGACACATGATCTGGTACGCCTGGATAGCCCACAGCCCCAAGAAATATTGAATCAAAGTCCTTTAATCTCTCCAAACCATCATCTGGCATCATACTTCCATGTTTTGCATAATATTCACAGCTCCAGTCAAATTCAGTATAGGATAACGAGATCCCTCCATGAATATTACAAATCGTATCTAATACTTTCTTTCCTTCTCTGACAACATCTACTCCAATCCCATCTCCAGGTATTAAAGCGAGCGAATAATGGTCCATCATCATTCTCCTATTCTTGTTTAATTGTGTTCAGTACTTCTGGATTAGCAATATATTTAGGGCGTTTTTCTGTCAATACTCTTATTACATTCTCAGCTACCGTAGATGACATGATATAATTACTTTCAACTGTTGTTCCACCTACATGTGGCGTAACAATAACATTTGGTAAGCTTAAGAGTGGAAGATCTTTTTCAGGGGGTTCTGGGTCAAATACATCAAGACCTGCTCCACCAATTTCCCCTTCTTTTAATGCATCATATAAATCTGTTTGATTTAGGATTGCTCCACGAGCTGTATTAATCAAATAAGCAGATGGTTTCATTAAGGAAAAATATCTTTGATCAATAGAATATCTAGTTTGATCATTTAACGGAATATGAATTGAAATAAAGTCACTCTGACGAAATACCTCGTCCATATTTGTATTTATTTTAACTCCTAATTGGTTAGCAATTTTATGTTTTTCATGTTTGTATTTTCTAACCCACGCTGTAACATCCATATCAAATCCAAGTTTTAGGCTTTTCGCAACTTCTTGTGCAATATTCCCAAATCCGATTAATCCTACTTTTTTGCCTTTTAATTCGAAAGATTTAATAGACATACGTGAATTATAATTACCATTTTTCATATTTTCATTGAAGGGAATTACTGATTTTGCTAATGCGATGATTAACATGACGGTATGTTCCGCTGTCGATCTCTTATTCACAGCAGGTGCATGTAGAACTGGGATTCCCATTTTTGTGGCATACTCTACATCAATATTATCTAGTCCGACACCTGCGCCTGAAATTACTTTTAGGTTAGGATTCGCATCAATTACTTCTTTCGTAATTTTTGCTGGTGCCCTGAGGACAATACCTTCTACATCCTTTACGCACTCGCATAAATGAGCAATATTGTACTGGTCTGTTCGTATGACTTCTGCACCTTTTTGTAAAATCTTTTCTCCTTCAGGATGATACATAGAGAGAATCTGTAGAACACGCGGTTTACTCATTCCTAAATCCCTCCAATGATTAGACTCTTAGATTTTCTACAATGGTCGCAATACCTTGACCACCACCAATACAAGCAGTAATTAAACCATATCTACCACCAGTTCGTTCGAGTTCGTTCATGATTTTTACTGTTAAAATAGCTCCAGTACCGCCAATAGGATGGCCTAATGCAATTGCACCGCCGTTAACATTTAATTTTTTCCGATCAATATTTAACTCTTTCACGACAGCGAGTGCTTGAGCAGCAAAAGCCTCGTTCAATTCAATTAAGTCAATATTATCTAAGGTTAAGCCAGCTAGTTTTAAAGCCTTTAGAGTTGCAGGTACTGGACCAATTCCCATAATTTCTGGAGACACTCCTATAGATGCTTGAGATACGATACGAAGTCGTGGAGACAAGCCACGTCTTAATGCAGCTTCTTCAGACATCATAATAAGAGCTGCTGCACCATCATTACGGCCGCTCGAATTACCAGCTGTAACCGTACCACCCTCCTTAAAAACAGGTTTTAAGGTTGCTAGTTTTTCAAGACTAGTTAATCGAGGATGCTCATCTCTATCAAATTGAACGATTTCTTTCTTCATCTTTAATTCAAAAGGTACAATTTCATCTTTAAATTTCCCATTTTCTATCGCATCAGTAGCTTTTTGTTGGCTTTCAAGAGAGAAATAATCTTGTTCTTCACGACTGATATTATATTTTCCAGCTAAATTTTCAGCTGTTAATCCCATAGTCAAATTCCCATATACTTCAATTGGCTGTGCTCGTGGCTGACTTTCGGTGTTTGGATCAACAAGTTCTGCATTTCCAGCACTATAGCCATATCTAGCTTTTCTTAAATAATATGGAGCTGTGCTCATACTTTCAGCACCACCAGCTAAAATAACATCTGATAGACCGCACTTGATTTGCTGTGCTGCATTATTGATTGCTTGAAGTCCAGAGCCACATTGACGATGAACTGTATAACCAGCTACTTCAATAGGAAGATCTGCTCTGAGCGCCGCAAGTCGTGCTAAATTTGGTACATCGGAGCTTTGCTTTGCATGCCCCCAAACAACTTCCTCCACATCTGAAGGGTTAATTTCGCTTCTATTTAAAGCCTCACGCATTACTTTTTCTGAAAGAAAATCTACTTCAATATCCTTAAGGGTTCCCCCCATTCTACCGATAGCGGTCCTTACACCGTCAATAATCACTGGATTTTCCATACTTACACCCCCGATTTAAATACACATAGGAAAAACTTGCACATCTTTTTGAAGAAATCCTTATTTTTCATTCTTATAACTTTAGCTAAATATTATGAAGTTTTTATAAAAACTCCTTTTTCAATTCGCCAGCAATAATATTTTTTTGAATTTGGCTTGTGCCTTCATAAATTTTCGTGATTCTCGCATCTCTGTAGTATCGTTCAATTGGGTATTCTTTCATATAACCCATTCCCGCATGAATTTGTACCGCTAAATCAGCGACACGGTTGTATACCTCTGAACCATATAATTTTGCCATGGCTGCTTCCTTTACTACTCTCATACCTTTATCTGTCATCCACGCTACCCGATAGGTCATCGAACGAAGCAACTCGATTTCAACAGCCATATCTGCTAGCATATGCTGAACCGCTTGCTGTTCAAAAATCGGTTTATCAAACTGTACCCTTTGCATCGCATAGTCCATGCTATGTTCCAAAAGTTTTTCACTAGAGCCCAGGTTTCTTGCCGCAAGTGCAGCTCGTCCATTTGCTAGAATTTTCAATGCATTTACATATCCCTGACCTTCTTCGCCAAGGACATTTTCTACTGGAACTTCCAAGTTTTCAAAAAAGAGTTCTGCAGAATGTGAACCACGAAGCCCCATCTTTTTCTCTACATTCCCTACGATAAAGCCTGGGAAATCCTTTTCTACAATAAAGGAAGTAATCCCCTTTGCACCTTTACTCGGATCTGTTACAGCCATAACTGTGAAAACATTGCCACAGACTGCATTGGTAATATAGTGCTTTGAGCCATTAATGATAAATTTGTCTCCTCTTCTTTCAGCCCTTGTCTTTAAATTAGCTGCATTTGATCCAGCACTTGGCTCTGTTAAAGCAAATGCCCCAATCCATTCACCGCTAGCCATTTTAGGAAGGTATTTTTCTTTTTGCTCTTTTGTACCGAGGTCGACAATTCCTACTGTTCCGATTCCGGTATGTGCCCCAATCAGAGTCGTATAGCCGTTATGTGTTTTACCTAATTCTTCGTAAATTGCACATTTTCCAACCATGTTAAGACCAAGACCACCGTATTCTTCTGGAATACTTAAGCCAAATAGACCCATCTCTTTTGACTTTTCAACTATATGACTAGGAATCTCGTCATTTTCCTCTATTTCCATAGCTACTTTTTCAACTTCACCTTGGACAAAGTCATGAACAGCTTTTTGCAATAATTGAATATCTTCTGGTAATGTAAAATCCATTATTGGCCTCCTTATCTTCCTTCAAAATGTGGATGTCTTTTTTCTAGAAATGCTTGTGTTCCTTCAAGTTTATCTTCAGAACCAATCAGAATCGTCTGGGAAAGTTTTTCTAAGTAAAGTGCGGTTTCCATATCAATATCTGCTCCGCGGTTTACAGCTGCTTTCGCTAAACGTACAGCTAATGGACCTTTTAAACTAATTTTGTTGGCATACTCTTTAGATTTCTCAATAAGTTCATCTTGTGGAACAGCACAACTTACTAGTCCTCGCTTTACTGCCTCTTCCGCAGTAATGATGTCACCAGTCAGAATAAGATCCAACGCATTTCCTCTACCAATTATTCTAGTGAGCCGTTGAGTTCCACCAGCACCAGGCATAATACCCAATCCAACCTCTGGCAAACCCATCTTTGCATTCAATGATGCTATGCGGATATCACAGGAAAGAGCCAGCTCTAAACCACCACCTAAGGCAAAGCCATTTATTGCAGCAATTGTTGGCTTCTCATATTCTTCTATTTTTCTATAAGTGGCTGTCATATTTGGTTGGAGTGCTTCGATCATTACTCTTTTATTCAATTCACGAATGTCTGCTCCAGCTGCGAAAGATTTTTCACCTACACCTGTAAAAATGATGACTCGAATGTCTTGATTTACTTTCCATTCATCTAACGCCTTTTCGATTTCAAGTAATGTCTCTAAATTTAAGGCATTTCGTTGATCAGGACGGTTTATTTTAATAAATCCTATTTTATTTTCCTGTTCTACGATAATATTAGAAAAATGCAACTTTTCCGCACCTCCATACTCATACAAAATCTCGTGATAAATGATTAAAAAGAAAGGAAACTATCTGTATAGAATTGTCTATTCAATTCTCATCGTTTGTAAATTTTCAGAAACTCTAAAGTGAGCGCCTGTCAGTTTTCTTATTTCATCTACAGAGGAATCATTAGAAATTTCCTCCAGCAATAATTCCCCATTTTCATTTCGAAAAACGGCTTTTTCAGTTACAATCAAATCTGCAGTACGTATACCGCTAGTTGGATAGGTGAGCTTTTTTACAATTTTAGGTGTGTTTTCCTTTGTTACATGGGTCATGGTAATTATTATTTTTTTTGCACTTGCTACTAAATCCATCGCACCCCCAACTCCAAGAATATCCTTACCAGGTACAGCCCAGTTGGCAATCTCACCAGTTTCACTTACTTGGAGGGCTCCCATTACTGCAATATCAATATGTCCTCCACGTATCATCGCAAAAGAATCTGAACTCGAGAATATGGATGCCCCCACGCCTAATGAGATTGGCTGTTTGCTAGCACTAATTAGATTCATATCAATCTCATCCTTATGCGGTGTAGGTCCCATACCCAATAGACCGTTTTCCGATTGAAGAAACACCTTGCTGTCTGATTTTAAATAGTTCTGGATGAGTGAAGGAATCCCTACACCAAGATTTACCACTGCTCCTTCATGCAGTTCACTGACAATACGTTTTGCGATCCTTACTCGATCTATCGATTGTTTATTATCGACTACGCTCAATATACTCACCACCTATTTTTTCATAACGATCATTCAATACAACTGCGTCTACATAGGCGTGGGGAGTTACAATTTGTTCAGGGTCCAAAGTGCCAACCTCTACTATTTCATCCACTTCTGCAATAACATAATCCGCTGCTGTCGCCATCATCGGGTTGAAATTACGTGCTGTTTTCGAGTAAACAAGATTCCCCATTGTATCTGCCTTATCTGCTTTGATTAAGGCAACATTTGCTTTTATCCCCTTAACAAAAAGATATTCTTCGCCATCAAAAACTCTTACTTCTTTTCCTTCAGCTAACTTCGAACCAACGCCTGTTTTTGTGTAAAACCCAGCAATTCCAGCACCACCTGCACGGATTGCTTCAGCGAGTGAACCTTGTGGTATGAGTTCAATCTCCAACTCTCCATTATTCCAAGCTTTTACAGCGTCTCGGTTCGTTGTGAAATAGGAACCAACTGCTTTTTTAATTTGCTTAGAGGTTAATAGTTTACCTAGGCCTTTACCTGCTTCTCCTAAATTATTACTGATGATTGTTAGCTCTCTAGCATTATCCGATTCGGTAATTGTATCGATTAATGTAAAAGGAGTGCCACAAATACCAAATCCACCAACCAATACACGATCTCCCATTTGAATCATTTTTATTGCTTCTTCTGCGGATATTTGTTTTTCACATACCCTAATCATTATTTTTTGAACCTCCCATCAGCTGAAATTAGGTAATTACTTGTAATTATAAAATCCTGAGCCTGTTTTACGTCCTAATTTCCCGGCTTTTACATATTTAATAAGGAGTGGGCAAGGTCTATATTTTTCTCCTAATGTTTTATAAAGATATTCCATGTTTCTAAGACGTGTATCCAAGCCTACTAAATCAGCTAATTCTAAAGGTCCCATTGGATGATTCAATCCTAGTTTCATTGCTTTATCGATGTCTTCAGGAGATGCTACACCTTCCATTAGAAGATTCATGGCTTCATTTCCAATTAAACAATTCATACGGCTTGTAACAAACCCTGGGAACTCATTCACCTCTACTGTCTCTTTGCCTAATTTTTTGCCAAATTCTTTTGCCTTAGCTACCGTTTCATCTGACGTTTCTAAGCCTCTAATCATTTCTATTAATTTCATTTTGTGTACAGGATTAAAGAAATGCATCGCCAGACACTTTTCTGGTCTGGAAGTTTGTGCAGCAATTTCTGTTGGGCTCATCGTTGAGGTATTTGTAGCTAGAATCGTATGTTGGGGACAAATCTTATCTAATTTTTTAAAGATTTCTATTTTTAGTTCCATTAGTTCAAAAACAGCTTCAATAACTATATCCGAATCACTAGCTGCAGATTCTAAATCTGTTGTGAATTCTAAATTTTCTAATGCTGTAGCTGCTTGTTCACTTTTTAAATAGCCTCTTTCAACACTTTTAGCCATTTCTTTCTCGATCTGAAACTTTGCCTTGTCTAAATTTTCTTGGTTAATATCATTTAATACAACTTGAAAATCTCCAATTGCTGCAGCATATGCAATTCCTCTCCCCATTACTCCCGAACCCACGACTGTTAACTTTTCCATTACTCAGCACCCCAATTTCTATGTAGAATAACCTGTATTTCGAACAAGAAACACAGGTTACCCTATTCTTTTTAACGAGCTATATCAATAATTATCTATTTGTGCTCTTTGTAATTTTCCACTGTAATCTACATAAACTGCTTTCCATTCAGTGTACACATCTAATGCTGCTACACCTGAATCTCTATGTCCATTTCCAGTTCCTTTTGTTCCGCCAAAAGGCAAATGGATTTCAGCCCCAGTTGTGCCAGCATTAATATAAACAATACCCGTATCCAAATCTCTCATTGCAGCGAATGCTTTATTGACATTAGCCGTATAAATTGCACTTGAAAGGCCGAATTCTACGCTGTTATTCACTTCAATGGCTTCTTCTAAACTATTTACTGAAATAATAGAAACGACCGGGCCAAATATTTCTTCTTTCGCAATTCTCATTTCTGGTGTTACATTCGTGAAAATGGTTGGTTCATAGAAGTTTCCGTTTTCTAACCCATTTCCTTTAACAATTTGCCCACCTGTTAGAAGTTTCGCTCCCTCTTCTTGTCCAATTTTGACGTATTCATCAATCCGTTCTAGTGCTGCACCGTTAATAACAGGACCTACTTTTACAGTTTCATCTAGTCCATCACCCATTTTCAATTCTTTAATACGACTTATTAATTTATGTTCAAGTTCTTCTTTCACATCTTTGTGAATAATAACGCGGCTTGTTGCTGTACATCTTTGTCCCGCTGTTCCAAATGCCCCCCACAAGATACCCTCTACTGCTAAGTCTAAGTCTGCATCTTCTAAAACAGTTACAGCATTTTTGCCTCCCATTTCTAGGGATGTTCTTTTCAATAACTCCCCTGCACGTCCATTGATTGCCTTTCCTACTTCGTTCGATCCTGTAAATGAGATTAAATCAATTTGCGGATGATCAACCATTGCACTTCCAACTACACTACCTGAACCATTCACTAGATTGATCAGTCCTTTTGGTAAACCAGCCTCTTCATAAATTTTCACAAATTCCTGAGCCACCATAGGCGTTTCAGTAGCTGGTTTCCACACCACGGCATTTCCAGATACAAGTGCCGGAAGTGATTTCCAGGAAGCAATTGCGATAGGGAAATTCCATGGTGTAATGATTCCTACCACTCCAATTGGAACTCTTATGCTCATCGCAAATTTGTTGCGAAGTTCAGATGGTATCGTATCTCCAAACAGGCGTCGTCCTTCTCCAGCCATATAGAATGCCATATCAATAGCTTCCTGAACTTCTCCTCTACCTTCATCAATTACTTTTCCCATTTCACTTGTAAGAATTTGAGCAATCTCTTCTTTTCTTTCTTTTAATAAATTCGCAACTTTATATAAAACCTCTGCACGATCTGGAGCAGGTACTAAACTCCATTCCTTTTGAGCACTTTTTGCAGCATTTACCGCTCTATCTACATCATCATTAGTAGATTGTGTTACTTCTGCTAATACTTGGCCATTAGCTGGATTTGTTACAGGAATAAATTTACCTGATGAACCTTCACACCATTCACCGTTAATGTAGTTTAAGACTTTTTTCATCTGAGCCCCTCCAATATTTTGAAATTTCAATCTTTATATAATCAATTTACCTTTTAATCCTTTTTATAACTATGTTCAAATTGAACAAAATTTCAATGCTAATTCTGGATTTATTCCGTCTATTTTTCACAATTCAACTAATAAAAAGAGGTAAGTTGAATGAAGAACAGGAAATTATTACTAAAAAATAAATCAACAAACGATCAGATAATATGGTAAAATAACTTTTGAAACTAAATAAAACTTTTACTAAATGTAAAAGAGGTTCTAGAAAAACCCTCTATAAAAAACTAGGGATAACTATATCTTTAGGGATATAGTTTTTTATTTTGCTAGGATCCTTCTTATTTTTAGAAATACGGGAGGAAATGGAAGATTTGGATTATCTAAACAACGAAAAGAAAGTTACATAAAAATCGATTTCGATATGTTTAAAAAAATTCACGATTTAAAAGGAGTCTTATTCTATGAGAGTTTTCTTATATCTCTTAGCTATCGTTCTAGCTAATGTCATTACAGCAAGTTTTAACCCACTTATTTTAGGAATATTTATCATTCCTTATGGCTCATTCCTAATCGGAGCTACTTTCATCTTACGAGATCTTGTACAAAACAAATATGGAAAGAAAAAAACGTATCTTTTTATTGGACTTGCATTACTGTTATCAGCTATTTCTAGCTATTTATTGGGCGATACGTTATGGATTGTCTTCGCTAGCGCGGTAAGTTTTGCAGTTTCTGAGACAACTGATACAGAAATTTATTCGAGAATGAAAACGTCCATCAGCATGAGAATTCTATATAGCGGTGTTGTTGGTGGGATCTTGGATTCTACGATTTTTGTTATCGTCGGATTATCACCACTTGGTGCAGGATTTGTACCATGGGATGCTGTGTGGATGGCGATTTTAGGTCAAATCATGATCAAAGTTGTGATGCAAATTTTGGGTGTTCTGGTTCTACAGTTCACCAATTTCACAAAAGAACAGTCTGCGAATTAGTGTATGATGTGCGAATATGGAGTATATCGGATCGAAGCTATTGAAATGCTATAGTAGCAGAAATAGTGATGGCTACGGAACTTGTCCAGCATATGAATTATGATTCAATGATCTATAATATTAACTTGAATTGAAATAAAATATCATAAAAAAGATGCTGCCCATTTGGGTTAGCATCTTTTTTATGTAATCACATAATAAAACCCAAATAAAAAGTTTATTCGCGAGAGTAACTTTTAAATCCAAATAAGTATTTACCAAATGCCTCGATACCATCTTCGTAAAGGGACGTTACATGTGTGCCAATGGCAATTAAGTCTCTCATCATCATTTCAACAGGCTTTCCTCTCTTTAATGCAGAAGCACCAAGCGACAGTGTTATTTCAACAGAAATATCCACGCAATTACGAATTATCTGAACCCTAAGAGCATGACAAATTGATGGATCGTATTGGCCTTCATCTTCATTTAACATATTAATGTATTCGTTCATCATCGCTTCAGAAGCCTTATGTTTAAGTGTTAACTTCGCAAGTATACGTTGACTTCTGCTCTTTTTATGTTCTTCAATTCCAGAAGCACGAACTCGATTTGCTGTACAAACTTTAAATTCATCAAGTACTCTTTGTGCAGCACCTAAACACATAGAAGCAAAACCCATATAGAAAGCATTATAAAACGGTACGTTATAATATAAATAATCTTCGTCTACTTCTAATTTAAATGGCTTTCTATTTTGTGCTACTTTCGAGAAGCGAATAACCATATCGTCTGGAACAAATACATTTTCTATACTTACTGTATGACTACCTGTGCCTCTTAAGCCTAATGAATCCCAATCTTTCGTTACGTTAAGTTCCGATGTATTCATACATAAACCTAATGATTCAGGTTCATCTTCATCGTCAAATTGATATCTAGCACCTACTGAAATCCATTCAGAATAGTTGATTCCACTTACGTAATTCCATGTACCAGATATTATAAACCCACCGTCACATTTTTCTATTTTGCCAACTGGTGCAAAAATATCGGCAACTAGTCCTCCGTCATAAACGATTTCATCCATTCGATGTTTTGGTAAAAATGCTACCCATGCGTTATGCACTGAAAAGAAGTAGGTTAACCAAGCCGCTGATAAATTGTAATAGCCTACTGTTTTAACCATATCAGAAAATGTTTTAAAATCGATTTGAGGACCGCCATATTCTTTCGGCAAAATTAATTTATTGATTCCTTCCTCGATCATTACTCTTATTACGTTCGGAGAAATAGTAGCATTTTCATCGGCTTCATATGCTTCAAATTCAGCAATTTGTCCAATTTTTTTTGCACTTTCCATTAGCTGGTCGTAAATTTGTTTATTTTTACTTGCAATCGCCATTTATTACACCCACTTCTAAATTAATACATGCGATATTGCTAATGACTTTTCATTTTAAAAGACAAGTTCAGTATCAATATTGAAAAATCTATAAACATCAATAGGTGCTGCTTTTGCAGGGCTACCATTATATATTTTCCCTTCTAGCGTATTCTTAATTACTAATGCCCCTGAAGAGATAAAACAATCCTTTCTAACTCTTAATCCATCATTAATTGTACTATTTATTCCAATAAAACAGTTTTCTCCAATTTCACAGTCTCCTGCAATAACTGCATGTGATGAAATATAACAATTATCTTTAATAACCGATCTATGTCCAACATGGTTTCCACTCCATAAAATTACGTTATTGCCCACATTAACATGATGCTGTAATACGTTGTTTTCAAATATAAAACAATTTTCACCAATTGTTACATTTCTCCAAACAAAAGCTTTGGAGCTAACATAAGATACCAATTCATATCCCTTATTTTTCGTTTCATGATATAATCTCGTTCTTAATCTATTCAAATTTGTATGAAGAATTGCAACAAATGCTTTGAACTCAGTTACTGGGTAAATCTGATGCACCTCTTCAAAAGAAACAACAGGTAAATCATAAAGGTTGTCCCTTTTTATATAGTCTTTCTCAGCTGCAAAAGCTACTATTTCATATGGAGAATCGTAAGTAAAATATTCATATGCAATTTCTGCTAACTCGCCATCCCCAATAATTACTAACTTTTCTCCATTCTTAACAGGTTGAACCATTGTATCCACTCACCCTACCTTTAAAAAGTCATTAATATGATCTACTATATCTTGGAATGTCTTTGCTTTACGAAAAACATCTACTGGGAACGGTGTATTGAATTCGGTGTCGCAAACAGATAGTATATCCATTATTGCAAGTGAATCCCATTCTTCAATTTCTTCTAAATTTGTATTTAATTGTAGCGTTCCATCATCTAATTCTAAAATTTCTTCACATAGCAATGTAAACTCTTTTAAATTCATTTTTTATACTCCTTAGTTTAAATTTATTTTTATAGAACATGATGCCCAAGATAGTCCTACACCGAATCCTGCTAATAATACATTGTCACTTTCTTTGATATTCCCCTTTTCGATTTCTCTTTTTAATGCAATTGGAATGGTAGAAGATACTGTATTTCCACAGTCATTTAATTGTATTGAAAACTTATTAGGATTAATTTCTAATCTCCTTCTTAACGCATTCAACATATACTGATTTGCTTGATGGAAAACAAAATAATCATAATCATCCAAAGTTCTATTTTCTATTTCCAAAAGGTTTTTTACAGATTTAGGAATCTCCCGCATTGCAAAGTTAAAAACTTCCGGACCATTCATATATAAATCGTTTTTATTTCTAATAATTCCTCTTTCATCCTCGAATTCCATGATTGTATCTGAATTAATAGGTTCTCTAGCTCCTCCAGCTTGTATAATTAAGTTATTAGCCCCACTTCCATCAGTTCCAAATACAAATTTTCCTATATGATCTTCATTAGATTTTGTTATTAATGTTGCCGCAGCAGCATCTCCAAATAGTAATGAAGTACTTAAATCTTGCTCATTTACAAATTTACTGTACGTATCTGCCGTTAATAAAAGTACATTCTTTACCTGTTTACTGTTTATTAAACCATTTGCTAAAGAGAGACCATAAATAAAGCCTGAACAGCCTAAATTAAAATCTAGAGCACCACAGTTCTTTGATAATTTTAATTTATCCTGAATCATACATGCGGATGTAGGTAAAATGTAATCTGGAGCTTGAGTACAAAATAGTAAAAAGTCTATTTCTTCTTTTTTACAAACGCCTTTTTCAAAGAGTTTTTCTGCAGCTTTTACAGCTAAGTCTAGAGCTGTTTCATCCTTTCGAGCTATATACCTCGAGAATATTCCGATTTTCTTTGTTAATTTATTTTCCGGATCATTATATACTTGATTTTCTGGGAAATAATATTCAATAGCTGCAATTTTAGTCAAACTTAGATTTCCTCCCTTTTTTAGATAATCGGTAATTACTTTAGATACAAATATATCTTTTGTTTTGGAACGCTAATGCAACTTAATCGAACAATTCGAATAGAGTCTTTAAATCAGCACGTGCAAAACTGGAAAAAATGGTTGAAGAATCTGAAGCGTATAGACGTACTAGGTGCAAACTTTAACAAGTTTTATTTCAAAATAGAGGTAGCTATCTATCTGAAAAGGGTAAAAACGTATTACATAGAATATTTGAGATATTTGAATTAAATAAGTAATGATTACTTTTTACTATATAAACATATGAATAATTTAGTTCATTTATGAATGGTACATAGGAAAAAAGATAAAGTATCGTAAAAGAAATTATTTGTAATCAAAGGAGTAAAATTCATTTTTTATCCTTATGATTATTGTTTTATATTTAAAAGCTTGAAAAAATACAAAAACCCTCCGAACATTTTCGGAGGGCACTTAAAAAGACAATTAGATTTGGATAAAGAATATATAAAAATTTATTGTGATAAAACGTACTCTTATGTAGATAGTAAAAGAATAAGAATTAAATTTTCTTATATAAAGATAGTTTTAAATTCCTGAATGAAAAATATAAAATTTGTTAGTTAACAATTTTTTCGAACAATCAATTGCTTTTTCAAGATTATCCAATATTTCATTTTTATTAAACTCATCGAAACCATCATCAGAAGTGAATTCATCTGGTTTATCTTGTAAAAATTCTTTCCATGATATAAATGTTTTTATTAACTTTTCAGCAGATTCCTCGACAAAAAGACTATCACCGCATCTACTATACCCATCCATTTTCGGTAGGCTTTTCATACTTGGGTTTAAACAAGGTACATCATTCAACTCATTCTCTCCTAAACCATCAATTATATAATCAATAAAATCATCATCAATAATAAAACTTTCAATTACATATTGATTATAACCATCGCTCTCATCTTCACTCGGGTAAAAAGCATATAGTAATTTCATATCTACATTATTTGGAATTAAGTAAAAGTTATGTGGTATCATACGGTCACTCCTATATATAATAGTTAAATTATCGAATTTTTAAAAACATACTCAATTTAAAAAAGCTTCAGAGTAATGGTTCCGTTACGAATCCATAAATCTTACAATTTAAATTTCTACTGTCTTACCGTGTCACAGACTTTAAATGATCTAACTCGATTAATCGTTTCATTGCAGAGTGAACCGTAAGTCTATGGTATGAAATTAATTTATTCTTGTAGATGACTCCATAGATACCATACGGGGTAGGTGAAAGTTTCAATAATTCTTCTCTGTTTTTCATGTCAATAATTTCTGCATTTATATCTAGTTTGTTTGCTGCCTTAATAACATTATCGGTTGATATATCTATAAAAGGGCACTGCTGTGTGCGGAGGATTGTTAAATCTTTAAAATGTGTAAGTCGCTCATCCCAATCATTCGGAAAATATGGATCAGGTGAATCTGCAAATTTATTAACAAGTAATTCAAAACCATAAGGTGCGTGGTCTACTTTTATAAAGTTGTTTTTGATAAATACATCCTTACTGGGTGTCCAAGAAGTGTCTGGATTTGTAATCACAATAACTCCATTTTTATTTTGTTCTTTTGCATCTTGAATACATTTATTAATCAATTTTGAGGCATACCCTTTTCCCGTAATTTGTACCCATAAGCAATGAATAACTAAATAGTTTTCACCATAAACAACTCTTGAAGAATATTCAATAGGTGTATATTCTATAAACCCTGCTTGTTTTCTATTCTCCATAATTTTTATATACTTTAACCCTTCATTGAACTTTCCCATAAGCCATTCATTTTTATTTAAGTAACCTGTTGAATTTGGCTTGCTACGTAGGCAAAAACATCCCTTATCATTTAAATTCTCTTCGCCTAACTCTACCATTTCAATTGTTTCCAAAATAAACATCCCCTCTACACTTTTCAACTCTATCACCTGTTATAGACCTTGTTTTACTATTTTTTCCTATTAACGATTACATTACCATAATTAATAAACATAATTAAAGCACCAGTTGTAAATATACTAAACTTTTTTTCGTTAAAAAGTTGCAATATTCAAATATTTCCATCTATATTTTAAAACCCTTTTCGTTTATAATTTTTGTTATAAGGAGGTGGGAAAAATGGGTAAATTTACAAAAAATATTACAGCACTTGTTATTTCAGTTTCATTGTTAGGGACGACAACTATCGAATCGGCTACTGCAAATTCACTTACTGAAAAAGAAAAACAACAATATTATAAACAGTATGTAAAAAGCGTGGATGAGGCAATGGATAAGAAGGTAGGTATTCATATTGAAGTATTACCTATGAATAAGTTTAAACAAGAAGATTGGGTTGAACCGAAAGTATTTGCAACAATGATTCAAGATATGGTCGATGAACATATCGCAACTGAACGTGAAACATTAAATGCTTTATCGTCAACTTATGATCATATAGCTAAAAACGGCAACGGAAAAACGATAAAAACAGCACGCATTTATGTTAGTGGTTATATACCTGAGATTGAAGTTACAGCTAACATTGAAACTCAATACAACGAACGCTCTGACCGTCAGTTGTTTGCAAAAATAGACAATATTTCAACACATGTAGTAGGCTCTTCTGGTAAGTGGGAGCAAACATCTTACGAGGCATCTCTAATAGATGGTGGTCGTACATATAGCATTCACATTGAAGGTATCTTTAAGAAAAATGGTCAATCGTTTGAGAAAGCATTCACTATTGAATTTAGTTGTAATAAATTCGGCAAAATATCTTAATATAATCAACGGACTATTTATTCTGACCCCTGACAAACGGTTTTAAGAAAGGCTGATCTTTTACTACTGATTAAATCATTTATAAGAAAAGAGTGCAGACCAAGTCAAAAAAGACTTAGTCTACACTCATAAATAATTACCATTCACATTCGATTTACTGGTGTTGATTTCAAGTAAAGTTGTACTGTTTTAGAAAATATTCATTGCCCTCATCTCAACCCGCTTTGCAATCAATGGAAGACAATCGTCTTATTACCTTCCACAATAATGCGGTTTTCTAAATGCCATCTAACAGCTTTTACAAGAACTCGGCGTTCGATTTGACGGCCGATTTTTTTCAATTGCTCGGCATCATCGCGATGATCTACACGCTCTACGTCTTGTTCAATAATCGGACCTTCGTCCAAATCATTTGTCACATAATGTGAAGTTGCACCAATCAGTTTCACACCGCGAGCAAATGCACGTTCATAAGGACCTGCTCCGATAAATGCAGGTAAGAATGAGTGGTGAATATTAATAATGCGATTTTCAAAATGGCTTACAAAATCAGGTGTTAAAATTTGCATATAGCGTGCTAAAATCAGCACATCTACTTTATATTCTTCTATTAAACGAATTTGCTCTTCTTCCACTTGTTTGCGTATAACCTTATTTGCTGGAATATAATAAAAAGGAATACCTAATGCCTCCACTATCGGGCGTGCTGTCTCGTGATTACTAATAACCAACGCGATATCCGTTTCTAAATCCCCATTTTGCCATTCCCATAATAGCTCCAACAAACAGTGCGTCTCTTTTGATACAAAGATAGCCGAACGCTCGCGAACATTTCGATAATAAAAACGATATTGCATCTGATAATCTTCTGCGATGATTTCAAAATCCTTTTCCATTTCAGCAGCCTTTTGTTGAAGATTGTCACAGTGATATTCGAAACGAATGAAAAATGTTCCATTCTCAGGATCCGTAGAAAACTGATTTGACTCAATAATATTAGCATCGTGATTATGTAAAAACGAAGACAACATCGATACAATCCCAGGTTTATCAGGACATTTCACTAACAAACGTGCACGATTCTCAAATCCCTTACTCTCTTGCTTTGATTTTTCATTATAATCAATATTCATTATATTATTTACATCTCCTACATAACATATATTATAAATTATCAAACAATCTAGAGTAATACTCAAGTCATTTCTTCTGCAACAATTAAAATACCCTTGGATATAATGTAATATACAACCCTTTTAAGGAAAGAAGCGGTGAAACATGGGAAATTCATTTCGTTACGATCCTTTTCAAAATCTTCAAGAAAAAAATATGTCTTTCGAAGACGTTTTTGATCATATTGTCCATTATATGAGTTTAAATCCGAAAGGTAATTATCGATTAATCGTTGGAACGGACTCACAAGTTCATAAAGATTGCACCGTATTTATCACTGGCATTGTGATTTTGCAAGAAGGCCATGGTGTATGGGCATGTATTAGAAGAGTGATTGTCCCAAGGAAAATGCTACATCTACATGAACGCATTTCACTAGAGCTCTCCTTCACGGAAGAAATCGTATCGATGTTTTCAGAGGAAAAGAAAAAGCAACTGATCGACATCATTCTTCCATTTATTTATGATGGTTCAACTTTTACAATGGAAGGCCACATCGATATCGGTGCTGGCAAACGCAACAAAACGCGTGAATTTGTACAAGAAATGGTCGCAAGAATGGAATCCATTGGAGTGGAGCCCAAGATTAAGCCAGATGCTTTTGTTGCTTCGCATTATGCGAATCGGTATACGAGGTAAAGAAACACTGGAACAATCTCCAAGAATACTAAAATGAACAACAGAAAAAAGTTAAAAGACCGCAAATCAAACGGTTAATTTAATAGTGGGCAAGAAAATTGGCGAAACCCCATCTGAGCATCTAACTCAAGGATGGGGTATTTTTATTATTTGAATCAATTGCCTTGAATTCTCAGTATTTCGCAGCGACTAACTCCAATATCATTGAGATTGTAAAAGCATATACTTTATAGTTTTAATTTCATTTTAACCTCTTTAGGCAATTCATAAGCTTCGATTACCTCATTACTACCAGTATATCCTTCGAGGCTTCTAGGAACACGTAACAGCGTTCCTTTTTTATATGGTTTATCAACATAAAAATATACTACCTTTTCGTCACCATTCTCATCATACCCTTTTAAATTATAAACATATTGCTCCTTATTATTAGTTTGTTCTGCTTCTTCATCGATTTTCACATAATAATCTTTTTCAAGCACAACATCTTTTTTACCACATCCGACTAATATAAAAATCACTAGACAACTAAATATAGTTAATGATTTAATAATTTTCATTTCATTTTTCCTCCTTGTATCATTCCCGCGCAAAAAATTTAATTCATCTATTCGTTTCAAAATTCTACTCGTTTATCAAGCCTATGAAAGGAGAATTAGAATGAATCCTCCTCTATTTGTTGTTTGCGTATTAATTTACCAGTTTGTTTAAATAACTTCGTCGGATGATGAAAAAACTCACAACAAATAGCAGTGAAAATATGCCTACACCGATCGCTGTCATTAGATAGAATGTTGATGAAATATAATTACTCATTCCAAACATCGCTACAAATAAAATAATAGCTGCGATAGTAAACGGAATAAAAATTAAAATGGCTAACTCCCTCGATACAACGGTAGATAGCTCTTTATTTGAAAGTCCAATTTTTCGAATGCCTGCATATTTCTTCTTTTCTCCTTCAAGTGATGTTTGCAGGTAGAAATAAAGAATACTCATTGCTGCACTCAAGAAAATTAAACTCAACATAAATCCGATGAAGAACATGATACTCTTCACGAATTTTTCCGTATCATATAAATCAATTTTAGAAGCTGTTAGGTGTGTATCAGGATCTGTATGAACCCGCGATAAAATGGTTTCTACTACATCGACCTTGTCTGTCCAATTTTCCATTTCATAAGCAAACACTTTGTAAACTGGATAATCAATTGTTTCATATACTTTATCTGGAACAATAAAATATGCATTTCTTAAACCCGTTGATAAAATATTTTTTTCTTCAAGACCAACATATTTGAGCTTCCCAAATGGGTATTCATGAATCGTCTTTGTATTAGGTTTTATACCTTCATTACCAGCTGCGACATAATACTCGTTGTCCTTTAGTGTAATCGGCTTATGCAAACCAAGTGCGTTATAATTCGAAACCGACATAAAGCCAATCCGCCGTTCTTCATCCGTTTTAAAGGCTGAATAATATGCAGCATACTTACCTTCTTTGTCTAATGTAGCCTCAATAAACCGAATATCTGCTTCCTCAGCTACAGATGTGTTAGTAGGAAGGGAAGTATATTGGAAGCTGTAAGGATATAGGCTCTCTGTTTTTTCCTTCACATTATAGTAGGAGCTATATAGAACGCTTGTACATAGAAAAACACCGAGCAATAAAATCGTTAATAAGTAAATAATATGCGCATGAGAACGTCCTTTAGCCTTTAAGTTGGAAACAAACAGCATGTTTGTTTTTTGGAGATATGAAGATTTTCTTTGCAATATACGAATTGCCAGGAGCACACCTTGAGTAACTGTAAAATAAATGGCTAATAATAGACTGGCAAATAGTGCAAAATAACCGAACGTATCAAGAGATTTTATCCAATTCATTTCCTTGATTAGTGAAATGAATAGAAAAGCGGTCGCAATGATCGAGAGCACCAGGTTCAATGGTCTGGGTGCAATTGGCTTTTCTTGAGTTACATCTGCTTTTAACAACTGTACGATTTCTTCATTTTTGATAAAGCGTGACATAAATTTAGAAACTACCACAAATAAAATAATAAATAAGACTATTGTTAACGTGATTGATTGTAATGGTACATACATTCCAAAGCTATCAGCACGTAACACCTTTTTAGCAACCATTAAAAATAGAGGAGCAATGATAAGTCCAAGAGCAATTGCTGTGATAATCGATGCCCCGGCGATAAGCATATTTTCTCTAAAAACCATTTTGCGTATTTGTTTCATGGAGGCACCTGACATCAAAAATACTCCAAGTGTTTTTGTTTTCTTTTTTAAAAAAGCGTACAGCGAATAGATAATAAAAATAAATGAAAAAATATAAATAAAGAAGCTGGCAAGTAACATTGTTAATCCCAATGTACTTGTAGTATCCACTTCCTTCATCATTGGATGGAAAGCTGTAGTCGAAAATAGGAAAAAGATTAAAATCGAGAAGACACTACTTAAAAAGTAGGAAATATATGTTGATTTATCTCATAAAACATTTTGAATGACAATATGGTTAAAACTCATGCTGGCCACCACCTAAATACGTGAGAGTATCCATTATTTCTTGATAAAATTGCTGTTTGTTCTTCCCCCGATGTATCTCATTAAAAAGAACACCATCTTTTATAAAGATGACACGCTGTGCAAAACTGGCAACATAAGCATCATGCGTCACCATTAATATGGCTGTTTTAAAAGTCTTGTTGATCGATTCGAACAATTCCATCACGCTATTTACGGCTTTAGAATCTAAGTTTCCAGTTGGCTCATCTGCTAGTAATAAGCTCGGTTCATGGATAACAGCTCTTGCAATTGCTACACGTTGTTTCTGTCCTCCTGAAATTTCAAATGTACGCTTTTTTAAAATCTCTTCAATCCCTAAAAAATCGACAATTTTCGTTAAACTCTTTCTCATTTCTTTCTCATCTATGGAATCGAGTGTCAATGGCAATAAATTATTTTCTTCTACTGTCAATGTATGAACCAGGTTAAAATCTTGAAAAACAAATCCAAGTTCCGCTCTTCTGAATTTTGCCAATTCATCATCATTTAAATCAAATGGATTTTTGGAATTGATTGTGATGTCGCCATTAGTTGGCCGATCAATTGTGGAAATGCAATTAAGGAATGTTGTTTTTCCACTACCAGATGGCCCCATAACAGCAACAAATTCGTTTTCATTTAAATTAAAATTAATACCTTTTAAAGCCTTGTATGTGATTTCTCCTGTATATTCTTTTTGAAGTTGATTTACGTTCAAAATCGTGTTTGTCATGTGCAATTCACTCCTTGTTTATCTCTGTTTTAGTATAGCTTCCCCTCCTGCTCTCTTAAATCTCCAAACATGACACCAATATGACAAAATTGTCATATTCAAAACGGCTACCTTATTTGGCAGCCGTTTCTATACTTCCGGAAAAATCAATTACAAAAGTTGTTTCATTATGGGAGGAATATAACTTGCATGGATGGTTTAATGTAGAAAGAACCTTTTTTACCAAGTAGAGTCCGATACCAGTCGCCTCACCCTTCGTGCGGCCTTTAGTACCTGTGTAAAACAATTCAAAAACACGGTTTATTTCACTTTCCGGTATTGTTTCTCCTTTGTTTTTGATATATAATTGATTATTTTCATAATGAATAACAACAGAAGATTGCTTCTCTCCATATTTGACAGCATTACTCAATAGCTGGTAAATCACAACCTTTATCCATTTGCGATCCGAATAAAGCAATACGTCATCTCGTATCGAAACTTTTGGAAAGATTTCTTCCTCTATGAAATAATCCTTTAAATCATTAATCACTTCCTGCATGATATTCTTTAAGAGGATTGGTTCTATCTTTAAATCTGCTAACATTTTTGTAGAACGACTATATGTTAATAGCTGATTTAAAGAAAAGTTCAACTTGTCGCATTCCTTTTTTATTTTTTGCAACTCCAGAAGTAAACTTGGATCTTTTGGATGATTCGATTGGATCAGTAATTGAATGACAGAAAGTGGTGTTTTCATTTGATGAACAGTTTGAGAAATCATTAATTGCTGTTCTTGTAGGAAATCCTTGTATTCATCTTCTTTTGAGAGGAGAAAAGATTGAATCTCATGCAATTGATCTGCATATGCTTTTTCTATAGGTGCACTTGGCTGATGAATCAGAAAATCACCTGTATCAATCCTCTTTTCCTTAATATTTGAATACATCTTTTTGCGACGTACATAGCGAAAGAAAAGTAAAATGGTTAGAAAGGTAACAGCTAAAAATATAAAATAGGGATAGTGATTTTCAAGGCCATCTAGGCGATTTATAACTACCGGCAAACTAATGAACGTTATAATATAAAGGATAATTAAACTTAAATGATCCTGTAAAAACAACTTCATGAAATTTTCTCCCTTAGTTGATATCCAATACCTCTGATTGTTGTTATTTCTAATGATGAATGAATCCCTACTAATTTCTTTCTTAACCTTTTAATATTTACTGAAAGCGTATTTTCCTCGACAAATTTTTCATCATCCCAGATAGCTGTGAGTAACTGCTGCCTCGTTACGACATTGGGAAATGCTTCAAATAATATTGAACAAAGCATTAGTTCCCTTAGTGTTAATATCTCCTCTTGATCATGTGTAGATAATATGACAGCATCCCGATTTAAAACCGTATTTCCCCTTTTTAGAGTACTCTTTTGTGAATCTTGTGCATATTCTCCATATACACGGCGAATTTGTCCATTTATTTTTGCAAGTAGCACGTCCATTAAAAAGGGTTTTGTAACGAAGTCATCTGCCCCATTTTCAATTCCATATACCTGGTCTAACTCACTCATACGAGCAGAGAGAATCATAATGGGACATTTCGATACCCGTCTTATTTTACGAGACCAATAATATCCATCAAATGCGGGTAAATTAATATCCATGATAACAAGATGCGGAATAAAGTCTTGAAAAAGATCCAGTACCTTTTCAAAATCATCTACAACAAGGCACTGATAACCATATTTTTCAAGATGACATTTTAATTCCTTTGCGATATTCATTTCATCTTCAACAATTAATATTTTGTACATTGAATCCTCCTATGTATCGGTGCAAAACTAAAAATATATTTAATTCACCTACTAAAATTAATTCATTGCTTCAGTCACGTATTCTGTTGGAAACTCATCTTATAAAAACTGAAGTAAACCATTACTTGAGTTTATGTTTTATTCAATTTTATATTTCTCTTACCTATTTCACCGATTATTATAGACATAAATTATACCATCCTTCTTGAATAAACCTACCATGTTCGTATTATAAGGTCACCAGATATTTCTGGGTGACCATTTTTTATTTGGTCTTATTATATCAGTAGCCATGGTAGAACATAACTGACCGTAGAGCTTCGAACCCTTCAGCTAATCGGCTCTCTCCTACTTGTAGAAACATGATTGAGGCTGGTTTGGACTTAGATCTCGTATAACAAGCGAAGCTGTGACACGCCAATGAGGAATTAGGAGTTGTAGCAATTTACTAATTTAGTAGAAGGGATTAAAACAGAACAGATGCTTTTGGGCCTCGCATTATGCAAAACGGTATACAATATCAAATAAATTAAGTCTCTTTATTTGATATCAATAGTCGGTTTCGATTAGAAAATTTGCTGTTAATGTTTAAAACCCATTTGATAAAAGGTGGGTTATTTTTTTACTAAAAATCTTTCTACATAATTAGTGTGGAACAAATTTTTAATCTGCAAAAAAATTAAAAATGAGTTTATTCGATACTTTTAATTTTTTAAAAACTGGGCAAAATAATCTCAAAATTATTCTTGGAAGAAGGTAGATGAATTAAAGAAAATCACTATCTGTTGATCCTTAGAAAAAGCTTTTCTATACTGTTTAAATAAATTATAGGAGTAGATACAAATGATTAAACAAAAACTTTTATCATTTCCCCTAACTTGTGCTTTATCATTCGGAATTATGAGTAACACAATTGCACCAACTTTTACTTTAGCTGCAGAGCAAAACATGACCGCTTCTGAACATCAACCAATGCTAAATCCTAGAACTCAGCAAAAAGTAGATGAAATATTAAATAAATTAGATTTAGACTTAGCAAAAATAGGTGCTCCCGTCCCAAAGCACAACGCTAAGTGCGAAACATTTAATAAGCTAGATGACAAAACAAAAGCAAAAGTTAAAGGAATTATGAAAAAAGTTAAAGACGGCTCCTTAACTAAAGAAAAGGGCGATAAACAATTAAAAGCTCTTGGGGTTTCATTTCCTAAACATCCCAGAGCAGAAATGTTTGCAAAGCTAGATGACAAAACGAAAACTAAAGTTAAAGAAATTATGAAAAAAGTTAAAGATGGCTCACTGACTAAAGAAGAAGCCCATAAACAATTAAAAGCTCTTGGGGTTTCATTTCCTAAACATCCCAGAGCAGAAATGTTTGCAAAGTTAGACGACAAAACGAAAACTAAAGTTAAAGAAATTATGAAAAAAGTTAAAGATGGTTCCTTAACCAAAGAAGAAGCTGATAAACAGCTGAAAGCACTGGGAGTTTCATTTCCAAAGCATCATGGAAAAGTCAAACATTTAGATACAAATACAAAAGAAAAGGCACAAACTTTAATCAAAGATGCCAAAGCTCAAGTTAACAAACTAGGAGCAGATTTCCCTTCAAGAAAATATGGCTATCTTATGAGATAGATGAAAAATTCATTTCTCACAAAAGCTCTAATCCCCTTCATCATCGGGACTAGAGTTTTTTTCATTTTTATTATTAATACCTTTCGTTGTAATGACTTCATAAATAAATCTAATTGCACCCCATTCCAAAGATACAAATAAATTATTAATCCTAAACCAAGTTTACTGAAGATTATTTAAATAGAGGAATTTGGAAATATTTGTCGAATCGTTATCTATATTAAAGAAAGCAAAGATGAAATTATTGAGAGGGGGCAATTTGTTGCAAGAGAATAAAGAAGTAACTCGTAAACCGTTTATTATTTTTACTTCTATAGTCAGTGTTACTGTTGCTATTTTTTCTGTGGTTTCAGATAACTTACCTTTTATAAATAAAGACATTTCTAATTTTAAATTTGTCATTTCTTATTTAGCGATTATGATTAATTCTTTACCTATATGGTTTATGATAGCTATGTTCATTGGTTATCGATTTGCCAATAATTTAAAAGAAGCAATTTTATTTGGTATGGTATATACACTCATTGCTATTAGTCTCTATATAATTATTGGACATTTTTATGAAAATACGTCGGATAACATACCCATACCAGTTATACAACAAATAATGAATTATGTAAGTTGGTTCGGTGCTTCAGCTTTTGGGGGATTATTTGGAGGAGCTGTTGGATTTTTAGTAAAAAAATCATACTATACATTATTGATTTTACTTGTGGGTCTGATTCTACAATTGTTGGTAAACGGAAAAGACAGTTGGAATGACATAATTGGCATTGCACAAAATTGTACGTTTTGCTTAATGATCGTTGGAATTATAATTTTTTTATTTTATAAGAAACCAGAAAAATTAAATGCGATAGAATTATAGATAAAATAAATATGCAAATGCTAATTTAAAGATTCCGCTCTAAGATACACCCCATTTTCAGCGATAACGCATCATTCTTTGCACATTCTCTTGTTGTAATTTCTTTATAAGATTTACCTATGATTTACAAAATGGCTCTGTTAAATTTTACTGTTGATTTAATCAGAAAATAAAATAGACTTGGGTCTAAAACCAAGTCTATTTTATATGTTTTATAATTAAACTGTAAGCAAACGTCTGTTAAATAATAAATTATTGATTCTTATTACTCGGGCGAGCATTAAAAAAACTTAGGATAATCGACAACCCTGCGATAATTCCGAACACATCTGAAGAAGAAACATTTATTAGCCAAAAAGAAATGGATGAACTCGCTATATAATCTGGCAAAGATTTCAAGGATGAAAGTGTAGCCAATATTGGGAAGGCAAACGAAAGTAGTATACTAGGAATAGATATACACCAAAATAAAGATGGATTTATATTAAATGACCAATTTTTCACGAAAACAATAGAAATATAGAGACCAAATATAATCGAGATAAATAATTTAGACCAAATAACAGGAATTAAACTAAATGTTTCTCTCGCAGTTTGTTGAATCTGATTTTCATAATTAAAACTTATATTTACTAATATAATTAATCCGACAACCCATAGAATTTTCCCAAAATAAGATATCCAATTAGATTTTATCATGAACAATCCTCCCTTTTTACTAATCTACGTCTGAAAAATAATTTTAGTTCCAAAATATATCCAAATAATTAAATTATTTCAATCCGTGAATCTAATTAAATAAATTTCATAAATCCATTTTTGGTTTTTAAACACGAACCTTTCAACACAGTAATAATCAGATTTGTATGTTCCGCTACAGACGGCGCTTTCCACGGGCTTGGCTTCAATCTCCTCGGGCCAACACGATGTTGGTCACGAAGCGGCTCAGCGAACGCCCGCAGGAAAGCGAGCAATTTATTGGTTGATCATCCATTTTTCAATGGATAAAAACTGAATAATTAACACGCATGATTTTTTATATGAATTTCGCATAATGAAATTGGTTCATTTTTTACAATTGTTAGGAAATATTTTAAAATTCTATTTTCTCCAAAAAAAATAGAATAAGCAAATTGCTTATCCTATCTTTATTCTTCCATGTTTACTTTACCTACATTAAGATATCTACCCAAATTTTAATAGCAGTTGCTAAAATCAATATGGAAAGTAAAACTTGAAGGGCTTTTGTATTCATTTTCTTAGCTGCTTTAGCGCCTAATGGGGCAGCAATTATACTTGCAATCGCTAATACAATGACAGGTAACCATTCAACTTGACCCGTTGTGATTTTGCCAATAGATCCACCAATGGAAGAAATAAATGTAATGGCTAGGCTCGATGCCACTGTCACTCGTGTTGGAATTTTTAAAATAACAAGCATAATTGGTACAAGTAAGAAACCACCTCCTGCACCGACAATACCTGAACCAATACCAACGATGAATGCTAAAATCGCTGCTAATGGTTTATTAAAAGTAATATTCCCATCGTTTTCGGGTACTTGTTTTCTTGGTATCAGCATTAAGATTGCCGCTAAAATCGCGAATACGCCGTAAACGATGTTGACTTGGCCTTCACTAAAACCACTTGAGGCAAAACTTCCTATTAAACTACCAACTAAAACGGAAATACCCATAGTTGCGATTAATGAGATGTTTAAGTAATTTCCTTTTCGAAAGGCAATCACACCTGAAATTGATGTTACTAATATTTCTACTGCAGTAATGCCTGATACCTCATGTGAAGTAAAGGAAGCTACACCAAACGCTGTAGGAATATATAAGAGCATCGGATATTTTATAATGGCTCCACCAATTCCAAGCATTCCTGAAATAAATGAACCAACTAATCCTATGCAAAATAATACAATGATTAGTGACAAACTCATAGTTTCCCTTCTTTCAATGAAAAGGACGAGCTAAAGCTCGCCTTTTTATTAACCTTTTTGAATATAAAAAGCAATGACATCTGCTTCTTCTGTTTGTTTCAAGATTTGATGTCCACCAGATTTAACCCATGCAGGAATGTCATTTAACGAACCTTTATCTGTAACAAACACTTCTAAAATGTCACCTGTATTCAATTGATCCATTGCTTTTTTTGTTTTCACGATTGGCATTGGACAAGACAATCCTTTTGCGTCTAAGGTTTTTGTTATATTCATATTATATCTTCCCTTTCGTTTTCAGTATATCTCTATAGGATTTTTTACGAATTCTTTACTTGAATTTAACGAACAGCACAGCGATTAGGTCCTATTTCCATTTCTGTTTGTTCGTCATTATCAGGTGTAATCTTCCCCATATTCACTTGACGAATTTGTTGGTATGCATTTGGTTGGGGTGGCAGATGATCTGTTACTGTATGACGAAACTCTTCTTCGTCAGCAATATTCAAACCATGGTTTTCAGCAAATAAATCACCTAAGCGTTTTGCTACTGTTCCATCTTCATTCAATTCATCGATGATCATAAAATGAGCTGGTAATACGATTAAATCTTCTGCTAGTTCACGGTAACGTTTGTATAATGTGGTACGTAAATCCCCTACCCAATCTTCTGCAAGGCCTGCAAGATCCGGACGACCGATTGAATCGATAAATAAGATATCTCCAGTTAATAGATATTGGTTATCTACTACAAAGGAAGTTGAACCAATTGTATGCCCCGGTGAGTATAATGCACCAACATCAATTTTAGCTGCACCAATTTGAACAGTTAATCCATCTTCAAGAGGTGTGTAATCATAAACAACTTCTGTTGCATCTTTTGGTGGTAAGTAGTATGAAGCGCCTACTTGTGAAGCAATATGTCGTCCTCCTGAAATATGATCGGCATGTAAATGCGTATCAAATACATGTTTAATTTCTACGCCTTTCTCTTTGGCAAAGTTTGTGAATACGTCTGTAAGACGTACTGCATCTATAAGTGCTGCTTCACCTTCTGAAATTACCATATAAGAAAGACAACCTTTTCCAAGTCTAACGAATTGATAGAGCTCCCCACCATTTAAATCTGCTACCTTAATTGGTTCAAGGTACATACTCCATGACTTCATACCACCTTCAAGAAAAGCAACATCCATTCCTTCGTCAGATAGCATCTCTGCAATCATCATTGAAGAACCTTCTTTAGCACAAACGACTAAAATTTCTTTGTCTTTTGGAAGTTGAGGTACTAGTTCTTCTACACCATCTAATAATTCAAAATATGGTATGTTAAGATATTCGAAATTGTGTCCTTCGATTTTCCAATCTTCAAAAGCATCATGATTACGAACATCTAAAATAAATAACTCTTTATTGTCAATTACTTTTCGTGCGACTTGTGCTGCAGTCCATTTTGTTACTGTCATTTTTAATTACCCCCATAGGTATATAAAAGTTAATTTTTTGGTGAAGAAGCATAGACTTCTTCACCAAATTATTTTTATCCAAAATCGTTCAATTAGAATGATAATGATGGTGCTGCGTCTTTCGCGAATTCTAAGAATGTTACAGCGCCACCAACTTCGATTCCATCAATGAAATCTTCTTTTGTAAGTCCCATTACATCCATTGTCATTTGACAGCCGATGAATTTTACACCAAGGTCTTGTGCCATTTCAACAAGTTCTGGAATAGATGGTACATTTGCTTTTGCAAATCCTTCTGCCATCATTTCTTTGCCAGCTGGCATCGGTAAGTTTTTCATTGCTTCTTTATGGATTAAATTTAAGCCTTCAAATGTGAAGAAAATGGCTACCTCTTTTTCTGTTGCTGCAGCTGCAGTGGCGATATTGAAAACTTTATATGCGTCGAAAAGACCACCATTTGACGCGATAATTGCTACTTTGTTTGACATAATAAAATCCTCCTAAAATATGTTTTTTATTTATTTAAGTCAATTTCATAAATGCTTTTCTAGTTACAAAATACGAATATTTTTCTAAATAAATAACTCAATGATTCGGATGATTTCTCATTCCCAGTATTTCCATAGTATGCCGCTTCAGATGGCGCTTTCCGCGGGCGAGCGTTGAGCCTCCTCGGAAGCCCGTACCGTGCTTCGCTGCGGGGTCTCACCTGTCTCGCTTTCCCGCAGGAGTCGCCATCTTCCGCTTCATAGACCATGTTCTAATTGATATGGCATATAATAATTGCCCATTAAATGTTATTTATTTTATATCAATTTTGCATTATGAAATTAACTCAATAGATTTAATCAATAAATTAAATCTCTTTTCTGATGTCGCCTTTCCAAGAAGTCATTCCTGGTAAAACGTTATATACATTTGTAAAACCTGCTTTAACCAGTTTTGAAGCGGCTAATTCACTGCGTTTTCCCGTTCTACAAATAACATAAATTTCTTTAGAATGATCAAGCTCATCCATACGTGCATCCAACTCACCCATTGGAATGGATACAGCACCTTCAATGTGGCCAAATGCATATTCTGCTTCTTCACGAACGTCTATAATAAGACCCTCACGGTTTGAAATTTCATCTAGCTCAATTGTTGGTTCAAATGCTTTCTCATCAACTGTTTCGCTAGAGCATTTACGAATGTAGTGATGTAAAACACCGTCTTGTTCAGTCGTTCCAATATATTGATGCCCCACTGAATCAGCCCAAGCTTCTAAGTCTGCTTTTGACCCTTTATCGGTTGCTTGAACCTCTATAATTTGACCATCAACTAGATCAGCCATTGCTTTTTTTGTTTTTACAATAGGCATCGGGCAAGAAAAGCCCTTTGCATCTAATTGTTTATCAGTTCTTAACATCTAAAATCCTCCCAAATACCATCAGGGGTATTAAATTTAATAAAAAAACTATTCAACAGCGCCTTCCCATTCAAGCATTCCGCCTACCATGTTTTTTACCTCATAACCTTGGCTTTCTAAAAATGCAGTTGCTTGGCCACTACGTGCACTTGAACGGCATACCATAATATAAGGTATGTTACGGTCAAGCTCATGCATACGGAATTCTATTAATCCAAGTGGAATATTCACAATACCAGGTATATGACCGGCTTGCACTTCTTGTACTTCACGAACATCAATTAAATTCAATTGTTCGCCCGCTTCTAAACGTTGTTGAACCTCTTTTGTTGAAATTTCTTTCATCCTCATACCTCCTATAAAACATATGCCTCGTTGAAGAATCTCAATAATACCCATACCTATATAGGTATTTAATTATTTAAAAAAAATATAAGATAACGACTATTCATTACAAATTGTATACATTTATTCTTTAATTGATGAATTTCTTTTTGATTTTAATTGCAAAATGAACAGCCGTTAATTGTGAATGAATTCTCATCCATCATTCCGAGAATATTGAAGTTGCCTACATTTAAGGCGATCAATCATCGCTTTTACAAAAACAATGAATTCATTTACAAGGTCCACTATATACCCATGTAGGTATTTTGTCAACAAGAACTGGTTATTTTTTATTCAGATAAATAAATGGTGGATCCTAAAGTTGTCTGTTCTAATTATTTTGGCGTTAATCATGGATATATACAATGTAGATCCGACTACTTCAAAACAAAAAAGACCTTACAGGTGATATTTCTCCATGCAAGGTCTTCTCTATTAAACTAGTCGTGATTTAATGAATATTCATCATAACTTAATCTTTCTGGAACATTTAAGTTATCGTTTATTGTTTTGATGAGTTTTAATTGTTTAGCTGATAATGAATCTATCTTTTTTAATGCATCTTTTGGATTTACCATTTCTTGTGTTCCTAATCTGAAATTGTTCAAAAATAACATTTGGACTTCCTGCATATCTTGGAAATTCTTCATAATTGATAACATCACTTTGTAGTTTTCCTGAGAAAAAGATTCCCCATATTTGTCTTTGAATAGTTTTTCTTCTTCTTTCCAATATGAAGCTCGATATTTCGGCAGGTCGTAATCAAGATTTGCTTTTTCAACTACATCTTTTGTTGAAACGTTATCCATCGTAGCGTAATTAATAAAATCATCCATACTATTTTCTATATTATTTTCTCTATCAAAATCATATAAACTATCATAAATACTTTCACGATATATTGCATTATAAATTGTGGCTGGTTTCTTTAAATCAGCTAAAAATTTCTTCTTTTCTGTTAAATTTAAATGATCAATTCGCTTTACAATTTTATCGCTTATAGATTTTATTGTCTTATCATCGTTAACGTCTATTTTCTCAATATTCAAAGCTTCAGCAGATATATTCAGTGTCTTTTTAACTAAACCATAGTCTTTAGGTGAAAAATCACCATTTTCAACATAACTTTTTTTCTTATAAATAGCATTAATATTATCAATCGCTTTTTGGATTTGTTGATCGATTTTTTCTTTTTCTGCCTTACTCATACTTTGTTGAGAGGCTTTTGTTTCATTAGTAACATCTGAATGGGCAGAACATCCCGTCGCTAATAAACTTGCTGCTAGTATTGGTATTACAATCTTGTTTTTCAATATATTCTCACTATTTCTATTGTTATTAATAATTGAATCATTGACTAAATTTTAAAATGAAGGAAAATAGAAATAAAATAGCAATAGAAAAGACTATGGGTTATTCCCGTAGCCTTTTACTATATAGAGATTATCCAATCTTATGTACTAAATTATCTTCACGATATGTTTTACTTCTAGTTAACGTGATAACTTATAAGTTTTAAAGTATTGTGATCTGTGTCTTCAAAAGTCATATTAAAATCATATAGTTTATCATGCCATGAGAATTGTCCCGAAGTGTCGTAAGTACCATCTCCATTATCGATGATATGGTAGTCATCTATACTCCATGACCAATCAACGTTATCGATTTTTTCATTTTGCTCTACCGCATCTTGTACTGCTAGTTCAATGTTAGTTTCAATATCATCGGATGCTGAATCAGATGAGGAGTCACTTGAACATCCTGTTGCTAAAATAGCAAGTGCGCATACTGTTGAAAATAGTATTTTTCTCATATTATCAATTACCTCCCATCAAATATATACAATATAATGATTTCTCAATAAAGGGAACATTTATTGAGAAATTACTATATTTATGTAGAAGATAATTAAGATCCGATCTTTTTATTTAAATTTGGTCAACTTATTCAGAACAAAATCCTTCTATTGTGGGAACAGTTCACTAAGCATTGCTTTATAAAGTTATAATCCAGCTACACTGATTCTTTTTAAAAGTACGCTTTTTTCAACCTAAACATTTTACTTTTTTCGCTAAAATTAGATTAAATAACCGTAAAGGAAAGGTGAGAAAATGAGTTCAGATAGAATTAATCTTATTCGTCAAGAAGAAAAACTATATCACGACTATTGTTATGACAACTATAAACTTTTTGAACAAGGTTCATGGTTGTATAAACCTGTTACGACGATTTTGGATTTAATGGCCTATTTTGAAGAAAAGGATATCATAAAGGTACTTGACCTTGGCTGTGGTGTTGGTAGAAATAGTATTCCAATTGCACAAAAATTAAAAGTTGGCTCATATGTTGTCTGTGTTGATTTACTTGATACAGCAGTTGAAAAGTTAAGACAATATAGTAACGAATTGAATGTGCAACAAATTATTGTTCCCTATAAAGAAGATATTGCGAATTTTGTTATACAACCTAACGAATATGACTATATTATTGCTGTTTTAAGCCTAGAGCACGTTGACTCGCGGGATACCTTAGAAAAAGTTCTATTAAATATGAGAAATGGAACAAAAGTCAATGGTGTGAACTGTGTTATTGTAAATTCTGAAGTTGAGGAAGTTGATTTGGAAACGGGGGCTAAAATGGAGGCATTCATGGAAGTGAATATATCTTCTGCAGAAATGTTAAGTACACTCAGACAGGTCTATAATGGTTGGGAAGAAATATTAGTGTTACCAAAATCACTAGAATACCAAATTACACGAAAAGGAAAGCCAGTTTTATTAAAAACAACTGCAATTACTTTCGCTGTTCAAAAGAACTAATCTAATAAAAGGAATCCCATTCCTTTGGTGCTAAAGTATAATTAAAAGAAGCGACATTTCTCCATGCAAGGTCTTCTTTATTAACTAGTCGTGATTTAATGTATATTCATCATAACTTAATCTTTCTGGAACATTTAAGTTATCGTTTATTGTTTTGATGAGTTTTAATTGTTTAGCTGATAATGAATCTATCTTTTTTAATGCATCTTTTTGATTTTACTACTTCTTGTTTTTCTAATCTAAGATTATTCAAAAATAACATATGGATTTCCTGGAAATTCTTCATGATTAATAACATCGCTTTGTAGTTTTCCTGAGAATAAGAATCCCTATATATGTCTTTAAATTATTTTTCTTCCAGGACATGTTAGATATGATCCTATTAATAATAGATATTGCATTGCTTGGGTGGGCTCTATTAGTGTTAAACGTACCAAATGTAAAAGCTAAAGAAGTGCAAAGTTTTGAAATAGACAAATTTTAAGCTGAAAATGTAGATCTAACACGTAAAAAAGCACATCAACTTTATATCCATTGATGTGCATATGATGTGCATAAAAATTATCTTCTTCCATCGAGAAAAACTATCTAAATGATCTTAAAAATGATCCTATTTGCCTCATCATATTTACCCCATTTTTTATTGTTCCCGCATGGCCCATAATTGTATTTAAATGATCTGGTAATCTTTCAAATCTAGAAACATTGGGTTGTGGTTGTTGATTAGGGTTAAAGGAAGGTTGCTCCTGTCTACCTTGAAAAGGAGGTCCAAAACCTTGTAGAGGTCTAAAACCTTGTCGAGATCCAAAACCTTGTTGAGGTCCAAAACCTTGTTGAGATCTAAAACCTTGTTGAGGTCCAAAACCTTGTTGAGGTCCAAAACCTTGTTGAGGTCCAAAACCTTGTCTATATCTTGGTGGGAGTGGTCTCCTTCTAGGATCTGGTTGATTATATGGCATCAATTCACCCCCTATCAGGGTTATACTTCTAATTTAGTATATGCATGTACTTTTTTATTGATTAGACTTTCGCAGAAGTTGCTGAAAAACAATATATGTACACAGTTTTTTGAATGGACAAAAGATATGATATGTATTTTTTCAAATCCCTCAATATTAGCAGTAAAGTGATTTATGTACTTTTTATTCTGCCTCTCAGATTAGATTAAAATTTTAAAATTTCTTTATTTATATCTTATTCATGTAGCATTCTACCCTCCTATTCCCTGCATTTGAGTTATTTCCTAAAGCACAATTAAGTCAGATCGATTTCTCTTAGCTTTGCCGACAGTCTGCTCTTGATCTTTAGGATCTCCTTGTTCTAGTCTATAGTTCTTAATTTGAAAACCATGGACCATCGCCTTTACAGGTTGCCAAATAAAAAGACCGCTAGATGTGCTAATATCAAGCGATCCATTATAATCGTTCTTCCCCAATTGATTGGCTGATTCTTTTTAATTCACAATATTATGCTGTGTTAAATAGTCATAAGTAATATCGACAAACAAAAATTCTTGGCAATTTAATGCCATTGAGTAGGTACGTGTAGGTTCACTTGTCTGGATATCATTATAGATACTAGATAAATCACCTTTTACATCATTTCGTAGCTTAATCATATTTAATAGAAAGTACGGACGCCAGCTCCAGTTTTTGCCGATCGCCTCTTCCTCTATTTGCCACTCACTATTTAGTCTGACGATATTGGGTGAAGTTTGAAAGCCTTCGTCGTTACAAATGTATAAACGAAAAGCATAGTCCTCTAGTTTTTCGGCAAGTTCTATAATACTTTCGACATTTTGGCTTGTCGGATTCGTATTTTTCACCATTGTTGAAATGATTTTTTGTAGCTTATTCATTTCATTGTACTTTATTTCTAATATCTTTTTCTCTGTTGAGATAAATTGCTGACATTCGCTACGGAAACGTTCCTTTAAGACATCACGTGCAATAAAATGATTGGATGGTTTTTCTAAATACTTACCTTTAAAATACCGTGCTCCATTTTTCCACGCGTAGTGTAATTCATAGCTCGTATTAATTTGATCAAACATTAATGTTGCACCCATTTGGACTGCGAGTGTCTGAATGGTTGTAAACATATAATTTTGAGCACCCCATGCATTGTAATCCAGCCCGCTTACTTTCATTTTCAATACAGTGGGTTCTATTAGTAAAATTTGATCCAGCTTACTGTCTGAACCAATATCAGCAACTACCATTTTTGCTCCATACGTTTTAATATAGAGAATTGGATGCCGTAGCTGATTGATATCCCCACTAAATTTTTGCATTGGAATGACTAAATGAATATTTTGTAAAAGGTTCTCTTCCACTAAATCTTTTAAAACTTGAAAATAGGCATCGCCAAAGTCCATCATCAACAAATTAGGATTACATGGTAAATAAAGATTAGCTTCTTTTAAAGCATCTTTTGCGATAGTAAGTGCCTTTTTAACCATGATTAGTTCCACTTCTGCACGAATATCAGCCGGAACTGTTTCGTCATATGTAAATTCAATAATATTGAAATGTTGATCATCTTTTAATATTTGACCAATTACTTCGTATGCTACAATTACATGCTCATCTGCACTAAAGATTGGCTCAAATAATATTTCGATTTCTTCTAATCGATCGAGAAGATCAAGAACGTCCATTAGCTGGTCCCCCATTCTAACTTACTACTACTATTATATCCTACATTTTTGAAGCTGGCACTGACACAATTCTTTTAAATAATTATTTTTTCAATATAAAAACTCTCACCAATTTTATCAAGAATCAGTAAGAGTTTTTTTGATGAGTTATATAAGGTAACTAAAGAAATTGACAGACTTTGAAAAGTAAACTTTTGATTATTATTAGCTAAATCAATTCATCAATTTCATAAATGCTTTTCTATTTAAAAACCACGATCATTAAACGATTGATTTGAATAAATGATAAGCTCTTCGATGCCGCTACAGACGGACGCTTTCCGCGGGCAAGCAGCAGTTCTTTCCAGCATAGAGAGTGAAACGGTAGATGCAAGCCTCCTCCTCACTATTTTGAGGGCACTAAAAAAACAATTTACCCCTATTTTTTATAGTACAAATTTAATATAACATGAAGTGGAATCAGCTTCGCTTTCCGCGGGCGAACCGACGAGCCTCCTCGCTACGCTGTGGGGTCTCTATGGCTCGCGTTTCCGCAGGACTCTGAATGCACTTCACTGAATTGACCTCGCCGATCGTTTTGATCAAACTTTTTCACAAACCTACAACCATGACTGGAAATAGATAGTTGGGATTTTGTTAGTAATCAATTGAAATGATATGAATTAAGTAAGTGAATGGCACCGGTTATTAAATCTCCATTCCCACTTCTTCAAAAGTCGGCATATTTTTCATCATGCTACATGCTGCTTCGATAATTGGGAAGGCTAAAGCTGCTCCAGAACCTTCACCTAGACACATGTCCATCATTAACATCGGTTCTTTGCCTAAAAGTTCACTGGCTATTATTCCCCCTGGTTCTTCAGTGGCATGTGAAGTTATAAGATAATCCTTCACATTTGGTTCAATAGAAGCTGCGATTAAAGCTGAAACACTGGAAATTAAACCATCGACTACAACAGGTACCCGATTCGCTGCAGCTGCAAGCATAACGCCAGCCATTCCGGCGATTTCTAGTCCCCCGACTTTTGCCAGCACATCAATACCATCAGCTGGATTGGGTTGGTTTGTTGCAATGGCATTTCGAATGACATCTATTTTATGTGCTAATCCACCTTGCCCAAGCCCCGCGCCTCTACCTGTAATTTCTTTCGGATCGCAATTGGCTAAAACAGATAATATCGCTGTACTTGGTGTCGTATTGCCGATGCCCATTTCGCCTGTCCCTAGTAAATTAACCCCATTTTGTATTTCCGTTGTGGCAATTTCAATACCCACTTCTAAGGCTTTGATCGCTTCATCTCTTGTCATAGCAGGACCTTTTGCCATATTGTCTGTTCCTTTTTTTATTTTTCGGATAATGACTCCAGCATCACTTGGGATGTCTTCTTTTACTCCTATATCAACTGTCACAATTTTAGCACCTGAAACCTTTACGATTGTCCCGACACCTGTGATTCCTTTTGCAATATTTAAAGTTTGTTCAAAAGTCACTATTTGTGGATTATTCGTAACGCCTTCTTCATACACACCGTGATCCGCTGACATCACAATAATTGCTTTTTGGTCAATTGAAGGAAAACTCTCTCCAGTAATACCTGAAAGTTGTATTGCGATACTTTCCAATTTCCCTAGACTTTTTGGGGGTTTGATCAGGTTGTCCACTCTATGTTGAGCCTTTGCCATCATTTCTTGATCCAAGTCTTCAATTTTTTCAATAGTTTGTTGTAATAAGTTCATTTTCATCTCTCCCGAATAAAATTAAAAGCCTGCAGTTTATTTGCATTACAAATAAACCGCAGACTTTTCCATCATCTGTTCTATTCAAGTAATAAGGCAGGTCTCCTGGCTCGGGGTCAACATTTCATCAGCCTTCCCAGATAAAAATATCCAGTGGCATTTCTGATCAAACTCCCCTATACAGTGGCGGGTCCGCTGAAGACTTTCACTTCATTCCCTATTCTCCTTTTGCTAAAGGCACCTTATACTTTTATTGAATTTTCTATTAATTATATTACTAGGGAATTAGTTAGAAAGCAATAGTACTTATTTTTGAAATTCAATATCTCTAGCTTTGTTGTAATTCTTTTTGTATAATCTCTTTTATTTTTTCATTCCCCATTACACCAATAGTGAAAACATTCGATTTTTCAGAATAAATAAGCCTAAAAGTTACTCCATTTTTCAATTCTATTTCTAAAAAAATTGGTTCGTCAGTATAATCGACATCTTTTACTATTAAATTATCCCATGCTTCAATAAATTCTTTCCTGGATGAAGACGAAAAAGTATGCAATCTTCTTCCATCTTCTGTACTTTCAATGTAAATATTTTGGACATATTCTTTTAGCGGATACAATTCTTTTGCTGTTTTAGCTTTTTTGTTCTGATGCGATACATACACCTTATTATCTGCTAAAACGAGAAAAGATGATGGATATCCATTTACTTCATAAATAGCTGTTCCTTTTTCAATAAAGGCAGCATCTCCGTTTTTCATCTTATGATTATTACACGCATTATCAGCCATTTTATAAAGAACTTCGCCTATTTTCTTTCCCTTTTCAACATTCAAATTACTGCTTTCATCAGTTGGTTCCGGAAAATGGTGCTCATATTTTATGCCATGAATCATTAACACATCTACCCATTCTATTATGGCATCAGGACATTTACCAAAATAACCTATTGGCTTACTACAAGAAGCTAGAAACGTACTAAGAATAATTATTACAAGGACACTTTTAAGTTTCATCATTTTCCTCCTTGTATATTTATTGGTATTACATTCCCTCTCGCAAATTTACCTTTATCTTTATTTTATTGTAACATATGGTAATAACCTTGATAAATTCAACAAATATTTTTCTATTTATGTATGATTAATTTAAAAACTATTAGAAGCTTGGATACTCATGTGTGACATAAAAAGTTAGCGGAGGTGGAAAATGATTAAATCTCTTGGTCAAAAAATTCATATCATTGGACCTGTAGGAAGTGGAAAAACAACGATAGCGAAAAAAATCGCTTTAATTAATCAATGTAATCATTTTGAATTAGATAACATCGTTTGGATTCGTTCAGAAAATGGTGATATTCGTCGCTCAGAAAATGAAAGAGATTCAATTTTACAGCAAATCATAGAAAATCAAAAATGGGTTATTGAAGGTGCACATTATCAGATGTGGACATCACCAAGTTTAAAATCAGCAGACAGTATTATCTATTTAGAGCCTTCGTATTTCACTAGAATGTATAGAATCAATAAACGATTTATAAAACAACTATTGAAAATTGAACAAGCCAATTATAATCCTACATTTAAAATGCTGAGAAAGATGTTTGAGTGGAGTAAATTCCACGAAAAAAAGGGCAAACATTTAATCCAAGAAACGCTTAATCAATATCAAGATAAAGTGATTTTGATAAAATCAAAAAAGGATTTAAATAGGTTGTTAGAAGAGGCAATTTCATAATTCAAAATTAAATTGTATATCCAGAAAAATATTCGTGTTTTTAAACTAGAAAAGCATTATGAAATTGACTCAGAATACTAGTTTTTTTATCTTTATTTAGTATAAAATACAAAATATATAAAATGAAACATTTGTAATGAAACTGTAAATTCCACTTGCCAAGCCTTTCATATCAAGCTTTTATCCTTCCTTGGATTAGGTAGGGAAAATTTTACCTCATAGAACCCTCCGTTTTTATTGCTAACATTAAGTTTGTAAAGAGCACACAGGAGGTACTCAAACACATGAAAAAACAATTTCTAACAACAAGTATTGCACTTACAATAGGTTTAAGCACATTTGGTGGGATATTACCAGCAACAAATCAGGCAATGGATGTTAAGGCTGCAACCACTACAAATGTTCAACATAACGATCAAGCTGTCGCTGCGAAGGCAGACCAACTAATCCAAACCGGAAAAAGTTTAATAGGTCAAGCAACGTATAGTAATACCGTGTACAAGCCAACTTATCCTTACAAATTCTCTTGCGCTTCATTTATCATGTACATTTTCGAGAAAAACGGTGTAGATTTAGCTACTTATAACGAAGATTATATGATTCAACAAGGTACTTATGTTCCAAGAAATCAATTACAAAAAGGCGATTTATTATTCTTTAAGAGTAAAACAACAGGAACAGATCCAGATCATGTAGGAATGTATATTGGTGACAACAAAATGATTCACATGGCTGACTCTAAGCAAAACATCGTCATTTCTGATTTGAATAGCAAGCCATATTATACGGATAATTATGTATCGGCACGTAGAGTTTTACCTACTTTGCTTCCATCTAATCCTGCAACAAAAGGTGATACGATTGTTCAAAATGCTTTTGATTACAAAGATAAAGTTACAATGAGTACAACTAATGATGAAAAGAATTTACGTTTCACTGGTCCTGGTTTTGTAAACTATGTTTATAAAAAAAGTGGCGTAAATCTTGGTACAACAAACTTAAAAGATCAAATGAATCTTGGAACTACTGTTTCACGAAATAGTCTTAAAAAAGGTGATTTAGTGTTCTTTAATAGTGTACCGGGATCTTCTACACCTTCTCAGGTAGCCATCTATGCCGGCGATCAACGTTTAATCATTCCAAGTTCTAGTGGTATTACTACAAGAGTAATGTTTGTTGACTATTATAATCAACACTACATTAAAGCAAAACGAGTTTTTTAATATATTTTAACGTTAAATTTGCAGCAAAAACTTTCATGTGTAATTAGATTACTATGGAAGTATGAAAATTATTTTCAAAGAATAAAAGAAGCATTCTTTTAATGAAGGATGCTTCTTTTTTTCGTTCTACTAGTTCTCTTTTAAGTTCTTTGCAAATTCAATCATAGACCTACTAGACATTGGGCCTTTTATCAACAATATTGTATCAGCATCGAGAATTGGCTTCACTATATCTATTATTCCTTTCACATTTTCAAAAATATGAACTTCTGCATTTGTTCCCTCCTTTTTAGCTTGAATTGCTATTTCTTCTGCTTTCTTTCCAATAGTAATCAGCATATGAACATTTCTTTTGGCAATCATCGTACCGATTTCACGATGGTATTTTTTTTCGAAGTTCCCTAATCGATTAATATCTCCAAGTACGAGAATTACCTTCTTATCTTTTCCTATTGTATCTAAAACCTTCAGAGCTGCTTCAACAGATGTTGGGTTATTTGTCCAAGTATCGTCAATAATTGTACTTTCACCTATTCCAGTTGAAAATTCTAGATGTCTTGGCATATGTTTAAATGTCTTTAATCGAGCAATCGCCTTATCGATGGGTATACCCATTTCTATTACAGCAGCAATGGCAGCTAATGCATTGTATACTTGGTGTTCACCGTATCCAGGTACAAACACAGTATATGTTTTATTCGATAAATGGAGTTGAAATTTCATACCGTTTTTTATAAATTGACTATTGGAGGCTTTGATATCCGATTGTTCTTGTATACCAAAACGAATAATTTTGCCTTTAAAGTTTTGCAATCGGATTTTTTTTGTATTTTCATCATCTGCATTAATAATTAATGTACCTTTATTTGATAATCCCTCTACAATTTCTGATTTTGCTTTTATATAACCTTCTAGATTATTGCATCCATCTAAATGATGCACACCGATATTTGTAATGATACCGATTGTAGGTTTGTAATTCATACATTGATACAAAATATTTCCAGAGTTTCCTAGACCAAGCTCGAATACAGCAGCTTCTGTTGTTTCATCTATACCAGTTAAATAGGGCAATGTTTGACGCGGTTCATTTTTACTACTAATAGATGCTTGCACATTCCAATCTTGAGTTAGAATATGTTTAATCATTTCTTTTGTAGTTGTTTTCCCACATGTTCCAGTTAACGCGACGACAGGGATTTGAAAAAGCCCTCGGTAATACTCGACAAATGTCCAGTAAGCTTGCAAAACATTCTTCACTTTTATAACTGTAGTATTAGAAAGTACTTGTTTTAATTCTGATGTAGGCTTATCTGAAATGACAAGTGATGGGCCCTTATTGTCGATTAATCGCCAGTTGATTAAATCACTTTTATTAACAAATATTAGTGTGTTAGGATGGATCAGATCATGTCGATCATAATAGATAGCATGCTTGACATGCCAATCCACTGAACCATTTACTAATTCTCCACGCAGTATTTTTTGAATATTTTTCACATATAATGGTCGCAATATAACACCTTCTTCTGAAATAGTTTGAACATCATTTTGGAATGAATGGATTCAAATACATTATTTTGAGGTATTTCTAATATTTAATATCGTTTTATACATTGTTTTATCTTCCAAATCATTAAACATTTGAATATCAGGAACCTTATTACCTTCAAAAATCCATAATTCTCCTTTTTTTGTTATACCTATGTCAAAACCAATTATATTAAGCCCTGCATTGTTTTCCACTAACAAATCTGTAGCAATCTTGCAAATCTTGTTCAATCGATATTCGATTTTTTTGATATCAACTCGTGTCATCTTTGCATCATACAAAGCTTTTTCTAATGTAAGTAATTTTTTCGCTGCATTTGTAATAATAAACTGTTTCCCAGCGACTTTTACGAGCTTACCAGTTATTTTCCAAATTCCATCTGTTTTCTGCAATACAACACGTATATCAATTAGACTTTTGTTGATTGTAGCCAATGCAATTCTTTGTTGTACAATATACTCGTTTTTGGTAAGTAGGTTCTTTTTAATATACTTAAAAGCTCTTTTCATGCTTGGTTGTATTATTTTCCTAGTATCAGTATGAATTTCATATGTGGAGTCGCTTTTACTTCGAATTTGAATAACGCCTATGCCATTTTGTCCGACACACGGCTTTAAAATGATCGATTTATAGCGTTGTAAATAAAGGCGGAATGTTTCTGGAGTGAGTAATTCTGTATTAGGCAAATATTTAGGGAGCTTACGATTTCTTCTTAGTTCATGATACTGACTCCATTTACTGTTTGAAAGATGCAAGACCGAATCGAAAATCCATATATCACCATATAAATCACACGCTATATCTAGCACAATGGTATGGCAATCTGAGAACGATTCCCCTAGCTTTGTAGAGGCACAAATGGCGATCTCCTGTATTTTTTTGTAAAAGAATGCAGAAACGAAAGTAGCGAGGGTTGAACGTATCTTTTTTGTTTGTGATGCTAGATACCATTCAGATGATGGAGTATTTCTTTGCATTGTTACAAACTGTCGAAATAATTGATGTGTCGTTGGTGACTTTTGAATAATATAATATTGTTGTGTCGTTTCTTTTTTCAAAGCAGTATAGAGTGCTTCTTTATCAATGACAGATGATATTTTGCTATTTGTTTTTATGTGGTATTGATTATTTTTTTGAAAAATAGAAATTTCTTCTGTACCGTATACTGATTTAACTACAATTGGCTCACGTTCGTTCAACATTGTTGTTAAAGATTGCTCTGATAAAAGTTCCGTTTTTACGAGATGTTTTCTTAATTTTTCATCAGCAAATAATATTTTATATTGATTAATTCTCCCTCTACTAGATTTCATTTCTTATTCCCCCTGTTCTAGAGAAACCCTCGGCTATTTGGAGGCAACTGAAAAAGTGAAGTAACACAAATATTTACAGTATATATTGAATAAAGTGGAATTAGCTCCGCTTTCCGTGGCGGCGAACTGACGAGCCTCCTCGGGGCAACAGGATGTTGGTCACGGAGTCGTTGCCACAGGACGTGGCGTTCTTAGACTCCGTTCCTTAACTGCGGGGTCTCGTCTAGTCCGTTTTCCCACAGGAGTCTCCGCAAATTCCACTTCAACTAAGATGGCCACACAAGTTTTTTATCATAAAAATCCAGCTGTTTTTAATTTTTCATTGCCCTCAGTTATTTAAACCGAGAGTTTCACTACTATTACAAAGTCTGACACCCTAAAGCAACTATTGAACCTTGTGGAACAGAGACTGAACCATTTTGATCGAAGAAGTTTTTGATTACAAAGCATTTAACTTTGTCTTGTGCAATTTGATCTATAAAAATAGCTTTAAAAAGATATACTTTCTTGCCAATCATTCCTGTACCTTTTACAGATATGACACAGTTCTGCCCTTCCTTTTTACATTTAACAGAAGTGATCGAAATGGCCTTAAACAAGAAGCTAAATTTATTTGGTGTTTCTTTATCTTTAAATTCTAGACAGAGTGTAGAAGAAGCAAGCTTTGTCACACAAATGTCCGCTCGGTATGTCAAATTCCCTTTAATTGTCCCTTTTACCCCTTTAAATTTAACATTATGGCATTTTTTCTTTGCTTTTACTTTTACACCACAAGGACACATTACGCCCATAACTCTTCCTCCTTTCTTCGTATATTATTACAATTTATTATCTTACTACTCTAGAAGGCACTGTGTTTGTCACCTATATCATAAAAGATTTTCTTTAATGAGTTGCTAAAAAAACCCTCTGAATAGTATCTTATTCTGAGGGATTAGATGACTTTTTTAAATTTTTTGCCAATTCATGCACTGGCTTACTATACATATCCCCTTTTATTAATATAATAGTATTGTTATCCACAATTTTAAGTAGTAATTGATAAGCTAGTATATCATTTTTAAAGGAATACACGGGTATGTCCATTCCTAATTTCACTGCATGTTCGGCCATAATTTTTGCGTGCTGACCAATGGTGATTAGCACATCCACACCAATATCATGGATCAATTCCCCTGCCTGCTCATGAATTCTGTATCCACTTGCCCCTAAATCAGTAATTGTACCAATGATTGCCACCTTTTTTTTACTTGTTCCGAGTTCATTTAATACTTCTAATGCAGCCTGTAAGGAAGTTGTTGTAATACTCCAGGTATCATCAATTAGGATTGAATCATTGATGCCTTCAAAGATTTGTAGGTGTTTATTCAAATGTTGGAACGAATCTAATCGAATAGCAGCTTTTGATATGGCTACACCCATTTGATAAACAGCAGCAATTGAAGCAAGCGCGTTATATACTTGATGCTCTCCAAATCCAGGTACGAAAATATCATATTTTTTCTTTTTGTGATGCAGAGTAAATTTCATACCGTTTCGTTTATAGCGAATTTGACTTGCTCTAAAATCACAGGACTCATGTTTACCAATTTTAATAATACGTCCTCTAAATTTCGACATATCAATTTTACTTGTATTAACATCCTCTGAGTTTATGATCAGTACACCATTATTTTCAATTACCTCTAAAATTTCTCCCTTCGCTTCGATATACCCATCTAATGTCTTGCAAAAATTTAAATGATGTTCGCCAATATTTGTTATAATCCCGATTGTTGGTTTAAAGTATTTTCCTGCATTTCTTATATCCCCAGGTGAGCCAACAGGAGTCTCTATAATCGCTGCATCAGTCTCATCCTCTATGCTAAGTAAATACTGTAAAAAAGCTGTTCGAGAATTATTACTGAGAGTTGTTGCGGTAATTTTTTTATCAAAAGTAAGAATATGTTTAATCATCTCTTTTGTCGTTGTCTTTCCGGATGTTCCAGTAATGGCCACAACAGGAAGTTGAAATTGGCTACGATAGAAGAGTACAAACTTCCAGTAGGCTTCTTCTGCGTTCACTACTTTAATGAGGATTACATCTTTAGGTAGCTCTTTTTTTTTATATTCACAGTCTGTCACAAGTATTAGAGGTGAATATGGTTCAAGCATTTCCCAACCAGTAATTCGTACACTTGAAAATAGGGTTGTATTAGGATTTTTAACTTGTTTTAGTCGATATGCGCCGTACTGGATGATCTGATCTATTGAACCTTGCATTAAGTCTCCTGAAACAATTGCTACTAATTCTTTTACTTTTAGAGGTTTTATATCAATTCACACTCCTTTCTTACTATAGTATATGCACCTCGACTAAAGTAGATTGGGTATAGCTATGATATATAACCAGATTTAAGCTATTTCTAATCATATATATAAGAAGAGGATTACCAATTGGAGGAGAGAACTAGTTGAAAACCATTATATTTATCGGTACTAACAAATCAGGGTCAAGTCGAGAAGCTGTTAGAGCAGCAGAAAAATTGGGTTACTTAACGGTGCTGTTCACAAACAGGGAAAAGCAGTTACAACAGAGAAAAGAATACCCAGATGTTCATAAAATGATTTTCATCGATACATCAAATTTAGAAAAAATGAGGGCAGAAATTAGAAATTTACGTTTAACTGGATTCGAGATTAAAACAATTGTTAGTTTTGTAGACCCATTTGTTCATATCGCCTCTGTATTATGTGATGAATTTTGTCATAACCTTACCTCAACAAAAGCCATTGAAATAATGGAGGATAAAGAGAAGACAAGAAACTTCTTAAAAGATCAACCATATTCCCCTATGTTTTATTCTATTAGACCAAATCAATCATTTTCCTATAAAACCGAATATCCGTTGATTGTAAAATCTCCAAAATCAACAGGATCTAAAGATGTGCTGTTAGCGACTAATAAAAGTCAGCTAGAAAACCATCTCCAAGTGCTCCAAAGCAAAAACCCAAATGAAACAATCATCATCGAAGAGTTTATTGAAGGTCCGCAATACCTAGTCGAAGCACTAGTCTATCAGGAGAAAAACCACATTATCGGCATTTTTGAACAAGAAATTAGGAACGGTAAACGTTTTATCATTACTGGCTATGGTTTACTTGCAAATGTTCCAGATGATATTCAAACAGGCATTGAAAAAGTACTCCAATCAATCGTTAATAAATTTGGAATTCAAAATGGAGCACTACATTTAGAACTTCGGTTAACAAAAAATGGTTGGAAACTTATTGAGATTAATCCAAGAATCTCAGGTGGGGCCATGAATAGTATGATTCTCGCTGCATTCGGATTTAGTTTAGTAGAAGAAACACTAAAATTGTTTTTAGGTGAAAAACCTAATGTGGAAGCAAAGCACAGAAAGTTCATCTTTACAAAATATGTAACTGTTAATCGAAAAGGAATTTTGGAAAAAGTGATTGGGAAAACAAGAGCTTCAAAAGCAGCCGGTGTAGTGGAGGTATATGTAAAACCTAAAAGAGGGGCAACATTAAGTCCACCGTTATCTATGGGACATCGTTATGCATATGTCATTGCCGAAGGAGCCTCTTTGGCAGAAGCCGAAAACAACGCCAATGCTGCTGCGAAGGAAATACAGTTCATTTTAAAGGTGTAAAATAAATTTGCAAAAATAGAATAAATTGAATGAAAGTCATTTTATTCTTAAATATATACTTAACGATTTATTATGATCAAAAGCACTTAAATAGCCCATTTTACACTTTTTCAAATATTAGCCTACAAAATGAAAAACCCGAAGATTCCATTTTCCAATGGGCATACACTCGGGTTTTTTATTATTATTCTTTATATGTTTCATCCAGGAATTTAACTGTTTCAAACATATTCGTTTTACTAGCACCCTTTACAAGGATTGTGTCTTCTTTTCTCACGACTTTCTCAAGTAGTACATGCAATTCATCCTTATTTATAAAGTGATATACATTTTTTTTGTCCATTCCTTTTGCAATAGCGGCTTCTCCCATTTCCTCTGTTCGAAATCCATAAGTAATTAAGATATCAATTCCTTGTTCATAAATGTAGTCGCCCACTTTACGATATTCTTCTTCTCTTAAATCTCCTAATTCCCTCATTTGTCCTATGATGGCGATTTTTCGTTTCTTTGCTATGTTCGTGAGCACATCAATAGCAGCCCTTACGCCTTGGGGATGTGAGTGAACAGTGTCATCAATCACGGTAATTTGATCTTGCAAGTTATATAGTGTTAGCCTTCTTGGAGGTTTTTTGAAATTAAGACCCTTTTTAATTTCATTAGGCGTAAACCCTAAATAATCGGCAACTGCAATGGCATTGAGCGCATTGTATACATGATGTTCTCCTAATATTGGAATAAACAGTTCTATCTCCTTACCTTTTAACTTCATCTTAAAGGCCATGCCATTGCCTTTATAATGAATATCATAGGCCCTATAGTTAGCTTCAGAATGTATACCGACTGTTAATATTTCTCCTTTAAATGAATTTGTCGATAAATACTTCGAATTTTCGTCATCCTTGTTCAGAACAAGTAAACCTTTTTGGTTCATTCCATGTATTAATTCAGACTTTGCCTTTGCCACGCCTTTAATATCTCCATTAAAGTTTCCAACATGTGCAAGACCTACATTTGTTACGATACTGATATTTGGTTGAATAATGCTACAGTGGCTTGTAATAATCCCTGGATATGCCATTCCATATTCGAGAACAACTGCTTGGTGTGACTTATTAATCTCTTCCGCATGTTTTTTTGTATGTTCGGTCGTATTCCAATAATCTTTTGATTCAAAAACATTCCATTTTGTTGAGAGAATAGAACCAAGGAATGCCTTTGAAGTTGTTTTCCCTGCACTACCGGTAATGGCGATAATGGGTAATCCTAATTTTGTATCTAAGTATTTGGACTTTTGTTTCATAATTTCATTTTTAATTTGTTTCTGATTTTCTGCTAAATATTTTGCATATTGAATATTATGGATCACGACATCTAGTTCTAAATAAAATGCAGGTGGACAGCCAGGTCGCCAGTTTACTTCGTACATCCAAATTTTTAGATTTTCATCTAATCCAACATCAATGCCAATTTCATCAATCACTTCTCCAAATTGCTCCATCTGAATTTCGTCTAAATGATGTGCTAATGACAATGAAAAATGCTCTAGCATTCGCCGAATATCAAACGCTTTTTCTTTAAATTCCTGTTCCAAAAACGGATCTAAATAATTCGTAAAACCACCATTGTTAATATTAGGAATAATCGATCCACTCGGTGCTACGCGTGGATAAATAGTCGTTATAACCCATTTTCCTTCTCCATTTTTTTGTACGTGGAGCCGGAAATCATAGACTTGGCCTGATTTCATCTTTGATTGGATATATGGCTGTACAATAAATGTTCCTGTAGTAAGCTGATCAGCTAATAATTTATCTACCTGATTCTTTGTATATAAACTATTTTCAGTATCCTTCCTTACTTCAAAATTTCTTCCTATTTTTGAAATAAAATAGATTCCCTTTCCTTTTCGTCCATCTATGGGTTTAAACACAACTTTGTTGTTATTAATGAGATACCTATGAAAGTCCTCAACATTTTTTACTATTTTTGAAGGAATTACATATTTTTCGAATTCCTTTGCTTCGATAAGTCTCTCCATAACATTCCATTTATTCCCGATAGAGTTAGTTGTAAAGGGAATTTCTTCTTTCAGTTTCTCTATAATCCCTTTAGATACTGCTAGTTTTTCTGGACTTCCCGCATTATAAATAACATCTGGGAATGGCATTACTCTTTCCTGCCATACTCCTTCTTCTAATACCTTACCTCTTATAGTACGGTTGACAAAATTAACACTCCTAGGTGTAAAGTAAAACAACTGAACTCCCTCTGCCTTTGCAACTGCTGCATATGCATATGACTTAATTACCGTTTTTGGATTCAAACGATGATGTAACATGCCAATAATTGTCATCCAACAATCTCCCTTCTTTTGAAATCACTTTCTATTAAATTCAAGCAATGCAACTTGCATATGGACAGATGTTCCAGTTTTAAATTAAATCAGGAGTTATTGTGGCTTCGCTACCATTTGGGCTCCAATATGATTTTCTTTATTAAGAGATCATGACTTAAAAGTTGAATACCTGATATATATTCTAAATCAAAGGATTTTTTAGTGGATGTTCTCTCTAATCTCACTATCTCTGTATGCAAATTCGTATCATGCCCTTCATAATCAAGAGCACGTAACAATGAAACAGTCACAATACATTGTTCTCTATCAATAGATTCAATTCGAAAAAATTCTGTTTCAAAGTGGTTAACAGTATCAACAATTCTTAAATGAGTTCCATTATTCGTTATGAAGAAAAAGGGAATGGTGTCTGTTCCAACTAGTTTTAAGAGTAAGTGACCAAAATATTTAGTCTGCGAATCCACTATCATATCCTGGAGCTCTTTTAGTTCAAATAGCGCTACACATAACCAATGCTTATTAGCATTCTCAATGCTCAATTTCTTTCTCAACTCCTCCATTGTCCAATCAATACTTTTAAAAAATGAAATTGTATATCAGAATTCTTTCTTATTTATTTTATGTATAAATTTTGAATATGTTAAGAAATCTAATTCCTACTTTGCTCCAAATGTAGAGGTACATTTACATAGGACCATTTCCTTCACTAGTGGGATAAAAAATTAATGAAGCCAGATTTGGAAGTTCCGCTACAGACAGGCACTTTCCACGGGCTTGGGTTCGATCTATTCGACACTAGGTTTAGTAAACTGAAAAGTGTTCTAATGCAAATATTAATAGTATTAATCTGGTATTGAATGAAGTGGAATTAGCTCCTCTTTCCGTGGGCGAACTGACGAGACTCCTCGCTTCGCTGTGGGGTCTCGTCTAGCTCGTATTCCCACAGGAGTCTCCGCTAATTCCACTTCAACGAAGATAGCTATACTAGATTTTTACATAAATTTAATTTTTTTCTTTTTCAGTGCACTCCTCGCTTTCCCGCAGAACATGAATGAACATTACTAAATGAACATCTCACAAAGAAAATGCGAATTCATTTTCGAGGACTCTTCTCTAATTACTCATCAACAAAGATAGCTATACAAGATTTTTATTATTAACCATCATCTTTTCTGCTTTTCAAGTGTATTGCACGTTCCTACAGGGCTTTCATCTCAAGCTTTTCCCGTAGGACTATGAATGAACTTCACTGAATTAACATCTCACAAATGAATTACGAATTCATTTATTTCTAGAATAAACAATTTTTAACATCTTTGGTTATAGCTTGATCAGAGAAAATCCTAAGAAGATGAAACAAAAGCGTATATTTATAAGCCGTTTAAAAAGAAAATTCTTGAAACTAATTTCTTCATTCTAACGTATAAGAATTATATAAAAAGGAGGCGACCTTTATGGATGGAAAGGGTTGTATTAAGTGTGGGAGTCAAGATGCTGCTAAGAAAGAAGTTGCAATGACTGGAACGGGTCTGTCTAAAATGTTTGATGTTCAGCATAATCAGTTTATCGTGGTTTATTGTAGGAACTGTGGCTATTCAGAGTTCTATAATAAAAATTCATCAACCGCATCCAATATACTGGATTTATTCTTTGGATAATTTGATCTGTTGAATATGAGCATTTTAAATCATAGGAGTAGCTTCTTGAAATAATGAAAATCTCCATGTTTACTAAAGTTAATAAAAGCATAATACTATGATTTGAAGGAAAGAGAATTTGAAATAGAGTAAGAGAAGTAGCAATTCTGAGTATAATTTACTTGGGATTGCTATTTTTACAATCAGTGGAGAAGCAAATTTTGAATTTAAAGATGGAGGAAAATCTAAGCGGCCTTCCTATTAGTGTTAAATCAAAAACTAAAAAAAACTAAATAGACAATATGGACGACTATAAACTCAACTGTTAAAAATACGTTTTTTTCAAATATATATAACATCCAATCATGTAAAAGCCTTCTAAAAAGCATTTTACTTTTTCAGTATTTGAAAGGAGATTTGTTATTGTGAAATATCGTAACCTTTTATTCTTTTCATTTTTATTATTCATACTTGCTTTATTCGGATGCACAGAAATATCGAAAGGTGAAAAAGAAACAACTTCTCCAATTGTACAATCAAATTCAGAAATATCTTCTTTAACCGATAAAGAATTCTTAGACGTAGGAGGATTTAATGATTTAAAAAATCCTACAAAAGAAAATTTTAAAAAAGTTGAAATAAAAATAAACATTTCTAATTTTGATACACTGAAAAACCCAAAAATCAATATAAGTGATAATTGGAGAAGTATTTTTGGAGACAATTATTGGTTTGGAAGTGGCTCAACAGAAGATGATAAATTTACTTATAATTATAAAATGATTCTCTATACAGAAAATCTTACTGATGAAGAAATTAAAAGAAAATTAAAAGCAACTAAATATGAAATTACTTGGAAAAATAATAATAATCAATCAGAGACTAAAACATACTCATTTGGAGAGAATATTAATTTTTCCAAATAGATTCATACTTTTTAGCATAATTTTTTTTGTTTGGGGCAATATATTAGAAACCATTTCGATATCTTTCATCAATAAGGAGTAACTCCAGTATGTATAAAAAAAACAAACTTTTATCTTTTCCTCTCATGTTTGTATTATCACTTGGTATGATGTGTACCACAGCTATTCCAGTCCCTGCTGCTACGGTAGATAAACCAATAGCAAATGAATCCTACATGTTCATTAATCCTAAAACGCAAAAAAGAATAGATGAGATTTTAGATCAATTAGAAAAGGATTTAACGAATCCAGATTCAAGTGTCCAAAGAAAATAACTGTAGCAAGCTCTGAAAGAAGACAAATAACTAAAAATAACCCATCTGAATTTGATGGGTTATTTTTATTGTTAAAAGACATAGGTATTGAATGCTTGTACACAGACTAAAACTCATTTTGCTTGAGTCTATCAGCATTGATCTCTTAATATGTGTTTATTTACTTTTACGTTTATTCGCTTATTCAACAGCTGATAAATGTCCAATTAGCATTAATAATCTTTTAACTATTTATTTCTTCGTCATTCAGCGTTAACACGATACGGCCGTTAATCTTGCCTTCTTCCATTTTTTCAAATACTTCATTGATGTCTTCTAGCTTTGCTGTTTCAATAATAGCACGTACTTTTCCACGTGCAGCAAAATCTAGTGCTTCTTGCATATCTTTTCTTGTACCAACGATTGAGCCTTTAACTGTGACACCATTTAAGACTGTATTGAAAATTGGAATTGGTAATTCTTCATTTGGTAAGCCAACAACAACTAAGCAACCACCGCGTTTTACGGATTCATAGGCTTGTTCAAATGCTTTTTTGGTAACAGCCACACTAATAGCAGCTTGTACACCGCCTAATTGTTCTTGAATCACTTCCACTGGATCTTCTTTTAAGCCATTAATCACTAGATCTGCACCTAGTTCTTTTGCAAGTTTAGATTTTTCATCACTGATATCAATTGCTACAACATTTAGTCCCATTGCTTTTGCATATTGCAATGCAACATGTCCAAGCCCACCAATGCCATAAATCGCCACCCACTCACCTGGTTTTGCACCAGATACTTTTAAAGCTTTATAGGTTGTTACGCCAGCACATAAGATAGGTGCGATTTCAACTGGATCCACATTATCTGGAATTCTCGCTACATAATCTGCTGGTGCCTTACAATACTCTGCGTATCCACCATCAACAGAGTAACCACCATTTAATTGATTTGGACATAGTGTTTCTTTACCAGTTAAGCAATACTCACATTCACCACATGCAGAAAATAGCCATGGAATCCCTACACGATCTCCGACTTTGATAGATTTAACACCATTAGCAACTTCAACAACAACCCCAACACCTTCATGACCTGGGATTAATGGTAATTTAGGTTTTACAGGCCAGTCCCCATGTGCTGCATGTAAATCTGTATGACAGACACCACATGCTTCAATCTTTACTAGAATTTCACCTTCCTCTAGCTGAGGTATTGAAACCTCTTTAATCTCCAACTCTTTTGAAAACTCATTCACTACTGCTGCTTTCATTAACATTCACTCCTTTCGCATTATCAGTTTTAAATATATGATGTTAAATACGAATACTATTCATCATTAATTGATGTTTCTATTATCAGTTATCTTATGTCTTGATAGTTATTATTAGTTGATAAAATTGAAACTAGTGCATTTGAACGAATATCATGGATTTAAACCTTCCATTTTATACTCACCAATCTTTTTTCATAAAAAAATAACCCCTCCCGACTTGTATCAGGAAGAGTTATTCTATAAAAAAGAATTCTCTCTCTATCAATTAAATACCCAAACTATACTTCGAATTTACGATGCATCCAAATTAGAAAAATTGAAGCTTATGATAAAGAAAATGTTACTACATTATATAGTATCTAATTACCATCTACTCATAAAACCTTTACGGGCTTGTGTTTTAATTTCTTCTTCACAAGTATCACACCAAAATTTTTTATCTCGATTTACTTTATATTCTCGATACTTCTTTGTACCTTCTAAAAGTTCAAATTTTTCTTTGCAGATTATACACGTTGTTGTGTATGAAATCATTGGTTTATCCTCCTTAATTTATCTTGTATATACAATAAATTTACAATAATTTTTTATATTTTTCAAAGTTATCGGAATTATTAAATTAATTTTATTTCAATAAATACTTTTCTAGCCGAAAAACACGAATGTTATCTAAATAGATAATCCACTAATTCTGATTATACTTTATACATACTACTTCCCAAAGGACATTGAATTAGCTTCCTTGAAATATCACCACGCGAAGAAAATAAGAATGAATTTTCAAGGAGTCGCATCTTTCTCTTCTTAGACAATAGTCTTATAGGTATAGCATATACAAATTTCGCAATTAATGTTCATGTCAAAACTTTGAAGTATGAAATTACTCATTTTCATAATTAATCTTCCTAACAATGAAAGTATTTCATAAAAAAAGAAGCATTCTTTATTATTAAGAATGTTTCTTTTTGGTGTTATTATTGAATTTTTAAGTGCTTTGCAAATTCAATCATTGACCTCTAGACATCGGTCCATTCATGTTGAAATTTTGGCTTTAGCAAATCTAAAATGCGAAATAACACTTACCTTATTTGGATATTCTATTAGGTGATTGGATCGATCATTCACATTATTTTTCTTCGTTTCTAATCTTCAATATTGTTTGATACATTGTTTTATCTTCCAACTCACGGAACATTTTGATATCAGGAACCTTATTACCTTCAATAATCCACATGTTTCCCCTTTTTGTTATTCCTATATCAAAACCTATAATATTAAGCTCTCCAAAGGTTTCATCCAACAACGTTGAAGCAAGAAAACAAATATTATTCAGTAGCGTGTCAAAGTTTTTTATATGATTTCGTCGTATCTTCGCATCAATTATTGCCTGATCTAACGTTAGTAATTTTTGGGCAGCGTTGGTTATAAAAAAATGTTCGCCCGCGACTTTTACGATTTTACCTGTAATGTTCCAAACTCCACTCACCTTTTGTGTAACAACTCGTAGATCTATCGGACTTTTATTGATTGTAGCTAGTGCAATCCTTCGTTGTACAATATAATCACTATTGTCTAAATAGGTCTTTTTTATATATTCAAATGCCTCAACCAAGCTTGTTTTTTTTATTTTCTTTATACCGGAGTGAATTTCATATGTGGAGTAACTTTTTCTCGTTATTTGAAGAACTCCTATTCCATTTTGACCGATGCATGGTTTTAGTATGATGGTTTTATAGTGATTTATATAATCGCGAAACGTTTCAGGCGTGAGTAAATCTGTATCAGGCAAATACTTTTTAAGTAAATTCTTTCTTTTCAGAACATGATACTGGCTCCATTTACTGTTTGAAAGGTGCAGGATCGAATCATAAATCCATATATCCCCATATCTATCACAAGCAATATCAAGAACAATCGTATAGCAATCTGGAAATGATTCTCCTAACTTTGTAGCAGCGCGAATGGCGATCTGACGTATTTTAAGAAAATAGATTTCACAAATGAAAGAATTGAAGGTGGTACGTGTCTTTTTTGTTTTCTTTGCTATAAACCATTCAGATAATGTCGTGTTTCTTTGCATTGTTATAAACTGTCGTAATAGTTTATTCGTAGGTGGTGACTTCTGAATAATGTAGTACTTTTGTGTTGTTTCATTTTTCAATGTCGCAAATAGCGCTTCTTTATCATCTACTGTTACTATTTTGTCAATGGTTTGAATATGGTATTGATTATTTCTATGAAATATATAAATTTCTTCCGAACCGTATACAGCTTTTATGACTATTGAATCGTATACATTTAACATGGCTGTTAAAGATTCTTTTGAAAATAGTTGCATTTCAACAAGATGTTTTCTTAATAGTTCATCAGTAAATAGTATTTTATATAGGTTAATCCTCCCTCTACTTGCTTTCATTTTCTATTTTCCTCCTGTTCTAAAGAAACCCTCGGTCATTTACAACCGAGAGTTTCATTACCGTTACAAAGCTTGACAGCCTAAAGCAACAATTGAACCTTGTGTAACTGGGACTGCACCATTTTGATCGAAGAAGCCTGTGATCACAAAGCTTTGAACAATATCATTCGCCGCTGTTGCAACTTGATCTCTAAATACTGCTTTAAAAGGAAATTCCCTTGAACCAATCAATCCTGTTCCTGTTACAGTTACTACACAGTTTTGTCCATCTCTTTTACAAGTAACAGACGTGATATCATTGGCTGTAAACATGAAGCTAAAAGTACCTGGCGACTCTGTATCTACAAATACTAGAGAAAGTGTAGAAGCTGCAAGTGTTGTAACACAAACATTCGCTAGGTAAGTCAAATTCCCTGTAATCGTACCACGCACTCCGTTGAATTTGACATTCTCGCCTTGCTTAGTCGCATTTACTTGTACACCACAAGGACACATTACACCCATATAATCCCCTCCTTTCATAGTAGATTATTATAATATATTAACTAATCAAGATTGAAGACAGTGTATTTGTCATGTAGTACGATAAAAGATTTCTATTAATTATTAGCAAATAAAAAAATCCCCCCTGAAAATAATCCTTTTCAGAGGGAATAGATGGTTTCTTTAATTTTGTTGCCAATTCATGTAATGGTTATACACTATATTAAGTAATATTGCAGAGAATACAGATAAGAAATTTAAGTCTTCTCTTATTCTTACTTAGAAAACTATTGTCCACATCTGATTTCTTTAGAATCATTACATATTCAACTAATTTTACAATTCCTCATCCTCTTTAAACAACTCATTCAGGACGATTTCAGGAGCTTGAAGAAAGCGTTTTGTCATAATATAGTGAATGGTATCTTCGTATCGTATAGTTTCGATTTCATTATTGTCAAAATTATAGATTGTAGCATTTGGATATCCAAGTAAGATGGGCGAATGTGTTGCAATTATGAATTGTGCAGTATGTTCTAGATCCTTAATAATTTTCATAAGACTTAATTGTCTTACTGGTGAAAGTGCTGCTTCTGGTTCATCTAACAAATAGATAGCCCTTCCACCGAACGAATTCTTAAATAATGAAAGAAATGATTCACCATGTGATTGATGATGCAGTGATTTCCCGCCATAAGGAGCGTACTTTTTACTTGAAATCTCCTCTAACGAGTCAATATAACTAGCATAATGATAGAATGTTTCAGCCCTTAAGAAAAAACCTTTTGACACTTTAGGACTCCATGATAATCGAATATACTCCCCCAAAGCAGATTCTGCTTGGTCAACTTCAAAACTACTGTTCCTTCCCCCTCCTGCTGAATTGAATTCACATTTATCAGCAATGGCTTCTAAAAGAGTGGATTTTCCAGTTCCATTTTCTCCTACAAAAAACGTTACATTAGATGGTAAATCAAGAGATTGGAAGTTTTCTAACCATGGAATATTAAAAGGATAGATTGAAGAATCTTGTCCCTGATTTTGTGAATATAATACTTTTTTTAGATACATAGTTTTCCCCTTATCGATTTTAGATGTGATATAGCTTCTTCAAAATGAATGATAGACACTCTTAGATTAAGAGTTGCTTCTCTTTTTGATAAAAGATATATTGATGTTCATCATGTTGTATACCTTTCTATTACCGCAAATCTCAAACACCTATATTTTACCATTATGTCAATCAAAATTCATATTTGTTCAAATATAATTTCATTTAAGTTAGTTCTTTTTAAGTTTTACTATGTATAAAGTAAATAACCCATCCGAGATTTCAACTCAAGGATGGATTATTTCCACTGATTATTGAATTTGTAAATTTCTATCTCTTCTTGAGTACATATCTTTTATAAGGCTCTATATCTCTATGCCCATAACAAAGAGTGAAGGTTTTCTACAATATAGTCTGGATAAATCTTTGTCTTTACTACGTCTTTCTTATTGGCTACCCCAGTTAATACAAGACACGTCCGAAAATTATTTGTTTTCCCCAACATAATATCAGTCTCAAGCCGATCTCCAATTATTAGACACCGATTATTTTCAGTTTTTAATCTTTCAATCATTTTACAACCATAAAAAGAAGAAGGTTTTCCAACGATAATATCAATACTTTGACCAGATGCTACTTCAATGGCTTTAGCTATTGCAAGTGTATCGGAAACATGCCCTTTAGGCACTGGATAACATGGATCTGGGTTGGTCACAACTAATTTTGCTCCATTACGAACTGCATTCATTGCTAAATTAAGCTTCTCATAAGTAAAAGAAAAATCCAATCCTACAACTACATGTGTTGCTTCCATAGGATTTTCTGTTACTTTTAATGAAAAACGGCTAAATTCATTTTTAATGGCTTTTTCACCAACTATATAAACTTGAGAGTTAGGAAACTGTTCAAAAAAATAGACAGCTGATATAAAAGATGCCGTGATTATTTCATCTAGATCAGCATTAACCCCTATTTTTTGAAGGCGCTGTAAACATTCTTCTCTAGTTTGTATAGATGTATTTGTAATAAAAAGAACCTTTTTATCATGACGTCTTAACCTGTCAATCGTTTCTTTCACACCTGGTAAAATCACATCACCAACATAGATGGTTCCGTCTAAATCAAAGCAGTATGCATCAAAATCATCGATATTTACCAAGCTAGCACTCCACCTTTATTCTGTTGCAGAAGTTTCTTGCCTTCTACTAGTTTGTCTAATGGTGTCCCAGTAGCATACTCTAGAATTAGCTGACAATCCGTTGAAAGTTCGTTTATCGACTCAAAAATTTCTTTCCATTGAATTGTTCCTTCTCCAATTGGCAAATGATCATCGCTAGTACCATCGTTATCATGGATATGGAGTGCAAAAATCCTATTTTTTAAATCTTTTAATACTTGAGGTATATCCCATTCATTTAAATGAGCGTGGCCGATATCAATTAAATACCCCGCGATTTCATCCATATTTTCAAGAAAACAAATAAATTCATTTTGAGTAAATATAGAGCTACCATTATACCCCACATTTTCTATGGCAAGTTTTACGTTTAAAGGTTTGGCAACTTCACATAATCGATTTATATAATCTGCTGCGCGTTGTTGTGCTAATTTTTTATCAAAAACAGGAGAAAAGCAGAAACCAGGATGAATCACAACATGACTAGCGCCTATCATGCTAGCGAATTGGATTGCTTTTTTATATTCTGAGTAGGATGCCTCTCTAATCGCCATATTTTCACTTGTTAGATTAATATCCCATGCTGGGGGATGAATCGTGTATTCAACAGACAAATCTTTTAGTTTTGATGAAAGTTGTGGAAATAACATTTCACTTTGATCCCACTTATCTCCATCCATTAGCAGTTCAATTTTATCAGCACCATGTTCTATTAAATTATTGACATTCTTTAAAATATCATTTGAAAGAAGAGCTAAGTCTGAATAACAGATTTTTCTTATCATTTATAATCATCCCATCTATATAATATTATTTTCTTTTACTATTTGTTTTAATGTGGTTAAATCCTTTGGATAACCAATTGAATTTGTTGTTTCTAGATCAAATAAATGTATGTGATCAATCATTGGTCTAATATAAACTTTTTCACCCGGATACCAATTTTTATCTTTATTTATAATAATCAGCTCTTCTCCTTCTAATTCAATATAAATACAGTAGCTATTTCCTTGATTTTCAACATATTTTACAGTACCTATTAATGACTGTTTTTGTGGAGTTTTAAATATTTCTAAATGCTCTGGTCTAATTCCTAATACAAATTTTTCTGCACCACTTTGATGTATGTGATGATTCCACATACGATTTAATCGAAATTTCTGCTGTCCTATAATTACATCGCAATCATGATAAACTATGTCGATTAAATTTGTTGATGGGGATCCGATGAACTTTGCTGTAAAGATGTTCGCCGGACGATTATACACATTTTCTGGTGTATCAAGCATTTGTAATTGACCTTGATTCATTAATGCTATACGGTCTCCCATTGTCATAGCTTCAATTTGATCATGGGTTACATAAACGATAGTTTGCTTATACATTTCATGTATCTTTACTAATTCTTTACGAGCAGATACTCTTAACTGTGCATCTAAGTTTGATAATGGTTCATCAAGTAGAAAAAAATCGCATTTTTTTACAACTGCTCTCGCTAAAGCAACACGCTGTCTTTGACCACCTGATAGATCTTTTGGTAGCCGATTCTCATAACCTTTTAGTTGAAGCATTTCTAATGCCGCATTTAACCTGATGTTAATTTCATCCTTCGGTACCTTTTGAACCTTTAATCCGTAGGTGATATTTTCCACAACTTTCATATGTGGATATAATGCATAGTTTTGAAACACCATTGCAATATCTCTTTTGCCACTCGGAATATCATTTACTCTTCTACCATTCATATATAAGTCACCTGATGTAATATCCTCTAGCCCCGCTATCATACGCAACGTAGTAGATTTACCACATCCAGATGGGCCTAGAAGAATTAAACGTTCTCCTTGTTTAATGGTAAGGTTTAAATTTTTTACTACTTCCGTTTTTCCATAGGACTTTCCCACATTTTCAAATCTAATATCTTTCATCATAATCCTCCATTACTTAATTCCTGAAGTAGTGAACGTACCGATAATATACTTTTGGAAAACGATATATAAAGCTAGAGGGACAATCATAGTTAGAACTGATACTGCCATCGCGACAGTAAAATTAGTTCCGCCCTCTGAACTTATGAACATTTGCAAAGCCAAAGGCAATGTATAATTTTCTGTACTTTTTAGAATTAACACTGGCCAAACATATTCGTTCCATGAATTTATAAAGAACCAGATACCCGTTGATGTGACAGCGGGTCTGACTAATGGAAGAACGATATCTTTCATAATTTGTCCATGTCCCATATTATCCAATCTAGCTACCTCAATTAATGAGAACGGAATTGTTTTCATAGATTGTCTAATGAGAAGAATACCTACAGCATCTGCAAGTTGAGGTAAAATAACTCCCCATAACTTATCACTTAACCCCAAATCTGATATAATCAAATAATTTGGAATCATTGTTACAGTAAATGGAATAAATATTGTACTTATTAATATAAAATACAGAACATTTTTCCCTTTAAATTGAAAGTAAACGAAAGCATACGCTGATAAAAAAGATGTAACTACCTTAAAGAACGTAACAACGAAGGCTATAATAAACGTATTTATCGTAATTTTTAACGCAGGTAAACTCTCAAAAAAAGTTTTATAGTTCTCAAATGTTGGATTTAAAGGAATTATGTTTAAAACGCTACTATACGCCTCGTCTAATGATTTAAATGAATTCCCTATTGCAAAGATCACTGGAAATACAAGTAAAAGTACTGTAAAGATAAAAATAACATGCCAAGGTATCGATACAGAGTGTTTAATTTTCATAATAAACACCCTTCTCAACAAACTTAAATTCAATTATCAACAACACTATGAATATGACCATAGTTAAAATTGATAATGCAGCAGAATGTCCGGTTCTATACAGTACAAAAACTTCGTGATATGTTTGATAAATAGCGTTAGAGCTAGCATAATTTGGGCCACCTTGTGTGATAACTTTAATTGGTGTAAATACGTACTGTAATCCTTGAACAATTGTAATAATAAGCACGTATATACCAGTGGCACTACTCATTGGTAAAACAATATTAATAAATATTCTCCATAATGGAACGTTATCTAATCTTGCTGCTTCTATTAACTCTTTTGAAATACCATTTATTGATGCATAAAGTACAATAAAGTTATAACCAAATACTTTCCAAGATGTGATTAAACTTAAAACTACTATGACCCATCCATCTGTTTTACTCCAAATCGGCATTTCTAAACCAAACCATCCTAAGATAATCGCAACGGGCCCTGATACTGGATTTAGTATCCAAGTAAATAATATCGATCCTACTACCAATGATATAAACGCTGGCAAAAATATTGCACTTTTATAAAATCCTTTATATCTTTTTAGCACTATATCAATTACATAAGAGAAGATATATGGAATGATACAATTTAATACCAGTAATATGGCAATATAAATAAATGTATTTCCAAAAACTTTATAAGTTTTTGGATCAGATAACACATCGATATAATTTTGAAAACCTACAAATTTTTTTGTTGGGCTGATCATGTTCCACTCAAAAAAGCTTAAATAAACGGTGTATATAAATGGCCAAAACATAAATAATGCAAATATAATTATTGACGGTAATAACAAGCAATAAGCTTTCCAGTTTTCTTTTATTACTTTTGGTTTTACGGCCGATAAAGTGCTCATATTTTTTTGTCCTCCACATTTGTAACAGGGTAATTATGAACCAGTATTTCTATGGATACTGGTTCATATGAACAATTACTTAAACGTTACTTTAACAAGTCATTAATAGTTTCCTGAGTAGAAGACAACCCTTTTTCTACAGAAATTTTGCCACCAAGAATTTCATCACGAACATCTAATAATGTCTGTTCTGCTTGTAAACCTGCATCTCCAGGGAACGATGTCCATGGGACAACTCCATCCATTTGCTCTACTGCTGCTTGCATCATTTTATTTTCTTCTAAATATGTTTTAAGCCCATTTTCTGCTCCTGCAACTTCCTTGCGCGGAGGTACATATCCTGTTCCTTTAGTCCACTTAGCCATTGATTCCACGCTATATAGATATTTCATAAATTCCCATGCAGATTTTTGTTGGCTTTCTTCCTTTGCTGTAATAGCAAGCATTGCCCCACCTGCTGGTAATCTAACTTTTTTTCCATTCCATGCTGGCGATTTTATAGTAGCTACATCAAACTTTGAATTATCTTGAATATTTGAACGCTGTGCAATTGTTGTATACGCCATTGCTACGTTACCATCGATAAAACTTTGCACACCTTGATCCCAAGACAAATGAACTGCTGATTTATCTTTTAGAATCATATCAGCCAATAATTGATAAGCTTCGATCCCTTCTTTTGAAGCAAATGTTGCCTTACCATCTGTTATCATTTGAGCTCCATTACTTTCAAGTAACGCTTGAGTTGCCCAGTTATCCGCTGGCTCTTGAAAATAAAAACCGTATTTACCCGTTTTTTCTTTAATTACTTTCGAAAACTCTTTTACTTCTTCCCATGTTTTTGGTCCATTTTTATCCAGTCCAGCTTTCTCTAATAAATCTCTATTAATATAAAGTACTGGGCTACTTAACGAATATGGAACACCCACTTGTTTACCATCCGAATTTTTTGCTAAATTCATAACATTTTCTAAAAAATGATCTTGTAAAAACGTTTTATCTTCTGGATAATTTTTATCTATTACGTCTTGAGGAGATACATAATTAAAATTATTTGAAAAATAATCTAAAAACGACCACCCTACCTGTACAACAGCTGGAGTTTTTCCTGCTGCTACTTCAGCTTGTAAGTTTTGCATTAAACCTTTATACATATCTGGGTTATATTTAGCTACAACTTCTGTAGTATCACTTTGTGCATTAAATTCTTTAACTAACTCATCCACTGCTTTTCCACCTTGAGTCTCTGCATTTACATGCCAGTACTCAATTACTGTTTTTTTACCATTTCCACTATTGGATTTAGTTGTTTCAGAACTTTGACATGCTGTTAAGATTAATACGAATACAAATAAGCTAACTAATTTTAAGAATGATTTCATTATGTTCCTCCTATTAAATTAGACTTACTTACCATTTCAGAAAACAGTTAAGTTTGACTACAAACATTGAGTACTAACTAAAAACTCATCTTATTTAAGACCTTAAAGCTACGTTTCCAATCACCTATTAATTGATAATATGTAATATAGTCACCTCCATTAGCACTACGCATAACAAAATAAAAAGACCTCAAATAAAATGTATTAAATACATTATTTGAGGTCTCTCTACTCGCGCCTTTTTGCTATTCACTTTACACTTTTACTATATATGTTTTTTATTAATTACAAATAAATTAAGTATAAATTATATGTAAATTTTTGGGTCAAACACCATTCATATCTATTTTCCACAATTCTGAGTTTGATGTAGTAATCGCAAGAGCGCCATTATCAAGTGCTTCCCTTGCATGTTGAGGTAAGTTTAATAATCCACCTGTGATAATAGGTACAGGTAATACTTTCGTCAATTTATTTATAAAGTCTGGGGCTCGACTCGGCATAACCTCAATTATATCTGAGCGAATTTGACTAACATCTTTCACTAAGTTCATATAAACATCGGTATCTATTAAAAAAATTCGCTGAATAACCAGAATTCCACTGGATTTTGCCCTTTTTATAACCCCACTCTTCGTTGTAACTATTGCAAATGGACGAACACTCTTATTTATAAAGTCAATTCCATCGTGATCCATCTCTAGTCCACCTATTTTATCAACATGCAAAATAACTGGTAGTCCTTCAGATTGAATATGGTCGACGTATCTTTTAACAGTTAATATAGAACCTGTCATTAACAATACTGCACTAAGGTTTTCTTTATACTTGATTGCTCGCTCTATATTCTTGATGTCCTTAATAGCAGCAACCATTTTATATTTTTCTAATCTTTCTAGTAAGACCTGTCCCCTATTATTTGTTTTCACGGATAATTCCCTCTCTTTCACACTTAAGGTTCGCAAGATGATAATTTCCTATAAAAACGAACAATCATCCTCCTAAAATTCATCAAGGACAATTTTATTATTAACAATCTTATTAAAGAATGGTTCTATTGTATATATATTACATTACAGCACATTTTCTACATACGGTAAACAAATTTAAATAAACTGATAATTAATAACTGCACTAACAAGCGCGCAGCATGCAAATATTATCAACCACAAGGCCCATTTGTTTGGTGTATCATAATAAATTTCACCATGTAAATAAAAGGTAATACATATTTCTTTAAGAAGGCAAAAAATCTCCTTATATATTTTTCGGTTTGTTATTGTTGAATAGGATTATTTTTGCTACAAAAGAACAAATGTTCTATAATGAAATTAAATACATATGGAGGTGTTTTTAGTGAGGCCTACTCTAACAAAAGAAATTAGTGTGCAAAGTTTTAAAGACTTTTATTGGTTAAAAGAAGAATTACAAACTTTTTGCAGAAAAAATGGAATAAGTGCTTCTGGTTCAAAAATAGAAATTACCGATCGAATTGAAACATTTCTTCGAACAGGAGAAATTAAAAAGCCAATTAGAAAATCAAAGGTAAATAAGAAGGCAGAACCTCAAACAGATTTAAGTCTTGATACAGTCATTATGGAAAACCATCGATGTAGTCAAGATGTAAGAGCCTTTTTCAAGACAGTTATTCCTAATTTTCATTTTTCTACATATATCCAAAATTACTTTAAAAACAACATTGGAAAAACGTATCGTGATGCTGTAAATGCTTGGTATACGGAAGAAGAGTTAAAGAAAGACCCTACATACAAGAAAAAGATTGCTCCCCAATTTGAATACAATCAATTCATTCGTGACTTTTTTGCTAATCCAAAAAACCAAGGAAAAAGTCGTCAAGAAGCAATTGAAGCGTGGAATAACATTAAGAAACTTCCTGGAAGTAATAAATACGAGCCTAATAATTAACTTTTTAGGTCCCCTTAACATTTCTACTTGAACGTAATTTGACTTTTGACAACCAGAAACTCGCTTTTGTTGCCAATTTCAGTTTATCTCGTTCATCAGGAGATATTGAATGTTTTCTATTAGAATAAATATATTAATAATCTGGTTTAAAATTAAATAACCTATCAATTTTTTATTAATTCCTTTTTATGTATTTACTTTCTTTACTTATTTCCCTATAATATGGTTATAAAAATTTTATATTGATAACAAGGGGTGTCCATTGAGTTGGGCTGAGAGAGAAACACGTTGACGTTTCTTAACCCTCGGGACCTGATCTGGTTCATACCAGCGTGGGGATGTTACATCACTGAGCAAAGAAGATAGATTATCTATGTTTATATCGCCAGGTCCATTTTTAATAATGGACCTGGTTTTTTTCTTTACTGATATTTGCTGTGAAACAGATCTGTCCCTATTATCAATTAGAAAAGAGGATAGACAAGATGAACAAAACAAATGAAGAAATGAATTTTGCAGTTATGTCCAATTTTTCTGGTAGTCGTAAAGTATATGTAGAAGGAACACGTCCTGATATTAAGGTACCCATGCGTGAAATTACTTTAACTCCAACTAATGATGCTAATGGCGTTACTGAAAATCCCCCAGTACGTATCTATGACACTAGTGGCCCTTATACAGATGAACATCGCACTATCAACATTCGAGAGGGTCTTCCTCCCCTTCGCAGAGATTGGATTTTAGAAAGAAATGATGTAGAGGAATATACAGGCAGAAGTATGAGACCTGAAGATAATGGTTACAAAAAAGAAAATAGTTCTAACTCTATAGAGCAATTCCCATACATCAATTCCCGCCCATTACGTGCTCAAAAAGGAAAAAATGTTACACAGCTTCACTATGCACGAAATGGATTCATCACACCTGAAATGGAGTTTATTGCGATACGAGAAAATGTAGAACCTGAATTTATTCGTAAAGAAGTTGCAGAAGGTAGAGCAATTATACCTGCTAATATTAATCATCCTGAAATTGAACCTATGATTATAGGACGGAATTTCCATGTAAAAATCAATGCAAATATTGGAAATTCAGCTGTGTCTTCTTCTATCAAAGATGAAGTTGAAAAGATGACATGGGCAACTCGCTGGGGTGCCGATACAATTATGGATCTTTCTACAGGTAAGAACATTCATGTGACTAGAGAATGGATTATTAGAAATTCACCAGTACCTGTTGGAACAGTCCCTATTTATCAAGCTTTAGAAAAAGTTGGTGGGATTGCAGAAGATTTAACCTGGGAAGTATATAAGGATACCTTGATTGAACAAGCAGAACAAGGTGTCGATTATTTTACGATTCACGCAGGTGTACTTTTAAGTTATATTCCATTAACAGTTAATAGAATGACTGGGATTGTATCTCGCGGGGGTTCAATCCTTGCACAATGGTGTTTAGCACATCATGAAGAAAACTTTTTATATACTCATTTTGAGGAAATTTGTGAAATTATGAAGTCCTATGATATTACCTTTTCGTTAGGAGATGGTTTGCGTCCAGGATCCATCGCAGATGCTAATGATGCTGCACAATTTTCTGAACTTGAAACTTTAGGAGAATTGACCAAGATTGCTTGGAAACATGATGTACAGGTCATGATTGAAGGTCCAGGACATATTCCGATGCATTTGATTAAAGAAAATGTAGATAAACAAATGGAGATCTGCCAAGATGCACCATTTTATACACTAGGACCGCTTACAACTGATATTGCACCTGGATATGACCACATCACTTCTGCAATTGGTGCTGCGATGATTGGATGGTTTGGTACAGCAATGTTATGCTATGTAACACCAAAAGAACATCTAGGATTACCAAATAAAGAGGATGTACGAACTGGTGTTATCACGTACAAAATTGCTGCACATGCTGCTGACTTAGCAAAAGGTCATAAAGGTGCCCAACAACGAGATGATGCCTTGTCAAAAGCTCGCTTTGAATTCCGGTGGAAAGACCAATTTAACTTATCGCTCGATCCTGAAAGAGCTTTAGAATACCATGATGAAACATTACCAGCTGAAGGTGCGAAAACTGCACATTTCTGTTCTATGTGTGGACCAAAATTCTGCAGTATGCGTATTTCACAAGATATTCGAAATTTAGCAAAAGACAAAAAACTTGTTATTGATGATATAATTGGAGAAGGTTTGAAAGATAAAGCTTCTGAATTTCGTCATCAAGGAAGTCAAATTTACAAATAAAATAACTACACTATTCAATAAATAATGGGTAGTTAATAAAGAAAAAAAGAGCAGTTGGATAAGAAAAATGATTTTTCTTTCCAGCTGCTTTATTGATTGTAATAGATGTAACAAAAAATCCACGTTACTCCGAAGGAAAAACTTTACGGTATCCCCCACAGGCTCATCCCCTTTAATCATAATTTTTTACTTCTTAATAATGTATTGATATAGATATAAGGTATCTAGAAAATAAGCATATGCATGACTTCAGTTACATAGTATGTCAAGGATTAATTTAGAATGGAGTGTGGTGCATGAGCGGAAAGAAGTACTTTTATTATTTATTTTTTATGTTTTCTTTGTATTTTGGTCTATTATTGAGTGGGGATTTTACAGCATCAGCTAATACTTTAGCGACTTCTGTAAGGATTGAAACGAATAAAACGTATACTGATAATTTGAATAAAGTAGAAAAAGTAAGATATTATCAATTTACAACTAACGAAGATGGCAAAGTAACCATAAATTTAAGCAATTTGTCAGGGACAAAATGGAAGTTTTCCTTATTAGATCAAACTGGAAATACAATGAGTTATGAGTTTACGAACTATGATTCTTCTGCAACAGGATTTAACAGTTTAATTATGGGTTTACCGAAAGGTACTTATTTTATTAAAGTAGAAAGTTATTCGAATACTTTGAACAAGGAATATAAACTAAATGTAACAACGTCTCCATCTCCCAATTATGAAACGGAAAATAATGATACTTTAGAAAAGGCTGATCCCATTGAAGTATCAACAACCTATACAGGATTAATCCATAGATCTTCTTACGATAAAGCTGATTATTATTCATTTTCTACTTCTGAAAATGGAGAAGTATATATAAATCTAAGCAATTTATCAGGTGCAAAATGGAAAGTCACTTTATTAAATTCAAATGGCGATAAAATTGATTATAGCTATACCGATAATTCTAGCAATGCCAATGGTTTTACAAAATTCGGATCCGGCTTACCTGCAGGATCATATTATGTGAAAATAGAAAATTATTCAAATAGTTACAACAAAGAATATAATTTTGAAGCTACTTTTAATGCAAATAATTACGTAGAAACTGAACCGAATAACACATTAGCAACAGCAAATTCAATTCAGCTGAACTATACGTATAAAGGCTGGTTTCTACAATATATGGATTCGAAAGATTACTATAAAATAGATATTACATCTAAGGCAACATACAAAGTAAATATTTCTAATATCACTGGTTCAAAAAGAAAACTTCAATTGTATGATTCAAATGGTAAAGAGATAAATTACATTTATTCGGATAGTAGTAATAATGCTACTGGTTACACATCATTCAATCAAAAATTATCTAAAGGAACTTATTATATTAATGTTACTCATAATTCTGGTGATCGGTCCAAGCCTTATAATGTGATTGTTACAAAATAGAACATATAGTATTCAGCTTTCTCGATTTTAAATATTTTTGTAAAGAACAGAATAAACGATGAAAAATCGGCAATAACAAAATACCCATCAGTGCTACTAAGTCACTAATGGGTATTTTTATGTTTGAAAAGAAGTTATCTGTATAGATTAAATCTTATACAATGGTCAATCTTAAATAGCATTTTAGATCTTATTTATTTTTACGTTCATTCGCATATTGTGCTGCTGCTGTGAAAACTACGTCTGATGAAGAGTTAAGTGCTGTTTCACAAGAGTCTTGAACGACCCCAATGATAAAGCCGATCGCAACGACTTGCATTGCAACTTCGTTTGGAATTCCGAATAAGCTACATGCTAGTGGAATTAATAGTAATGAGCCACCCGCAACACCTGAAGCACCTGCTGCAGAAACTGCTGATACAACCATTAAAATAATGGCTGTTGGAATATCAATATTAATATTTAACGTATGTGCTGCTGCTAATGTCAATACGGAAATCGTAACAGCTGCACCCCCCATATTAATCGTAGAGCCTAATGGAATTGATACAGCATATGTATCTTTATCTAAACCTAATTTTTCACAAAGCTTAATATTCACTGGGATATTCGCGGCAGAGCTACGAGTGAAGAATGCTGTAATCCCACTTTCTTTTAATGCTGTTAACACAAGTGGATATGGATTTCTGCGTGCTGCAATAAAGACGATTAATGGATTTACCACTAAAGCGATAAATACCATACATCCTACTAATATAATAAGTAGTTGTCCATATTTTAGTAATGATGATAAGCCGTTCGTTACGATGGTATCATACACGATACCGATAATACCAATCGGTGCTAGATTAATAACCCATTGTACAACCTTTGAGATAGCATCTGAAAAGTTTAATAGCACACCTTTAGTTGAATCGCTTGCTTGCTTAAGTGCTACCCCTAATACAAGTGCCCAAGCTAAGATACCTATATAGTTAGCATGCATTAATGCATCTACTGGATTTGAAACGATATTTTCAAGAAGTTTTTGAATTACTTCCCAAACACTACCAGGAGGTTTTAGTTCACTTGTACTTTCCTTTAATGTTAATTGAACTGGGAAGATTGTTGTCGCAATGACTGCTACACATCCTGATAAAAATGTACCAATACCATAAAGTACAATTATCGTTTTCATATTCGTTTTTTTGCCACTTTCATGACCTGCAATTGCATTCATAACGAGTAAAAAAACAAGTATAGGCGCAACTGCCTTTAACGCACCAACAAATAATGTACCCAGCATTGGAATCCATGCTGCTTTTGGGAATACGAGTGCCACGATGACGCCGATGATAATACCGATAATAATACGATTAACTAGACTAATAGCATTCCACTTTTTCATAATATTCTTCATAATGTTTCCCCTTCTGTGCCCCTGATGCAAAAAACGCGCTGATTTCCACCCAAGAAAACACTTTGTATTTCTATAAAGTACATTTTATCATGAAATTTTAGAATTGCGACAATAATTTTTAAAATAACACTGTTTATTTATGTCTTATTTTACTAATTTCAGAACGAAGCTATAAGGTTAGTGAGTTAATGTTCTAGCTTATAGATACAATTTCTATCAAGTTATTAGTAAATAAGAACATTAAATGAATGTTAGACCTGAAATTTAACTTCCATGGAAAAACAACAACATTTTCCTCAACTAAAGTTAGTAAAAGCATAATATTTAGATGGATAACACATCTATTAAAATGGTAACTGTTAAAATGAATAGACTTCTTCTATTCCCCTTCTACACTAATAATCGAAGTGTTCTCCCTTGACTATACGGTAACAATATAGTTTAGAGTGAATATAGATACTAAAAAAGAAGGGTTTTGAAATTATGTTCACGGAAATTCGTGACATTACATCCGCCAATAAAAATGAAATACTAGCATTGCAAATTGCTGATTCACAGGAAGGGTTTATCGAATCACCTGCTGAGTGCTTAGAAGAAGCTGAAGAAGTAGAAAACTTTGTACCAGTGGGCTTGTATCTGGACAATATGCCAATTGGCTTTGCAATGTATGGTAAATTTCCCGACCAACTAGAAGGTAGCCGAATATGGCTAGATCGTTATCTGATCGATTATCACCACCAAGGAAAGGGATATGGGCATGTTTTTCTTAAAGAGCTAATGCAGTTTCTCATAAAAAAATATAACTGTAATAAAATTTATCTAAGTGTATACGAAAATAATCAAGGCGCCATTCATCTCTATAAATCTCACGGCTTTCGTTTTAATGGGGAGCTTGATGAGAATGGAGAGAAAGTCATGGTTTGGGAGAAAGACAAGAACTTAAATTACTAACAATCCCCTCTTATACTAAAACTATTAAAAGCATAAATAAAAAAGACCGCCGATGTCAGTACGCCGAACGGTCAATAGATAGTTGGTATAGTTGGTTCCCTCAAGGGGATTGGCTAATAGGTACAGATAACCCATTCGAGCTGCACTCAAGGATGGGTTATTTTTTTATAATGATTCTCTATTTTTCTCTTTTTAAATGAAAATTGAACTACACTATATATCCATAAGAAAAATAGGATATATATAGGCAATATTAATTGTTGAGTTAAATTTCCAATTGGAGCTACTTCCATCTTCGCTAACAAAATTCCTACGGTATAAAATAACATACAAGCCAATCCATTAAATAATATAAAACGTTTAAAATTATTTTCACGCTTTTGAATTATAGTGAAAGTAGCACCTATAAGTATAAGCGTGATGATGACATATTCTATAAATGTAGTTGCAATATCTAATTGATTGAGTTGAATAAATTGAGCTTCTGTTATTTCACTACCATATACTAAGAACGATTTTCTAAATCCATCTTTATTTCCTTCAATTACGAGAAACATTATATTCGCTAAAATAAACATCGAAACATAAACTCTCACTATTATTTTATATTTCATTCGTTCCACCTCTCCTTCTTAAAGTTAACTATTCTATAAATCTGATTACTTCTTTTCTTTTATTTTATACTTTTATTCTAAAATTATTTCCAAAGCCCTTGTTAGGCACTATATTTGAGATAGAACGCTTTGTGCTACCGCTTAACATTAATTTTTGGGTGATTTGATACTAAATAGGCACTTTCAATAGGCATTTTATGCTTTTTAATTGATCAAGTGCCAGGGACATATCTATAATGACCTCTATGATTCCCTCTTCACGTATACTATAACTATCAAAAGCATAAAATAAAAAGACCGCCGATGTTGTCGAATCGAACGGTCAATTAGATAGTTGGTTCCCTCAAGGGGATTGGCTGTAATGGAATATATAACCTATCTGAGCCTTTAACTCAAAAATGGGTTATTTTTTATGGCTTTTAAATGACTGTTTTTAAAACAAGCCTAAAAGATCATCGAATTTCTCTATTACGTGATCATATTCAATTACATTCCCAAAACCGTACTTTGCGCGTAAACAAAAGGGATACCCGCATACCTAGACGCCTTCAGATCGCCCTCTGTGTCACCAACATAAACAGGTTTTGAAAGGTTGTTTCTTTCAATGATTAATTTGATATTCTCTCCTTTTGTAAGTCCTGTTCTATCGGGGTTTTCATAATCTAAAAAGTAACTTTCAAGTTTATGATACCGAAAAAACCCCTCAATATAACCCTGTTGACAATTACTAACGATAAAAAGTTTATATTTCTTTGAAAGGTTATATAGTACATCTTCCACATTTTCAAAAAGAATTCCACCGTGTTCCTCTATATATTTACCTTCAATCTCAAAGCACTGTTTAATTATTTGTGTTCGAGTGTTTAAATCTAATTTTGGAAATAACTTTCTACTTATGTCGTCCATTTGAAGTCCCATAGTACCTTCGAAGTCTCTTCTTGTTAACTTCTTTTCTACCTGCTTATTTTCTTCAATTATGCTATTCCATGCCAGTAGCACAGCATCTATAGAATCCCAAATAGTTCCATCTAAATCGAAAATTATGCTTTCCATATGTATGCCCTCCTCATCATTTATAATATTTACGTACGAAACATTTTTTTGCAGCGAAAAAATACAGAATTCCTCTAGCTAGTTCAGATTAAACTTTTTGAACAATAGCAGAATGAAGTGCAACAAATGCAGTCTGACTAGCGTTATTTTTAATATTTTGTAATACAGCTATGCACCATAAGAGGTTATATGCTGTTTTAGATTCAGTATGATTTATTGGAACATATCTATCTGTTTAATGTAACTAATGTCGATGAAATAAAACATCAGTTGGATTAGTTTACTGAACAATAAGAGGTTCGTATAAAATAGTAAATGGCTAATGAGGAAAAGCCTTTTAACTAGTATAAGGCTTTTCCATTTTAGCATTTTAGAACTGTTTGTTAGTTAAAGAATCGAAGTTAATTCTGAGTTTACAAATCTTTGGGCAGTAATGATAGTACCTCCAGCTGTTCTTCCGTAAACACTATATATTCCACCAGTTTGATTCGGAACAATTTCAACTTCATATTGAAACGTACCGCTTACACTAGGTGTTACGAAAGTCGAGGCATTAGAAGCTGCGGCAAAAGGAGTAGTTGAAAGTAATTGTCTAGTACCGTTGAGTTTAAAAACTCTAACTACTCCAGTTAGTAAACCTCCAGTAAGGTTAAGAACTTTGATCTGAACGCTAGATGCATTAGCTGGTTGATTTCCTGTATTCTCAATTGGACCAGTAGTTAAAGGCATATAATTTCACCTCCTTCAATTAAAGATTGATAATCTGCAGATTCCATTTTTATAGTATTCAGTACGCAGTTAGGTTCTCTAGTTATATTAATCAACTTCAAAAAAATAATTAAGAAAAGGGGATTGAAATAACAGAAAACAAACTTATCAAAAGCAAGCTTTTCTTGCACAATACGTAGACGATGTGTAGAAACATATATACAACGAAATCGGAAAGACTCTAATAATTTAAAGTTCAATTCAAATTTATTTTTTAGAGCATAAATGGTTATTTTCCGTAGAAAATAATACAGTAATATATCTAAAAATAATTTTTACAGGAAGTGAAGAATTGAAAAGTAAATATATTTTTGTATTCACCATTTGTATTTTATTTGTTTCTTTTTTCTTTCTTATAAAAAGTACTTTGGCAGATAAAGGAAGGAAGTATTACGAAGAAGCTGGATATATTGTTTGGGATATTAAAACGAAAAAAAAGATTGTTGCTCTGACCTTTGATGATGGACCTCATCCAACTTACACTGCTGAAATTTTAGATTTATTATCAAAGTATGATGCAAAGGCAACATTTTTTATTCTTGGTAAAAATGCAGAAAAGAGCCCTCAAGTGGTTTTAAGGATGTACGAAGAAGGACATGAATTAGCAAATCATACCTATACTCACCCTCTTAAAGGTAGTGTGTCACAAATATTAAAGGAAATTAAAAAAACGAATGAGACAATTTATAGTATAACAGGTTTCACTCCAACATTATTTCGTCCAGTTGAGGGCAGATATACAGATGGTTTAGTTAATGAAGTTGTTAAAGAGGGATATAAAGTAGTGATGTGGTCTTGGCATCAAGATACAAGAGATTGGGACGATCCAGGAGTTAATAAGATTGTTAATACTGTGTTAAAAGGAACAAAGCCTGGGGATGTAATTCTTTTTCATGATGGTGGGAGTGATAGAAAACAAACCGTTAAAGCTTTAGAAAAAATTTTACCCGAGCTTCAAAAAAAAGGCTATAAATTTGTAACTATTTCGGAGCTTTTAAAAGAACAAGAAATGTCAAAAAAAGAGATTAAGGGGATAAAATAAGACTATTTGTAAATACCATTAGCCTACTTAAAGGATTCTTGCTCTTAAAATTCAAGCGCTTGCTTCTTGCATCTTAACTTTAATCGATACTAAATGTTCCGTAAGTTTTTTTAATTATTCATAGCTTTTTTTATCCTGGATAATCGCTTCGGGAATTATATCTCATGCTAATTTATTGTATACCTGTATCTTTCTCCCCTATTGTTTAAAATGAATAATTCTTATATATTTAAAAATACAGTCCTCAACCAAAAGCATAAACTAAAAAGACCGCCGATATGATAGCATCGGACGGTCATTAAGATAGTTAGTCCCCATTAAGGGAATTGGCTGTTATAAGGTTAAAATAACCCATCGAGCTGCTAACTCAAGGATGGGTTATTTTTTTATGGTTTTTAAATGAGATTATCGACACAATTAATGCAGCAAATGCTATTGCAAACATTAATGCTACTTCATATACTGTCATGGTACCCCTCGGTAGTGAGCCAACCACGCTAGAGACCGACTGTCTAAAATAGATTATAGCGAATATTCGTTTGTTCTATTTAATTACTGTTAGACATAACTAATCTATTAAACGACATGAACTTTTACTTCTATTTATAAAATCGATTAGATAAAATATTTAATAACAACTTTTTCAATTCGTAAATTATATGGGAGGCAAGACGATGAAGGAATTCCAACCACCTGTTACACATAGAGACATGGCAGATTTACATAATACAAAGAATGAATGGTTAAGAGAAAGACGCAAACATGGAGATCTTTTGACTAAAAAGCCTTTTTTGAATAGCCGTGAACGAGAGCTTTCAAAACAATTTCAAGAGACTCTAAAACTTGACCGAAACAATGCAGAAGCCTTTTATCGTTATGGTTTCTTTCTAATGGAGTTAAGACAATATCTGCGTGCAATCCATCAATTTGAAAAGGCATTAGAGGTACATGATTCCCCAAGATGCTCTTTCCCTTTGGAAGAAGCACAAGAGATGAAGGCTAATATGTATATCGGGATTTGTGCTGGAAAAATTCTTGAAGAAAGTATTGAATCTGCAAAGCAATATGAAGACTTTGACATTGAAACAGAGGGACGTTCTCTGGATGAGGTTTATGAAGCCTTAGTGGCCCATTACGAAACAAATGTGGTCATTGAAAACGGTCGTAAACGACAATGTAGTCAAGTAGAGATCGAGGATTGTTTAGAAAATGTAACGCCAGACCAATTGATCATGAAAGAACAAAATGGGACGGTTCTCCTTATGCTCGGTGATGAGCATGCAATCGAGATGTCTAGGAAAATGGGTAAACTCTTAACTACCTTCTTAAAAGAATGTTATCAAGACGGATTCATGACACTCAACCGCTTTCTAGAGCTTTTCTCTGAGTATTCTTCCCAAACTTTGATACGTTATATAAGTCGAATAAACGACTATGGTTATTTTGGTAGTGACAAAAAATGGATTAAGATACTTGAACGAAAAGGCGAAATAGATAATGAGGTTATTTCTTTTGTACCACAAACATATATATTTTTTTATAAAGAAACGGAGGACTTCTAAATCTAGAAGTCCTCTTCAATTTTCACAAACCCTTGATATATCTAGCTTGGACAATGATGTCCAAATCATCCGGTACAATTTTTATACACACCGCATCTAGAGCGGATTAAAAATTGAGGAGAGATGTGAAGATGAAAAAAGTATCTTTAAAAGAATTATTCATTAAATATGGTTTTTATAACATGAAGGATGCAACCCTTTCGAGAAAACAGTCAACAGTTGAGAGTGACCTTGAACTACTTCTAAATGTCAAAAAAGAATTATTAGCTCTAAATATTGCTGAAGAAATGAATGAAAAAGAATTTGTTGAGATTCTTGAAAAATATACTCACGGTCGTACTGAAGTTCTGCTTGCTGGCAATGTAGTTCCGTTAGAAGCGATTGATTGCTATGTGTGTGGTCTCGTGATTGAGCTCAATCGTTTAGGTTTTAATACTGGATATTCTTGTGATGGGCATGATCGTAATCGTCCAATAATCGGCTTTCAAACTTCACATATTGCTATGCAAGCTGCTACATTGTTACAGAATATTGGTATTGAAACTCTTAGAAGAGGTCGGTCACTAAGTTTCCGTATTTCTCGCTATGAACTACCTATTATGGCGCTAACATTAAATAAATTGACAAATGAGCAAGCTATAGAAATTTTAGAAAACACCAATACGTTAATGCCAAAAGGAGAATATTTCACCTTACTTGATAAGCTACTAAATATTTCAGGTGTTAGCGGCGATGAAGATCAAATACGAAATTTTGTCTTGGATGAACTTTCAAATCATGTGGATCACCTAACAACAGACAACTATGGCAATATAATCGCGCAAGTATCCTATGGGCAAGGTCCGACGATACTTTTAAATGCACATTTAGATACAGTGGATGAATTCTCTCCAAATCGTATCATTATCAAAAACGATTCCATTTGGTCATCAAGCGAAGGTATTCTCGGAGCAGATGATCGTGCAGGAATCTGTGCAATATTAGCTACCGTTAAGAAGGCGGAGAAAAGTGGTTTTAAAGGGACTCTCAAGATAATTTTTACTGTAGAAGAGGAAATTGGTTTAATAGGTGCTAGAGCAGTAAATGACTTTTTCTTATGGGATACCGATATTGCTTTTGTCGTAGATCGTCGGGGTACTGGTGATCTTGTAACGTCATGCTATGGTATGCAATTTTGTACTGAGCATTTTGCTCGCAGAATCCACCGAAATGCAAATGAACGCCATCCAGGCAATTGGCAAATAGTTCAAGGTGGAAGCAGTGATACACGTATTTGGGCTTCTCAAGGTATTAATAGCATTAATATTTCAGCTGGCTATTTCAACGAACATACCGAGATGGAGTCTCTCGATGTAGAAGCCAATTACCGTTCTTATGAGCTTCTTATTCATCTATTGCAAGAAAGTAGATTACTTATGCAGTCGCATGCAATTGCAACAAGAGATTTAACAGTGAAAAAGTGAATTATATATTTTACAATTAATGCTGCTAATGATCCTGCAACCAGCTTGAACTTAACTTGAAAAGACAGCAAACTACACGTATACTAAAGTTATTAAAAGCATAAATTAAAAATGACCGCCGATGTTGCTTCATCGAACGGTCAATTCGATAGTTGATTCCCTCAAGGGGATTGGCTAAGAAGTGTGAGATAACCCACCCAAAAGAGCCGTCAACTCAAGGATGGGTTATTTTTTATGGTTTTTAAATGAAAGTATCGACACAATTAATGCAGCAAATGCTATTGCAAACATTAACGCTTCATATACTGTCATGGCACTACCCCCTTTCTAAACGGGAGTGAGCCAACCACCCTTGAGTACCACCTATCTTAAATAAATTATAACAAACATTCGTTCTCTTTTATACATTTGATTTATTAAAGGGAACCTAGTAATTTCTATTAGATTCCCACTTATCCCTGGTCTATCAACACATCAAATCTTTCGCATGAATAAAAATTGATCAATCAATATTGGGAATTCTTTCCATAAGTACTTTTCTATCACAATATTTACCTAACTTTAGATTAATTAAATCGAAACTACTGACAAATAAAGTCCACTAGAAGATTATTATTATTTATAACTCATTTTATGAAATTCTCTTTTTCACATATTTTTTTGTACTCTAAATAATACTTAATTGTTCTTTCATATTCATTTGCTTTATTTGCATATCTTTGATTTATTTTTTGTATCATATTTTGACCTATTGTCATCTCTTCATTATAAATATCATTCTTTTTTAAATTTACTAATCTATTGTTATATTGATCTGCAGAAGTATCTTCTATCTTTCTTGCATTTTTAACAAATAAATTTCTATTAAGTAAATATTGTTTGAAATCCATAAAAATTTCATCCTCCGATTAAAAGTTACTCATCAGTAAAACTTATTCCATTATTTGAACAGCAAGTGCATATAAATCTTTGTTATCTATCCTAAAATCCGTTCCAAAGTAAATTACAAATTCCAAAGCTTGTGTCTTACTATTTTCTCTAACTTCTCCTATCCCTGTAAAAGGAATGCTTCGTTGATGTTTTTGTAGTCGTTTAATGGCTTCAAATTTATGTAAATAGCCTCTATTCCTAGGTTCTTTAATAAACGCTTCTTCAAAAACTACAGTAATATCCTTCTGATCCTCTAGAACTTTAATAATCGCTACCTCATCTTGTAGTTTTATACTTTTAATGTAGCCCATCAATAAACAGTTCTTTCCTACAAAAGAAGAGTCTAATTGAGAAACTCTCCGTTTCTTTAAATTAGGCCCCCTTGGTTTTAAAAGTCCCTGATTCGTTTGTTCATCAAATAAAGATAGTTGTACTCCTTGAGAAGGTTTTCTTCCGATTTTTTCAGGATTTTTCTTTGATATATTATTCGGCGTCATTTCTTCGAGGAACTTCTTTTCTTCTTCAGACATGGTCAACCATTTATACGCCTCGTTTAAAGCTTTTTGTCGGCGATCATACGAAATGCCCACAATTACATCAACAGCTACGGATTCTTCTCGTTCAACTGGATAATGATCAAAATCATACGGACAATTTTCTGAATGCCTATTATATTGCCAAGTTCTAAAATGTGGTTTCCCTCCACTGCTGAATACTATCCGTGCTTGACAGTTCGGTGTTGGGCAATATAAGTTCCCTCTAAATTCCTTATAATATTTCTCCTTTGTGGCCTCGTTTAGCGATAGTAATCTAGTATTTGAACCGGTTATTAACCTAGCTTCTCGAATTTTCATCATATCACCTCATAGATTTATAGATGCATCTAAAATCTGATAAATAAGTTAGTGATTGTGTTGATTCTCGTTGTTTTGAATTGGCAAAGTGCAGCTATTTTGTATATAATTTTACCTATTTTTAAATTAAATAACAAATATTTGAATATCCTAGACACTCTTTATATAAATGACAAATCGTTTGAACATAAGGTATATTAAGGCACAATTCGACAAATATTATAAGAGGCAACATTATTTTTTCAAAGGATGATTATATGAAAAAAACCAAAAGAAGTAATAAAACAAATAAAATAAAACTCCTTGTTTTTAAATGGTTATTTGCTATTAACTTATATGACTACATTTTACACCAACCTAAAGACTATACTACTGATACTCTTATGATACTGTTCCCCTTCTTTTTAGCCCTACTATTTAAATCATCCCGCACTTTTATCTGGGCTTTACTTAAATATCTCATAAAATCTACTTTCATCTCATTAAAGTTTGTTGGTAATAAAAATACTCAACTTATTGATATGTATCAAATAGATCAGATGGAAGGATTAGAGTTCGAGCATATATTAAAACCTATTTTTGAAAGAAAGGGTTATGTCGCGGAAGTAACTAAAGGTTCTGGTGATTATGGCGCTGATTTAATTTTAAGAAAAGGTACTAAAAAATTTGTTGTTCAAGCAAAAAGGTATAACAGTAATATTGGAGTAAAAGCAGTACAACAAGTAGTTCCAGCCGTCAAACATTATAATGCAAATGGTGCAATTGTTATTACAAATCAGTACTTTACTCCAGCTGCAGTCAATTTAGCAAAATCTAATAGTGTTAAATTAATTGATCGTAAAGGACTTATAAAAATGATTAGATAAAATAGATCTTACAATTTCTTTTCTAAAAAGGAGTTAGATCTTATTTTTTGCATAAAAATATGGAATCTTGATGTTCAACAAGATTCCATAACTTTTCTTCTATTAAACTAAATAAATTACTCTTTTATTATTTCAGACTCCACATTTTCTAATTTCCTTTTGTTAAAATTCATTTTCACCGGACATTATTACAATTTTTCAAATTGTTTTGTAAATTATAATCCAAAATGAAGAGGGTTTATTTCATAGTTACTTACCGAATTTCCTTTTCTAAAATCAATTGCTTCATCAATAATCTTTTTTATATCGTTTAATAATTCACTTGAAACTGTATTAAAGCGAATATTAGGTTGTGGAATTGTTTCTTCAAAAATACTTCTTATTTCAGTTCTTCTATCTTTTGTAGAGCCAGTACCTCTAAAATTGTAGGCTTTTATCCATTTTTCTTGATTTAAAATCTTAATACGATTAAAAATTAATTCGTTTACTCTATCAGAAACAAATTCAGAAATACTTTGTAGAATTTTTATTTTTTCACCATCATCCACATCAATTGACCATGATCTAGGGCTATTAATAAATTCATTTATTCTTTGCATTAAATAACTAGCTAAATCACTTGCAGGTTTTAGATCATTATATTCGACACAATTTGGCCAGTTTGCAAATCGGTTAGATAACGCTTTTATTCGCATCCAGTGCTGAGGCTGATATTGTGAAGTTTTGGTATCAATACCAATTAGACTAAGCCATTTATTCATAAATAGTTGATGAGTTTGCTCTATGGCTAATACAAGCGTTCCAAAGTCATACTCTGGGAATACTTTGCTCCTGTCAATATTATTTATAGAAGCCTTTTTAGTATTTTGGATAATACTTTCAATAAAACGATCCATCTCATCTTTCAAATCTTCAGGAGTATTTTGCAATTCATGTGTTTGCGAAAAGAAAAATGTGAAATCCTCTAGATGATTTCTAAGCTGCCTAATTAACTTAGGATTTAGATTATTTGCTTCTTGCATACCCTCAATTGCACCAGCTTGTATTCCAGTAATATGATCAAACCGGTCCTCTTCATCTATCATATTAGTACCATGAACCTGATCAAACCTTGTATAGGCGATCATTAATTTTTCTAATTGTCCTCGAGCCATTGCTTCACTTAAAATTATTTTAGGAGCTTCTAACATAGGTTGACTTGCATTATCTACAAGTATAATTGCATCCATTTCTTTAAAACGAGTTGTTACATCCATTGGAATACTTGTAGTAATATTGGAATCATGACCAATTCCTTCACCATCGATTAAAACCAATTTTGGGGGTATGTGATTTTTCCACCATGATGGTTTAAATGGCCCTTCCAATCGTATTCCGTTCACGATTGGAGCTAACAATTCACCGAATCTTCTACCTTCATTTCCTGCAAACCATCTCATCATCTTAATTAATTCCAGTTTATCTTTAGAATCATGATACCAATATTCCGGCCAACCCCTGTTATCTTTATGAAACACGCCGTACTTTATCGCTGTAAATCTCTTTTTTATTAACTGTAGTATATAATCGACAAGGTCATTAAATCGTTCAGTTTCTTCCTTAATCCACTCTTCATATTTAAGTGTGATGACTTCATCAACATTATCGTCATTTATAGGACATGTGCTCTGGGCTTCATTGGACAATAATTTTATTTCACTTAAAATATACATAAGATCAGATTGAAGGATATTTTGATCAGGATACGGTACATCTATTAAAGATTCTTGATTACTTACTTTCTCTGTTGTAATTGGTTTTTCGGACGAACGAAATTGCCCTAATAAATAACTTAATCGAAATCGTTGTTCAGGATGAGATAAAAGTGCTTTTGCAATTGATTTATCATTTTCTCCTGTTACTGCTTTCCTAAAAGCTTCCCATACACATTCCTCAACGAGTCTAATTGTTTGTGCTTGAGATATAAAAGTTACAATGCTCTTCCAATTACCCTCTCGAAAAATATACTCTGTATCGCAAGTTGTTGTACGACTAGTGGAAATAGCAGGAAAACTAATTTCAGCTGGATCTGTACCGATTAACTGTCTGATAACCGTTGTCTTACCAGCTCCAGTTGCTCCAAGAAGCATAACACGACTATATCCCTCAGTATTTTTTGGCAACTTAATATAGGTTTCTCTAATATTCCATGAATCTTGAATTGTTTCTTCCTCCATTTGTTGAAAAAAAATATCTGCTACTTTAGCATTAAATAATGCTAAGGATCGTTTCTGTTCTGTTAATGACCAAAATGTTGGATCTTCAAGGATTTGATTCAGTTCATTCACAATAATTTGAGCCTGTTCCTTATCAAACCCTAAACCCCTTCGTATTTTTCTGCCTTGCTTGCCTTTTGAATCTTTTAATACTGGATGTCTAAATTCAACTGCCCAACTTTTAGTACCACTTTTTGTTAAACGAGCTGAATATAATACCATTCCTTCATCCTTTCTTTCGAAAATACATGAATAATGCATTATAGGAACATCGAGGAACATTTAGAACTTTTTTTCGTAATTTATAATCAATAATCGATATAAAATAACTACATTCACCAAAGTAATGGTAGTTATATATTACTTAAGTGTTATTTACAAATACATTGTCAATTAAATCGGAGTCATCTGATCATGTTGATTCGTCAATGTTGAATTGTATTTACTGGTAATTTAAGCAATTATTACACTCACCTACTTCATTATTTTCTTACTTAGGGTAGATGAATTTTCAAGGTGAAAATAAAAACAGGGTACAAACGAGTTATAAACAAACTCATGTATAGAGATAATAAAGTCATTTAATTTTGATATAAAAAGATTAAGAGCCTTACTACACTTCATTGTAGTAAGGCTCTTTAAAGTTGTTTAATTTCTATCCATTTAAATGTATTTGCGCGCAAAATCAATCAACTAAAATTGTTGAAGTATATGCATTCACAAACTATATCGCCTAAAGTAGCCCCCAATTTTGAATACTTAATAACTACGATTCTTGTTCAATCTTATTTTTAGATGGAACAAATAGTGTTAAAACAAATGCGATTATAGCTAAGATTGTCATGAAATAGTATGCATCACTTGAGCCTAAGGTTGAAGCAAGTGTGCGAATGGCTTCAGCAGTAGCATTTGGTGTTTCTTCTAGCAATGTTTTCGCATGGTTTGTTGTTTGTGCTGTGAATATTGTAATAACTACTGCAGATCCAATTGCACCTGCGATTTGGCGTAAGGTATTATTCACTGCTGTACCATGTGTCACAAGTGTGCTAGGTAAGGCATTCAAACCAGCTGTGTTCAATGGCATTGTGATAAAGCTCAATCCTATACGTAGGAAAATGGTACGTATCATTAAAAAGGTATAGGTTGTTGTGTCTGTTAAATCTGTTACAACCCACATTGAAGGAATGACGAAAATCAAACCGATAATAAATAACGGCTTTGCACCAAAGCGGTCATACATTTTCCCTGTAACTGGAGACATAAAGGCATTTACAAGGGCACCCGGTAATAATAATAAACCAGCGTCTAATGCAGTAAACCCTCTTCCGTTTTGTAAATACATTGGTAATAAAATCATATCCGCATACATCATCATTGTGACAATAATGTTGATAATGGACGTTAAAGTGAATAATTTATTTTTAAAAACGGATAAGTTAAGAAGTGGATCAGCAGATTTAATTTGTCGAAGACAGAATATTGCTGTAGTCACTATCCCCATAAGTATAGTAACTATTACAACTTTATCATCCCATCCATGGCTTCCAGCATTACTAAAACCATACAAAATAAGGCCAAAGCCAATTGTTGATAAAATAACACTGACTACATCTAACTTCGTTTTTGCTGTTTCTGAAACATTAACTAAATATTTCATAGCCATTAATATGACGATCACAACAAATGGAATTATCCCAATAAATAACCAACGCCATGAATAATAATCTATTATAAAACCTGCTAATGTTGGTGCAATTGCTGGTGCGAAAATCATGGCTAGACCAATTAACCCCATCATACTCCCTCTTTTTTCTGGAGGGAAAATAACCATAACAATACTCATTAATAATGGCATAATTATTCCTGCTCCAATGGCTTGAATCATACGGCCTGTTAGTAAGGTAGCGAAGTTTGGTGCTACTGCACACAAAATAGAGCCTATTAATAAAAACAGCATTGAACTAATAAATAATTGGCGTGTAGAAAAACGTTTCATTAAATAGGCAGTTATAGGGACCAGCACCCCATTAACCAACATAAAACCTGTAGATAGCCACTGAATGGTTGTAGCAGAAACAGAGAATACGTTCATTAAATTACTTAATGCAACGTTTAACAGTGTTTGATTTAGTGTAGATAAAAAACACCCTAAAATTAATACTGTTAATAAAACTTTTTTGTTTATTTTTATTGATTCCGACATATAACTTATTCCTCTTCCCGCTTGTTTTTTAAACACTGTGTCAATAAAATAGATAATAGCATTTTTTATTATTGATTCCTATTTACAATTTTTCAAGAAGTGTTGATTAAACAACAAATTTTAAAATAATATTTACTAAATTCGTGTTAATAGATAAAGGAGAATTATATTGACCACACAAAAAAAGCAAGATCCACGAGCTGTTCGCTCTAAACGAATGTTTAAAGAAGCTGTCGTAGATATATTGATTGAAAATCCAGATATTTCGAAGCTTACAGTACAAAAAATAGCCAAACGTGCCGAGCTAAATCGAGCAACTTTTTATTTACATTTTTTAGATATTAATGATTTATTAAAGCAGTTAGTTTACGATATTTTCGACGACTTGTTGTTGAAAATGTCTCCGACTTTACAAATTGATAACTTAAATAATCAAGAACAATTAATTACGTTTTTAGACTATTTTTATAAGCATCGAAAAATTTTAGCTGTTCTATTTGAGCACCCAGGCTTCAATAAAAAAATGCATATGACACTAAAGGACTTGATTGTCATACAACGTGAAAATGAATGCACTGATCCTACGGAAATAACTCTATCAATGGATATTATCGCATCTTCAATACTTGGGATAATCATGTGGTGGCTCAGAAATGGGGTTGATTTTAGCTCCGAATATATAGCAAAACAAATTAATGAATTGTATCGATAATTATTTCGGAAGTATCCTTACTTCCCTTAGAAAATACTTTCTTCATTGTAAAAAAAGCTTGTTACAATTATTAATAACTGTAACAAGCTTAATTATTGCTATATCTGCCATTTTTATCACTCAATAACCTGAATCGGCTGGCTAAACTTAGTTATTTAGAAGATGACCATTAATTGATTAAGGAAAAATGCATTAATTTATTCAATCGTCTGTGTCAACATAAGGATTAGAATATAAGTCAATATCAAAATCAGCTTTTATGCTGTTAGCAAATTTAATAATTGGAAGACCTATACATAATGCTGGCGTATAACCATCGTTCATTATAATGACAATAGTGAATCTGCATTCTAAGTCAAATTCAATTTTCAATTCATTGATAGCTGTTTCTTTATCTCTTATCTGTTTGACAATCTGTTCTAATTGTATTTCTACATCCAATGACTCCTGATAACCAGTGCTTAATTTCCAAGCTGTATCCTGTCTAACTAGATTTTTAGTAGCAGATATTTTTCTGATTAGATCTCCTTTATTATAACTTTCTGTAGGGTCTACACCCAACCTTTTTGTTACTGTTTCTAACGGAAATTCATCTGCAAACAGACTAAAGTATACCATCACTTGAGTTTTTTCCAATAACATACACTCCATTCTTACAAAAACACTAAAAAATCTATTATTAAATTTCTTCTTGAACTAAACTGCCCATTAGTATAAGTACATTTGTTCACAATCTCATATCAATTTTAACAAGAATATCCAGCTTAGTTTGGAAGTCTTATTCAACAATATGGCCCTTAAATGAAAATAAGCGCTTATCCTTATTCAAGGATAGCGCTATAATTGAACTATTAATATTATTTTATCGCCCGTTTTATAAATTAAATAAGTTACAAAACTGACGAATGATTTGAGCTTTTATTTCTTGAATAGGAAACACCTTGGTAATATAGGTAGCATCATTACCTGCTTTTCATAAACAATATCATATCAGCATTTCGAATGTTTTCTTTGGCTGCCACGAATCCGTTCTCTCTCCCGGAGTCCTTTGCATAGTAAACTTTTCATTCCTTCATAAAACTAGTTATTTGATGATACAGTTTCTCGGGATGGGTGAGATTGAACATATGGTCTGCACCTGGAATTTCTATGATTCGAGCGTCTGAGTGCTTTCTAAAGTAATTGGCAACACCAAGGTTATCGGGTGAATCCTCCTTACCGATTATCAATAATGTTCTTGCCGTCAATTCTCCTAATCTTTCGATGGCCGGTGGTTCCGGCCAAATCAATTTAACTGCCGGCCATTCAAACATTCGATTCATATGGTGCCGGAGCATTTGAACCATCAAATTCCTGTGAGGACTCACTGTTACAACACGATACGATGGATTACTGAGCAAAAGCCCAACCATCTTATCGATATCGGGGGCAGCTTCATGAATCTTCTTCATATTCTCTTCAAATTGCTTTGAATACCTAAACCCTGATAATCCAGGTGCAAGCAAAACAAGTTTAGAAACCCTTTCAGGATAATTCAGAGTGAATTCGGTGGCAATTTGGCCACCCATTGAGTGACCGATAAGTGTCGCCTGATTTATTTCTAGATGATCAAGCAGCGACAGCAAATCTTCAACATGGTTAACATCTTCTATTGGGGACGGTGATTTCCCTGTCCCACGTAAGTCAAAAGCAACGACCTTGTAGTGTTTCGCTAAAAGAGATGAGAAAAATTTCCAGTTCCGTACATCAGCACCACCAGTGAGGAGAACCACAGGATGACCATTACCATTAACTTCATAATACAAATCCATTGAAAATCCCTCCACCCATTACAATTTAATATTTTCATGAAACTCCGATAAAGATTAACAAAAAATAATTATTAAATTTTCACCCAACCACTCCCCTAGTTCAACGTATTACATATTTTACCACAGGAAAATAAAAACGAACTGAATTTTTAGATAAATATCTTTTTGTTCCACTATCTAACTTCATTAATTCAAAATAGCTCTCTCCATTAAATGGCCCTTTAATGAAAATAAGCGCTGTTTCTTGTTACAGAATGGCGCCCGATTGTGGAATAGAAGGAAATGAGAAAAAGCTTAAAAACAACACCTTAGTTATTGTGCTAAAGCACCCTGTTAATGAATGAAGCTGAATTGCGAGACTTAAAAATTGGAAAAATATATAAAAGAGATTTTTTTCAATGCGAACTACAAAAAAATACAATGAATTATCTCGAAGGATGTAATAAAGATTTTGAAGAATTTACATCAAAGGTATATAGAATAGAAGGAATTTCTGAAGAAAATAAAGAGTAAGTAAATAAGAGCAATATTACATATCAATAGCTTATTAGCCAATCAATGTTCTTTAGTTTTCTGCTAAAAGTGAAGGTGTAATAAAAATATGTACATTAAACAAAACTTAATGAATTATTTAGATTTTTAATAATTCATTAAGTTTTGTTTTTTTGTTTGCAGTTAATACCTTCCTTTTTGTCCAAACAATTATATTCGATACGAATAACTTATTTAGAGGAGAGGAGGTGAATATAAAATGGCATCATTTGAAATTGGAGCGAGAAGTCTTTTCAATTTTCGAAACGAACGCTTTTTCCTATTAGTTGAAGATGAAATTACAATTCCAGCTGATGGTGTGGAGATTGATCCAGTTAATATCTATGAGATTGACCAACAAACTTTCAATTTTATCAGAGCTGAAGGTGATACACCTGTGATTGTACCACGTTTTAATCTTCCTCCTGTACCACCTGGATTTAAATTAGAACGAAAATGTATTTTTACAGTTGACAATGCATACTTCGTAATCTATGACTTAGAAAATGGCACTGATAACAATGTTATATTAAGAATCAGTGCAGCTTTATTTAACTCATTGAGAAATTCTGGTGTTCGTGAATGTATTCCTCAAGATTTCATTAACTAAATGTTATCGCCCTTTTAAATATAAAGGGGGACAAAAAACAAGCGACCAATATAATTGGCTGCTTGTTTTTTATTTTGAAGGTATTAAGAAGTTACATTACTAGACGAAATAAGCTGAAATAGAGATATACATATCTTTTATGTACTTTGTACCTTGGTTTAACTTTTAGACTTTTATCTAGTTACCTTAATGCGATTAGCATACAATAAAATGAAGGGGAAGACGAAAGATTATTCGCAACATTTTTTGTGGCAAGATTCCTATGACCTTCCTAATGAAAAGACCACCTCTATTTTTGGGGAGTTGGCTTTTTCTTTTGCACTTTTTTATTCTAGAAAATTTATCTGATGTTGCTTTGAAATAAAGTTTGATTAGAATACCCTTGCACCCAGGATTTTTCAATAAATAAAAAGAATCCATTTTGAAAAAAGATTGATTATTTTCTACCTATATTATTCAACAATAGCGCCCGATTGTTGAATATCTTAACTACTTTTTTTGAACTATACTACCCTTTAGTTGAATAAAAAAATTAGTAGGCAATGGTTGCTATAAGAATGGAATTGAAATCATTTTTTATATTTTTCGATTAATGGTAATATGTTACAATTCATTACAAAAGAAGGGAGTGAGTATTAAATTAGATCTTTAGTGTTTTTCTTATTTCTAATATTCTGTGTAACTGGTATTGCTACGCGCTGGACAGGCTTAGATTTTCCTTTTGAAGTTCAAAGCAAATATACTTTAAGTTATATATGCTTATTTATAGCAGGACTCCTCTTAGTTGTATATTATGTATTGCGATCAAAAGAAAAATAAAAAAAATAGAGTCAGAGTTTAAAACTCTGACTCCTAAAAACCGGAATTTGATCCGATAATGACAGTAGCGTCCAGTTCCTCGTCTCTAGCCACTTTTGTGGTAAGCCCAGCACCTGAAAAGATTTCAAAAGTCTGAGGTGCCTGCATTTCGCTCGTCTCTATCAAAAGATGTCCTCCAGGTGCTAGCCAGTGAAATGCTTCTTCTGCTACTCTTCGCTGAATGTCAAGTCCATCCTCTCCTCCGTCAAGTGCTGCCATCGGTTCATGCAGACGAGCCTCCTGTGGGAGCAGCTTGATTGCCTCGGTAGGAACGTAAGGTACGTTCGCAACTAGGATGTTCACATGGCCTTTAAGTGAGAGGGGCAGAGCTTTGTACAAGTCACCTTCAAAAACATGGCCACCGAAATCCGTTACGTTGCGGCCAGCGCATCGTACTGCGACAGGGTCAATGTCCACAGAATACAATTCAACTCGTCCTAAAGCTGACGCCAGTGCTACACCCACAGCACCTGACCCGCAACATAGGTCAACGACGATATCACCAGAACACGACAGAGCTTCTGCCTGGTGAACAAGAAACTCGGTACGTTGGCGAGGCACAAAAACCCCTCGGTCCACTTCTATCCGCAAACCACAGAACTTTGCGTATCCAACAACATATTCAAGCGGTAAACCATCGGTTCGCATTTCCACCATTTTCTTGAGGTCCTCTGGAGTTCGTGCCTCTAAGATAAGTAACTTGGTCTCATCTTCTGCAAAAACACACCCCGCGCTCCGAAGTCTGTTAATTATACATTTTTCCGTTTCATTGTCCAAAAAGAAATTGAATCTTTCCCCTATTTATCTCACCACCTTTGAGAAGCTTATTTATAACACTGTATTCTTTAAAAATTGGAGATATCCCTCTTCAACAAAATGGTCCTTAAATGAAAATAAGCGCCTATCCTTATTTTCAAGGATAGCGTGCTTTAGTTGAATAAGAAAAAAGCACATTATAACTTTATTGTTCAATAAATTATAGTTCATCACCTTTGACTAACAAGGAACACTGTTATTGGGAATCCTATTAAAGTTGTTTTTTAGTTAATGGAAATAATACACAATCTTTAATTGTATCACTATCCGTTAGTACCATTAATAATCGTTCAATCCCAAATCCCCAACCAGAAATCGGGGGCATCCCATATTCCATACCCAATAAGTAGTCTTCATCCATTTCCATTGCTTCTAAATCGCCACCACTTTTTAGAATGGCTTGTTCCTCTAATCGTCTTCTCTGTTCAATAGGGTCCACTAATTCTGAATACGCATTGATAATCTCAGCACCATTGACTACTAATTGGAATCGATCTGTAATTGCTGGATTGTCATCATCTGCTCTAGCTAATGGTGATAAATCAATAGGGTGTTTGATTAAAAATGTTGGTTCTATTAATTGTGGACGACACATTTTTTTATATAGAAGGTCAATAAAGTTTCCTCTACCTAAAGTCTCGATATTCTCTTGTTCTAAATAAATATTTTTCCTCTTTGTTTCTTCATATAAGTCTTTTACATCTGGATACAAATCAATATCAATGCCCGTATCTTTTAGAATTAAATCTCTAAATGAAACAACGTTCCACTCTAATGAAAAATCGATCGTTTGCCCTTGTATATTAATAACTGTTGTATTAAAAGTTTGTTTAAGAACATATAAAATCATTTCACGCATGAGTGCCATTGTATCTTCATAGTTCCAATAAGCTGCATAGCCTTCAACCATTGTAAATTCTTGAAGGTGTTGAGGACTGATTCCTTCATTTCTAAAGCACTTTGCAAATTCAAATACTTTTGTAAAGCCTCCTACAATTAGTCTTTTCAAGTAAGTCTCTGGTGCAATTCGTAAGTTTAATTCCGTTTCTAATGAGTTATGATACGTTCTAAATGGGCGTGCTAAAGCACCAGAGGAAGTATGTTGTAACACAGGTGTTTCCACCTCTAAAAAGTCTTTTTCTTCTAAGAATCTACGAACAGCACGAACTAACTTTGTTCGCATTAACATACGAACTTGCGTTTCTTTTGTCATCATTAAATCTAAATAACGTTGTCTATAACGTGTGTCTATATTGCTTAATCCATGCCATTTATCTGGTAGTGTGTGTAATGCTTTTCCAAGCAAAATATAATTTTCGATACGAAGCGTTTTTTCATTTGTTTTCGTTGTATACATATTTCCCTCAACACCAATAAAATCTCCAATATCGAAAAAGTTTATGAAATCATTATAAGCTTTTTCCCCAACTTCGTCTTTTTTCAGAAGAAGTTGTAAATGACCTTGTATGTCTGAAATTGTGATGAAACTAAATTTACTAAACTGACGAATCCCCATGATTCTTCCTGCTATTCGAACCTCTGATGTTCCATCCTCAAGTAAAGATGATTCGTAAAGTTCATAATTTGTCGGAAATCTGTCAGGATATACTGGAACCCCCTGTGATCTCAAAGTCTCTAATTTCTCTATTCTAAGAGTTGTTTGCTCATTATTCATTCTTATCCGCTCCAATTTCTATTAGTTTATCTTTTTTTTGTAAATTCACATTAATACTTCTAAACGACAAAAAACTCTCACCCCCAAGATTATTCATCTTGAGGACGAGAGTTTATATCTCCGTGGTACCACCTCAGTTTATTGATATGTCACCATACCAACCTCTTTGGGTACGGCAATTATTAATAATTGATTATACCCTATCTCTATAACGGGAGACCCCGTCGCAGTATCACTAAGTATATCTTAGATCCGTGCAAAAGCTCCGAGCCTTTTTTCATTAAGATCATTATTGCTCCTTTCCACCTACCGAAGCTCTCTGGAAATAATGAATCAAAATTACTCTTCTCTTCATAGCAGAATATTCTGTATATTTTAAAAACATATTAGCTTAAATAAATATTTTAGTCAATACTTGTTCAACTAAATGGCCATTAATGAACTTGAGCTTATTCTCCTTTGTTGAAGGATTGCGCCAGATTGTTGAAGATAAAAACATTGAAAAATGCTGCTAAATCCAGCTCTCTCTTATTAAACAATAGCCCCCGTTAAGTTGAAGAAGGAAACAGCGATACGCCTTCTTGAAGTAGATCTACTGTTAGTTGAAGATTCATTAAAACTACCAAGTTAAATCATTTAAGAATGTAAGAATATCTTTGTTCACGTCGTTAATGTCCGTACTTAATGTCATTAAATGTTTAGAGTTCGGATACCCTTTTATTGTTTTTTGATTCGTCGCAACGCTTTGAAAAATTACCTCTGCACTCTCTTTATACAATGGTTCATCTAATTCACCATATAATATACGAATTGGAGAAGTTATACGTGCTAATTTATCCATCGTTATATCAATTAGCTGTTGAAACTCAACTAATGAATCGATAGACATATTTTGAAGACGTTTCATTTCTAAATTTATTAGTTCTTCATTTTTCCCTTCAAGTTGTTTGTACTCTTTTGCATAATGAAAGACACGCTTTTGTAGAAAAGTAGCTTCTCTATGTATTGGCACTGACATTGTCACAACACCATTTATCTCCAACTCTTGACCAACTTTTAATGCAAACACACCACCAAGAGAAAGACCAATCACAGCTATTTTTTCAAAACCTTCATCCTTCAACAACTGATATCCATTTAATACATCTTGCCACCAATCTGACGGTCCATATGTGAGAAGTTCTTCTGCTGTTAAACCATGTCCACTATATAATGGTGCATAGCAAGAATAATTGTTCTTTTGCAAATACTTCCCTAACTTTTTCATATCAATCGTATTACTTGTAAAAGAATGTAATAGTAAAACGGCTTTCTCTCCACCTTTATAGAAGAAAGGCTTAGGGGGTACTATTTTCATCATTATTTTGAATACCTCACTTACATATTCTTAGTTTTTGAACATCGAATTCGTTAAAAGTATAACATCTATTAGTTATTGAACTAAAGCTGCCTTTCAATCTCATCTTCAACGCTTAAACCAGTTAGTACAATAAGAAATCTTTATTATTAATGAATCTCTCTCGGTATTTATTTAGTATAATTAGTGAATAAAAAACTTTTACAGAATCTGGAGGGAATTAATATGCCATTATCAAATATAAGTCACTACATTTGGAAGCCATTTTCAACATCACCGCCACCACCGTTTACTCCAGCTGCCCAGTCAGCACTGAAAAAGCTTATATTAAATACAGATTAAGAATCTGCGAAATATAAGCTGTTTCGCAGATTCGAAGGAGTAAACAATGAAATCTAAAATTCAGTTTATATTATCAATGGTCATTTTCGGTACAATTGGTATAGTAGTTCGATACATTGACCTTTCTTCGAGCGAAAGAGCTTTACTATGCAGTATTATAGGATGCTTATTTTTAACATTAATATTCTTCGTCATGAAGAAAAAAATATCATGGAATTTAGTGAAATCGAATGCATTAATTTTGTTTCTTTCTGGTATTGCATTGGGAGGAAATTGGGTTTTTCTTTACCAATCCTACGACTATACAACAATTGCCAATGCAACACTTGGATATTACTTTGCCCCAGTGTTTGTGATGCTTCTTTCTCCGTTTGTACTGAAAGAACAATTATCTATTAAAAAAATTGTATGTATTATTATCGCGATTATGGGTCTAGTATTGATTGTAGGTGAAGGTGTGAGCGCATCTAAAACAAAAGATATCCTCGGACTTTCTTATGGATTAATAGCAGCTACCTTTTACGCTGCATTATTGCTGTTAAATAAATATATTAAAGATATGGGAAAACTAGAGCTGACAATTATTCAGCTAGGAATAACTGCTTTACTGCTCATGCCTTACGTTTTCCTTACTGAAGGCTTTGGTATGTTTGAAGTATCAAGTTCTTCTATTCCATTTATTTTAATTTTAGGGATCGTCAATACAGGGATTGGATTTTGGTTATTCTTTTCTGGTATGGAGAAATTAAAAGGACAAAGTATTGCGATGCTAAGTTATGTAGACCCATTTGTAGCAATACTGATTTCGGCAATTATTCTGCAAGAGGAAATGACATTGGTTCAAATGCTTGGTGGTGCATTACTTTTAGCCTCAACATTTGTTAGTGAAATTAAATTACCAGAATTTTCAAAACAAGAAATAAAAACACCAACTAAATAACGTATTACACAGTGGGAAGCATTCGTTCCCACTGTTTTTATTTTATGTGTTTATTCAACTATATGGTCCGTTAGCAGAATAAAAGAATTATTTACTTAATTGCTTTTCAAGGAAAGTTATAAAGGAGTTTTGTGCATTTAAATTGTTAATCAGCCTTTTAGTTCAATATGTACTTTGCAAAAACTTCCTCACACGCCTATTGACGAAAAACAAACGATGATACTTTTCGTGATCATATAGTTCATTAAACCAGTTATATTTTCGTAATTCCTCTATATGCTTATCTATTTTCTTTGTATTTAAAGAGTTATCTTGTCCGATGCTACTAAGCAATCCTGAAATAATCTCAAAAATCATAAATGTTCTCCTTCATAGAAATATTCCTCAGTATACTTTCTCTAATTAATTATTACAAGATGTAACACCCTTCTTCAATTAAATGGCCCTTTAATGAAAATAAGCGCTGTTCCTTGTTATGAATTGACCCCAAAAAGTTAGACATTATATTAAGTTAAGCAGCTATGGAGGATTGAATTCGGTATTGTACCGGACTTAGTCCTTTTAATTTTCT